>JBBDQN010000001.1:0-14069 GCA_040905905.1 Acidimicrobiia bacterium
CGGGGGAGCCTGGGACAACGCCAAGAAGCTCATCGAGGCAGGGGCGTTTGGTGGCAAGGGGTCTCTCGCCCACAATGCGGCCGTGATCGGAGATGGGGTCGGGGATCCGTTCAAAGACACGTCAGGCCCCGCCCTGAGCATCCTCAGCAAAGTTATGACGATCGTGGCGTTGGTCTTCTCTTCAGCGTTTGTGGGCTGATTGATCATGAGCGAGATCTGGCTCATTCGTCACGCGCAGTCGGAAGCCAACGCCAACGGTGTGTGGCAGGGCAGGGCAGGTAGCGGGGTCACCGTCCGTGGCCTCGGCCAAATCGAGGCCCTGCGAGGGCGGTTTGACCAAGAGTCCTTCGACCTGGTAGTCAGTTCTCCCTTGTTGCGAGCACGGCAGACGGCCGCCGCCTTCGGGCCCCACGAGGTCGACGACGGCTTCATCGAGGTAGATCTCGGGCGTTGGGAGGGCAAGACCTGGCTGGAATTGCAAGCCACCGACCTGTCTGAGTTGCAGGCGTTGGGGAGAGGAGCGAACGTCCGTTTCGGTGACGTCGGTGAGAGCATCGCGGAGTTGACCCACCGGGTCGAGGCAGCCATCGATCGGTTGTTCTCCCGGCTTGGCCGGGGACAGCGGGCGGTGGTGGTCACCCATGGAGGGGCAATCGACGTGGTCCTGGAACGGGTCTTTGGACGGGTGGACGGACGGCGCCTGTCGGGTTTCCCGGAGAACACCGCCATCACCAGGTTGGTGCGCCGTTATGAACACGACCGCCTGGTGTCCTTCAACGACACGGCCCATCTGGGTCGGAGGACCAGCATGGTCGATAAGGCCCTTGCCTCCGGTCGGGCGGTGGTGGCTCTGGTCCGGCACGGGCGGACTTCTGCCAATGTCGAAGGCCGCTGGCAGGGTCACTCCGACTGGGGTCTGGACGAGGTAGGTCGAACCCAGGCAGCCGCCCTGGCTTCGTCCTACCCCGACTTCTCCCGGGTGGTGAGCTCTCCGCTGGGACGCGCTTGGCAAACTGCGGCCCATCTCCATCCGACACCAGAGCCCGCCCCTGCCCTGGCGGAGCTGGGTTTTGGAAAATGGGAAGGTTTGACGCTCGAACAGATCCGACACGGGTGGCCCGATCTCTTCGAGCGTATCTTTCGGCAAGGTGAAGATTTGGCCCGGGGCGAGACCGGCGAGACCTGGGCGGAACTGGCAGCGCGGGTGCGGCCCGTCATCGACGGTCTAGCGCCGGAGCCTGGCCGGGTGACCGGTGTGGTGTCGCACGGTGCCGCCATCAGGGCTTTCCTCAGCTCACTCGCTGGTGGAGGCTGGCAACGTGCTCATGCCTGGGAAACTCCCGCTAACACCGCGGTGACTCATCTGGTCCTGTCCGAGCAAGGACCGGTAGTGGCCGACTTTGGCAACACCGCACATCTGGAAAGATTGGGCCCGTGACCGCCCGGTACAACTCCCGTCGTTATGCCCTCATCAATCGCTGGAATCCTCGCAATCTCGACATTGTCCTCAATTGGGTGAACCCGGAACCCGGCCACAAGATCCTCGATGTCGGATGCGGACGCGGCCACCTGGTGAAGGCCCTGACCGAGCGGGGCTTTGAGGCCTGGGGGATCGACCTCAATCCCAACGCCAGTGAACTCGCGGGTGATCTGAATGTGCAAACCATGTCGGCCGCGGCTCTTGAGTTTGCCGACGCCAGCTTCGACTCTGTCGTTTCGTTCCACGCGATCGAGCACATCCCACCGTTGAAAGAGGCGATGGCCGAGATCGCCCGGGTGGTCAAGCCCGGTGGCAAAGTTCTACTGGTTTACCCCGCCGAGCCGTTGCGGGGTCTTTACGCGGTCCCCACCTCGATCATTCTCCATCGGACTCCCTTCAGGGCCCGTGAGGTGCACGTACATCGCCTCAACCCAACGAAGGTGAAGGCCCTGGGCGGGTCTGTGGGACTCATCGAGCTCCGTCACACCTTTCGTCCGTGGCCTTCTCCCGAATACGCATCCCTGTTGGAGAAACCCTCTTTTGGCGCGTAGTTTTGCTCCCCTGGTGTCGATCATCCGAACCAAAAGCGGGGTCTAGCGGGTGTCGCGCCGCTGTTTCCAGAGCCACCACCACAGACCCCCGTGGGCGGCTATGCCGGCAGACAAGACAACGGTCACGATCGGGTAGCCCGCCACCAGGGCCAGCACGGCGCAGACGGCGGCTCCAACCACGAGAGCGGTGCGAACGCCGTTGAGGGGACCAAAGTCCATCTCTGACCTCACTTCTTCTTGCGGGTCTTCTTCTTCGGAGCCTCACCGGAAGCCAGCCGATCACGCCGCGCCTGAAGGAGTTCGGCCGCACGTTCGATGGTGATGGTTTCGGAGTTGTCTGCAGTACGCAGAGATGCGTTGATCTCACCCTCGGTCACGTATGGCCCAAAACGTCCCGTGCGCACGGTCACCACTTTTCCCGAGACCGGGTCGAGACCAAGTTCACGACCCGGCGCTGTTGTGGCAGCGGTCTGGCCGCGTCGCCGGGGTGGCTGCAGGAACAACTCCCGGGCCTTCTCCAAAGTGACGGTGAAGAGCTGTTCTTCGGCCTCGAGCGACCTGCGCTCATCGCCACGAGTCAGGTACGGCCCGTACTTGCCGTTCTGGGCAACGATTTCCCCTCCCGACTCGGGATCCACACCAACTACACGGGGGAGTGTCAATAGCTGTAGGGCCTTGTCAAGGGAGAGGTCGTCCAGTGTCATCGTCTTGAACAACGATGCCGTCTTGGGTTTC
Organism: Acidimicrobiia bacterium; assembly: GCA_040905905.1. Taxonomy (GTDB): domain Bacteria; phylum Actinomycetota; class Acidimicrobiia; order Spongiisociales; family ZC4RG35; genus JAICND01. Next base: position 2,767 of record JBBDQN010000001.1, read on the forward strand.
TCCTTGCCCTGTTGCTCTCCGAGTTGGACATACGGACCGAACCGGCCGTTCCGGGCGAGGACCACGAGCCCGCTCTCGGGATCGGTGCCCAGGATCTTGTCACCGCTTGGTTTTTCATCGAGCAGTTCGACAGCCTTGGCGATGGTGAGTTCGTCGGGCGGCATACTTTCGGGGACCGGGGCCCGCTCATCTCCTCGTTCTAGATACGGGCCGTAACGTCCCACCCGGATAACCACCTCGCGACCCGACGAATCGGCGCCGAGGGCGATCGAGTTGACCTGGCGGGCGTCGATCTCCTCAAGCCTCTCGGCCACCTGGGCTGCCAGTCCCTCGTCTCCCAGGTAGAACCTGGTCAGCCAGGGGACGGTCTCCTCTTCACCTCCGGCGATCCGGTCGAGGTCGTCTTCCATTCGGGCCGTAAAGGCGTAATCGACCAAAGCGGGAAAGTGCTCTTCCAGCAAGCTGACAACCGCGAAAGCGGTGAAGCTGGGAACCAGCGCCTGACCCTTCTTCCACACATAACCGCGGTCCTCGATGGTGCTGAGGATGGAGGCGTAGGTGGAAGGGCGGCCCACGCCGAGCTCCTCCATTCTCCTCACGAGCGATGCTTCGGTGAAACGGGGCGGGGGTTTGGTGGCATGACTGACTGCCTCGAGGGAATGGGCCTCAACCTGGTCACCAACGGCCAGCATCGGCAAGCGGGTCTCCTGATCGTCGAGAGCGGCCTCGGGGTCGTCGCTACCTTCCACGTACACCCGCAGGAACCCGGGAAAGGTGATGGTGCGCCCGGAGGCGGCGAACTCTGCATCGGTGGACCCATCTTTGGTCACGGCCCCCAGCCTCACCGTCATCGACTCGCCCACCGCATCGGTCATTTGTGAGGCAAGGGTCCGTTTCCAGATCAGCTCGTAAATACGGGCCTCGTCCTGACCGACTTCCCGGGCCACCTGCTCGGGGGTCCGAAACCGATCGCCCGCCGGCCTGATCGCTTCATGGGCTTCCTGGGCATTCTTGACCTTGTTCGCGTAGTGCCGGGCCTGTTTGGGGACGTATTCCTCGCCGTAGAGTTGGCTGATCTGGCTCCGGGCGGATGTCAAGGCTGCCTCTGACAGAGCGGTCGAGTCGGTCCGCATATAGGTGATGTACCCGCCCTCATAGAGCCGCTGGGCCACGGACATGGTCCGGGCGGCTGCATATCGAAGTTTGCGGCCGGCTTCCTGTTGCAGCGTCGACGTCCGAAAAGGTGGATACGGGCTGCGCCGGTAGGGTTTCGATTCGACCTTACGGACCGAGAAGGTGACGACCGCCAGGTCTGCCGCCAGACCGCTGGCTCGTTCTTCGTCTAGAACCAGAACCCCGGTGGTCGTCAGGTTGCCAACTTCGTCGAAGTCCGACCCGGTGGCAACAGCCACTCCATCTACCGCGACCAGCGCCGCCGGAAACTGAGCGGCCGGGTCTCCTCCTTCGAACACACCTTCTATGTCCCAATAGGAGGCCGAGCGGAATTTGATGCGTTCCCGCTCTCGCTCGACCACGATCCTGACCGCCACACTCTGTACCCGCCCGGCCGACAGGCCCTGGCGCACCCGACGCCACAACACAGGGGAGACCTCATATCCATAGAGCCGGTCGAGGATGCGGCGGGCTTCCTGGGCGTCCACCAAGCGTTGGTCGATCTGGCGGGGCTGTTGGAAAGCCTGGCGAATAGCGGGTTCGGTGATCTCATGAAACACCATCCGCCTAACCTCGATCTTGGGTTTGAGAACCTCGGTCAGGTGCCAGGCGATCGATTCGCCTTCGCGGTCTTCGTCGGTAGCCAGATAGAGCTCGTCGGCTTTCTTGAGCAAGTCCTTCAGTTTCTTGACTCTGTCCTTGCGCTCTTTGGGCACGACATAGATCGGCTCGAAGCCCTTCGAGACGTTCACTCCGAGTCGGGCCCAATCTTCTCCCTTGAGCGAGTCAGGCACCTCGGCCGCCGAGCGAGGAAGATCCCGGATGTGACCCATCGAAGCCTCGACAACCACCTCATCTCCAAGGAACCGCGCGATGGTGCGGGCCTTGGCAGGCGACTCAACGATGACGAGCTTCACAGGTGGGTCATGGGCGGTTGGATGGCTCTGGGCCTCTTTTCACTGTCTACCGTCTAGCGTCCGCTGTCAACTCCTGAGTGGTTGCGGGGACTGTGGAAACGTTCAAGAACCTTCGCGGGCGGGATCTCATAACCAGGGGGCCTTTTGCCCGGCTCTGGTGGTCCCAAGCCATTTCCAGCCTGGGTGACTGGGTGGCACTTTTCGCCAGCTTTGCCCTCGCCGCGCGCATTGCCGGCGGTGGCGCTGCCGCGGGCATCGGCATCCTGGTGCCCCTGGTGGCCCGCATCCTCCCCGGACTCTTCTTCGGGGTTGTGGCCGGCGTCATCGCCGACCGCTGGAACCGCAAGCTGACCATGATCGCCTGTGATGTCGGCCGGTCTGCCCTGGCGCTTTCGCTGGTTTTTGTCGGTAGCTTTCGCATCCTCTTCGTAGTGACCTTCTTCACCGAGTTGTTGTCGATCATCCGGCAGCCGGCTCGGGAGGCGGTAGTTCCCAGCTTGATCCCTTCGCGCCACCTTCTCACCGCCAACGGGTTGTCGTTGCTGTCCAACTACGGCACTGCCCCGCTTGGTTCGGCCCTCTTTGCCGGGCTGAGCGCACTCGGGTCACGGTTGCCCGCTTTCGGCAGCTTCGGTCCATCCATCGCGTCGGCCTTCGTGCTCGACGCGTTCACATTTCTGGTTTCCGCTCTGATAGTCATGACCACCACCATTCCACGGCTCGAGTTGCCAAGGGCCCGTCGTGCCACCGGGGCCCTCGATATTCGCGCTCCAATGCGTGACATGATCGAGGGTTTTCGTTTTGTCGCGAAGAGCGGGCCGATTCGCCGGATGATCCTGGGGATGGCGGCAGGCCTGTTCGGGGGCGGAGCGTTGCTTGTCATCGGCCAGCCGTTTGCCGAACAGGTCTTGCGCGCTTCGGACTCGGGCTACGGCCTGATCGTCACCGCGTTGGGGGTGGGGGTGGGACTGGGGATGTTGGCGGTGACGGTTCTTGGCAGCGTCAACACCCGGCGTCAGGTGGTGTTTGCTTTGAGTCTGCTTTGCACCGGTCTCGCCATCGTGTTCACAGGCTTCTCCAATTCTGTTTTTTCGGCGGCCGGATGGACACTCCTGACAGGCCTGGGCACCGGTACGGCCTATGTGACAGGTTTTACCGAGCTTCACCTGTCGGTCACCGACCAGCTGCGAGGGCGCACCTTTGCCGCCATGTACAGTTTTGCCCGTACGGCCTTGCTGGTCTCCTTCGGGCTGGCCGGAGTCGGAGCGGCAGCCCTCGACGGGGTCCTGTCCGGTGAGCTCAACGAAGGGATACGCGCCGTGATCGTGCTGGGAGGTCTGGTGGTCTTAATTGCCGGCGCGGCCGTATTGTGGGCAACCCGACGAGAGTTTTCGCCGCGAAACCTCGACGAGGAGCAGCTAGCAACCTTGCGAGAAGCGGGCGATGCCATCACCTGGATGCGGGGAGATCGCTCGCAGCGCAATCGGGCGGACGATTCTGTCCCACCGCCCGGGCCATCATGACCGCCATGTACATCGCATTGGAAGGTGGGGATGGTGCCGGGAAAACCACCGTCGCAGCTCGTCTGGTCGAGTTGCTCGAACAGAAGGGCGACACGGTTGTAGCGGTTCGTGAGCCGGGAGGCACCGCCCTCGGCGAGGAGATCCGCCGCCTCCTTCTGCATTCGGCGGATATGACCGCCTGGGCCGAGGCTCTGCTGTTTGCGGCCCAACGTTCGCAACTGGCGGCTGAGGTGATCGGTCCCGCGCTCGGCCGTGGCGAGGTGGTGGTATCTGATCGATCTCTTTACTCCTCGCTGGCGTATCAGGGTGGAGGGAGGCTCCTTGACATCGGGATGGTCCGTTTGATCAACGAAGCCGCACTCGCGGGGGTAGTGCCTGACCTGGTCGTAGTGCTCATCATCGACCCTTCTGCTGCTCTGGCCCGCCAGTCCGACCCCGACCGGATCGGTCGCCAGGGAAACGTCTTTCAGCACGCGGTGGCGGCGGTTTATAGGGACCTGGCCGCCGCCGAGCCGGAGCGGGTCGTGCTGGTGGAGATAGGTGACGAGCCGGAAGAGGTTGCCCGGTCGATCTTCGAAATGATCGAAGCCAGACGCAGTGGTTGAAGCGACTCTCGCGGTCGAAGATTTCGATCCGTTTGCAGGACTGATCGGTCACGCTGCGGTGGTCGAATTGCTTCGCCGCGACGCCCCTGCCCCGGCCCATGCCTATCTGTTTGTTGGCCCCGACGGCGTCGGTAAGGCTTTTGTGGCCCGCGCATTCGCTGGACTGATCCTCTGCCCCCAAAAGGGAGAGCATCAAGAGGCGTGTCGGTCCTGTCGGCGAATCCGGTCCGGCAACCATCCCGACCTGGTTCTGGTTGAACCCGAGGGCCGAACCAGTCTCGGGGTTGATCAGGCCCGGGCCATGATTTCGCAGGCATCGCTCGTCCCGGTGGAGTCTGAACGACGAGTGTTCCTGGTTGAGGAAGCTGAGATGATGACCGAACAAGCTGCCAATGCCCTCCTCAAGACCCTGGAGGAACCAAACCCCTCGACCGTCTTCCTGCTCGTGGCGGAATCTGAAGACGACTTTCCCCCGACCGTGGCGAGCAGATGTCGGCGGGTCCATTTCGGGCGAATCCTTGAAGACGAGCTGGCAACTGCCCTCGAAGAGCGCGGTCTCGACCCGGCCGAGGCGCGGGTGGTCGCTCTGGTGGCGGGCGGACGACCCGGGTTCGCAATGTCGCTGGCAACCCGACCCGAGGTAGCCGATCTGCGCAAAGCGTGGCTGGCGATCCCCGAGCGGGTGACGGGACGACCGGGGGATGCGTTTCTGCTAGCCGAGGAAATCCTCGCATTGCTCGACCCGCTGGCGACAGGACTCGCCGGCGACCAACCCAACACCGAGAGCAAAGATCGTGCCAGGAAACGCGCGCTGCAGTCGCTGCTTGCTAGCGGCCTGGAGATCCTCGCCTCGTGGTACGCAGACGCTGCCTCGCTGCAGCTTGGTGGCCCGATTCGCAACCGTGACCTCTCACTCCCCAGTCTTACCCAGCTCGGTCCGGGACGGGCCGTTGAGAACGCCGGGAAGGTGCTCGACGCGGTCGTGGACCTCTCTGGCAATCTCCGTCCGTTGCCGTTGCTGGCATCGCTCTTCACGGCACTAGGCAGCGAGTCGTAGAAGAGGGCCTGAGCACCGGCCTTAAAATGAATCCTCCCGCCGGGGTAGCTCAGTCGGTAGAGCAGCTCACTCGTAATGAGCAGGCCAGGGGTTCGATTCCCCTCTCCGGCTCTCGTCTCTCGGGCTCTTTGTCTCTTCCGACATCCGTCTACCGTTTGATCCGCATGGCAGATCAGGCGACCTTTCAAGAGGACACGATGCCTCTGGCGCAACAGCTCTACGCCGCCGCCATGCGACTCACCCGCAATCCCTCCGACGCCGAAGACCTCGTACAGGAGACATACCTCAAGGCGTTCCGGGCCTACCACACGTTCGAGGCAGGCACCAACCTCAAGGCCTGGCTCTACCGCATCCTCACCAACACTTTCATCAACAACTACCGGCGTGATGGACGCCGACCCCAGGAGGTTGACCTGGGTGAGCTGCAGGATCTGTATCTCTTTCGACGACTCAACGACGGCGGGGGAGGCACCACTCGGTCGGCCGAGGATCAACTTCTCGAGGGGCTCGTGGAAGAGGACATCAAGCGGGCTGTTGAGGAACTGCCAGAGAACTTCCGCTTACCCGTTTTGCTCGCAGATCTGGAAGGTTTCAGCTACAAGGAGATCGCCGAAATCCTCGACATTCCGATCGGAACGGTGATGTCAAGGCTGCATCGGGGAAGAAAGGCCCTTGAGCGAGCGTTGTGGGACTTTGCCCGCCAACGAGGACTGGTCGGAGGAAAAGCCGCTGATGAGTAGACCATGTGACCATTGTTTTCACAGCGTCTACAGCTATCTCGACCAAGAGATCAGTTGGTTCGAAGCCTGGAGGATCCGCCGCCATTTGCGTACATGCGGGGGTTGCGAGTCGGCATACGTCTTCGAGGAAAAGCTGCTGTTGATGGTGAAAACCAGGTTGCGCGAGGACCTTCCGCCTGAGTTTCTCGAACGCCTCCGCCGCGCCCTCAGCGACGAAACATAGACTCGCGACCCGCTACCGTGGGTGGGCGATGATGCGCCGCAGTGTGGTGATTTTCGTTCTCTTCCTGGTGTCGATGGTCGGCGCAATCAGTGCCGGCGCCATCACGACGACCGCACCCGGAGGCGAAACCACGACCACGGCACCCGGGGAGATCACGACCACTGCTGTTGCCATCGATCCGGCCGTTCCTGTTGTCGAAGAACCGGAGGAACCGTTGCAGGCTGACTGGACGTACCGGTATTTCATCCCCACGCTGTTGCTGCTCGCCGCGGCCGTTGTCGTAGTGACGGTTGTTCAATATTTCGTGATGGTGGTGCGGAAACGCTATCGAGTGGTCCGGTGAACCAGGCTCCTCCCCACGCCAACGGCTGGCCGCTGGCGGGGCCGGTTGCAGCCCGGGTGGCCGGGACCTACGCCCTGGCCGAGACCTACCACGGCATCCGGTTGCGTGAATCTTTGCCGCCGATTGTCCATCAAGCGGTTTCGATGGTGGCGGAGGAAACCGGCCTCGAGACCCCCGGGCTCCCCGAGGTCCTGGTCGTTAGTCGGCGACAATGGGCCGAACGAAACCTGGCTACGTTCTCCCATCTGCTCGGCCCCCTCGAAGACAAACTCAGCCAGAGTCTGGAAGGCAGGGGAAGCGACGGTGGTCCCGCCGCCATCGCCCGCAAAGTAGTTGCCCTCGAAACCGGTGCCATCCTTGGGTTCCTGGCGAGGCGGGTGCTCGGTCAGTATGAACTCGTCCTGCCCAGCGGTGACCACGGCGACGTCGTTGCTCTGGTTGGTGCCAATGTCCTGGCACTCGAGCGCCAGCATCAGTTTCGCCCCGCTGAATTCCGGCTGTGGATTGCTCTCCATGAGGCGACCCATCGGGCTCAGTTCGTTGGAGTGCCGTGGTTGCGGGGATATTTTCTCTCCCTGGTCACCGGTCTGGTCGAGGCAGCCGCCCCATCACCGGGTTTGTTGGCGAGATTGCTGGCCGAGGCACTGGAGGCCAGCAGGAAGGGCCGTCCGCTTATGGACGAGACCGGGATCCTCGGTCTCTTGGCCTCCCCCGAACAACGTCGATCGCTCGATCGGGTCCAGGCGTTGATGTCATTGCTCGAAGGCCATGGTCATGTGGTTATGGACCGACTCGGGGAGCGAGCGCTGAGGACCCAGGCGCGCATGTCCTCGATTCTGAAAGCGCGCCGGGCCGACCCGCGTACCCAGGTCTTTTTCAGATTGACCGGCCTCGAGATGAAGATGCGGCAATACGAGATGGGGGAACGATTTATCCAGGCCGTTGAACGCGAAGCCGGATGGACAGCGCTTGACCGTGCCTGGCTTGGGCCGGAGTGGCTGCCCACCCTCCCGGAGATCGAACAGCCTTCTTTGTGGTTGCAACGCGTCGCCTGAGTCAACTGGCGGACTCCGTCCGTGAGGTAGCCGACTATCCACCCGGACCGCTGGTCGTGGCTCTGTCTGGCGGAGCTGACTCTGCGGCCTGTGCCTGGCTGGCCGGGTCGTACGGCCCCACCCGGGCCCTCCACGTTCACCATGGCCTGGCTGCTTCGGATCTGATGGAGGAGGCGGCCAGGGCCATCGCCAGCAAACTCGATCTGTCCCTCGATGTCCTCCGGATCGAGGTCGAGCCCTGGTCGGAGGGGAAGGCCCGAGAACGGAGGTATGCGGCCCTGATCAGCGGTCTCGGGGCCCGGGAATGGCTATTGACCGCGCACACGGCCGATGATCAGGCCGAAACGGTTTTCGGTCATCTATTGCGGGGAGCTGGGCTGGAGGGACTGGCGGGAATCCCGGCCCGGCGACCGCCGGTGGCCCGTCCATTACTGGCGATCGACCGGTCGACCACGAGAGAGTTGGCCACTCTGGCCGGTCTTCCCTGGCATGACGATCCCAACAATGTCGACCTTGGCCCCCTTCGCAACCGGCTTCGTCTCCGGCTTATCCCCCAGATCGAGGCCGACTACAACCTTGGATTCCGCCGACACCTGGTGGAGTTGGCCACGACGGCAGCTGCCCTCGATGCGGGACCCCTGGTCGGCCCGATCGTGGCCGACGGGGAAATCCGTCTGCCTCTCCCGATGCTGGCGGCAGTGGAACCGAAGGTGGCAATCCGATCGGTCCGCGAGGCCGTACGTCCCTTGCGCGCCGGCTATTCGCTAACCCGGGCCGAAACCGATCGCATCTGGAAGGTGGTGCTGGGTTCCATGCACTCCACGGAGCTAACGGGCGGGATCACCGTCACTACTGCGGGACCATGGTTGTGTCTGGGGGCAGCTGGCAGCGAACTGGCGGCGCCGGTGGAGTGGCGAATCCCCGGATCTGTCATGTGGGGCGGTTTTCGCCTCGATGCCGTAGTCACCAGAACCAGGCCGTTGGTGATGCCGTTGTCGCCCTGGCAGGTGGTGCTTGATCTCGATCGGGTCGGCGAAGAGTTAACGGTTCGTGGCGGTCCCCGGGGCACCCCTCAACTTCTCGCTGGAACCAAACTGGTTTGGGAGGTGGGGCGAAATGCCCATGCCTCGGGTTGGATAGACCACACCACACGCCGCTACCTTTCCGCACTGTGCGTGGAGCAGACCTCTCTTCCGTGAAAACTCTCATCTCATCCGAGGACATCTCCCGCGAGTTATCAGCCATGGGAGCCCGCATCACTGCGGACTACCGGGACAAGGAACTACTGATGGTGGGGGTCCTCAAGGGGGCCTTCATGGTTATGGCCGATCTCGCCCGTCACGTCTCGATACCCGTCGAGTTCGACTTCATGGCTGTTTCGTCGTATGGAGCGTCAACGCAGACCTCGGGGGTGGTTCGAATCCTCAAAGACCTCGATCAGGAGATCGCCAGTCGGCATGTCCTCATCGTGGAGGACATCATCGATTCCGGTCTCACCCTCAGTTATCTCCTCAAGTCTCTGTCGGTTCGTAAGCCGGCCTCGCTTGAGGTCGCCACACTCCTTCTCAAGGAGGGGATTCAACGGGTGCCCCTTGATGTGAAATACGTCGGCTTTCGAATTGGTCCGGAGTTCGTCATTGGTTACGGCCTCGACTACGCCGGGTTGTATCGCAACCTGCCCTATATAGGGGTCCTGGAGGGTGATCTCGGGTGAGTCCGACCCGGATGGAAATCGAGCAGATGTTGGCGGACCGCCTCGAATTCTTGATGGGAGTGGGCCACGACATGAGAGTCCCTCTCACCGGGATCGCCGGCTTCGCCACGGTCCTGTCAGAACTGGAGTCGACCCTGACCGACCCGACTGCTTCGGAGGCGGTGGCCTACATCCGCAAGGAGGCGTCCCGTCTGGTGGACATGCTCAACCAGCTTCTCTATTTCGGTCAGGTCGAGCAGGGAATGCCCCACCTCGAGATTGAGGCACTCGATCTGGGTCGGCTGGCCCGACATGCAATGGAACCTTTTGCCGCCCTCAACCCCTCCCTTACCTTCCGCCTCGTCCAGAACGGGGAGACGATGGTGGACGGGGACTTTCTCAAACTGCATCGAGTGCTGGGCAACCTGATCGACAATGCAGTCAAACACAGCCCCCCGGCCGGACAGATCACCGTCGAGGTGGGCTCAAACCGCCAGGATGCCTGGATGGCGGTCACTGACCAGGGCGAGGGAGTCGCGGCCGCGGACCGCGACAGGATCTTCGATCGTTTCGTCCGTCTCAACAGCCGCCACCGGCCCGGGGCCGGAATCGGGCTCTACATAGTCAAAGGTTTGGTGGGTGCCCACGGTGGTTCGGTCACGCTGGAGGAGGCTGATGGCCCGAGGTTTGTGGTGCGCCTGCCCCTTCGGGCCGATGGCATCGATGTCGACGAGATCGTGGTGGAAGAGGGTGTGCGTAGTTAAAGGGGTTCTTCGACCCGGTAATTGATGAGTTCCCCTAGCCCGGCCGGTGCCGTAGCATCAGGTCTCTCGTGAATCGCACCCTTCGTACGCTTGCCATCTACGCCATAGCCATCCTCGCCCTGGCCCTGGTGGCCCAGCGCTGGTTCGACAACGTGGGTCAGCCGGCCGAAACGGCCCTCACCGGGTTTCTGAGCGAGGTGCGCCAGGGCAACGTCGAAAACGTCGAGATCCTCACCCGCACCAACCAGGTGTTGGGTCGCGCTGCCGGCTCTCTTCTTCCTCCCGGTCAATTCGACCTGGTGGCGGCCTATCCCGACGGTTGGGAAGGGGAGCTGACCGACCTCCTCTCCAGCGAAGGGATCAGCTTCGACGTCAACAACCAGCCTGACGGTCTGTTTGCAATTCTGATCAGCTTGCTTCCGTGGATTTTCTTGCTCGGGTTCATGATCTTCATCTTCATGCAGATGCAGGGAAGCGGGAACCGGGTGATGCAGTTCGGCAAAGCCCGGGCCCGGATGGTGACGAAAGAAACCCCGAAGGTGACCTTTGGCGACGTGGCCGGGCTGGTCGAAGCGATCGAAGAGTTGCAGGAGATCAAGGACTTTCTCCAGAACCCCGACAAATACCGCGCCCTCGGGGCCAAGATCCCCAAAGGGGTGCTGCTGTTCGGGCCTCCCGGCACCGGCAAGACCTTGCTCGCAAAAGCGGTCGCGGGCGAGGCCGGGGTCCCTTTCTTCTCGATCTCCGGCTCGGACTTCGTCGAGATGTTCGTCGGCGTAGGTGCCTCCCGGGTACGCGACCTCTTTGAGCAAGCCAAAGGCCACGCCCCCGCCATTGTTTTCATCGACGAGATTGATGCGGTTGGGCGACACCGGGGAGCCGGGCTCGGCGGTGGTCACGACGAGAGAGAACAGACCCTCAACCAGTTGCTGGTCGAGCTCGACGGTTTCGAGACGAACGCGGGAGTGATCGTTATCGCCGCTACCAACCGCCCTGACATTCTCGACCCGGCTTTATTGCGTCCTGGACGCTTCGACCGTCAGATCGTCGTCGACAGCCCTGACATCATCGGACGCAAGGCCATTCTGGAGGTTCATTCGAAGGGCAAACCCCTGTCGGCCGAGATCGACCTCGAGGTTCTGGCTCGCCGCACCCCCGGGTTCACCGGTGCCGACCTGGCCAACCTCATCAATGAGGCCGCCCTTCTCAC
>JBBDQN010000002.1:0-63628 GCA_040905905.1 Acidimicrobiia bacterium
GTCCCCACATTCACATGCGGCTTCGAACGCTCAAACTTCGCCTTACCCATCGAACACCTCCTTTGTTGGGCTTCAGTCTTCCGACTTCCGCCTCCCGACAGATCTGGTAGCGGCGGGCAGACTCGAACTGCCGACCTCTCGATTATGAGTCGAGCGCTCTCACCGACTGAGCTACGCCGCCTCAAGCGACGAGCCCTGACCTCGTTGCCAGTGCTCGTCGCCGGAGCCCCCTTGCGGAATCGAACCGCAGACCTCCTCCTTACCATGGAGGCGCTCTGCCTGCTGAGCTAAGGGGGCGAAGGGCCTCGCCTTGTGGACTCGGCGAGCCGTGCCGGGAGAAGGATTTGAACCTCCGTAGGCAATTGCCGGCAGATTTACAGTCTGCTCCCTTTGGCCGCTCGGGCATCCCGGCAATCCCGAAGCCAACTTCGGGGCCGAAGCATCATAGCTAACGGCTCTTGTCCGAAGGAACGGGGTTCCGACGCGACACGTACATCGCCGTGACCACCGCCACCGGGCCTAGCATCGCCACCAACAAGCCCTGAGCCACACCGTTTGCGACGACAGCAAGGCCTCCAAACCAGGCCAACACTGCTGCGACTCGCAATCCCCGGCTCAGGCCAGAGGCCAGCCTCGCCTTCACTGCCGGGTCAATTTCTCCAAAACCTCCGTCGATTTGCACGAGTGCAAGTTGCCGTTGGCGCGAGATCGCCAGCCAGGTTCCGATCGCGACCGGGTACACGTAAGCCAATCCCATCCAGACTGGTCGAACCAACGCCATCGCGAACAACCCGAGCACCATCCCGGCTGTCATGACTGGCGTGGCCACCCGCAGATGATTGAGCGCCCAGGCCGGCCCGCTGACCGCCGAGTGAGCCGCAAACCACATCGACCATCCGACCACCAGCACCGGGGCCGCCACCGCCACCCAGAGGGCGGTGTCAACTCCCACCTCCATCAACGGAGGCCGGACGCCATCTGAGTGAGACGTTCGATTCGATCTTCGATCGGAGGATGAGTCGAGAACAAACTCATGAATCCGCCTCGACGGCCAAACGCCTTGAGCGGGTTCTCGATGTAGAGCGGAGCAAAGGCCGGGTTGACCTCCATCGGAATGCGCGCCGTCGCCACCCCCAGTTTGTTCAACGCCGAGGCCAATGCCAACGGGCGCCCGGTGATTTCAGCCCCCGAGGCGTCGGCCTGGTATTCCCTGGTCCGGGAGATGGCGGTGCGGATGATCATGGCGGCGATCGGGGCCAGAATTATGGACAGAAGCGCGGTGATGCCGGCAAGCGGGTTGTTGCGATCGCTACGACCACCGCCGAACCAGAAAGCCATCCGGGCGAAGATCGTCAGAGCAGCGGCCAGCATCGCTGCGATTGCACTGATCAGGATGTCGCGGTTCTTCACGTGGCTCAACTCGTGGGCGAGCACGCCCTCCAACTCGTCGTTGTTCATGACCTCAAGAATTCCGGTCGTAACGGCGATGGCCGCATGCTCAGGATTCCGACCGGTGGCAAAGGCGTTGGGCTGCGGTGAATCGATGCGAAAGATCCGCGGCATAGGCATATCGGCCCTGGCAGCCAGATTTCGCACGATGGAGTACACAGCGGGGAGTTCGTGTTCTTCCACCGGTTTTGCCCGGGAGGCGGCGAGGGCGAGCTTGTCTGAGAAGAAGTACGCACCAAGGTTGAGCAACAGAGCGAACCCCAGCCCGATGTACAAACCACCTTCATCGAATAGGGCTATCCCTATCCACCACACCAGGGCGGTCATCAAGGCCAGCAATCCAACTGTTTTGGCGGTATTTCCCATCGTGGAATGAATGGTACCCGGGGTGTTGGATAACCAATCACTTGTAGCTAGCCAACTAGTGGCGGGTGTCGGACGGTGGGTGTAGGGTCGCCGCGCTTGAGGCATGACAGGCCTTGGTACCAGGTCGGCTGGCACTGGGTCGCCACGTTGGAGGAGGAGCCATGAAGAGAACCGCTGCGCTGATGAGTGCGATCTTGTTGTTGGCTGGACTCTCCGGTCCAGTGGGAGCCCAAAGCAATGGGCTCGAACCTCGCGAGGGGGCAGAGTCGGCCAAAGGTCAGGCTGCGGACATCACCCTTGCGGCGCCCAGCCTCGACGAACGCGTCAAGGTATTCATCCAGCTGAGCGAGCCCTCGGTCGGTCAATACATCGTGGCGGAGAGAGACAGGGGCCGAAACCCGAGTGCCGCGGCGAAGCGAAACCAGGCCAACCGGGTGGCAGCACAGCAGGATCAACTCAGAGGGCAACTCGATGACTTCGATGTGTCCGAGGAGTTCGAGCTCGATTACGGCGCCAATGGCCTGGCCGTCACGGTTCGGATCGGTGACCTCTTGGCCATCGCCGACCTCCCCAACGTGAAGTCAGTGGCGCGCGTCGCACGTCACACCCTCACCAACGAGACCAGTGTGCCCTTTGTCGGTGCACCCGATGTCTGGGGAGCAAGTGGCACCGGCGAGGGAACCTCGATCGCCATCATCGACACCGGTATCGATTACTTGCATGCGAACTTCGGTGGCCCCGGAACGATTCCCGACTTCGAGAACAACGATTCAACCGTCATCGAAGCTGGCACTTTTCCAACCGCCAAGGTTGTGGGTGGTACTGACTTCGTCGGTGACGCTTACAACGCCAGCAGCGATGACCCCGAAGTCAACACCCCCGACCCTGACCTGGACCCGCTCGACTGCAACGGCCACGGATCGCATGTGGCTGGCTCGGCGGCTGGCAATGGTGTGACTGATCGGATCGGCGAGGGTGTCGCTCCCGGTGCCGTCCTCTACGCCCTCAGGGTGTTCGGGTGCGATGGCTCCACCGATGTGACCTCGGAAGCTATCGAGTGGGCGATGGACCCCGACAATGACCCTGGAACCGACGACTTCGTCGACGTGATCAATATGAGCCTCGGTTCGGATTTTGGTGACCCCAACGATCCGAGCGCTTTGACCTCGCAGACGGCGGTAGAACTCGGCATCATCGTCGTCGCTGCCGCCGGTAACGACGGCAATGGCGTCTCCTACGTGACCGGCTCTCCGGCGGTGGCCCCCGGGGTTATCTCGGTGGCGGCCATCCATGACGCCGGCGTGGCTTCGAGCGCGATCCGGGTCAACTCGCCCGCCGGAGTGGCGGGCGACAAGCAAGCCTCTGAAGGCGACCTGGGACGGCCGATTGCCATCCATGGCCCGTTGACCGCCGACCTCATCCTTCCCCAGGCCGGCAACGCCAACGGCTGCGCGCCGATCACTGTCGACATGACCGACAAGATCGCCCTGATCCAGCGTGGAGCCTGCACCTTTGCGGTCAAGGGAATCAACGCCCAGGGGGCCAACGCCGCCGCCCTGCTGGTGTATGACAACGTCGTCGGCGCTCTCCTCACCATGGCCGGCACTCCCGACAACGACATCATGTCGATGTTCATCGGTCAGACCGATGGCACGGCGTTGGCTACCGCTGCCGCCGCAGGCACTGTAAGCGTCACGCTCGACTCCTTCCTCGACATTCCCACGCCCGAGCTGGCCGATCAGGTGGTGGGTTTCTCGTCGAGGGGCCCGGGCGGTGGCGGCACCACCTTCAAGCCCGAGGTGAGCGCCCCCGGCGTCAACATACGATCGACTCTGGTCGGAAGCGGGGATCGCGAGCTCGTGATCTCGGGTACCTCGATGGCGACACCGCACGTGGCAGGAGCAGCAGCACTCCTCCGCCAGAAGTACCCGGACGCACCGGTGGATGCCATCAAGGCACTGATCATGAACTCGGCCGAGCCCACTCTGGATGGCGAGCCCATCACCCTGCAGGGGACCGGCTCGATGCGAGTTGATGCGGCGGCGGCTTTGGGCGCCTATGCCCTCCCCGGCGGCATCAGCTTCGGACGGCTCAACCCGCTCACGACCCTTGAGGCAACTCAGACGGTGACCGTGCATGACTTCGGGACTGGGGCTGGCGACTACGAAGTCAGCGTCGAGGTAGTGCAAGGAGCAACCGGGGTCAGTGTCTCGGCGCCTTCGGCGGTGAGCGTGACAGGCGGTGGTTCCGCCACCTTCGATGTCACCGTCACCGTCGACCCGGCTGCCATGACAGCCGACAACGCCTTCCAGAGCCAGCGGGACATCAACGGACGGATCCACATCGACGGTCCGGGAGGAATGCTGGTGGTGGGATACGTTGCCGCGGTTGATCCCGCCTCGGCCATGACCACCGCCGGGACCAAAGCCAACGGCACTCAGACCGACGTTGTGGTCAGCAATCCCTCCGCAACCACCGGAGTTGTCGATGCGTTCACCCATATTGGCGGAGGCTTGTTCTCGGTCGCGGCGGTAGGTGTGCGAACCGGAAACATCGGCGGGTTCGATGTGGTCGAGTTTGGAATCGCCAGCACTCCGGACGCCCGGTGGGAGGCCCTGTCTTCGTATGAGACCGACATCTTCATCGACATCAACCAGGACGGGACTGCCGAGTACGTGTTGGTGGCGGCCGACCTTGGCTATCTGACGACTGGCTTTGCCAATGGTCAGGTGGTCACTGCACTCTTCGATCTGGTGAACGGTGGAGCTGTTCTCGAGTATTTCGTCACGGGCGACTTCAACGACCATGCCCAGGTGTTGACAGTCGACCGCTTCGATGACTTCGGCTTCCTGGCGGCTAACGATGCGACCTTCGACTACGTCATCGCCCAGTTCGACCTCAGGACCGGACTCATCGGCCTGGCTGAAGGGTCGGTCAACCTACGGACCCAGGCCGACAGGCATGTCAACTTCTCGGGGGCACTGCCCCCAGGAGCGAGTGCGACTATCAGGGTTGCTCCCTCCAACCGGACTGCACTTCTCGCCCTGTATTCGAACAACGTGGTTGGCGACCAGTTCGAAGTAGTGACACTCAGGTAGCGAAAGCAAGCGGGCCCGGGCTGACCGGGCCCGCTTACTCCCTAACCTTGTGGGGGAGGATCGGGAAATCCCGGCAGGTCACAAATCCGAAAGCTGGAGTCGAGATCGGTGTGAGCCCGATACGTGGCGCCACCTGCTTCGAAGTACGCCAGGAACCCGTCGGTGATCACTTGGAGACTCATCTCGCCTTGCTGCGGACACCCCAGGGCGGAGTTGGGCCATTGCACCGACATCGAGCCCGTTAGAGCAACCGCTGACTCATCAACCCCGGCCATCTCCGCAACGGCCGCTTTGACCGCAGCCTCAAGGCTGGCGGGGAGGACGCCCTCGTCGACAAACCATTCCGGGACGGTGGATCCATCACCTTGGCCCACTCTGGAGGTGGTAGTGCGCGGAGCCAATTCGGAAGTGGTCGTTGGCTCGGAAGAACCGGGTTGTGTCACGCTCGTGCTCGTCTCCAATCCTGCTCCACAGGCCGCCAGCACCGGGAGCGCCAACATGACCATGAACCGGCGCACCAGGGAATTTTACGCGACATCGCCTGGCTACTTTCGAGCGACCAACACCCTGAAGTCGCCTAGCCCCCGTGGATGCAAGAGTGTTTGGGCCTCATTGACGAGATTGCGAACCCGCAGGCGCTCCATGGTGTCGTCCCCTCGGGCCAGTTCCAGTTCGCGGTGCCGGAAACCGGCGAGACTCTGGCGGAGACCGAGCGAGGCCAGAAAGTCGTCCTGACGGTGCAACTCCACCTTCGCACCGGCGGCCTCTGCTATCGCGATCAGGGCACTGAAATTGACGTCGGCGGTGATGTCGGTCGCTCCTGGCTCGTCCAGCGGATGGGGACCCAGGTGGTGAGATCGATACGTGCGAAGAGTGCCTTCGCGCCGACGTGGAGCAAGGTTCTCGGCGAGGTCGCCGAAGTCGATCAACACCACACTCCCCTGGGCGAGCCGGTGGAGAGCCCGGTCGAGCCATTCCGCCGCCACTGATTGGACCTCCACCCAATCACCGGTCTCGACCGGACCGGCAAAGTTGTCCAGCCACGCGCGAACCCCGGGTCTCACCTCGTGATCGACAAAGGAGAGCGCGCCGTCCACGTCGCCAACCCAGCGCTCCCGCCAATCGCTTTCCGTCATCTGAGCAATGGCCATTGGGAGGTTGTCGATGAACTCATTGGCGATGACTACTCCTCGCCAAGGGTCGGGCACGTCCGCCAGGTCAGCCACGACCCGGTCGCCGGGAATGATCGCCACCAGGGTTTCTCGAGCCGCTGCAGACACCTCAACTGCCCACGCCTCGATCGGGAAGGTCTCGATCAGTGGCCTGAGCAGGCTCCCGGAACCGCCAGCCACTTCAATCAATCGGAATGGCTGACCGATTCTCCCGAACTCGCTCTCGACGAAAGCGGCGAGCGTTGACCCAAACAGCGAACTGACCTCGGGGCTGGTGAGGAAATCTCCGGCTTTTTCTGAACGCAAAGGACCGGTGGTGAAATAGCCACCGGTCCCATAGAGGGCGAGTTCCATGAAGCGCTCAAAAGGCACCGGCCCCTCGGCGGCTATTTGTTCTCTAATGGTCATGCTTCGGCTTCCTCTTCCGACTTCCGTCTACCGTCTTGGAGCATGAAGTTTGGTATATCCATCTTTCCCACCGACCTCACCTTGCAGCCCGTCGAGATGGCCCGGGCGGTTGAAGAGCGCGGATTCGAGTCGTTGTGGTTGACGGAACACTCCCACATACCGGTGTCGCGAGCGACGCCTTGGGGTGGCAAGAAGGGGGCGCCACCTCTGCCGGATTTCTACGCGCGGATCCACGACGCCTTCGTTGCCTTGGGCGCCGCCGCGGCGGTGACCACTCGCATCAAACTTGGCACCGGGATCACTCTCGTACCCCAGCGTGATCCGATCTGGCTGGCCAAGGAAGTCGCCTCTTTGGATGTGATCTCGGGAGGTCGTTTCATTCTGGGCATTGGCTACGGCTGGAACAAGGAGGAGATGGCTTCGCACTCGGTTGCCTATACAGAGCGCCGGGCGCTGATGCGAGAGAAGATTCTGCTGATGAAGAAACTGTGGACCGAGGAGGAGGCCTCATTCGACGGTGAGATGCTCCATCTCGAACAGTCCTGGGCCTGGCCCAAACCGGTCCAAAAGCCACACCCACCCATCATCATGGGTGGTGATGCCGGCCCTAAGACTATCGCTGACATGGTCGAGTTTTGCGATGGCTGGATGCCGAACGCCCGGCACGATCTGGTGGGACGGCTCGCTGCAGTGCGATCTGCTCTGGCTGCGGCAGGTCGCGATCCCGCCACATTCGAGATCTCTGCCTTCTCGGCTACCCCGGACAAGGACAAAGTTGACCAATTGACCGATCTGGGCGTCAGCCGTGCCATCTTCAACGTCCCTCCCAAGAGTCCCTCTGAGGTTCTCACCCGGCTCGACCAGTACGCCCAGTTCGTTTCCAACCTCTAGAGGAGGCTGACTTCCTCCCAGCCGCGAAGGGCGTTGAACCTGGCCAACCTGCTGGCCGCCTTGAGATCCACGGGCGTGACGATCCGCTCAACCACGGCGCCGCGAGCGAGTAACTCGGCGCGGTAGGTGCCGGGAAGCAGCCCGCATGCAACCGGAGGCGTGTACCAGACGCCATCGATCTCTATCGCCAGGTTGGCAATGGTGGTTTCGGTGACCTCGCCATCGGCATTGGTGAGGGCGACATCGGTCGCTTCGGGGTGCCGGCTGCGGGCCTCGACGTAGACCTTGCGATTGGTGGTCTTGTGATAGAGAAAGACGTCCCGACGGTCCACTGGCACAGGGTCGACCGCGAGCTTTATAGGCGTCACCTCGGGTGGCTCCCCGACATCGACCTGCACTACGCCCCTTCGATCCACCAGCAAGCGCACTCGAAGGGGACGGGCCGAACCCGCAACCGCCGATCTCAGGGCTGCTCGCACTTCGGCCGGGTCGAGCGGAATGTCGAAATAGGATGCCGAGTCGCTCAGACGACGGAGGTGGCGATCGAGCAGTAACAGCCCCTCCCCCGGCGTGAATCTGATCGTCTCCAACAGCTCGAACAATGCGCTCTTGCGGCCCAGAACGGCAGCCTTGAGTATGGCCTCCCGGAATTCTGCAACCGGAGTGGAATCGAAGGTGATCCCTCCCCCGGTCCCATACACCGCTTCGTCACGCTCACGATCGACCAGGACGGTCCTGATCGCGACATTGAAGGCCCACTGCGATTGATCGCCTGCGTCTGGTCCACCAAAGCCGACCGCCCCGCAATAGACCCCGCGGGGAGTCTGCTCGAGTTCGGCGATGATCTTCATGGTGGCGACCT
Organism: Acidimicrobiia bacterium; assembly: GCA_040905905.1. GTDB lineage: Bacteria > Actinomycetota > Acidimicrobiia > Spongiisociales > ZC4RG35 > JAICND01. The sequence continues at coordinate 8,247 of JBBDQN010000002.1, forward strand.
TGGGGGCGCCCGTTATCGACGCGCAGGGAAAGAGGGCAGAGAAAACGTCGAGAAGACCCATCGCTGGTCTCGGTTCTGCCTCGACAGTGGAAGTCAGTTGCCAGACAGTGTCGTACTTTTCCGGAGTGAAGAGGGCGGGCACGCGTACTGAACCCACCCGGGCCACCCTTCCCATGTCGTTGCGGACCATGTCGACGATCATCAAGTTCTCAGCCCGATCCTTTTCCGAAGTCGCAAGCTGGCGACGTTGCTCCTCGTCGTCATCAAGCATCAAGCCACGGGCGGCGGTTCCCTTCATCGGTTTGGACTTGAGAACTCCGTGACGCCATTCGAAAAAGAGTTCTGGTGACGCTGAAACGACCACAAACCGGCCGGTGTCGATAAGCGCGCCGTAACCACAGGATTGAGAGCTGACCAGGTCTCGATAGAAGCCCTCTGGATCCCCGCTGAACAATGCGCTCATGCGGAAGGTGTGGTTGACCTGGTATGTGTCGCCCGCCTGGATCTTCTGCCTGATCGCGGTAACCCCGTCTGCGTGCTGGTCCTGATTGATCTCCGGCTGCCACTCGGTGAGCTGATATGACGACGCCGAGAGGGGCCGGGTGGGGACCCGCGACTTCCATATCGAGAACCATGCGAGCGGCAACTCGTCGAACCTGGTTCCCTTCCGATCGACCACCACGAGGGCAGAGTCGAAGGCGGGCGCCGCTTCATACGTAACGAAGCCGGCCACCCACCGACCGGACATCACAGCCTTTTCGGCTGCCGCGACTACGTCACCGACCTTGTCGATCGAGTCGGTCTCCCGGACCTCGACCAGGCCCGACATCTCGAATGAACGCCGTCGATGGGGACGCAGGTCGTCGAACCGTGCGCTGATCATCTCTTAGCCTTGGCGGGCGCGGGCCAAGACCTCGTCGATAGGAGTGGTCGCCAAATCACCCAGCTCCTGCACGTACTCGTAGCCAAACCGGCCCTTGATGCACAAATGGCCCGCAGTGACGTCGTGGTCTTGGGGGGAGGAAACCTTGACGATGCGGTTGTCTTGAACGTGGAGATCGAGGTTGCAGCCGACCCCGCAATATGAGCAGATGGTGCGGGTGACCGTCTGACGGTTCTCCTCCCACATTTCCGCTTGCCGGAGCTCGTGCTCGGATCTGAACATGAGTGCTCCGGTTGGACAGACACCTATGCAGTTGCCGCAGTAGACGCAGGCACTCTGGGGTAGAACGACATCGAACTCGGTGGAGATCCGGGCGTCGAAGCCCCGGCCTGCCACGGCGATGGCGAATGTGTTCTGGGCATCCTCGCCACAGGCTTCGACGCACTTGTAACAGAGGATGCAGCGGGAGTAGTCGCGCACGTAGAGGGGGTTGTCGACCTTGACGGACTGGTGGACGGTCTCGGCGGCGGTGCCAAGCGTTTTGTGGTGGTGCCCGGCGTGGCGGCGATCGCGGTCACCGGTCGGGGCCGCGGGAGGGCCGTAGCGATCGGGCTGGGCCCCATATTGATCAATCCAACCCTTGACCTCGCTACCTGCCAGGGACAGGTTGACACTGGAGGCGAGTAACTCGAGCACCACCTTGCGGGAGTGACGCACCCGGTCGCTATCGGTCTGCACCACCATCCCGGGCTCGGCCTTGCGAGAACAGGATGGGACCAGAGTCCGGCTGCCCTCCAGTTCCACGACGCACACCCGGCAGGCGTTGACCGGGCTGAGTGTCTCGAGATAACAAAGGGTGGGCTGGTCCTTGCCGATGAGGCGACACGCGTCAAGGAGGGTTGCGCCGGACTCGACCTCAACTTGTGCGTCGTCGACGGTTATCTCGATCATCGGGATTCTCCCAAGACGCCAAGGCCGATCGCCGATCGCACCACCGCAGCCGCCGTATGGCCCAGCCCGCAGATAGAGGCGTCTTTCATTGCAAGGTCAAGTTCGTCGATCAGAGAGGCTTCGATGGAACCGTTGGCTCTGGCCACCGCTTCTTCCACCCGGGCGGTGCCCACCCGGCAGGGGACGCATTGGCCGCAGCTTTCATCACGGAAGAACCGGGCGACTCTGCGGACGATGTCTTTCATGTCCCGGGTCGAGTTGAAAGCCATGATGACCCCGGAGCCGAGGGAGACACCGGCGGCACGGGCATCTTCGAAGGTGAGTCGAAGGTCGAGGTGCTCGGGACCGACGAACGAACCCGCCGCCCCGCCCAACAAAATCGTCGTCAACTCCCCAGCGATCCCGCCTGCCAGGTCGACAACGTCCCTCATGGTCGCTCCCGACTCAACCTCGTAGACACCGGGACGGCCCAAGTCACCAGATAGACAAAACAACCTGGTACCGGTGGTGTCGGGAGTTCCTATGTTTGCGTAAGCCTCGCCCCCTTCCAGAACGATCTCCGGGACATTGATGAGGGTCTCGACATTGTTGATCACAGTGGGTCGGCCGAACAAGCCAAACTGAACCGGGAAGGGTGGCTTTTGACGGGGCTCACCACGGTAACCCTCGATCGAGTTGAAGAGGGCGGTCTCCTCACCGCAGATGTATGCGCCCTGGCCGCGTCGCAGCTCGATGTCGAACGAGAACCCCGAGCCAAGAATGTCCTCACCGAGCATGCCTTCGGCCTCGGCAGCTTCAATCGCCTCCCCCAACCGCCGAGTGGCGAGGGGGTATTCACCCCTTATGTAGATGTACCCACGGGACGACCCGGTGGCGTATCCGGCGATCGTCATCGATTCCAAGACGGAGAAGGGATCTCCCTCCATGATGACCCGGTCCTTGAAGGTGCCGGGTTCTGACTCGTCGGCGTTGCAGACGAGGTAGCGAGGCGCTGGCTCTCGGGCCACCGCCTCCCATTTGGTCCCGGTGGGGAAGGCGGCTCCGCCCCGGCCCTTCAAGCCGGACTTCTTAACCTCTTCGATCACCGCAGCCGGCTCCAGTTCGAAAGCGCGCGCAAGGGCCCGATACCCATCGAAGCTGCGATAGTCGTCAAAGGAAGCAGGGTCGACCTTGCCGACTCTTTTGAGCAAACGGTCCCCTTGCACATGGGACGGCGGTGTGGGTGACTCCCGACCGCCCAGCGCCGCCACCACCCCGGCCATGTCGGCCGAGGTGATGACAAAGTCCTCCTGACCGGCTCTTTGGATGAGGACAGCCGGATGGCGATCGCATTGTCCGAGGCACGGCGAGGTGATCACGTCGGCGCGGTCTCCCAGGTTCGCCAGAATCTCGTCTCCGCCAGCCTGCCGGCAGGCGATGTCGTCACAGACATGAGCCACCAGGGGAGGCCTTTCCTCCATCGAGATCAGTGCATAGAAAGTGGCAACTCCATAAGCCTCAGCGGGTGGCACCAGCAAGCGACGGCAGATCTCGTTGAGCGCGCCCGGACTGACCCAACCGATCTCGGATTGCACCGCCGCCAATGCCGGCAGGAGCAAATGCCGTTGCTGACGGGCGTCGTGGCCACCAAGGACCACCCGCCCGACAACCTCAACCCGTTCGCTAGCGGGAACCACTCTGGTGATCACGGCTCGCTCCGCCGGAGTGGGCTCGGCGGCCATGAAGACAAGATCCATTAGGCGCTTACCCTCTCCAACCGGACGGCGGTGGCCTTGAACTCGGCGGTGCCCGACTTGGGGTCCCAGGCCTCGATGGTGAGCTGGTTCACATCGGCAGTCTCGGGATAGTGCAGGGTCATGAAAACCAGTCCCTCTCGCAGCCCTTCATCGACGCGAGCTGGCACGTCGATGGTGGCGCGACGGGACGAGACTCTCACCAAGTCTCCGTCGCTCAGGCCCAGGCGTGCCGCGTCTTCGGACGAGAGGTCGAGGGTGCCGCCAATGCGGATTGGTGAGTCAAAGCCTCCTGACTGCACGCCGGTGTTGAACCCATCGAGGTGACGGCCGGTGGTCAGCCGATAGGGGTAGTCCTGGGTGAGTCGATCAACCGGGGTGACCCACACGGTCGGAATGAACGGCACCGGGTCGCCAATCAGGGGTTCCGCCCACAGCCGATGGTGGATGAACTTCTCGCCAGGATGGTCCTCGTTCCAACAGGGCCACTGAATTCCCCCCAGAGCATCCAAGCGGCGGTAGGACATACCGGCGTGCATTGGCGACACTCGGCGCAGTTCGTTCCATGCTTCCTCGGCGCTTGGCCTGCCCCAACCACGTCCCAATGCCTCTGCCATAAGGGACAGGATGTCGAGGTCGGCCCGGGCCTCTCCGGGCGGCTCAAGAGCTTTGCGAACCCGCTGGACCCGGCGCTCGCTGGACGTCACGGTGCCCTCCGACTCGCACCAATCAGCGGCTGAGGGAAACACAACGTCAGCGCCTTCTGCGGTTCGAGTCATGAAGATGTCCTGGACGACCATGAAGTCGAGGTTGTCGAGCAGTCTGCGGGCGTGGTTGACATCGGCCTCAGAGTCAGCCGGGTTCTCCCCTATCACGTAGAGGCCGCGCAGCATGCCTGCGTCCATTGCCTCGAACATCTGAGTGAGATGCCAACCCCGCTTGGGCGGGATCGGTCGTCCCCATATCCCTTCTACCCGGGCCCTGATCTCCTTGTTTTCGACATCTTGGAAGCCGGGAAGCTTGTTGGGAATCGCCCCCATGTCGCCTCCGCCCTGAACGTTATTCTGACCACGCAGCGGACATAGACCCGACCCATAACGGCCGACGTGACCGGTGAGCAGCGCCAGGTTGATCAGCGCCAGAACGTTGTCAGTTGCGTTGTGATGTTCGGTGATCCCGAGGGTCCAACAAATCTGGGCCGTCGCCGCGGTGGCATACGTGATGGCCATTTCCTCGATGGTGGCGCCCGGTATCCCTGTGATCTCGGTGGCTCGATCGAGCGTGTAATCCTGGACCATATCGGCGTAGTCATCGAAGCTCGTGGTGGCATGCTTGATGAATTGGTGATTGTGAAGATTGCGATCGATGATCACCTTGCCCATCGCGTTGGCGAGGGCGATGTCGGATCCGACGTCTATGCCGAGCCAGACGTCGGCCCATCTGGCTGACTCGGTGCGACGAGGGTCGATGCAATACATACGCGCCCCGTTGTGGATCCCCCGAAGAACATGGTGAAAGAAAATCGGGTGAGCTGCGCGCGCGTTTGAGCCCCAGAGAAGGATCACCTCCGTGTGCTCGACCTCCTCATAAGAACTGGTCCCGCCTCCGGCTCCAAAAACTGCCGCCAGACCGGCGACTGAGGGAGCGTGTCAGGTGCGGTTACAGCTATCGATGTTGTTGGTCCCCAGCACCGTGCGGGCGAACTTCTGCGCGAGGTAGTTCATCTCGTTGGTCGCCTTAGAGCAGGAGAACATGCCTCGGGCATTGGCGCCGTGCTCGGCTTTGACAGCGCCAAGTCCGGCCGCAGCAGCCACTAAGGCGTCTTCCCACGAGGCTGGATGCAGTTCACCGTTGCGTCGAACCAGCGGGGTGGTCAACCGGGTAAGTCGTGGCATCTTCATCACCTCCCTTCGTGGGCCATTCGGGCCCGAAACCATCTTGCCAGACTAGGTTCGGGTGATGGAACGCGTGCTCCCACCGGAGCCAATCGCCGATCTCGACGCCTACCTGGCGACTGGTGGCGGGACTGGGCTCAGAAAGGCGCGGGAGTCGGGCGGGCGGGCCGTCATTGACGAAGTCAGGCGCTCGGGTTTGCGGGGCCGGGGAGGTGGCGGGTTTCCCACGGGGATCAAATGGCAAGGAGCGGCTGGAGGTCTGGCGCCCCGAACGGTTGTCTGCAACGCCGCCGAAGGTGAGCCTGGAACATTCAAGGACCGGGCCATCCTCAGCGCCAACCCCTACCGGGTGCTGGAAGGTCTGGCCATCGCCGCTATCGGCATCGGCGCCGACAGTGCCTACGTCGGGATCAAGGCCCGGTTCCCGGACCAGATTTCCCGCGTGGAACAAGCCGCCGCCGAAATGGGCTCGGCCGGCATGCTGGAAGGTATCGACTTCCGACTCGTTGAGGGACCCGACGACTACCTGTTCGGGGTCGAGACTGCTCTGCTCGAGGTGATCCAGGGAAACGATCCCCTCCCGCGTTTGGTCCCGCCCTACATACAGGGCCTGATCTCCTCAGATGGCAGCGAGTACACCACGGTTGTCAACAATGTCGAGACGCTCGCCAACGTCCCCGACATCGTGGCCAAAGGTGCCGACTGGTTTCGGTCGGAGGGGACCGATCGGTCGCCTGGGAGCATGGTGTTCACAGTGTCGGGCGACGTCAGTACACCGACCGTGGCCGAACTTGCGATGGGAACACCCCTCTCCTACCTGATCTTCGGACCGGGAGGCGGGATGGCAGATGGGCGCCAACCAAACCTGGCCATGTCCGGAGTCTCCAACCGCCCGTTAACAGCCAATGAACTCGAGACACCCCTTTCGTTCGAAGCCATGGAGGCGATCGGGAGCGGCCTCGGTTCGGGTGGTTTCATCGTCTACGACGACTCAACCTGCACCGTGGAGGTCGGAGCGGTGTTCTCGGATTTTCTCCAACGAGGCTCGTGCGGGCAGTGCCCACCTTGCAAGCTGGGGACCACCGCCTTCGCTCGCGGATTCACGCGGATCATCGAAGGACAGAGCTCGCTGGAAGAGGTCGAGGAACTCACGGCATGGTTGTCAAGGGTGACCGACGCCAACCGCTGCGGGCTGGGAGCCGGTCAGAGGGCCCTCGCCACCGGCATCCTCATCAACTTCGTCGAAGATGTTGTGGCCTGCATCGAAGGGAAGTGCCCCGGTCATCGAGGCCTCACGCTTCCATTCTTGTGACGGTTGACCCGTCATATACGTGTCAACCGTAACGAGAATGAAAGGTCAACGTCTAGGAAGGCGGCCAGCGGAAACCGAGTAGGTCTTTCTTCGGATAACCCTTGTGTGCGTCACTGTTCACCCCTTCTCATAAACGACCCCCGCATCCACCCTGCCATTCTTGTGAACGAAGACTTAGAACAAGCCCACCACATTGCCGTTGTCGTCGATGTCGACCTTTAGATAAGAAGGAGTCGAACCGAGGGCGGGCATCGTGCTCATCTCCCCCAGAAGGGGGTAGATGAACCCCGCCCCCACCGAAGCCCGAACCTCGCGCACCGGTACGGTGAATCCCGTTGGTGCACCCTTGAGGTTGGCATCGTGGCTGATCGACAAGTGGGTCTTGGCCATGCAGATCGGCAGGTAGCCGTAGCCGGCGGCTTCATAGGCATCGATCTGCTTTTGCGCCAGCGGCGAATAGTCGACTCCATCGGCGCCGTAGACATCGCGGGCGATGATCTCGATTTTTTGGCGGATTCCCATATTGAGCGGATACAGGTATGAAAACTCGCTCGGAAGCTCACAGGCGGCCACCACCGCCTCGGCCAGCTCGCGGGCTCCCTCGCCTCCGTTCTCCCAATGATGGGCCTCCACCGCCGCCGCCGCCCCAGCCTCCATCGCCGCCTCCTTGATGGCGTTGATCTCCGCCCAGGTGTCTGTAGGGAAGTAGTTGATAACAACAACCACCGGCAGCCCGAACCTCTTGACCGTGTTTATGTGGGCGGTGAGATTGGGGATTCCCGCCTGGAGCAATGAGAGGTTCTCTTCGGTGTACGCCTTGTCAAGGGGACGGCCCAACACGACCTTGGGACCGCCGCCGTGGGTTTTGAGCGCCCGGACCGTGGCCACCAGGACGACGCAATCCGGCTTGAGCCCGGAGGTGCGGCACTTGATGTCCATGAACTTCTCCATCCCCATGTCCGCCCCGAACCCGGACTCTGTCACCACATAGTCGCCCAGATGCAGCGCCATCCGATCGGCCAGGATCGAGGAGTTGCCGTGGGCTATGTTGGCGAAAGGCCCGGCATGGACAAAGGCGGCCTGGCCCTCGAGGGTCTGCATGACGTTGGGGTGAAGGGTGTCCTTCATCAGGACGGTGACCGCCCCGGCCACGCCCAGATCCTCCAAGGTCAGAGGCTTACCCTCTTTGGAGTTGCCGAACACCACCCGTGCCACTCGCTCCCGCAAGTTCCGGAGAGCGCTCGAGTAGTCGGCTCCATCGACCAGGGCAAGGATGGCCATCAACTCCGAGGCCACCGCTATGTCGAACCCGGTCTCCCGTGGACGCCCGTCGTCGCGACCCCCTAGACCCACAATCACATGACGGAGGGCCCGGTCGTTGATGTCGAGAACCCGGTTCCATTGGAGGTTGAACACGTCGATACCGAGCCGTTCCAGACCCAGCTTGTGGAGGGCATCATCGCTCAACCTGGTCTCGTGAAACCAGCGGGCATCGATGGCCGCCGCCACCAGGTTGTGAGCAACGGTGATGGCGTGAACGTCGCCAGTGAGATGAAGGTTGAACTCATCCATCGGGACCACCTGGCTGTAGCCGCCCCCGGCGGCGCCACCCTTTATCCCGAACGTTGGTCCCATCGAAGGCTGGCGAATGCAGGCGATGGCGTTATGACCGAGGAGCCCCAGGCCCTGCACCAGTCCGATTGCGGTGGTCGTCTTACCTTCGCCCAGCGGCGTTGGCGTGATGGCGGTGACGTCCACGTATTTGCCGCGGGGCTTAGACGAGATCCTTCGCAGGGTGTCGAGGTGGACCTTGGCTTTGGTCTTGCCATACGGGATCAACTCGTCCTCTTCGAGGCCGACCTTGACGGCCAGGTCGGTTATCGGCATCAACTTGGCTGCACGGGCGATTTCGATATCGCTGGGGACTGCCACTTGCTTCTCCTTATTGACTCTCGGCTCGCGTAGAAAACCGTTCCGCTGCCTCCATGACGACCGAGGCGATCTTTTCTGCCTGACCATCTCCTGGGAAGCGGTAGGCGGGGCCGTGGACATGGATGGAGCCGAGAGCGCGCCTACCGCTGGCAAAAACCGGGGCCGCCACCGAGTTGATGCCTTCAGCAAACTCTTCGTAGATCCAACACTGACCGGCTTCGCGTACCTCCTCGAGACGTTTGCGAATGAGGGCAGGGTCGTTGATCGTATGCGATGTGAACGCCTCCAGTGGCCGGCGGAGATAACGCTCGACATCTTCCGAAGGCCATTGCGCCATCATGCACAGACCCGAAGGCCCTATATGCATGGGGACAGTCAGCCCCGTGTAGTCCCGAACCTGAACCGGGTTGGGGCTCTCTACCTGCACCAAGTATTGCAGCGTGTACCCGGTGGGGACACCGAAACCGGCGGCCTCGCCCAATTGGTTGGCCAGCCATTGCAGATGCGGCATCACCGCAGTGGCCAGAGCTGCCGAGGCGTCGATCGCCCCGGCGAGTTCTGCCAACCCTGATCCGATCATGTAGACCCGCCCGTCTGCGTCGCGGGCCACCGCCCCTTCCTCCTCGAGGGCAGCCAGCAGCCGGGCGACAGTTGACTTGGGCAACCCGGCCCGCACAGCAAGTTCGGTGATTCCGGCCGGCTCCACTGCGACCGCCCGCAACAACTCAAAGGCACGGGCTACGGACTGAACCCCCGACATCAACGGGCCGTCCGCAGCATCCGTTGGTACCAGTCGACTGTTGGGGCGATCTGGTTGAAGGTGAAGACATGCAGGCCATTCAGTCCCAGACGTCCGCCCTGCTGTGACAACGACTTGACCAGCTTGTCGGGCTTGTAAACACCGGGCCGCAAAAGCCGGAAGACTGCCCGGCGATTCTTGGCCAGGAATCTCATCGAGCTGCCCACTCCGATCCTGGCCGCAATCGTCAAGAGTCTGACGGGGTCCACTACGCCGGGGATTCCCACCCTCACCGGAAGTTCCACGCCATCGGCCCGAATCGATCGCACCCAGTCGACTATGGACCGCGCCCGAAAACACATCTGGGTAGCGACATAAGTCGCGAAGGGCTGCTTATCGATCAATGCAGTCCTCAGCTTGTCGTCGGGAATGGTGGGATGACCCTCCGGATACCCGGTCACCCCGAGTTCGCGAAACGGATGTCCTAGATCCGTCAGTTCTCTGATCAGCGAAAGCGCATCGAAGAAGTCTCCGGGCTCCTGGGCATCCCCACCGACTACGAAGGCCCGCTCGATCCCACCCTCGGTCAACCTCTTAACGATGCCTGCCAGTTCGACTCTGTCCTTGATCATGCGTGCGGACAAATGGGGTACGGCCCGGTAGCCGCGTTCGGACAAATCGAGAGCAAGGTCGATCGTCGCTTCCATCCCCTTGGCCGGCGACGCAGTTACCGACACGATGGCGCCGGCTGGCAGCAGTACTGCCTTTTCGATGGTCCCCTTCATAGGAATGACCTCAAACGCTGCCCCTGACAAGAGCTCGGAGATCGGCGTACTCACGCGAACTCACACATCGGAGTCGGGGAAAGAAGACTTGCGCATGTCGATCCAATCCTCCAACTCGGCTTCCTTGGCTTCCTCGAGGTCAGGTGGCTCGTATTCGGCGAGCTGCCTCTTCCAGATCGCATGGGCACGGGTGACCGACTCCTGTGAGCCGGCCTCGTGCCATTGTTCGAAGCTGTTGTTGTCGGCAGTGGCGCTTCGCCAGAAGGCCGACTCGAAATTCTTGAGCGTGTGGGCGTTGCCCAGAAAGTGCTGACCGGGCGGATTATCGAGAAGCGCATCGAGCGCCTGACCGTTGTCGGATAGGTCCACGCCCCCGACCATGGTTTCGGCCATCGAGGCCTGGTCGGCATCGAGGATGAACTTCTCGTAGCCCATGGTGAGACCACCCTCCAACCACCCGGCCGTGTGCAGCACAAAGTTGACCCCCGCCAGGATGGTGGGGAGAAAGGTGGCGGCGGACTCGTAGGCGGCCTGGTAGTCAGGGACCTTCGAGGAGGTGAGGTTGCCACCGCTACGGAAGGGGACGCCGAGCCGCCGGGCCAGGGCAGCCATCACGAACAGCATCATGGCCGGTTCCGGTGTCCCGAAAGTGGGGGCTCCCGACTGCATCGAGATTGAAGAGGCGAAGGACCCGAACACGACCGGTGCCCCGGGTTTCACCATCTGACAGAAAGCCATTCCAGCCATCGCCTCGGCCAGAGTCTGGGTGGCAGTTGCAGCCACTGTCACCGGCGCCATGGCTCCGGCCAGGATGAAAGGTGTGATCAGGCACGCCTGGTTGTTCTCGGCGTAGACCTTGGCCGAGCCGAGCATGTTGTAGTCCCAGGACATCGGGCTGTTGGCGTTGCAGAGAGACAAAAGGACTGTGTTGGTGGCGATGAACTCCTCGCCGAAGAGGATCTTCACCATGTCGACCGTGTCCTGGGCTCGTTCGGGGGCTGTGACCGATCCCATGAAGCCCTTGTCGTGGTACTTGATGTGGGAAAAGACCATGTCGAGGTGACGCTTGTTGACCGGGAGATCGACCGGCTCACACAGGGTGCCGCCGCCGTGATGAAGCGACGAGGTCATGTGGGTCAAGCGGGCAAAGTTCTGGAAGTCTGCGATCGTCGCATAACGGCGGCCGTCCGCCAGATCACGCACAAACGGCGACCCATAAGCGGGTGCAAAGACCAGGTGCGGATCGCCGATGACGACGTTGTGTTCAGGGTTGCGGGCGTGTTGAACAAAGGTGGCGGGGGCGGACGTGAGAAGCTTGCGGGCTAGACCTGCCGGAAACCGAACCCGTCCGCCCTCGACCTCACAGCCGGACTCCTGGAAGATTTTCAACGCCTCGGGGTAGTTGACGATTTCAACCCCGACCCGTTCGAGCAACATGTCGGCGTTGTGCTCAATGATCTCGAGGCCCTCGCGGCTAAGCACCTCCGTTGGAGCGAGTTGTCTGGTCAGATAAGGGACGCTCTCGAGAGATCGAGCCGTGCGAGCGGCCTGGCGGGCCGCACGCCCCCCACTGCGACGGGATGGGGCCTGTTCCATGATGTGGGATAAGACTACATCATGGAACAAGAACGGGGCTAGAGGTTGAGCCGCATCAGCCAGCGGGTTTTGCGAGCGCTCTTCGAATCGGTCTCAAGGATCCGCTCGAACCCGGCCTCCTCGAACATATGCGTGAAGCCAACGTAACCAAAGCTGACATCGACCCGGGTCCCTTCCGGATCGAGCGGATATGCCTCCAAAATCGGAACACCTTCCTGGCGCGCAAATCCGATGGCACCTTCCAGGAGCGCCTTGGCGACACCCTTGCGCCGATGACCGACCTTGATCATGAAGCATACGATCGACCAAACCGGCTTCTCGTCGATCTTCGGAATCGTTCTCGATCTGACCAGCCGTTGGAACTGTTCCCGCGGCCATAGGCCAAGCCAGCCGACAAGATCCCCATCGGAATAGGCCAGCATGCCCGGTGTAGGCCCTTGCTGCACTTGTACGCGCAGGTTGGTTTCACCTGAGCCGGGACCGCCGTTGCGATACCCCGAGGAGGTTTGCCGCCAGTACTGGCACCAGCATCCGAGTTCGCCGTGTGCTTCCCCGAAGAACTGGGCGATGTCATCCCATCGGTCGGAATTGGCGGGCACTACTTCGACGGTCACGGCGACATTCTGGCGTCGCCCGAGGCTCTACCTAGCCGAGTTGCTCAGCAAGGGCGATCGCCTCGTCAAGGTTCGGTGCGCCATGAATCACGACTTGGATGCCGCCACCGTTGCTGAACATGAGGAAGTTGCTGTCTACGGGTATCCATACCGCCGGTCTGTCGTTTACCTCGACAAGGCTGAGGCCCTTCACGTAAGGAGCGAACCGGGCGTATGCGTCGAATGACGCGTCGAGGCTCGTTGTAACTGCAACTTCGAGTCCGTCGATGCTGTAGACGACCGCACGCGAGTAACTCCTCTCCCAAACCCCAACGCTCTCCCGATCGGAGAACACCTGGAAATCTTCCAGCGCCTCGGCATCCACAGCAGCTCGATGGGTGACGGGATCGATGTCGATCGAGCCAACCAGTTCGAGCACCCGCTCCTGACTGAGACCCGAGGTCTCTGCGTACATCGGGGTTCCTGAGGCGTCGACCCACCAGAGACTGATGTGACCGGTTTCGGCATGGAGGTGAAGCAGCGCTGGGTGGCCATTGATCGTTGGTTGGGTGACGGGCCCTCCCACAAAGGCCATTGTGGTTTCGGTACCGCAACAGTCATCGTTGAAGCGGGTGACCTGGGGCCAGACTGCCATCCCGGCAAGGACACCCGATGCCAGAGACTTGCCATCGGCCAACGCGAACAACACCAGAACATGGGGTTGACGACAGATTGGCCGCTCAGCCCAGTTAGAGACCTCAATTGGTTCGACGCTTGGGAGACTCAACATGAACTCCTTCGGGATGCTGTCCTCAGCGACCTGAACGCTGTAGCCCCCGACGGAAGGCCACGACGGACAGAGCCAAGCGTCCTCATCGCCTACCGATTCGAGAGTGCCCTCGAGCGCCCAGTAGTCGAGGAGAATGCGAGGGAGCCCGCTGTCGTCTACCAGAGAAGTCGTCGTTACCGCCTGCGCCGGGGGTTGGGAAGCAACGAGCGATGTGGAGTCGCCCCGTAGCACGGCGACCATGAAGCCGACCATCAGCACTGCGAGGAGTACCGCCACAAAGGCGGCGGCCGGCTCAGGCCGGCGAGTGCTTCCAGCCAGAGTCCGTTGTTCCATTGCGGCAAGGGCCGCTTGAACATCACGGGCGCCCTCGCGCAATCGGTCCTCGATCGTGGTCATTCCACTTCCTCCTCCACTCCAAGACGGTGCGCAAGGGTCGACCTTGCGCGACGCAGGTGTGTATTCACGGTTTCCTTGCTACAACCCAACACCTCGCCGACCTCCGGCATCGTCAGCCCGGCGATGTAGTAGAGAGCTACTGCCTCGGCCTGTCGCCGCGGAAGGCGGCGCACCTCACTCCACAGCTCTACGCTGGCAGGGGGAAGGTCGGGAATGGGAGCCCAGCGCCCTCCGATGGCGGCGCGACCAAGGGCTCTCGCTTCGGCCTTGACCCGTCGCAACATCGAAACCGAATTGTTCGAAACCACCTTGCGGACCCACGCCGCGGGTTGATCGAGATGACCGACCTCGTCCCAATTCCGTAAAGCCGCAGTGAAGGCTTCCTGTGCTAAATCTTCTGCTGCCAACCTGCTTCCCGACAAGACGAATGCAAGGCCAACCATGTAGGAGCGTTCGCGTCGATAAAACGATTCGAAGCTCTCTGGTACTCGCACCATGCCCGCCGTCTCATCGATCGCTGAGGACACCGAGCATCTCCAATCGAGCTGTCATGCCAATAACACGAACACCGACGACGAAAGTATTACATCAGAGTGACGATTGCGTCCGGGTGAATCGTGCATGGACAACGGAAGTAGAGCTGGCCAACTCGACGCACTCGTAGCCATCTGGACCTCCATCGAGATTGTCGAACAATCGCTCGCCGCTGCCCAACAGGATCGGCACGATCGCCAGGTGCATTTCGTCGACCAGGCCAGCCCGGAGATACTGCTGGATGGTCGCTGCACCGCCACCAATCCTGACGTCTTGGCAGTCGGCGGCAATACGCGCTTGCTCTAGAGCGGCGCCGATACCGTCCTGAACGAAGTGGAATCGTCCCGCTTTCAATCGTGACCGTCGGCCGTTGGTGATAGGTAAGGACGAATACGGGGTGGTGGTAGGGCGGGTCGTCGCCCCACCAGAGTCGCGACATCAGGACCTTACCTTTCGTACCATCGTCGCCATGAGATTGGCTGCCGGCATAGCCGTTGGGTTGCTTGCCGCCGTGGCCGTGTTCCAGATCAGTTTGGCATTAGGGGCGCCATGGGGGTCCGCCGCTTGGGGCGGAGCCCATGCAAGCGTTCTTCCCAATCGACTGCGAGTCGCCAGCCTCGTAGTTGGCGTGATTGTTTATCCACTCCTAATCATCTTCGTCCTTGCTTCGGCAGGAACCATCACTGCCGACTGGATGCCAGGTACCGGCAAGGCCGGGATGTGGGTCCTTACTGGGTTCTTTGTGCTGGGCACGATTGCCAACTTTGCGTCTCGCTCCAAGCAGGAGCGGATGTGGGGCCCGGTCTCATTGGCGATTGCGGTCTGTTGCGCGGCTATAGCGATGTGAATCTGGAGGGGGCGTTGAGCGGCTAGGGGGGTTGGCCGCTGGTGGTGTATTGGTGTCCGAGGCGGCTGGTCCAGAGGTGGTCGCCGCCGGGGAGGGGTTGATGGGTCCATGCGGCCCGGTGTCTGATCCGATGGTCATGGCGGCAGGCGGGAACCAGATGATCGACCCGGGTGGGTCCCCCCCCCGCCCAGGGGATCCGATGGTCGAGATCACATGCGGTGGCGGGCATCCGACATCCCGGGAAGACACAAGTCCGGTTCCGGGTCTGGACCTGGCGGCGTTGGGCGGCCGATGGACGGCGGCGGGTGATGCCGTTGTCGAGCGGTTGACCGGTGACGGGGTCGGTGAGAGTCCACCGCCACTCCGCACCTTGTTGGCGTTCGGCGACCTGACGGGCGATATCGGCGATCACCGGCCCATACCCGGCCAACTCCCCCGGAGTCTCCGACAGTCTGCTCAGAGTGTCCAAGCCGACGTGGATATCCACCACCCCTCTCCCGGTCTTGGTGTTGTGGTGGGTTCCTTCCAACAGGTCCAAGAAGACGTCGGCGCGGAGCTGATCCATGGTCCGGGTCTCCCCCCCAGTCTTCAAACTGCGGGCCAGGAGGCCGATCCGGGTAAGGACGGCTTCGACCCGGTCCGGTGACAGATCCAACCCCAGAAGGTTGGCAGTCCCCTCGACGGTCGGTTCGATGACCACCCGGCGCTCCTCGACCGCCCCCCGATACCGGGAGACCGCCTCGTCGGGGTCGGTTTCGATGGCGAGACGGCGCAGCACCGCCGCCAACTGGCCGGTAGTCAACCGGCAAGCCCGAACCATGATCCTCTCCACCACCTCCCGGGCGGTCTCGACGGGGAGATGTGAGGTCCCCGAGACCAGGGTCCGGGCCCGCCGCAGATCGATCAACCCCGCCACCAGCGCCTCCCACACCCGGGGGACCCGCCCCACCAATTCCATGGCGAAACCCAGTTCGAAGTCGGCGGCCCGACGGGTCAGACACAAAGCTGCCCGGATCTCAGCCGAAGCCGCATCTGCTGCCAGCTCCGCATCATCAGCATCGATTTCGTTCATCAGATCAGAGATCGAAGCCATCGCCTCATACACCTGGGCCTGATAATGAGAAGCCATCCGCTGACAGGCCCTTAGGACCACCACCCGGTCAAACCCCGACAGCTCGGCAAGGTCAATCGTCGAAAGGAGTGCACCCAACTCGGGGCCAGGGGCCATCCCCTCCAACCCCACCGGCAACGCCCCAGACTCCACATCATCGAACATACGTACGACCGTATCGGAACCCCCCCACCACTTCAATACCCATGTCAGAAGAAATTTTCGAGAGACATCTAGCGTGACGAAATGACCGCCAAGCGGATCGTGATTCCCGGTGGATCCGGGTTCTTGGGGAGGAACCTCCGGGATCGGTTGGTGGCCAGGGGGGATTCGGTCACTGTCTTAACTCGCGGCGCGCCTCAACCGGGCCATGGTTGGGAGTCGGTGCATTGGGACCCGGCAACGCTCGGAGAATGGGGTATCCGTCCTCGATGGCGCCGATGTGGTCGTGCACCTGTCTGGCAAGCGAGTCGACTGTCGACCTACTCACAAAAATTTGGCCGAGCTGACCTCATCACGGGTCGGTCCGGTTCAAGCGGTCGGTCGGGCATGGAACCAGGTTGTGAACCCTCCTCCGGTCTGGGTACAGCTGTCCTCGTTGGCGCGATTTGGTGATGCGGGTGAAACCATCATCGATGAGGAAACGGCGCCACCTGCCGATGGACCTCCGCAGATGGTGAAGGTGTGCACCGAGTGGGAGGCCGCGTTTGCTTCGGCCATTCGACAGGTTCGGCGCGCGGTTCTGTTACGTGCCGGTATAGGGCTCGGAGGTTCCGGTGATCCGGCTACCAGGCGACTCTTATGGCTGGCGCGGGCGGGGCTCGGAGGCAGGATCGGATCGGGCAACCAGTGGGTGTCATGGGTGTCATTGGAAGACTTCATGGCTGTTCTGGTCCGTGCGATCGACAGTGACCGGATGGTCGGTTTGTATCACGTCACTTCGCCCAATCCGATCCGCAATCGGGACATGATGGCCACGTATCGAGGTCTAGCTGGTCGCCGTTTTGGGCTTCCGGCTCCTTCATGGGTAACCAAAGTCGGCGCTTGGCTTCTCGGCTCGGACCCTGCTCTGGCGCTCACGGGACGCCGCGCGGTCCCGGCTCGGCTCCTCAAGGAGGGCTTCCAATTCGCCATACCAGACT
Organism: Acidimicrobiia bacterium; assembly: GCA_040905905.1. Lineage (GTDB taxonomy): Bacteria > Actinomycetota > Acidimicrobiia > Spongiisociales > ZC4RG35 > JAICND01. Next base: position 25,486 of record JBBDQN010000002.1, read on the forward strand.
TCGAAAACGCTGCCGCCCTAGCCGTCGCGGCTACTTAATCGGATTCAACTTCTTCCGAATGTGGCGAATATGTCTCTGGTGAGAGACCCACGTGCTGTCGGCGTCGACTCGGGTGCGGTCGTGTTTGTTGAGGGACTGAGTGATCATGCCGCGCTCGAGGCGTTAGCTGAGCGCCGTGGTCGGGATATTGTCGCCGAGGGCATCTCCATCGTGTCGATCGGAGGTGCAACAAACATCGGACACTTCCTGGACCGATTCGGTCCCCGGGGGCTGGACATCCGGTTGGCGGGCCTTTGCGACGCTGCGGAAGAGGGCGACTTCAGGCGTGCTCTGGAGCGGGCAGGTCTTCGCCCCAATCTGACCCGCCTCGATATGGAGGAACTCGGTTTTTACGTTTGCGAATCAGACCTAGAAGAAGAGTTGATTCGAGCCCTCGGCACCCACTCTGTAAGAGCGATCATCGAGGCGCAGCGGGAAGGTGGGGCTTTCCGCAGCTTTCAGAGGCAGCCGGCCCAGCGAGGGCGTCCTCTCGACGCGCAACTTCGCCGTTTCATGGGCACTCTGTCCGGTCGGAAGATCCGCTACGGCCGCCTCATGGTCGAGGCGTTGGATCTCAGCAAGGTGCCACGGCCGCTGGACCTAGTCCTCGCCAACGTCTAAGAAGGGTTGTGATGCGGATCGACTTCAAGACTCTGGGGACCTTCTAAACAGGACCAAGTAGATCCCACCTGTTGCCAGAGATGTCGACGAACACTGCGAGCCGTCCGTAGTCCTCAGTGCGTGGTTCAGTTACGAATTCCACGCCGGCGGTCACCATCTGGTCGTAACTCGCCTCGAAGTCGTCGACTCGGAGGAAGAAGCCGACGCGTCCAGCAACCTGGTTGCCGACCACATGTCCCTGGTGGTCGCCGTCCGCACGGGCAAGCAGGATGCCCGTCTCTGCTCCCCGGGGTCGCACGACGACCCAACGCTTTGGTCGACCATCGTTGGTGAGCGAAGGGGAATCGTCTACCAGCTCGAATCCGAGGACACCCACGAAAAACTCAATTGCAGGGTCATAGTCGTCAACAACGACGGTGACCAGCTCCAAGAACGCCATCGCAAGAGTCTCCCATGCTCACGGCGAGTTATCGGGTTCGACATTAAGGGCAGCGATTCAGACCCGTAACGCTCTCGTAGCGGCCAACCGATATGGTCTTTTAACCAAGCGAATGAGGCGATGACCGGTATCGAAGCAAGTCCGATGGTGTTTCGGAGGCCGCTCGGTGGGCGAGCTTTAGCCGCGGCGCGGTTGGCGTGGATTTCGATAGTCGTGCCTACGTTGGCTTTAGCGGTCTTTGGTTTTGTTGTGGGGTTCGCCGACCTGACCCTCCTTGGACCCGAGTCGATCTTCGTCGCCCTAGCTCAGGCGAGCATCGATCCGGCTATCTCAGTGCTCGTGGGATTGGTCCTGCCGCTGGTCTTGATGACGGTTATCGGGGCTGTGATGTTCTGGAAAAGTCCGGCCGATCCCATGGCGCTACTCACATCACTAATGCTCATAACGCTCACGACTGCCTTCAGCCGGTCGACCTCCGCCGCCATCAGCACCGTACCTGAGCTCGGAGTGACGGCACGGGGGGTCTTCTTCGTGGGCTTCGGCTCGTTGGTTTTGGTCTTTGCCCTCTTTCCCAACGGTCGCTCAGTACCAACGATGGCGTGGATGTCTGCGCCCGTTCTGGGCCTCATCGTGGCTTCTCTGCCTGGCCTTACAAAAGTGTTGGCGACCTTCCCAAGTCGGCCGGCCGAAGTCGAAGAACCAACCTGGCTGCTGGACATGATGGTTGTCATCGCCGTGTCCTCATTCGTGGTCATCTGTCAGGTATATCGTTACCGAACCGTGTCCACGAACCGCGAACGCTTGCAGGCAAAGTGGGTGATCCTGCCGCTTGGCATCTTGTTCGCGCAGATCTTCCTGCTCTTTGTCCTAGCTCAACCGGTCTTCGGACTAGGCGATGCGTTTGCCGGCTGGGCTCAGCTGTCAGTGGTTCCCGTTTCGCTCATGCTTCCCGTCGGGATAGCGGCCGCCGTTCTCCGATACCGGCTTTACGACATCGAACGAATCGTTTCTCGCACAGTCTCGTACAGCCTCCTGACCGCCCTTCTATTCGGCGTGTTCGCCGCGCTTGTCTTTGTGCTGCGAGAACTGACGCCCGGACAGGGCGACCTGGCCGTGGCAGGCTCAACGCTGGGGGTTGCTGCTCTAGCCAACCCGATGCGAACCCGGATTCAGCGAGCGGTCGATCTTCGTTTCAATCGTGCCTACACAGACACCGCGCGAACCTTGTCGGAAATCACCAACACCCTGCGAACGACCAGCGACCTCGACGCAGTCGTTGCTCAGTTGCACAGCGCGGTGGACCGGTCGTTCCAACCCGCGTCGCTGTCAGTCTGGGTGCGATCGTCCTGAGATCAACTAATGGCCGCTCGCTTCAGCGCCGCGAGCGACGCCGCTCAGGTTTGGTAGCCGGTGTCGGCAGGTCGACGACCTTCGCCAACTCCATGTAAGGATCGGTCTTGTGCGGGATCGCCATTGCTGCCACGAAGTGCTCCTGAAATCTTGGCTCCACAGCCGTCTCTACCTTCTCGACGGACAGCGCCACCTCTTCGATCTCCTGGCGGGCGACCCCCGACAACAACGCCATCATCGCCCCAACGCCGGCAGCGTTCCCGGCCGCCGAAACCCGTTCGAGGTCGCAGTCGGGAATCATTCCCAGGACCATCGCGTACATCGGGTCGATATGAGACCCGAAGGCTCCGGCCAGGCGGATCTGGTCAACCTGATCGACGCCATAGTGATCCATCAAGAGACGCGCACCGGCATGTAACGCTGCCTTGGCCAGTTGGATCGCTCTCACGTCGTTCTGGGTGATCTCGATCCGTGGCTCCTCGCTCAACACATACGAGAAGGTCCGCTCTCGGGCAACCACCCGGTCAGATCCTGGTCGCTCGACGATGGTGCCGTCGGCAGCGATCACTCCGGCCAGATATAGCTCGGCGATGACCTCGATGATCCCCGATCCACAGATCCCGGTTACCACCGACCGGTCGAACCCTTCCTGGTCCGACCATTGTTCCTGTCCGATCACCTGGAAACGCGCTTGCAGGGTCTCTTTGTCCACCCGCACCCGTTCGATTGCTCCCGGTGCCGCCCTCTGGCCCGACGAGATCTGGGCACCCTCAAAGGCCGGGCCGGTTGGGCTTGAGGCCGCCAGCAAGCGATTTCGATTGCCGAGGACCAACTCGGCGTTGGTGCCCACGTCGACCAGCAGCTGCAGTTCGTCCCGCCGGTGAGGCCCTTCCGAGAGGACCGCCCCGGCGGCATCGGCGCCGACATGGCCGGCGATACAGGGCAGGGTGTAGACCCAAGCGCCGGGGTTAACTGACAACCCGAGGGAAGTAGCCGGAGTATGCAGGGCTGAGGTAGTGACCAATGCGAACGGAGCCGTTCCCAGCTCCCGCGGATCAAAGCCCAACACCAGGTGGTGCATGATCGGGTTGCCGACCACGGTCAGCTCAAGGATGTCATCCCGATCCACCTTTGCTTCCGCCACGAGCTCGCCGATCAGATCATCGAGCGCGTTGCGAACGACACTCGTGAGCCGCTCGGCCCCACCTTCGTTCATCATCACGTATGAGACCCTGCTCATCAGGTCCTCGCCAAAACCGATCTGCGGGTTCATGCGTCCCGCAGAGGCCAGCACTGCCCCCGTGGTCAGGTCGCAGAGGTGACCGGCGATGGTCGTAGAGCCGACATCGAACGCCACCCCCACCATCAGATCGCGAAAACCAGGCCAGATTGCAATGATCTCGTCCCCAGCGCGGACCGCGATGGTCACTTTCCACTCGCCCTTGCGCAGGGCGACCTGCAGCGCCGACAGCACGGACGGCAGCACTCCGAGCCCGGTCAGCTGCCACTGTTTGGCCAAGGCTTCATGTACCCGTTCGAGATCGCCGGTAGGGCTGGCGAGATCGGGTTCGACCACCTCTATGTAGTGCAGGCGCACGACCGGATCCACGGGCAGGGCATCGACCCCCGCCCTCTTTCGCACCACCTGGCGGTGAACCTGACTCTCGGCGGGGACATCGATCACGACGTCATCGAGAATGAGGGCGGCACAACCCAGCCGGTGGCCCTCCCCCAGCGGACGCTTGGCGTGATAGTCGGTCTCGGTGGCCGCCAGAGGTGAAAGTCGACCCTCTCTCGCCTCGATGCCGGGCCGGCTCCCGATCGTGACCTGGCAACGGCCACAGATCCCCCGCCCACCGCAAACCGAATCGAGGTCGACTCCCAAGGTCCGGGCGGCATCGAGCACCGAAGTGCCTTCCGGGAATGATCCCCGTCGCCCCGAAGGGGTGAAGACCACGTGTTTGGTCATGACCTGGTCAACCGCGGCGGCGGCGGTTCTCCCGGCGACGGGAGTCCTCGCCTGCCGCAGGGGGCTGGCGGTACGTGCGGATCCAGATGGCGCAGTTGAGGTCGTGGCCGGCGAGCACATCCGCGGCCAGAATTGCCTGGCGAATTTCCGCCTCCAGTGGATTGGTAATGGCAGAGGTCATCCCTGCACCGATGGCCATGGACAAGAAGGCGGCATTGATCCCGGCCCGATTGGGAAGGCCAAACGAGACGTTGGAAGCGCCACAGGTTGTGTTGACGCCGAGTTCGTTGCGGAGGCGGCCCACCAGATGGAATACCTGGCGACCGGCCGTTCCTATCGCTCCGATCGGCATCACCAGTGGGTCGACAATCACGTCTTCTTTCGAGATTCCGTAGTCGGCGGCGCGGTTGACGATCTTCTTTGCCACCTCGAAGCGGATATCGGGATCCTCAGAGATGCCTGTCTCGTCATTGGAGATAGCCACCACTGCCGCTCCGTGTTTGGCCACCAGAGGCAGCACCCGCTCCATACGCTCCTCCTCCCCGGTCACCGAGTTGACCAGAGCTTTGCCTCCATATACCGCCAGCCCTGCTTCGAGAGCTTCGACGATCGAGGAGTCGATCGAAAGGGGGCGGTCGGTAATTGACTGCACAAGGGTGACGGCCTGGGCGAGGAGGGCGGGCTCGTCGGCCAAGGGGATGCCGGCGTTGACATCAAGCATGTGGGCACCGGCCTCGACCTGGGCAAGGGCATCCTTCTCCACCCGGGAAAAGTCGCCGTTGCGCATCTCTTCCGCCAGGAGCTTGCGGCCCGTGGGATTGATTCGTTCGCCGATCAGCACGAAAGGTCGCTCGAAACCGATCACCACCTCCCGGGTTGCCGAAGAGACAAAGGTGTCGGTCATCCGTTGCTCAACCGTCCCCCGTTGCCGGCCACCTCGTTGAGAACTTCCGGAGTGAACTCGGCTTCAAGGCGCGCCGCCACCTCGGCCACCTCTGCCTCAAGATCGGCTCCGCACGGATTTGTGACCCGCTGCCACTCGGCTAGATATTCATCTGTACCGAACAGCCCCGCGTACATGGCCGCCCGGTCGATGGCCACCTGGAATCGGGCTGACAGCTCTCGTTTGGCTGACTCGCGGCCTCGCCTGGCGATCACCTGGGCCGGGATGTCGCGCCAGCTGATGACTGTGAGTTGGGGCTCATTGGAACGGGTGCTCATGCCGCTTCTCCACCCCGATTGGCGATCTCAACCAGCACCGGCTGGAAGTCACCGTATCCCACATGGACATGTTCGAACTCGAGTCCCAGTCGATCAGCAGCCTCGGCGGCCCCGGTCACCAGTTCGGGCCTGTTGGTCTGGGACAGGTAGACCAACCGGCGGTAGTTGCGGAAGTACTCGTCACGAAGTTGTGGCCACCGATCAAGGCCGAGGCCGTGCCAAACGAGACGGTCGAAGTGTTTGGCGAGGTAGTCGGTCAGATAAAACGTGGCGGGATCGTCTTGATGCAGGGCTGCGAATTGCACCGACCCTGCGAAGAACTCGTAGCAGTGGGCCCCGGGCAGGCGCTCCACTCCCCGGCGCTCCAACATGCGATCGAGCATCCCGCCGGTTCCGCAGTCGGCATAACCGACAAACACCTGCGAGTAGCGGCCCGCCGCCCGATCGAGCCGCTCCTCCACTGCGTCGGTGATGAGCTGGGGGGTGTTGTGCAGAATGGCAGGAAGGCATTCGACATCGACCCAGCCGAGGTGGTTGAGCTTGATCACGTCCAACAGCTCCCGGGCCAGGGCGCCGCAGGCAATCACCAAGAGCCGGTCCGGCTCCTCCACTAGTCCTCACCCGCTGTGAGTCGGCGAGCCAGCACGAGCGCGGATGCCGTCTCGGAAGCCACCGCGGCGTCGCGGCAGTAGGCATCGGCACCGATCGCCCTACCGAACTCCTCGTTCAACGGAGCGCCACCCACCAGGACGATGTAGTCGTCGCGCATCCCTTTCTCTTTGAGGGTGTCGATGACCACCTTCATGTATGGCATGGTCGTGGTGAGCAGCGCTGACATGCCGAGGATGTCGGGTTTGTGCTCCTCAAGAGCGGCGATGAACTTGTCGGCGTCGGTGTTGATGCCAAGGTTGATTACCTCAAAACCCGCGCCTTCCAGCATCATTGCCACCAGGTTCTTGCCGATGTCATGGATGTCTCCCTTGACGGTGCCGATGACGACTTTGCCGATGGTGTCGGCTCCGGTCTCGGCGAGCAGCGGGCGGAGAATCTCCATCCCTGCCTTCATGGCGTTGGCGGCCAGCAACACCTCGGGCACAAAGAGGATCCCGTCTCGGAAGTCGATTCCGACGATGCGCATTCCCTCGACCAGCGCATCGTTCAATACCCGCTGGGCGTCCCAACCACGGCCCAGCAGGATGTTGGTCCCCTCGACGATCTCGGGGGCCAACCCGTCATAGAGGTCGTCATGCATCTGCGTGACGAGGTCGTCGTCGGAAAGGGCGCTCAGGTCGAGGTCGTCATCGGCCATTTGTTTGCTCCAGGGAAGTTCCACGATGTGGGTTTGTGCTGTATCTTGGAACATTAGTTGAGGTCCGCAGGACTGTCTACGAGACACCAAGATGCAGCTACCAGTGAGAGGAAACCAGTGTGAGTGATCTGCCCGCCAGCGCCCGGGTAGTCGTGATCGGTGCCGGAATCGTCGGCAACTCGGTGGTCGGCCATCTAGCCGAGTTGGGCTGGCGCGACATCGTCCAGATCGACAAGGGACCGCTCCCCAATCCGGGTGGGTCGACCGGCCACGCTTCCAACTTCATCTTCCCAGTCGATCACAACAAAGAGATGGCGATGCTCACCCTCGACAGCCAGCGCCAGTACGAGGACATGGGAGTGAACGTCTTCTGCGGCGGGATCGAGGTGGCCCGGACACCCGAGCGTCTGGAGGAGCTGCGGCGGCGGATGAGCTCGGCCAAGACCTGGGACATGGAAGCCCACCTGGTGAGCCCGGCCGAGATCAAGCAGTTGGTGCCTTTCATCAACGAGCAGATCCTCCTGGGCGGCGCCTTTTACCCCACGGTGTCGGCGGTCGATTCGCTCCGGGCCGGGACCATCTTCCGCGAGCGAGCCCAGAGCCAGGGCGCCTTGCAGACCTTTGCCAACACTGAGATCCTCGGGATCGAAACTCACCGCGGTCGAGTCAGGGCCGTGGTCACCGATCGAGGCCGAGTCGAGGCTGACTACGTCGTGATCGCCTGTGGAGTGTGGAGCCCTCGGATCGCCCGAATGGCCGGTGCCACCATTCCGCTCACCCCGGCGGTCCACCAGATGATCGATGTCGGCCCCATCCCCGTCCTGCAGGAGTCGGGAAAAGAACTGGCCTTCCCGATCGTCCGCGACATGGACACTTTCATGTACGAGCGGCAGACGGCCGGGTCGATGGAGGTCGGTTCGTACGCCCATCGTCCGATCTTTCACTCACCGGACGAGATCCCCTCGTTGGCCGCAGCCCGCCTCTCCCCAACCGAGCTCCCCTTCACCGCCGATGATTTCGATGACCAGTTGGAAGACGCCCTGGAGTTGATGCCCGACATCCTCAGCGGCGCCGAGATCAAGTACGCCGTCAACGGGCTGCTGTCGCTGACCCCCGACGCGATGCCGCTGATCGGAGAGACGGTGGAGGTGCGCAACCTCTGGTCCGCCGCCGCGATTTGGATCAAGGAAGGCCCGGGTACCGGCCGGGCGGTGGCGGAGTGGATGACCAATGGCTACCCGGAACTCGACCCCCACGCCTCCGACATTGCCCGTTTCTATCCATATGCCCGCACCGAGCATCACGTCCGGGCGCGCTGCGCCGAGCATTTCAACAAGACTTACGGCATCGTCCATCCCCGCGAGCAATGGGCATCCGAGCGAAACAAACGGATGTCGCCCTTCCACACCCGGACTCAGGCTCTGGGTGCGGTCTATTTCGAAGCGGGAGGTTGGGAACGGCCCCACTGGTACGAATCCAACGTCCCGCTGGTGGCCGAATACGGGATCGAGGACCGGCCGCACGAATGGGACCGGCGCTGGTGGTCGCCGATTCAGAACGCCGAGCACCTTGCCCTGCGGGAGCGGGTCGGAATGGTCGACCTCTCCCCGTTCGTCATTTTCGACTTCACCGGTCCCGGGGTGGTCGACTATCTCCAGCATCTGACGGTCAACAATGTCGATGTGGCGTCGGGAAGGTCGGTCTACACGCCGCTCCTGACCGAGTCGGGAGGTTTCAAGGCGGATCTCACCATCATGCGGCTGGGGGACGAACATTTCCGGGTTATCACCGGAGCCTTCGACGGACCTCGAGACAAACACTGGTTCAGAATCCATCTTCCCGAAGACGGCTCGGTCCACTTTGAGGATCTGACGTCGGCTTTCGTCACCATCGGCGTGTGGGGACCAAAGGCCCGGGACCTGGTCCAGTCGATCACGGACCACGATCTTTCCAACGAAGCATTCCCCTACGGCTCCACCCAGGCGGTGGACTTCGGTTCGATCAACGCCCGCCTGTTCCGCATCTCTTATGTGGGCGACCTTGGCTGGGAGATCTACGTGCCCGCCGAGCAGGGGATGCCGATGTGGGACCGCCTCTGGGAAGCCGGTCAAGCCTTCGGGGTAGCCCCCGTCGGCGCCGGGGTCTATGGAACCACCGGGCGGATCGAGAAGGGCTACCGGCTGATGGGGGCAGAGTTGGAGAGCGAATACAACCCGGTCGAGGCGGGCCTTGCCCGTCCCCGGGTGAAGGCCGCGGACTTCATCGGCAAGGAGGCCTATCTCAAGGCTCGCCAGGAGGAGCCGGCGGCGATCCTCTGCACATTGACAGTGGAGGATCACGTGTCTCCTCGAGATGGGATCAAGCGCTACCCGACCGGTCGGGAGCCGATCACGACCGCATCCGGAGAACGGATAGTCGATCGCAAGGGCCGCCCCTCTTATGTGACCACGGCAGGGGCGGGACCATCCGTGGGTAAGTATCTGCTCATGGCCTACCTGCCTCCCGAGCACGCCGTGGAAGGCAACGACCTGGCCGTCATGTACATGAACGAGCTCTACCCGGTAAAGGTAGTGGTGGTCGGCTCGACGCCGTTCTTTGATCCCAAAGACGAGCGAATGAAAGCGTGAGGGTTCTCGTTTGCGTCAAGCGGGTGCCTGCTCCGGGCGCCCGGATCAACCTCACCGAAGACGCCAGGGCCATTGATGCCCGCCATCTCTCTTTCACCGTTAGCCCCCATGAGGAGTGCGCGGTCGAGGAGGCGATTCGTTTGAAAGAGATACACGGCGGGACCGTCACCGTGATGACGCTCGGCCCTGCCGAGGCCGAGGAACAGCTTCGGTATGCCGTGTCAGTCGGCGCTGATCATGCCGCGCTGCTCGTCACCGATGGCTCGGACTGGGACCCGCAGGCCACGGCCGCAGCGATCGCCGGCCGGGTGGTAAAGCTGGAGGCAACCGACGGTCAGTTTGATCTGATCCTCTTTGGCAACGAGTCGGCCGACTCGGGCGGCTATCAAGTCGGGATCCGGGTGGCCCACGCCCTGGACCGACCGATCATCAGCGGGATCAAGGGCGTGACCGTGGAGGAGGGATTGGTCACAGCCCGCCGCGACACCGGCTCCGGGCTTGAGGTCTACCGGCTTCGGCTTCCGGCGGTGGTTGCGGTGAAGGAAGGAATCAATCTCCCCCGCTATCCCACCCTCCCTGGACGACTGAAAGCCAAGAAGGCAGATGTGATGACGACCCCGGCGGTGGCGACCCCGGGTGGGCTGGCGATGAAACGGCTGTTCACTCACGCCGAACAGAAGACCGCCACGGCCATTCTTGGCCGCGGGCCGGAAGCTGCTCCGGCCGTCGTCGACTTGTTCGAGGAGCTTGGTCTCCTGTGAGCAGAGTCTTCGTATACGTCGAACACGACAACGGGGTCATTGCCGAGCTCTCATTGCAGGCGATGACTCTGGGAAGGGGCATCGGGGAGGTTGAAGCAGTGTCGGTTGGAGCCACCGACTTGGGGGGCTGGCAGATCAACCATCCGGCGTTGGTCGACTATGCCCCCGAAGCCATCGCCGAGTCATTAGCCCAACTGATAGGGGCCGAGATGCCGGCCGCCCTCATGGCTGCCGGGACTGAGCGCGGCAACGAGGTCATGGCACACGTCGCCGCTCTGCTCGACCTGCCTCTCGCCACCAACATCACGGAAGTCCGACCATCCGGCGATGATTGGGAGCTGACCCGGGTCCGCTGGGGAGGCAGTCTGCTGGAAGAGGCGACCCTGTCGGCCTTCATGAAGCTGTGCACAGTATCGCCCCATGCGATCGAGGCGACGGCGCCGAGCACCGGTGCGGCGCATCCCTTCTTACCCGACCTGGTCGACGGACTCCTTCGTACCAGGGTGGTTGAAAGAATGACGGTGTCGGAGGGAATCACTCTGACAACGGCGCCAGTTGTGGTGAGCGGCGGTCGCGGGGTGGGTTCACCGGAAGGTTTTGCAGTTCTCGAAGAGCTCGCCGGCTTATTGGGCGGCGCGGTCGGTTGTTCGCGGGTTGTTACCAACAACGGCTGGCGACCCCATTCTGACCAGGTCGGCCAAACCGGGACCCGGGTCGCCCCCAACCTCTATATCGCCTGCGGCATCTCGGGAGCGATCCAACACTGGGTAGGGATGATGGCCTCGAAGAACGTCCTTGCCATCAACAGCGACGCCGAAGCCCCGATGGTCACGAAGGCTGACTACGCGGTGATCGGCGACCTGCACCCGATCCTCGAAGCCATCGTCGCCGAAGTCAAGAAACGCAAACGGACACTTCTTGCGTAGAAATAGTCCCCGGAAACCGTGAAGATCTACGCAAGAAGGGGAGCTCGTCATGACTTCATTGCCGGATCGCCCGGATCTGAACCAACTTCGCATCCAGACCAAGGAGCTGAAACGGGCCCTGGTCGCAGGTGACCAGAGTGCGCTCGATCGGGTGTTGGCATCGCATCCCAAATTCGCCGGGCGTCCCGCCGAACGGGCCGAGGGTAGGACCTTCACCCTCCGCGATGCCCAGGTCACTGTTGCAAGGGAGTTGGGGTTCGAGTCTTGGCAGAAACTTCTCGATGCCCTCGATGCTCACACTATCCGGTGGGGCGCCAGCGAGGACTGGTCTTACTTCAACAGAGCTTTCTCAGTGGCAAGGGAACTGAAGCACGGTTACGTCGGTGTCGACCACCTGATCTTGGCCCTCCTCAAACCAACTCAACCCACTCCAGTGTCACGTACCCTCGCAAGCTTGGGTCTGACGTACGAACTCGAAGACGAGATCCCCATGGAGCAGATCGTTCGTGAAGCTCTTCCCGAGGTGCGGGACATCGAAGTCCTGACCGACAACGAAGGCGGTGAGTTAGAACATGCCGCCGCTCCCAACAAGTACCGTGAGCGTCCGGGCAGGGAGACATCATGACCATGAAGATGCCGCGTCCAACCGAACAGGCCAAGTCACTGTTCCATGCGCTCCTCCCTGACAGCCCTGGAGTTAGCGAGCGGCCGATGTTCGGCCAATTGGCCGGATTCGTGAACGGCAACATGTTCCTTTGTCTCTTTGGCGACCGGATCGCCGTGAAGCTGCCAGAGTCCGAGGCCGACGAACTCCTCGTCATTGAGGGGTCGGGACCCTTCGTTCCGATGGAGGGCCGCCCGATGCGCGGATACGTGATGCTTCCCGAGAACTGGAAGCCAGACAAGTCCGAGGAGTGGGTGGCCCGTTCGCTCGCCTACGTCGGCTCCCTGCCACCAAAAGAGGCCAAACCCAGGAAAGCCAAGAAGTGATTTCCGACAACGTCGCCAAGCGTCTCGACAAGGATCTCATCATCTGGATCACCACGGTGAGGGCCGATGGTCAACCGCAATCGGCACCGGTCTGGTATGTCCGAGACGGCGACGACATTCGGATCTGGTCTATGGATGGGCAGCGGATCACCAACCTCAGACACAACACGAGGGTGAGTCTCCATCTCAACGACGACGGGCGCGGCGACAACATCGTCATCATCGAAGCGGAGGCATCCATCGACCAGTCGGCCGGACCCGGCAGTGCCCATCCCGAATTTGCTCGGCGCTATCAACCTGTGCTCGACAGCTACCAGCGAACGTGGGATTGGTTCGACCGTGACTATCCGGTCCCACTCCGCATCAGGCCGACCCGGATTAGGGCGTGGTGACGCGAAGACCTGTGGGCACCCTGCTCGGAGTCATGATCCCGTCGGCGAGACCGTAAGCCACGGCCTCGTCCGCCGCTAGCCAGCGATCGCGATCGGTGTCGCGCCGGACCGTCTCCTCCGACTGCCCGGTGTGGCTCGCCAGGATCGCGATCATCTGATCTTTGAGTCGCACGATCTCCCGGGCGTGAATCTCAATATCGCTCGCCTGCCCGTTGATCCCGCCGGGCACGTGCGGTTGATGGATCAACACACGGGAGTGCGGCAACAGGTTGCGTTTGCCAGGTGCGCCCGCCGATAGGATCACCGCCGCTGCCGAGGCCGCCAGACCGATGCAGGTAGTCGCCACCTCGGGTTTGAGACACTGCATCGTGTCATAGATCGCCATCATCGACGAGCCTTCCCCGCCGGGCGAGTTGATGTAGAGGTTGACGTCTTTGTCGGGGTCCTCCGCCTCGAGATGCAGGAGTTGCGCCACGATCAGGTTGGCGACATCAGCGTCGATCTCGCGCCCAAGAAAGATGATCCGCTGGCCGAGCAGCTGGGAGTAGATGTCGAAGGCTCGCTCCCCGCGGGCTGTCTGTTCGATGACGGTCGGAATCAACATGCGCTAACCTCCTATCGCAACCATCCAGTTGCACGACACTATACCATTACCTGCAACCCAGGAGTTGCGCATGAAGGAACCGCTTCCCAAAGTCGAGCGTACCGTCCACCTGAAGGTGCCACCGGCGGACCTCTGGCGGCATGTGGTCGACGGCGAACTGGCCTCCCTCTGGGTCGGGGGACGGATGACAATCGAACCACGGCTCAACGGGAAAGTGACCCTTAGAACCGAGGGCGCTCCCGAGCTCTTCGGCACCGTCGAGGAGATCATCACCGGCCAAGCGATCACCTGGACCTGGCGGACCGCAGAAGGTGAACCAACCCAGGTCACACTTCGCCTTGAGGCCTCCGACGACGGCTGTCAGCTGACCGTCACCGAACAGATGCTCCATTACGAGATCGTGATCGTTCCTCCCACCTTTGCATAGTGGATGTATTCGCCGCCCTCTCTGACCCGACTCGCCGCGAGATGCTCAGGCACATCGCCGATAGCCCGACCACTGCCACAGAATTGGCGAGGCTCTTTCCCATCACCCGCCAGGCTGTCAGCAAACACCTCGCTGCTTTGGATGAGGCGGGTCTGGTGGAGCGGACCAGTTCAGGTCGGGAGGTGCGTTACAGCCTGCGGTCGGAACGTCTCGATGACGTGATGGGGTGGGTCGCCGAAGTGGGCGGAGAGTGGGACCAGCGACTGGACCGCCTTAAGAAACGGCTCCGTTAAACCCGAACTCGGGGCCGTGGGACCCATAAATGGGCCCGTGAACCCGGGGTTCGCGGATTCTGGCTCTACCACAGCGACCCGGCGGAAACCCGCAGGTCCTCCATGGTGATGCCGGCGGCGCCCTCGGTGCAGAGGAAGAGGGCCAGCGCCCCGATCTCGGTGGGTGAGATCAGCCGACCCTGTGGATTCGACTTCTTGACGTCGCTGACGTACTCGTCGCCCGACCGATGCTCCTGTTTCTCGGCGATGTCGGTCATCCACTCGCGCGCAAACCCGGTGTCGACCCAGGTGGGGCTGATCGCATTGCAGGTCACCCCGTGGGGAGCTCCCTCCAGGGCAACGCAACGGGTCAAACCCACCACCCCGGCCTTGGACGCGCAGTAGGCCCCCGAGGTGACGGCGCCCACCGTGGCGGCAGTCGAGGCGATATTGATGATCCGTCCCCACTTCCGCTCAATCATGCCAGGCAGCGCCCGTTTGATCGCCCGGTAGGTGCCGGTCAGGTTGACTTCGATGACCCTGTTCCACAGCGAGTCGGAATGGCCCACGATGGTGTGCTCGGCGGTAATCCCGGCGGCGTTTACGAGGATGTCCACTTTGCCGAAGCGCTTCACCGCGGCCTGGAAAAGGGCTTCGACCGAGTCATCGGAGGTGACATCGAGGTTCATCGCCAGGCACCCGACTCCCTGAGCTTCGAGCAGGGCGTGCGCACTGTCCAGTTGGTCCTGGCCCGGCAAGTGCGTTACTTCGCCGTCTGCCTTCTTGTTTCCGGCCAGAAGGGATCCGATCGCCACGTCGGCGCCGGCCGCGGCAAACGCCACCGACATCGCCAGACCCATCCCCGAGGCTCCACCCGTAACCATGGCGGTCTTGCCCGCCAAAACACGATCCTCCACAGGTTCCTACCTTTCGATCAATAAGGTGCCTCGACGTCACCCATCTCCACATACACACTCTTGACCTGGGTGTAGTGGTTGATGGTGGTGAGGCTGTTCTCCCGGCCAATGCCAGATTGTTTGTAACCGCCAAAAGGCATCTCGATTGGAGTGACGTTGTAGTTGTTGATCCAGGTGGTCCCAGCCTCCAGGCGAGCGACAACCCGATGGGCCCTCTGGATGTCGCGGGTAAAGACCCCGGCAGCCAACCCGTACTCCGTGTCGTTGGCGCGGGTGATCACATCGTCTTCGTCACGGAAGGTGAGGACCGCCATCACCGGTCCGAAGATCTCTTCGCGGACAATCTTCATGTCGTCGGTGCAGGCGTCGAACACGGTCGGTTCGACGAAGTACCCACCGGCCAGGGCGGGATCGGTTGGTCGGTTGCCGCCGATGACCAGCTTCGCCCCCGAGGTCTTGCCTGCCTCGATGTACGACAGCACTTTGTCGAGATGCTCTTGGGAGATCAAGGCACCGACATGAGTCTCTGGATCCATCGGATCTCCTAGCTTCATCTTCGAGGTGCGGGTGACGAGGCGATCGATGAACTCGTCGTGAATCTCCTCGTGGACATACACCCGGGTTCCGTTGGAACAGACCTCTCCTTGGGTGTAGAAGTTGGCCATTAGCGCGGCGGAGATAGCGTTGTCGAGGTCGGCGTCGTCAAAGATGATCAAGGGGCTCTTGCCACCCAGTTCGAGGGTGACGTTCTTGAGGGTGGCGGCTGCGTTGGCCATCACGATCTTGCCGGTGCCCACCTCACCCGTCAGCGAGACCTTGGCGACTCCCGGATGGGCAACCAGCGCTTCACCCGTTCGATAGTCGCCCTGGACGACGTTGAAGACCCCGTCCGGCAGCCCCGCCTCCGAGTAGATCTCCGCCAGTTTCAGGGCGGTAAGTGGAGTGAGCTCGGCGGGTTTAAAGACCATCGAATTGCCACAGGCCAGCGCCGGAGCCGACTTCCAACATGCGATCTGGATCGGGTAGTTCCAGGCCCCGATCCCGACGCATACGCCAAGCGGCTCCCGACGGGTGTAGATCCACGAGTTGGCAAGTTGGAAAGTCTCACCATGGATCGAGGCGGCCAGACCGGCGTAGTACTCGATGGCGTCGGCCCCCGAGAGAACGTCAACCGCGATCGCCTCCTGAAAGGGCTTGCCGGTATCGAGTACTTCTATACGGGCCAGTTCCTCGTTGCGCGACCGAAGCAACGCAACCGCATTGTTGAGGATCCGACCTCGTTCGGCGCCGCTCAACGACCGCCAGGTCTCGAAGCCGGTTCGGGCCGATTTCACCGCCCGATCGACGTCATCAGAACCGGCGTGTTGGACGGCACAAATGACTTCCCCGGTGGCAGGGTTGATGGTCTCGAAGGTCTCCCCAGAGGTAGCGTCTTGATACTTACCGTCGAAAAAGAGCTTCTGCTCGGGCAGTTTCATGCGGCGCGAACGCTAGCGGCGCGTTTTCAGGGGCCAGACGGCGGTTGCAGGCGCTCGGCCCACGCCTGGGTCAGGCGGTCAAGGATCATCGCGATCGCCACGATGGCGATGCCCACCTCGAATCCCAGTCCGGTCTCGTTGCGAGTGACGGCGTTGACTGTCTCGAACCCGAGGCCGCCGCCTCCGACCAGGCCAGCGATAATCACCATTGCCAGCACCATCATGATCACCTGATTCACACCCAGCATGATTGTTGGCGCCGCCAGGGGGAGGCGAACCCCGTACATG
Source organism: Acidimicrobiia bacterium (assembly GCA_040905905.1). Lineage (GTDB taxonomy): Bacteria > Actinomycetota > Acidimicrobiia > Spongiisociales > ZC4RG35 > JAICND01. Next base: position 42,116 of record JBBDQN010000002.1, read on the forward strand.
GTCTGGCGGGGGGTGGCACCAAAGGTCTGAGAGGCTTCGATCGACTCGCTCGCAACCTGGCGGATACCGAGGGCGGTGATTCGGACCCCGGGCACGATGGCGTAGAGAACCGAGGCGATGATCCCGGGAACCTGGCCGACAGTGAAGAGCATCACCACTGGAATTATGTAGACGAAAGAGGGAACGGTCTGGAGAAAGTCGAGGATCGGCCCGAGGACCTTTTCTACCTTCGGACGCCGTCCTGCCCAAATCCCGAGTGGGATGGCAACCGCCACCGATATGAGTACGGCTGCCACCACCTGGATCAAGGTGATGATGGACAGCTCCCACATGCCGATAAAGCCCACAATCAGAAGGGCGACCGTTGAAAAGAGCGCGAGGCCAGGGCCCTTCCACTTCCAAGCGATCCAGGCCGTGGCGAAGATCAGAACCGGCCAAGCGACCGTGCCGACCAGAAAGTTACGCAATGGGATGAGGAGGTCGGCCACGATGAAGTCGTTCAATGGGCGGGTCAGAAATGAGAGATTGTCCCGCGCCCACACAACGATGGCATCGAGTGGGTCGAGGATCCTTACCCCCCACACCGTCGGAAATTCGATCGCACCCGTTGCTCGGCCCACGACGACGAGCCCACCGATGATGGCGAGACCGCCAAGGATCCAGCGCTTATCGATCTGTTTGGTCCGGTCACCCTCAGCCAGTGATCGGCTGACGCGATCCAGCACTATTGCCACGGCCACGATGGCCAAGCCGGCAGCCACACCTCGTCCGGGTCGGCGCAGACGCAGGGTATCCATCACTTCCTGACCCAACCCGCCAGCTGCCAGCAGGGTGGCGAGGACGACGATCCCGAGTGCCATCATGATCGTTTGATTGACGCCGGTCATGATGGTGGGCAGTGCCATCGGAGCCTGCACCTTGATCAGGGTTTGGCGGTTGGTCGACCCAAAGACTCGGGCCGCCTCTACCGCGGCTACCGGGACTTTGTTGATCCCCAATGCGGTGAGCCGCACGACTGGCGGCAGGGAGTAGATCACCGTGGCTATCGCGGCGGGAACCTTGCCGACGCCGAAGAAGAGCAGCATTGGGATGAAATACACCGGCGCAGGAATCGTCTGCATGGCGTCGAGGAAGGGACGCAGGGCCTGTTCGAATCGGAAGCGGAGCGCCGCCAGCACTCCCAGGGGGACCCCGATTCCGACCGCAATCATGACCGACACCCCCATCAACGCCAGCGTCTCGATGGTCGGTTCCCAAAGACCGACAAGTCCCGGGTAGACCATGGCAAGTCCCGCTATGAGACCAGAGCGCCAGTTCCCGTTGCGAGCGATGATCGCAAACACGGCAATCGGGAGCACAAACCAGGGCAACCAGAGCAAAAACTGCTCGATTGCGGTGAGTCCCCAATCGACCGATGCTGTTACCGGCTGAAAGAAGCCGGTGAAGATCAGGTGGGTTTGCCGGTTGGCTCGAGCCCACGCCTCGAATTGGTCGATCGGCCCGGAGATGACGGTATCCCCTATGGCCGGAAAGGCGCGACCAGAGAACAGAAGCTGCAGACCGATAACCCCCACCCCGAGAACAAGCCAGGAAATCACGGCCCGGTCGAGGCGTCGAATTGCGAGGCGAGGGGGTGCCTTGACTGCTTCGGTCATTCCTCGTCCTCTAACACGTGGGCAACGGCCTTCCGATCGACTATCCCCATCGCCTCCCCACTGGCATTGTCCACCCCCACCGGATTCGAGTCGCTAAGAAGGTGCGGAAGCACCCGCTCAATCGTGTCCTCGAGATGCACACGATGAGAAGCCCCTTCTGAAGACCCGGGCCTAGTCACCGCGGCGGCGGTCAGCACCTTCGTCTTGGGGATGTCCTTCGTGAACTCCTTCACATAGTCGGTCTGAGGGCTGGTGATCAACTCGGCAGCAGTTCCCACCTGATCAAACACGCCGTCTTTCATGATGGCGATCCGATCGCCGAGTTTGATCGCCTCAGCGAAGTCGTGGGTAATGAAAACGATGGTCCGTTGCAAGCTCTCCTGGAGGCGGATCAACTCGTCCTGCATGTCGCGGCGAATGAGAGGATCAAGGGCCGAGAAGGGCTCGTCGAAAAAGAGGATCTCAGGGTCCACTGTCAACGCCCGCGCCAGACCCACCCTCTGCTGCATCCCGCCCGAAAGTTGCTGCGGGTAATGGTTCTCCCACCCTTTGAGCCCGACGATCTCCAGCACCTTGGTGGCGCGTTCCATCCGCTCTGCCTTCTCTACCCCCCGCACCTCGAGCCCATATGCGGCATTGTCGATCACCCGGCGATGGGGGAAGAGCCCGAAATGCTGGAAGACCATCGACATTTTGTGCCGGCGCACGTTGCGGAGTTGCTCCTCATTCATGGTGGTGAGATCCTCGCCGTCAAGCAGGACCTTTCCTCGGGTGACGTCGTTGAGCCGCGAAGCACATCGGATCAGGGTCGATTTTCCTGAGCCGGAGAGACCCATGACGACGAAAGTCTCCCCGCGAAGGACGTCAAATGAAACGTCTCTGACCCCCACCGTGCAGCCAGTGGCGCTGAGGATCTCCGATCGGGATGCGCCCTGTTCGGCCAGGTCGATCGCTCGTTCGGGACGGTTCCCGAAGACTTTCCAAACCTGGTCGATTTCGAGGCAGACCGAGTTCTCAAGACCTGTTGCAGACGTCACGCCGGTAATGTACCAATCGCCGCCCGCCCCGGAGGAGGCGGCCCCTAAGCGAGGAGCAGAAATGAAATTCCGTCTATTCGCCATCACGGCGGCCTTGGCCCTGTTGGCTGTGGCCTGCGGGGGTGGCACGACTACCACGACCGCCGAGGGCGGCGCGGCCACGACCGTCGCCATTGATCCAGGCAATCCGACGATCAACATCGTGGTCAACGCCTGGACCGCCTCGGCCTTGAATGTCGAGATCGCCAAGCAGCTGATCGAAGGCCAGCTTGGCTATCCCGTCGAGGCCGTGTCGATCGACGAGAACGCAGCAATGTTCACCGGACTGGCCGACGGAACGGTTGACGCTGTGCTGGAGCTATGGCCCTCTGGCATCACCCCTGACGAACAGCCATTCTTCGATGACGGGTCGGTCGTCGACATCGGCGACCTCGGGGCCGTCGGCAAGATCGGCTGGTTCGTGCCCCAATACGTAGTCGACGAACACCCAGAACTCGCGACTTGGGAAGGTTTCCAGGATCCGGAGTTGGCATCTCTGTTCGGAACCGCCGAGACCGGCGAACTTGGACGCTTTCTGGGCACCGATCCTTCTTATGCGCAGTACGACGAGGCCATAATCGAAAACCTCGAACTCCCGCTGCAGGTCGTCTTCTCCGGGTCAGAGCCGGCGACAGTCGCCGAGCTCGACACCCGCTTCGCAGCCCAGGAGCCGATCGTCATGTATTGGTGGACCCCGACCGCGGCGGTGGCCAAGTATGACCTCGTCAACGTGACCCTTCCCGCCTACTCGGAGGAGTGTTACACCGATCCTGCTCAGATCGCCTGTGACTACCCCGAAGACGTCCTAATGAAGGTGGCTTCTGCCCAGTTGCAGGAGAAAGCACCGGACGTGTGGGAATTCCTCAGCAACTTCACGATCACGACGGATGACCAGCTGGCAATGCTGCCCCCCGCCGAAATCGATGGAGAGGACGTTTCGGTGGTGGCGGCGGAGTGGATCAATACACACCAGGACGTCTGGTCTGCCTGGCTCCCCTAAGTCGACACATAGGAAGACGGAATCAAGGAGGGGCGGCGCCGAACCGCCCCTCCTTCATTTGTCGACTGGGGCCGGTTCACCGGCTATTCTCTCCCTAAGCGCCGATTTGATCCACAGCTTGCGGGCGCTCAAGAAATGCGGCTAAAGCGTCGGGATGGTTGAACCGCCCGGCTCAGGCTGCGGCGGTTTTTTCGTAAAGAAGGCCGCCACGGGAACGAAAGGGGACCCGGGATGGCCCAAGACCAAGAACCAATTATCACCACCTTCACCGAACTCCTCGCCACCGGCCGTCCGCTGGTCGCCGATGGGGCAATGGGTACCACCCTCTTCTCGTTGGGCCTGGAGGGGGGAGGCTGTCCTGAGCTTCTCAACGTCGAACAACCGGATCTGGTCGAAAAGGTCCACCGCGGCTTCATCGACGCCGGGGCCGACATCATTCTCACCAACACCTTTGGCGGCAATCGTCGACGACTGCAACTGCACAATCTCCAGAACCGAGTCGCCGAATTGAACGAAGCCGCCGTCCAGGTGGCGCGACGGGCCGCCGATCTGGCCGGCCGGCCGGTGGCGATCGCCGGAAGCGTCGGTCCCACCGGCGACCTATTCGCCCCGCTTGGCGAGCTGTCGCATGAGGAAGGGGTGTCGGTTTTCATGGAACAGTGCCAGGCGCTTGCCGGGGCCGGAGCCGACGTCCTTTGGATCGAAACCATCTCCTCTTTCGAGGAGCTGGCCGCGGCTGTCGAAGCGGCAGCTACCACGGGTCTCCCCTATACGGCCACGCTCAGCTTCGACACCGCCGGTCACACCATGATGGGCATCACCCCTACCGCCCTTGGTGAGTGGTGGTTAGCGAACTCACCAGTAACCGCCATCGGTGCCAATTGCGGCATCGGCCCCGGTGACGCGGTGGCGGCTGCTTTCGACATAACCGCCGTAGCCCCACAGGCGATAACCATCACCAAGGCCAATTGCGGAATCCCGCTCTACCAGACCGAAGGGCTCACCTACCCGATCGGCCCAGACAAGATGGGCACTTACGTTGAACTCGCCCTCCGATCTGAAGCGCGGATCATCGGTGCGTGTTGCGGCTCCACACCCGACCACGTGGCAGCCATCCGCGAGGCGGTTGATGCCTTCGTCCCCGGGCCCCGGCCCGGGCGTTCCGAGATCGAGGAACGATTGGAGGCGGCCCACAAGCCTGTTGCCACCAACCGCCGCGAAGGCCGCCGCCGGGGGTAGACCACCGCGCAATACGCCGGACCGCGACGTACTCTCTGCGGTGTGATCCACCATGCTGACTACGCGGTATCGGTAACCCAACGCATCGAAGTCGACACCTCCGCCCAACCAGCGGACGGTCACGGTCCCCTCAGCGGTCGGTTGATCGCGCTCGGGTGGTGGGTCGACTCCGATGCAATCGGCGTCCCCGACCACGAACCGACCGGAACCCTCTACCTGGTCGCCGATGAACGGAGGTCCCGGCCGATGTGGGTCAGGCAGTCCGATCTGACCGCCGTCCGGATGATTGACTGACGATTTCGAGCACCTCGTCAGTTCTGGTATCCCGCCGAACAGTCATCCAGCGCCGACACCCGGCCTCGTGAAACCAACGCTCCGTCACGATCCCCTCGATATTGCTGCGCATGAAGGCCCGATCCAGGTCGCGGGCCTCCGGATCGGTCAATCCTTCCGGCACGATCGGAATCTCGCCGTAGCGGAACTCCACCACCGATCTCTCGCCACAATTTGGGCACGCCAGCCTCAGCATCAGTGGGTCCCCGATGATCCGCGATCAGCCAGGGTCCGATCAGCCGCGAAGCGGTTGACCGAGAAGGGCGCAATCATCTCCGGGGTGCGCCCCGTGGCGATCATCTCGGCCATCGCCTCTCCCCCGGCCGGGATGGCCTTGAAGCCCCACGTCCCCCACCCGGTAGTGACCAAAAGGCCGTCCACTCCCGTCTCCCCCATCACCGGCGTGTAGTCGGGGGACATGTCACATACCCCGGTCCACTGGCGGAGGATCCTCAGGTTGCCCATGAATGGCAACAGCGCCAGAGCCCTGCCTGTACACGACGACAGAAAGTCGAAGGTTGAGCGATAGGAATACGAGGGTTGTCGATCGATCTCGGCCCCGATCAGCATCTCCCCCCGGGCCGTCTGCGATGCATAAAACAACAGCTCCGTGGAGGCGACGATGGCCTCGAAGGTCCCCTGGTAATGGTTGGTGACAAACGCCTGGAGGGGATGGGTCCGGATCGGGAGACGCACACCCGCCGTCGCGCACAACGTCGTGACATGACCCCCGACGGCCGATAGAACCACAGGGGCGTCGATGGGACCTTGATCGGTTTCTACCCCCACCACCCGATCACCAGCCGTGCGGATGCCGCTAACGCCAATGCGCTGCACCACATCGACCCCGCGCTTCATTGCCCCCTCGGCATAGGCCCAGACCACCCGATCGTGGCGGGCGGTGGCGCCGTGAGCGTGATAGGAGGCGCCTAGGATCGGATACCGGCCGGCGCCGGCGAGATCCAGTTGGGGGCAGATCCGCTTGATCTCATCCGGCTCGACAAAGACGGTCTCGGATCCGCAGGCAGTGTTGATGCGTGCTCGGGCCCTTTCGGCGCGGAGCCCCATCTCGGTGTGCGCCAGCCACAGAAGCCCTTTTTCATTGTGCATGATCCAGCGTCCGGTTTCCGCTTCCAGCCTCTGATATAGCTCCAAGCTGTGCTGATAGAACCGGACCGTGGCCGGCACTCCGTAGTTCGCGCGGATAACGGTCGTGTTGCGACCTGAGTTGCCGGCACCTATGTAGCCGCGCTCGAGCACGGCGACGTTGGTGATGCCATGGCGCGTCGCCAGGTAGTAGGCGGTGGCCAGACCGTGACCACCCCCTCCAACGATCACGACGTCGTAAGTGCGGCGGGGCTCGGCGAATCGAAGCTTTACCCGCTGTTCGACGAACTCATTCATCGCAGCCGCTCCTCCAACTCGTGGGCATAAGGAGTGGGAACGATGACCAGGATCCGGTCTTGTTCGAACCACACCTTGACCGGTAGTGCGGCGATCAAACCCTGTGAAAGCGACGGTATGGCGGTCGGCGGCTCCCAATCGCAGAGACTGGCCAAAACAGAGCGGGCGTCAACGATGGAGAACTCGAGAGATGAGAAAGTCGAATCATCCTCAATGATGGCGTGAGGATCATCGACGACCAGTGGACCGTCGCCGACCACCAGAACCTCGTCTGGAGCCAGGCGCAACACTAGGGCGTCCGGCGGCCAGTGGGCGTCGTCGAGGGCCGCCGGCGGCGCCGCCACCCGGCGGCCCTTCAGAGGCTCAGGCGCGGGCACGGGCACCTTCCGGGTCGTAGAACGGGACCGGCACCCGCCGCAACTGCCGATCCTCACACTCGACAGTGTCGAGTAACTGGCCATCGTTCAGCTTCACCCAGCCGAGCATCACACTCTTTCCCAGTGTCTCCGAGAAGCGAGACGAGGTGACCTGTCCCATCATCCTGGCGCCATCCCACAGCACCGCCCCCTCTATCGGGCAGGGCCCAGCTGATTCAAAACCCACGAGTTGCTTATCGAGGGGAAGGGCGTCGAGCCGACGAAGTGCTTCCCGGCCAATGAACGCCGGCTTGTCCATCCGGACCGCCCATTCCATGTCCAGTCGACGGGGGGTAGAGTCGAAGTCGGTGTCCATACCGATGATGATGTGGCCCTTCTCCAACCGCAGCGCGAAGAGGGCATCCAATCCGTGCGGATAGATCCCGAAGTCTTCGCCCAGATTCAATAATGCCCTCCAGAGCTCGACCGATCGGTCAGCGGGGTGATGGACTTCGAATGACATCTCCCCGGTAAACGACAACCGGAAGATGTGAGAGGGCACCCCGGCGACTTCGGCTTTGGTATGACCCATGAAAGAGGGGGCCGTAGTGACTCCGGCCCTCAACAGCAACTCCTTGGCAAGCGGACCGGTAAGGTTGATGGCACCTAACGCCATGGTCTGGTCGAGGACCCGAACGTCGAGCCGCCAACTCTCTGCCCAGTCCCGCATCCACATCTCGGCGAAGGTCGCTCCTGCGGACGTGAATGTGAGCAGATATCGGTCCGGTGCGTTCCGACAGATCAACCCGTCCTCCATCACATAGCCACGTTCATCGAGCATCAACGCATAGCGGGAACGACCGATCTTCAAGTCTCCCACCGGGCAGGGATAGAGCCGCTCCAGAAACCCGGTGGCATCGGGTCCGGCGACGATGAACTTGCCAAGCGTGCCCACGTCACTAATCGACACGGCATGGCGCACGGCTCGGTACTCGAGAGCGACATCGCCGTAACGCCAGGGCCGCCACCATCCTCCAAAACGGTCCATCCGCGCCCCCAATCGGATGTGTTCGTCATGCAGGGCCGTTCGACGCATGGGCGGAAGGTGATACGAAGCCGACGCCTCCGTCATCGTTACCTGTCGAGCTAGGGGACGGGCGGTGAAAGGTTCCGGTACAGACCCTCCCCGGTCCCGGACAAACGCCCGCAGGTGGGGTAAACAAACGGAACCCTGACAGGTACCGGTCCCTGCGAGGGTCGCTCGCTTCAACAGTTCCATCTCCTGGAACCCGCGATCCCAGACCGACACCAGATCTGCCACAGAGACGTTCGAACATGGACAGACGATGCCGTCCGTCGGGGACCTGGGCAGCTCGTCGGCCATGGCTGCATCGCCGACAACCCGCACGTTGAGACCATGGCCCATCCGGGCCAATGAGTTGCGAGGATGGAGGCCGAGGTCGAGCACAACGGTGTCGCCTTCCCACCGCTCTTCGCCCCGCGTATTGGCCACTATCACGGCTGCGACCCTCTTTTGGCCTTCGAACCGGATCGGTCGATCCGGCGCCGTGACGGACACAAACCTTCCCAGGTCGACACCCGCCTCGGTCAACATCGCAGCAGCCCGGCTGGTGTAAATCCCGGCCAAATGGCTGCCCGGGCACACCGGTTGCTCCTGACTGGCGCCGGTGGCGACCACCACCTCTTTCGCATGAACGGTCATCATCCCGATCGGTGTGCGCATCGCCACCGTGGGTCCGCCATAAAGACCGATTACCTCTTCACCGCTCCTGGCGTCGAATGCCAGGACAGCTCGGCCAGCCTTCCGAGCGGCGTCGGCTTCGGCCCGACCACTTTCTCCTTGCCCGATCACCACCACGTCGCAGAAGTGGGTGGATGAAGACACCCGGCCTGGGACTTCAGCGGGCAACGGTGGGGCGGCGCCATCCTGTGGATGCGAAAACACCGCGGTCCCGGCCAAAGCCATGGTCTGACAGGTTCTCACATAGGAGACAGCATCGACTGTGGCCAAACAATTCGGACAGTCACCTTCCAGGCAGATGCACCCGCCTCCGGTCGGGTGGATCCCCGCCCGCAATAGGGCAATGGCGATCGAGTCCCCCGGCCGGAATGTGATGGCCGACCCGTCGAAAGTGAACTCAGTCACTCCAAATCCCCGTTTTGGCGCGTGCGATCGACGCCAGGGAAGCAGGACTACGCGCCAAAAGCGTCGTTGGCATCGAAGAGCACAATCGTCCGGGCGCCCTCGCCTCTTTCCATGCGGCTAAAGGCCTCATTGATGCCGTCGAGATCGGTGGTGTGGCTGACGACCTTGCCGAGATCGAGTGCCCCCGTTGCGACCATCGCGGCCAGATCGGCTATCTGGCCGGCGGAGTCACCCGACCCATAAAAGGAACCCAGCAGGCTCTTCTCCGAGGAGAAATTGATGGCCCGGATCTTGGCGTCGATGCCGGCCGGGGCAATGCCTATCACTACGACCGACCCACCAGCATCCAACAACCTCCATGCCAGTTCGATGGTTTCGGAACGACCGACCACTTCGAAGACCAGATCGAAGGCGCCCGCGACTTCCTCTGCCAGCCTGAACTCGGTCGCCCCATAGTCAAGAGCCAGCTCAGCCTTTGCAGGGGCTACATCTACCGCCACGATCTGCTCGGCGCCTGCCTGGGCAGCCGCGGCGATCACTTGGAGACCCACGCCACCACAACCAATGACCGCCACCCGGTCATCGGGCCCAACCCGACCAACATTGCGAACCGCGCCGAAGCCGGTCAGGACCGCGCATCCGACCAAGGCGGCCTGATCAAGGGGAAGCCCCTCGGGAACTTTTACGACGGACCGAGCCGGTACGACGGTCCGTTCCGCAAACGCGCCCACCGCCAGGAATTGCTGCAGAGGGGTTCCGTCGCCAAGTCGCATCCGGTAGCTCCCGTCGAGCATCGTGCCGGCGAAGGCCGCGGTCGAGCCCGGTTCACAGAGATTGGGATGACCGCGTGAGCACTGCCGGCACCGTCCACACGACGGGATAAAACAAAACGAGACCGGATCACCCGGGGTCACGGAATCGACCCCGGCGCCGATCGCCTCGACCATCCCGGCTCCTTCGTGACCGAGCACGGTGGGAAAACGATGACGGCCGAAATGGCCGAGCGACAGGTGAAAATCGGAATGGCACACACCAGCGGCGGCCAAACGGACCTGCACCTCTCCTGGGCCCGGAGGTTCGAGATCCACCGCCTCGACTTCCCCGGGTGCGCCCGGCTCCCTCCACACCGCGGCCCTAATGCTGGTCAACTAACCCTCCATTTCTCAAGCGCGTAAAGATCGGGCTCCATCCCGAGACCAGGGCCGGGAGGTGCCACCAACCAGCCGTTCTCGAGCCGGGTGGGCTCGGGAAGCATGAAGTCCCGCACCTCGACCGGCCAGGCCGGTGGATCAAACGGGACCTCGAGGAATTCCCCGGTGGATGATGCCAGCGCCACGTTCAGATTTGCCAGGAGACCGTAACCGGTCGACCACGTGTGTGGAGACCACACTTTGCCCGCGGCCTTGGCCCACTCCGCGACGCGTCGACAGCCGGTCACGCCACCCGCCAAAACCGCATCGTTCTGGATCACGTCGACGACGTCCAATAGTTGTTTCGACTCGGGGAGAGACCTGACCATTTCGCCGGCGGCGATCCGAACCCCGGCCTCGTCGCGCAACCGCCGATAGCCATCAATATCGGTGGTTTCGAGGGGTTCCTCCAACCAATACACTCTCAACTCGGCCAGCGCCCGAGCGCAATCGAGGGCCGTGCTGACATCCCACCGTGGGGCAAGGTCACCAGGCATTCTCCAGCCCTGGTTGGCGTCGACCATGAGCTCCATCTCCTCGCCGACTGCATCCCTGGCTGCCTCGACCACCTTGACATCCTGGCGCCAGTCAGGTTGGTGAAACCGGATCTTGGCCGCCCCAAGCCCTTGCTCTTTCCACTGCACCAACCGCTCGGCTCGTCCGGAAGGATCGAGCCTCTCCCCGGTTGAGGCATATGCCCGGAACCGATCGGTGGCTCCCCCGAGGAGCCGCCACAACGGTACTTGAGAGGACCTGGCCAGCAGATCCCACACCGCTACCTCCACAGTCCAGTTGCGACCACCGTGGAAATCGATCGTTTCGCAGACTCCGAAAACCGCTTCCGTGTCCTCGGGGTCGACCCCCGTAAGGAAGCGGGACAACAGATCCAAATCTGGCACAGATGCGCCGCCACAAAACCCCTTGGCGCCGACATCGGTGTTGACCACGACGATTGTTTCCCCGAACCAGGTTCGAGGAACCGGGTCCCAGGCGGCGAGGAAGGGCCGCTCCAGCGGCAACCGGTAGGTGCGCGCTTCCAGCGAACTGATCTTCACCGGTGAGCGGCCCTCCCTCGGCCTGGCTTGTCTTCGTCTATTCGGCGGTCAACAGACCCTTCTCGGTCAACCACTCCGTGGCCACTTCATCAACCTCGCGCTGGTCGACCGCGATCTCGACTCCGAGTCGTGTGAGTTCCTCGGTGGTCATCAGCGCCGAAGGTGCATCCAGCAATGCTTCAAAGGCCTCGGCGTCACCCACCGTTTCCAGATAGTCATTGCGGACCATCGGCGCGAGGTTATCGGCTGGCTGGAGATCCAGGTCGTCGCTCAATACAACGAAGCCATACTGGGCAATGGCGGGTTGGGTCGAGCACAACCATGCGAAGTCAATGGCGTCGCCGTTGAGAGCCTCGGCAATTGGTACGTCACAGGCCGCCAAGGATTCCCGCTCAGCGGGCGGGTAGGTGATGCCATACATCTCGAGTGCGCCCCTGCAGAGAGGGTTCTCATCGCAGTCCGGTGGCAGGCCCCAGCGAAGCTGATCCTGCACCGCAGCCAGGTCGCTCATGGTGGCGAGGCCAAGCTCGGTGGCGGTGTCGGTGCGGACGACGCCAGCATTGGTGTCCTCGCCCGGCGTGATTCCAAACACCGTGGCAAAGTCAGCGACCTGTTCCTGGAGAAGGTCCCGGTTGATGGCGCCATCTCCGGTGACCAGGGTCGCGTCGTAGAAGCCGAGACCCGATCCCACGTACTCGGGGACCAGATCCACCTGTCCCTCCGTGAAGGCTGGCGCACGCTCCTGACGGGAACCCAGACGGAACGACCGGGTCACGGTATATCCGTCGTTCTCGAGAACTTGGGCGTATATCTCGGCCATCAATACTGACTCGTAGAAGTTGTCAGAGCCGATCCTGACCTCGGGTTTAGCGCCGCCGCCCCCGCCGCCGCACGCGGCCACCGCCAACAGCAGTGCCGCGCCAGTTGCCAACACACGATTGATCTTCATTGTGGTTTTCCTCCTGTACAAGCGCCCGAGGAGGGCGTGGCGGACAACCTTAGCGAGGCGTGGTAGCAGTCGCCCCGGGGTCAGATGGGTGCAGGTTCGATCATCTCGGGATGGCCAGTGACGATCCTCACGCCGCGGGGAGTGATACGTTTCTGGAGGATACCCAGCAAGAGATCCACTCCCACCGCGAGAATGGTCACGAGAATCGCGCCGGCGATCAGTTCGGGAATCCCGGCGATCCCCCGTAGCCGACCGTCGATGATGTAACGGCCAAGTCCTCCGAAGGAGACGATGGCCCCGATCGTGGCTGTGGCGATGACGTTGAGGACCGCAGTACGGAATCCGCCGACGATCACGCCCAATGCCAGTGGGATCTCGATGCGTCCCAATATCTGCGACTCCTTTAGTCCCATGGCGCGCGATGCTTCGATTAGGTCACGGTCGACTGCCTGCAACCCGGCGTGGGTGTTCACCAGAATCGGCGGGATAGCCAGCAGAACCATGGCCGTGAAGGTTGGGATGAACGAAAGCCCGAGGTTGGGCGAATAACCCAGGCGGGGAGCAAGCGCCAGTGAGATGGGCAAGACCATCACGAGAATCGCGTATGAAGGAATCGCCCGTCCGATGTTGGCGAGGTTGATCGCCAGGTTGGCCGCCTTGCCGGTGTGACCAGTCCACAACCCCACCGGCAGACCCACCGCCATGGCCGCTGCCACCGACACAGCCGATATCCAGACGTGCTCCCAGAGACGGGTGGGAACGCCAGTAGGACCTTGCCAGTTGGCCGGGTCGGCGAACCAGGCGATGACTTCGCTCATCCGACCGCGCTCTCACGACTGATCGCCCAGGGCGTGACAGCCTTCTCGATCCGTACGAACAACAAGTGAGTAGCGAAGGCCAGCACCACTGAGAGAAAGGCACCGAGAAGGTACTTGGTCGGAAAGAGTTGCTGGAGACCCTCGGTAATGAACTGGCCGAGACCTCCATAAGCGTCACCCAGAATCGAGGCCACCGTTGCCAGCCCAATAACAGTGACCGCGGCGAGACGGACCCCTGCGATCATCAACGGCACCGCTAGCGGGATCTGCACCCTCAGCAACCTCTCGCGGCTTGTGTAACCCATCGCCTCCGCTGCCTCCAGCACGTCGGCCGGTACGGCCTGGAAACCGGCCATGATGTTGCGGAAGAGAATTAGCAGGGTGTAGGTGGTCAGCGGAATGATGGCGGTGAGGAGCGACAACCCGAACACCGGTCGCAGGACTGCGAAGGCCGCCAGACTCGGGATGGTGTACAGGAGACCACTAACCGCGATGACCGGCGTGTACAGGGTCGGCCGTTTAAGGGCCCAGACCGCCAGCAACAGCGATACCGCGAAGCCGGCGATAAGCGGGATTGCCGTGAGCTGCAAATGTTGGAGAACCCGTTCGACAATGTCATCGGGGTTGGAAGCGATCCAGGTCCAGTCGATGAGCGGACGTCCTTCGACCATCAGCCGATGCCTTGCGCGGGCTCGGCGGTTGACTGCGCCCTGATCCAGTTGGCGATGCCGTCAACAGTGAGGATGCCGAGATAGGCACCGTGGGGGTCGACCACCACGCCCACCTGGACCGTTGCGTCCAGGAGCATCGACAAGGCGTCCTTTAGCGTCGTCAGGCGGTCGAAATAAGGAGACGAGGCGTGGGCCATTTCTGCTGTGACTTGATCTGCCGTCGAGACCGAGGAAAGGCTCGCCCAACCCAGCGGCCGGGCGGCCGAGTCCAGAACCAACAGGTACTCGAATGGGTGGGCAAGCAGGCGGGCACGGGCAGGCGCCGAAGGCTCTCCCACCGTCCCAGTGGGAATGGTCTGAAGGGGGACGTCGGCGATGCGATAGAGCGAAAGCCGCTTCAACCCTCGGTCCGCACCCACGAACTGCGCCACGAACTCGGAAGCGGGGTTCGCAAGGATGTCGGCCGGTGTCCCGAACTGGGCGAGATCGCCGCCTACTTGTAGGACCGCCACCACGTCGCCCATCTTGATGGCCTCGTCGATGTCATGAGTGACGAACAGAATCGTTTTGGCGAGATCTTCTTGAAGTCGGAGGAACTCGTTCTGGAGGCGTTCGCGGACAATCGGGTCGACCGCCCCAAACGGTTCATCCATCAACATGATCGGTGGATCGGCGGCCAAAGCTCGGGCCACTCCTACCCGTTGCCGTTCCCCACCGGAAAGTTGGGTGGGGTAACGACGGGCATATCGACCCGGGTCGAGGCCCATCACGTGCAGCAACTCAGCCGCTCGGGCCAAACGTCGCTCTTCAGACCAGCCGAGCAACCGGGGAACGGTGGCAACGTTCTCCTCGATGGTCTGATGAGGGAACAATCCAACCTGTTGGATCACATATCCGATATTGCGTCTCAGCTCGATGAGGTCGCGCGTAGAGGCATCGACCCCATCCAGCAGGATCCTCCCCGACGTCGGCTCGATCAGCCTGTTCACCATCTTGAGGCTGGTGGTCTTGCCGCACCCGGACGGGCCTACCAGGACGCAGATCTTGCCGGCCGGCACAACCAACGACAGGTCATTGACGGCGCCGAGTGCACCCCTCTTCGCATCGGCGGCGCCATAGTGTTTGGTGACGTTGTCAAACTCGACCGTGGCAGCGTTGTGGACCCGATCCGGCACCCGCTCGATTGTAAGGAAACGTCGAGACTGACTGTCGGGCCGATTGCCATCGTCAGCTGTCAGTGGGCTAAGCCCGGTGAGGGAGTGGACAACTCCCTCACTGCATGCCAAACCTTGAGGGACCGGTAGTCCCAGTATTTGGTGCGCTCGATGCTGATCGTGCGGCCGCTCATCACCCCGCCCGCCAGGGTGCCGTTGTGGATTCGAACGGTCCGGTAATAGAGGGGCGATAGCTCCTGGGCGGCGCGGGCGTGGCGTTCACTGGCCCGCCAGTACTCCCTCACGGCGGGAATGTCGTGCAGGACGAGATTCGCCCAATTGCCGTCGGTCAACTCCATCGAGCTATAGCTGAGGATCCCGGGAAAATTCTTGAACTCGAGGACGATCTCGGCATTGGCCTCCTCCAACGGAGCGCGATCCTGATCGAGATGCTTCTCTCCGAAGAACCCCACCACACAAACGCCACGGCGGTTATGCAACCCCATAGCGTTGGCGACTACTACCCGGCGCTTGAGTCCATGCACCAGCCACTCGTTGGACTGATAAGGGATAACGGTCAACTCCCCCACGGCCATCCTCGACAGAAGGGCGCGGAGATCCTCGAGCATGTAACCGAGAATTGCCTGATCGGGCTGATACAGCGAGACAGAGGTAAACGGACGGCGCGAAATCGATTGGTTGGCAGCGAGAACGGTTGTCACTTGCAGGGACCTGGTCACCACAGGTTATCGTCAGAACATCTCGCCTACTTGTATGCAACTTTCCGTCGCGGGGTGCCTTTCCCAGCAACAGAACCGGCTCTTTTCGAGCTTGATGGACCAACTGGCCGCCAAGCTCGGCTTCGAGGTGGTGGTCACCACCCCGGAAACCGCCCACATCGTCTATATGTGTGGGCTTCCGACCGGGCTCACCCTCGACCGCCTGGCGCCCTGGGTGGGCCCGGTCATGAACGACATCTCGACATCCCGACCCCTGGACGAGAACCTGCGCAAGGAAGCGACCGAGTTGATGGTGTCGCTGCATCAAGACGTGGCTGGGAGGCAACGCCTTGAAGAATTTGGCATCTCCCACCTCGCCCGGGTCGACGAAGCCCCATATCGCTCATTGGGAGAGTCGGTAAGCGATCTCGACCCCCGCTCGCCTGACTCCGACGTGGCCTGATATGCCCCATCTGGTGATCATTGGTTCCGGCATAGTCGGTTCCTCGGCTGCCTTTCACCTCGCCAGGATGGGATGGGACGACATCCTCCTCCTGGATCGGGGTGATCCGGTGGAAAACCTTGGCTCGACCTCACACGCCCCCGGTGGTGTCGTTGCCCTTAGCCACAACAAACTCCTAACCCAGATGGCGCTCTACAGCAGCCGCCTGTTTCGAACCCTGTCCGACTACAGGCCCGATCGCAGGATGGTCCACCCCGTGGGAACCCTGGAGGTGGCGATATCCCAGGACCGTCTCGACGATCTTGTCCGCCTGCACGGAGACTCGCTCAGCTTCGGGACGGAAGCACATCTCCTCAGTCCCGCCGACGCTGTCGCCATGCTGCCTTACCTCGATCAAGCTGCCCTGGTGGGCGCCCTGTTTGTCACCGAAGGACAAGTTGTTGCAGGGGGGCAAGTCTCCGGGGCGCTGCAACGTGACGCCGCCCTCTCGGGTCGCCTCCAGGTCAAAGGTAACACTGAAGTGACCAAGGTTGAGGTGGTCAATGGCGCGGTGAAGTCAGTGGTTACGGCTGATGGCGAGCGAGTCGAATGTGATCAAGTGCTTGTCGCGACCAACATCTGGTCACCACTGCTCGGCGAACAACTGGGGACTCCGATACCGCTCCTCGGCTATGAACACCAGTACCTCATCAGCCCGGCATTGGGCGAGCTCGGGCGATTCGACCCCGACCGGCCCGACGACGAGATCATCTATCCGTCGGTCCGTGAGCTCGATAGCTATCTCTATTTCCGTCAGCATTGGAACACTTACGGAATCGGCAGCTATCGACATCGTCCCCGTCCGGTGTGGCCGCAAGACCTCGGGGCCGGCGCAATTCACGACTTCACTCCTGATGACTTTGCCGGCGCACCCTGGGAAAAAGCCCAGAGGCTCTTCCCCATTTTCCGCGGCACCGACTACCAAACCTATCCCCACCGCATAAATGGGATTTTCGCCTTCTCGGTCGACGGCATGCCCATCATCGGGCCCACCGCGGTGGAGGGGGTTTGGGTGGCAACTGCCTCCTGGCTGACTCACGCCGGAGGGGTGGGAAAGTCGGTCGCCGAATGGATGACGGCCGGTGATACCGAATGGGACATGCGCCAGGCCGACATCAACCGATTTCAAGGTTTTCAGACCACAGCCCGCTTCATCGAGAAGGTGTGCAACAAGAACTATGCGGAGATCTACGACATCATTCATCCCCGGGAACCGATTTCGGAACCACGCAACGTCAGATTGTCGCCGTTCCACCAAAGGCACGTCGACAACGGTGCCGTGTTCACCACCTTCGCAGGTCTCGAGTTGCCGAACTGGTTCGACACCAATGCCCTGCTCGTAGAGAAATACCGCGACCACATCCCCTCGCGCCAGGGTTGGGCTGCCATCCACTGGTCGCCCATCCAGGGAGCAGAACATCTGTCCACCCGCGACCGAGCGGGATTGTTCGACCTGACAGGGCTGTCGATCATTGAGGTGACCGGGAGCGATGCCCTCACCCTCGTCAACGAGCTCTGCTCCAACAGAGTCGATGTGAGTCCAGGCAGGGTCGTCTACACCACCTGGTTGACCCATCGGGGAGGAGTCCGAAGGGACCTGGCTGTGGTCCGCCTGGAAGAGGAGCGCTTTTGGATGTTCGTTGGTGAGGGAACCCGTCCCCGCGATTTGGTTTGGGCAAGACAGGCCGCCGCCGGACACACCGGGGCGGTCGTGACCGATCTATCAGACGGTCTTACGGCTGTCGGGTTGTGGGGACCCGCCGCCCGCGAGATACTGAGTCAGGTCACCACCACGGATCTCTCCAACGAGGCATTCCCCTATTTCACGGCCAGGTGGATCGATCTGGGATACTCGAAAGCGCTAGCGGTTCGCATTTCCTATGCCGGCGAACTCGGGTGGGAACTCCATTTTCCGCCGGAGTTCGCGCTGGGTATCTGGGACCTCATCTGGGAAGCCGGTCGCCCTCGGGGACTCGTCGCGGCCGGGTTTGGCGCATTTGATTCACTCCGGTTGGAGAAGGGCTACCGGGGCTGGGGCACCGACGTTTACACCGAATATGACCCGTATCAGGCCGGTTTGGGATGGACGGTTAAGTTGGACAAAGGCAACTTCATCGGCGCCGAAGCTGCCCGGCTTCTAGCGGCAACAGCCCCTGACCCCAAGCTCTCTTGCCTGACTTTTGACGATCGGGAGGCGGTCGCTTTCGGCTATGAGCCGATCCTCGACGGTGATCGTTGTGTGGGCCACGTCACCAGCGCCAACTTCGGCTATTCGGTGGGGAAGTCGATCGCATATGCCTACCTGCCGGCTGCCCATGCAGCCGAAGGAACCGAACTTGAGGTTGTCTACTTCGACGAGCGCTACCGGGCAACGGTGGCGGCTGATCCACAATTCGACCCCAAGATGTTGCGGATGAAGGGCTGACCGTGCCACGTCGAGGACCCGAGGAGGGATCCACCCGTTCGGACCGAAGGGCGAGCCGGGGCGGTGCCGGCATCCACCAGTTGCCATGGCGGCCGCCCAACAACCCGTACCGCCCGATCGAGGTGATCTCCGATGATCAGGTGGAAGCCATCCATGTTGCCTCGTTGCGAATCCTCGCGGACATCGGGATGGACTTTCTCCACCCGGAGGCTCTCGACATCCTGGCCAATGGCGGCGCGGACGTGGCGGTTGGCTCGCAAAGGGTTCGTTTTGACCCGGCGTTGATCGACCAGATGCTCTCCGGCGTTCCCGATGTCTTCCCGTTGCATGCACGCAACTCAGTTCATGACCTGGAGATGGGTGGACACAACGTCGGTTTTGCGACCGTCGCCTCGGCCCCCAACGTTTCCGATATGGACCGGGGAAGACGGACCGGGACATTCGAGGACTACTGCAATTTCCTCCGTCTTGGTCAGTACTTCAACGTCATCCACATGTACGGGGGTTACCCCGTCGAGCCGGTCGACCTACCCCCGGCGACCAGGCATCTCGACTGTCTGGCTGCCCTGGTCACTCTCACTGACAAGGTGTTCCATGCTTACTCCCTGGGCCGGGGACGCATCACGGACGCTCTCGAGATCGTCCGCATCGCCCGGGGCTTGAGCTATGAGGAACTGGCAGCCCAACCTTCGATGTTCACGGTCGTCAACACCTCTTCCCCGCTCCGGCTCGACGGACCCATGATCGAAGGCCTGGTCGAGATGGCCCGTCATGGCCAGGTGGTTGTCATTACTCCGTTCACCTTGTCGGGGGCGATGGCTCCGGCCACCCTGGCTGGTGCTCTCGCCCAACAAAACGCCGAATTTCTTGCGTCGTTTGTCCTCAACCAGTTGGCGTCTCCAGGCGTACCGGTGATGTACGGAGGATTCACCTCCAACGTCGACATGAAGTCGGGAGCCCCTGCTTTTGGCACCCCTGAATACACCAAGGCTGCCATGGCGGGAGGTCAGCTGGCTCGTCGATATGGCCTTCCGTACCGTTCTTCTAACGCCAACGCCTCCAATGCGGTCGATGCCCAGTCTGCCTATGAGTCGCAGATGTCACTCTGGGGGGCGGTGATGGGAGGCGCCCACATGGTCATGCATGGCGCCGGCTGGATGGAGGGTGGCCTGGTCGCCTCATTCGAGAAGTTCATCGTCGATATCGAGATGCTCCAGATGATGAGCGAGTTCCTGCAACCGTTGCGAGTGGATGAAGACGAGTTAGCGTTTTCGGCCATCGAAGAAGTGGGGCCCGGCGGCCACTTTTTCGGAGCAGCTCACACCCTGGAGAGGTACGAGCGGGCTTTTTATGCACCGATCCTGTCGGACTGGCGCAACTTCGAGAACTGGCAGTTGGCCGGGGCCGAGAATGCCGAGCAACGTGCCAATCGACTTTGGAAACAGGCGCTGAGCGAATACCAAGCGCCGGCGCTCGCCGAAGATCGGGCCGAGGAGCTGGCCACATTTGTCGCCCATCGCAAAGAAGAGGGCGGAGTCGGCAGCTAGTCCTACCTTCTTGCGTAGAAACGCCGCCGGAAACGGCGCGGATATACGCAAGAAGGGATCAAGAAGATACGCTGCCACCGGTGAAATGGTGGTGTGAATCGGCCTGGATCGACGATCAGGTTGTCACCGGCGTTCGGATCACTGCCGACGACCAGGGGACGATCGCAGGAGTCGACCGCGGGGCCACACCAGGGGATTCGCCCCGGCTGGCCGGCCTCGTGTTCCCCGGTTTTGCCAACGCCCACTCGCACGCGTTCCACCGAGCCCTGCGGGGTCGCACCCAGCGGACCGGCGACTTCTGGACCTGGCGGGAGGCCATGTATCAGATCGCAGATCTCCTCGATCCGGACAGCTATCTGCGCCTGGCAACGGCGGTCTATGCCGAGATGGCTCTGGCTGGCTTTACCGCGGTCGGTGAGTTCCACTATCTCCATCATCAACCAGACGGAAAGACTTACGCCGATCCCAATGCCATGGGCATGGCGTTAATCGAAGCCGCCCGCCAGGCAGGGATCAGGCTCACCGTGCTCGACGCCTGTTATCTGACTGGAGGGATTGGCCAGCCGCTCAATTCGTTTCAAACGCGGTTTGGTGACAGAGACGCCTGGGCGTGGGCGAGCCGGGTGGAAGGGCTCGCTACCGATCCCAACACCCGGATCGGGGCCGCTATCCACTCGGTGCGATCGGTCCCGGCAGAACAGATCCCGACCGTGGTAGATGCCGCTACCGGCAAGGTACTGCACGTGCACCTCTCGGAGCAGCCCGCCGAAAACGAGGAGTGCCGATCGTTCTATCAGCTCAGCCCCACAGCCCTGCTCGCCGACAGGGGCGCCCTGGGGACCCGCACCACAGCGGTCCACGCCATCCACGTCAACACTGACGACATCGAGATCCTGGGGCTCTCGGGGACCACCATCTGTGTTTGCCCAACAACGGAGAGGGACCTGGGTGATGGCATCGGTCCTGCCTGGGCTTTGTCCGCGGCCGGTGCCCGACTCGCCCTCGGTTCGGATCAACACGCGGTTATCGACCCCTTTGAAGAGGCCCGCGGGCTCGAGATGCACGAACGGCTCGCGACAGGCACCCGCGGCAACTTCTCACCGGCGGCACTGATTGCGGCGTTGACCGCCGATGGCCATCGAGCGCTTGGATGGTCCGAGGCAGGCCGGATTGCCGTGGGAGCCCCCTGCGACCTGGTGGCGGTGTCGCGAACATCGGTGCGAACCGCGGCTGTGACTCCCAATCAACTCCTT
>JBBDQN010000003.1:0-59628 GCA_040905905.1 Acidimicrobiia bacterium
CGCCCAGATGACCGCACTCCTCGCCCTCAAGGAACCGATACCCATGAGTCAGCTAGCCGAAGCTCTCTCATGCGACCGATCCAACATCACCGGTCTGATCGACCGTCTCGAACAACAAGACCTGGTGACACGTCGAGAGGACCCCGCCGACCGCCGAGTCAAAATGCTCGTCCTCACCGCCAAGGGCAGGAAACGCCGCGCCCAGATCCAAGAACACGTCTGGGGCCGCCTCCCCAACGCAGTCGGGCTCACCGACACCCAACTCGCTCAGCTAGGCGCCATCCTCAACGCGAAACCAGAAGAGACGATCCTCTGACGGTTGCGACTACTGAACCCGCATGCTGCGGGTCAGGCAACCGCACCGCGATGAGATCACGAGGCAGCGTCGTCAGCTTCGAGCAGGCTGACCACCTCCCCGACCGCGTCACGTCCCCCACGATTCGCTCCCACCGTCGACTGCGCGGCCCGAAGCCGATCAGATGCACCCGTGGTTCTTCCTCCACCCGGGTGCCCCGCATGGTGATCCCGCCGAGGTCGTTGCGTAGGTGGAGTGGGTCGAGGTGGCCGAGAGCGGCCTTGAACCCCGTCGCCCACAGAATCACATCGATCGGGGTGAACGAGCCATTCGCCTAACGAACCCGATCCGATTCGATCGCAACGAACATCGGCCGTCGCTCCAACGCGCCCCGCTCCTTGGCGGCCACCGCGTATGGCGTACAAGCGAAACCCGTAGACGAGACGACAGAGCCCGTGGGTCTGCTCGCTTCGACGTCGGCGGCCACCTTGGCGACGATCGCTCGGCCGGTGATTGCGGGACCAAAATCGTGTTCGGGAACACCGGTTCGCGGCGGGTATACCGAGGGTGCCGACGAGGCGGCGGCGGAGGGGCTCAATTCGCAGGTCGCGTCCTATGCGCGTCCAAAGCGTGACCAGGGCGCCGTCGTCCGACTTCCGAGAACGAAGAGAGCCAAGCAGAAGCGCGGTTTCTGTGGGCGTTGACGGGCTCGAACCGCCGACCTCTTCCTTGGTGAGGAACGCGCAACATCAGGTGGGCGCAAGGAACTTCTGGCGCGGACCAAACGCGGACCACGATAAGTGGACTCAAGGCCTGAAGCTCGGAGAACTCAGTAATGACAGGCGTTTCCGGTGGGCGTTGACGGGCTCGAACCGCCGACCTCTTCCTTGTAAGGGAAGCGCTCTTCCAGCTGAGCTAAACGCCCCAGACTCGCGTCACGACGCCTTTCTTACCGGAAACCCCCGCCACGCGGGGCTTTCGGGCCTCTCGGCGCCACGCACAGTTTCCCACGACCTGGTCAGTTGTCGCGCCCAAGACCGCCGCAGCAGTCCATCCGAGGCTTCCTGCGCGCCCCGAACGCGCCCGAAAACGTGGCCAGTCGGGACTCCCAGGCTGAAGTAGCGATTTCGTACGCTTCCCGACTGTCGAGTCGACCATGATCACCGTCTACCTGCAGCGACCACCTCGACATTTTCCGGTGTCATGTCACCGGATGGGACCCTTCCTGGCTGGCCGTCGGTTTACTGGAGGGTCACCTCGTCTCGCTACATCCGACCGGCGGCGAACTCTCCAATCTTCTTTGAGGCCTCGATTGCCTCCTCCGCGGAGAGGTCGGCGCCTCCCGAGATGCTGATGACGACCAGACTGTCGCCCTTGAGCACCAGGAGCCCAGTGTTTTCCACGATGGATGCCTTGTCGCCGATTCCGGGCACCTCGATCGATGCGGGGTCGGCCGTGAGGGCGTCGAAGATGGATTGGGCCTGATCGAGAGTTAGGGACCACGCAGTCAGCGGATCACCGGCGTCGCTTTCGACGATGCAGTTGTCCGGCGGCCCCTCGAGGACCGAGGTCGTAACCGACGCCACGTTGAAGATTCCGGCAAGCTCATCTGCGGTGACAAGCTCGCAAACACCTGCCGCCGTACCCCCGCCGCCGCCCGCTGGCACAGTGGTGACGACGGTCGACGCCGAGCCCTCACCGGTGTCTCCTCCCGACGTCGCAGTGGGGGCCGCCGGCGCCTGGGTACTCGTCGGGGCGGCACCGCCTCCGCACCCGATAACGATGAGCGCCCCCAGACCAAATACTGCGATACCCCGGACCCTACTGCGCATATGCCTCGCAACTTATCTAACTCTCTACTAGATCGCACCAGGGAAATCCCTGGGTTCTGAGTGGTCGATATCTCCACCTGTCCGTGGAGTTTCGCCCATGTTGCTGTTACGCCGGAGGAGCCCTTCCAGCTGAGCTAAAACGCTCTCTGATTTGGTTGTTTCTAAGAAATGAGCCGCTCGCCCTCCACCAGATCATCAACTTTGCCTCCAAAGCCGCCGATAGTCATCTCGGAACGAAAAAACGGCGGCCGGGCCCCAGATTTGGCGCCTGTCCGCCCAGGGCAAGTTTGACGAGGGTATGAGCAGATTCATCGACGGCGACTCAAGCGAAGAGGCCATCCGCCAGTATCTGGATGGCATTGGAACCTACGCCCTGTTGACCGCAGAGGAAGAAGTGGTCTTGGCCAAGGCTATCGAAAAAGGCCGTCGGGCCGAGATGGCGCTGCCTTCCTCGAATGGCGATCAAGCCGAAAGGGCCAAGCTCGAAACCTTGGCCGAGGCTGGCGAGATGGCCCGGCGTCGTTTTATCCAGGCCAACCTCCGCCTGGTCGTTTCGATCGCCAAGCGGTATCCCAACTCCGGTCTCCCTTTCCTCGACCTGATTCAGGAAGGCAACCTCGGTCTCATCAGGGCCGTCGAGAAGTTCGAGTACCGCAAGGGTTTCAAGTTCTCGACCTACGCCACCTGGTGGATCCGCCAGGCGATAACCCGCGCCATCGCCGACAAGAGCCGGACCATCCGGGTCCCGGTCCACATGATGGACACGATCACCCAGATGCAGACCGCAGAGAACACTTTGATCAAGCGTCTGGGACGGTCACCGAGCGACGCCGAGATCGCCGAGGAGGCCGGGCTTACGGTGCACAAGGTCAAAGAAGCCAAGCGGGTTGCTCCCGAGCCCATCTCATTGTTCGAACCGGTGGGTGAGGACAACGCCACGATCGGCGACTTCATCGAGGATCACGACGCCGCCATTCCCTTCGAGCTCGTCGTTGCGCGGCTCAACCAGGATGATCTCCGTATGGTGCTCGGCCGACTCAACGAGCGCGAGCGGTCCGTCATCCAGATGCGCTACGGCCTCGACAACCAGGAGCCCAAAACGCTCGACGAGGTCGGCCGTCTTTTCAACGTCACAAGGGAGAGGATTCGCCAGATCGAATCCAAGGCGCTCGCCAAGATGCGTCATCCGTCTTCGCCCGGGAAGCTGAGACGTCTAGCGGTCGGGTGAAAACCCGAAGGTGGGAAGCAAGGGCCCCGGTCTGTTGACCGGGGCCCTTGGCTATCAGGCCGACCGGACCAGCTCAAGCAGATCCTGCCGGCTCGCCTCGACCGGCAGCTCCCTCTCAGACCGTCTTGGTCGACCTCTTGCTCGTTTTCGATGGAAGGGCTGGCCATCCCAGAAGATGACACCGCCCCACACTCCCCAATCACATCCTTCCTGAAGAGCCATCTCTAAACAGGGCAGACGCACCGCGCACTGCGCGCAGATCGCCTGGGCCGCGGCCAGTTCGTCGGGTCGTTCGGAGAAGAACAGCTCGTGCTGGCCGCTTCCCACACAGTTTCCTTGTTTCAAAAGTTGGTTCATCGTTGGATCCTCTCGTCTGTGGCGGAACACAAAAAAGGCCGCCGGGGTGGTTACTCGGCGGCCTGGGGAGGGTTGTTTCCTACGAGGGTGTCACTCGAGGTGAGGCCGCCTGTGGTTGGCGAGGAAGTCGGTAGTAGCCGACAGGCCGGTGAGAACATCGACCCGCGCCGGACCGGCTCCCTTGGGGAGCGCAATAAATGCTTTCGGGCGCAGGCACATTCTCATGAAACCTCTATGAGTTCGACCCCGGCACAGTAAGCGACCCGCTGAGAGGGTGTCAAGGCATTTATGCAGGCTGTGGATAGTCAGCCGACGGCTGCCAGCAGCGCTTCCAGCCCGCTGGCCCGATTTGGGCCCAGATCCACCCGCAGGATCCGCCGGCCCCTCTCTTTGAGTGCCAGATAGTCACCAAGTGCCTGAGCGGCGATGATGCGGCCAAAGCTTGTGGCGCCGTCCGGCACCGGCAGATCATTCATCGTTTGGTCGACAATTTGCAGGAAGACACCTGTGTTCGGGCCTCCTTTGTGCAACTGACCGGTGGAGTGGAGGAACCTCGGTCCATAGCCAGCCGTAGTGGCGGTGCCGGATCGATTCCCCACCCGGTGGCGCAGCCGGGCAATCTGGTTGTCGGTGGCATCATCAGAGGGCAGATAGGCGTGGACCGCGAAGTAGTCCCCCGATCTGATCGAGGCGAGAAGGTCGTCCATCCGGTCGGCCAACACTGGTGAAAAGAAGTCGAGCAGATCGACCCGCACCGGCTCGGAGTCGAGGGCCTGACGCGCCCGTTGTTTGGCTAGCTCCACGTCGGGCTGGTCAAACGGATGGACACCCAGGATCTCGCCCGCCACAGCGGTAGCGATCTCGGCGGTGAGCATCTCGGCCCCCAGCGCCAACCGGTCGGGCAAGTTCCGGCGCAAAACCGGATGACCCCTGGGTGCCGTGATCACCGGCTCGGCGGCCAAGCGGATCTCCGTGAACAGACGGTCAGTCTCGTAACGGTCGAGGGGAGGCTCACCGGCCACCGGGACAATGCCTCTGCCATCCTTACCGAGGCTTTCGGCAACCAGTTGCTCGAGCCAGGAAGGAAAGCTGCGGAGACCAGGCGAGGTCAGAAATGTGAGCTTGTCGCGGCCGCTGAGAGCCTCCGTGCCCCAACTCACGCCAAGGTTGACGGCCTCCCCCCAGTCCAGATCGACGGCGCTCTCGAGAAGGCGGGTGAGGTCGGCTCCGATCAACGCAGCCGGGAAGAGCCCGAACGGGGTAAGGGCGGAGAACCTGCCCCCGACGTTGGTGGGAGCGTTGATGACGGCCCGAAACCCCCGTTCCCTGGCGAGGTGTTCGAGGGCTGAGCCGGGGTCGGTGATTGCGACAAATCGTCGGCCGTCGCCTCCGGTCTCCTGCCAGAAGTATCGGAAGCCGGATAGAGTTTCGAGTGTGGTCCCGGACTTAGAGGAGACCACAAATAAAGCGCTGCGTGGGTCGATGGTTTCCCGGACCCGTCGCACCTGATCAGGGTGGGTCGAGTCGAGGACAGTCAGACTCGGATATCCGGAGCCCACCCCCAGCACGGACGCGAAGACTTCGGGGGCGAGCGAGGAGCCGCCCATACCCAGAAGCACGACATGGTCGGTTGGGTCCGCTATGAGCTCGGCTGCCAGCGACTCGAGACGACCGACCTCGCCGGCCATCGATGTCGGAAGCTCGAGCCATCCGAGTCTCTCGGCCAGCTCAGGGGTCCCCGGAGGACCCCAAATGGACGGGTCGCCCACCCGCAGGCGACCGGTGAGCTCCCGCCATCGCTCTTTGGCTGTCACCCCTTCGACCACGTCGGGAGTATGGCAGCGGCCGGACGGGCGCTACCTTCGCGGCGAGATGAAACGCCTGTTTGGGGTGATGGTGATTTTGGTAGCAGCGCTGGCCGTTGCCGCCAAGGTGATCCTGCGATCCCGCGTCGACGAAGACCTCGACGAAGCCGACCTGGCGGTGGTCATGACCAGCGCTACCTACCGTCCGACCGCACATCCTTACCTGGGGGCGACGGTTCTGGTGGTAGCAGGCGTGGCCGAGATCGACTTGACGCAGGTAGAGCCCGCCCCCACCGGTATCGAACTGGCCCTATCGATGTGCGCCGCCAGGCTGCGGGTCACGGTGCCCAGCACCTGGAACGTGTCGGTCGAGCTGGAGCAGCGGAACTCTGATGTCCGCCATCCATCGGAACGAACCTCCGATGCCCCCTGGCTGCGGATCATCGGACGGGCGTGGTTCTCAGCGATCGAGGTCGTGCAGGCCTAGAGGGCGTTCAAACTATTCGGCGGTCGCTCGCCCAGCGCGCCAGCTCATGGCGACTGCTCAGCTGGAGCTTGCGCAGGACCGCCGACACATGGGTCTCGACGGTTTTGACCGAGAGGTTGAGGCGGGTCGCCACCTGTTTGTAGGCGAACCCGCGTGCTATCAGTCGGAGAACCTCTCGTTCCCTCGGCGTGAGCTGATCGAGTTCGGCGTCCACTGCCACTGGCAGTCCTCCGGCAAAGGCGTCGAGGACAAACCCGGCCAGACGGGGAGAGAACACTGCATCACCGGCCTTGACTCGATCGATCGCCTCAGCCAGGTCGTTGGCACTGATCGTCTTCGTCACATAACCGCGGGCTCCAGCCCGGATCATGGCGATCACGTCCTCGGCAGCATCCGAGACCGACAGAGCCAGGAACTTGATATCGGGGTTGGTCTCGGTGACAGCACCGATCACCGCCAGTCCTCCCCCACCCGGCATGTGGACATCGATCAACACAACGTCGGGGAGTGTTCGCCTGATCTGGGTGATTGCCTCGTCGACATCGGAGGCCACACCCACGATCTCCGCTCGGCCCTCGAGCTCGGCCTTGACGCCGGAGAGAAAGAGCTGATGGTCGTCGACGAGAAACAGGCGGGTCATGTGACAACTCCGGCCGGCCTGACCCTGGGCATGGTCAGGTGGACCTCGGTTCCCTCGCCCGGTTGGCTCTCCACCACTGCTACGCCACCATGTCGAATCATCCTTCCCGTTACCGAATCGGCCAGTCCACGACGATCGGAAGGGACCGTGGTTTTGTCGAAGCCCTGCCCCTGGTCGGTCACCCACACCTCCGCCGCACCTTCACCGACTTCCAGATAGACCGACATCCGTCCGGCCCCGCTGTGCTGGGCCGCATTGATCATCGCCTCGGTGGCCGCCCCCACCAGCGCCCGGCCCCGATCATCGAGCGTGGCATCACCAACCCGGACAAGGTCGATTGCAACGTGGCGTTCATCTTCCACCCTGGCAACGGACGCTTCGAGAGCGGTGGAGAGGAGGTCTTCACCAGGCACCGGCGCCCGACCGTAGAGCCAGGCACGCAACTCTCTCTCCTGCGCTCGCGCCAAGGAGGCCATCATGCGCGGGTCCTCGTTGCGTTGGATCAGGGCCAGGGTCTGCAGAACCGAGTCGTGAAGATGGGCTGCCACCTCCGCCCTCTCCTCCTGGCGTACCCGTTCACGTCGTTCCCGCCCCAGATCCTGGGCCAGCCGCAGTATCCAGGGCCCAAAGGCGAGGAGCAGGCCGGTAACGGTCACGGCGACGGCGAGCAATGAAAAGCCGATCTCGGCAACCGCCCCCACCGAGCTGAAGAGAATCCCGAGGCCCCCTAAGACGAGGACCATGCCGCCCACCAGTCGGAAAATCGAGAGACCACCGCTGCCGCCGGGGAGGATGATGCGGGCGAGAGTGGGCGAGTCCGATCGATCCCACAATGCCGCGAGGCCAAACGAAAGGGTTGCCACCACCGCCGTGGCGAATCCGTCCGGGACCAGACCTGCGCCCACCATGATCCACACCGCCGCCACGAAGACGACGGCCAGACCCAGCCGCTGTCGGGAATCGATCGTGCGGGCGGGACGGTCGTCCTCGATGTCGATGGTGAGATGCCAGATCACGGCGTAAAGGACAACACCGATGCCCCACATGGTGGCGGCGGTGGCAAAGGCCGCCCTCACATAACCATCGTTCACCCCGAGTCGATCAGCCACTCCGCCGGCCACCCCGGCTACCAACCGGCGTTGTCTCCGGCGAAACAGGCCCAGGCGTATCGCCCAATTCTCTGTCAAGGGGTCGGCGGTGGTCATTGCACCCCGATGTTGGCAGCGCCGGACACACAAGGGCAATGAGGGGCATCCCTGAAACCAACCCTTACCCTCCGGGTGCTCATGGGGACGTCCCCGATAGACATCCTGGCGCCGTTTCCGCACGATGTTCTCATGGAAACGTCAACAAATCCCCCCTCCGACACCCCTGTCGGTGAAACGCCCGAGCCGGGTCAGTCCCAATCGACCAGATGGACCCGCCCCCCATCTGCCGAATTACGCCGTCCCACCGAGGGGCGGATGTTGGGCGGTGTCGCCGCCGGAATCGCCGACCGACTCGGGGTCGACCGCTGGATCGTCAGACTTGCGTTTGTGTTGCTCCTCATCGGCGGTGGTGCAGGGTTCCTGCTCTATATCGCAGGGTTTCTCCTGATCCCCGGCGAAGGTGAACCCGAGTCGATCGGGCAGAAGTGGGCCAACCAGGCCAACAGCACTCAGCCGTGGGTCGGGATCCTGCTGATCCTCATCGCGGCCGGAGTCTTGTTCAGCAACTTCCCCTTCTTCGACGGAGGCCTGCTGTTCCCCACCGCTCTCCTCGTCGTCGGCATCTTGCTCTATAGGGGCGACCTGCCGGGGATCAACTGGAAGCCGCAACCTCGTCCGGAAAAGACAACCAACCTCGTAAACCAGGAGGAGACCAGCGTCTTCATGACCACCACCACCGAATCCCCCAGGACAGAGCCGGCCCGGCCGGTCATTTTCAAACCCCGTACCCCGCCGTCACCCTTGGGACGGATCACCATCGGGGTCACCGTCATTGCCCTTGGACTGCTCGCCGTCCTCGACCGTATGTCATTGGCCGTCGATGCCGACCCGCGTAACTATCTGGCGCTGGCTATGGCAACCCTTGGCCTCGGAGTGTTGGTCGGAGCCTTCTATGGCAAAGCCCGCTGGCTGATTCCTATCGGCCTGCTCCTGATACCGCCCATGGTGGCTACGTCTGTGGCAGAGGCGGGGGTTGGGAGCTGGCAAAGCCCCCAGGTCGTTCGGCCCGAACAGTTCGCGGCGCTGGCGCCTTTCTACGAGCAGCCGCTCGGGGAGATGGTGGTCGACCTCACCGAACTGCCCTGGAACGGGGAGACGGTGGAGGTGAGAGCCGAGCTCGGAATCGGCAGGCTCGTACTGCTCGTCCCCGCCGGCGTAGCTATCGAAGCCTCTGGCGAAGTTGGCATCGGCGCCTTCAGTTCCATCAACTCCTCCGAGGGAGGGTTCGGCGTCGAAGACTCGGTATCCATCGGAGGCAACGGGCGCGGAACCGTGATCGCCACGCTCGAAGTTGGCATCGGCGAGATCGAGATCGACCTCCAGGACCGTGAGCTCTTTGAGGGGGAAGCACCCAGGACCGATCCGGCCACTACAACCACATTTCAAGGAGAACGCTCATGAAACGACACCAATTGGACCCCTGGTCCCTCATAGGCGGCGCTTTTTTGGCCGGGCTTGGATTCCTGTTCCTACTCGCCCGCCAGCCCTTCGACATCACCGATGGTTTCCGCGAGCTGTTTGGATGGGCCTTCCCGGTCCTGGTCGTGCTGGCGGGGTTGGCCCTGATCGCCCCCGCAATTCGGCGGGCCCGTCCGGAGCCCGAGCCCCCACCGCCCCCGGATCCTTTCGAAGGAATCTGACCCGCAGCGCTCTAACGACTGGCCCGGCTGATCATGTCCTGTTTCAGCCGGGCCAGTTGGCTGCTCAGGGATACGTGATAGACGTGGGGGTTGACCAGGCGCTGAACGCCCGGGTCAAGCCTCTCCAGATCGGCCAAACGACGTGCCTGGGCCATCACGATCTCATCGTGGGGAGTCGGCAGGTCCGAGGTGGAGACCGGTAGCGCCAGTTCTTCGAGTCCGCTCACCCTGTCTGCGGGGAGATGACGGACCACGCCGGGCTGATTGGGATGATGGAGCTCGAGGGGCGGTTGCGGCTCCTCTGACTCGAGTGCCAGCAGATCGGCGGTCGCCACTCCCCGCTGGTCGTACACACGCCAGGCGCGTTTGGCCCCCGGGTTCATGACCTTGGCAGGTGTGTCCGAGACTTTGATGGCCGGTTTCCACTCCCCCTGGTCCTCAACTGCCGCCAGCTTGTAGACCCCGTCGAGGTAAGGATCGCCTTGCGAGGTGGCGAGACGGGAGCCAACCCCGTACACCAGGCGTTTGATCAGATGATCGCCATCGACCCCGTATCTGGGAGCCTCGTCAGCGATCTGTTCGAGGATCTGCCAGATGGTTATCTCATCGAGTTCGCTCGACAACACGATGATGGTTTCCGGGAACCCAGCCTTGTTGAGCATCTCCGCCGACCTCACCGCCAGATGCGCCAAGTCGCCCGAGTCGAGACGCACCCCTACAGGTAGATGACCCTTCTCCCGGAGTTCTTCAAAGACTGTGATTGCATTGGGGAGCCCCGATTCAATCGTATCGATCGTGTCCACGAGCAGAAGGGTCTCATCCGGATAGACACCGGCGTAGGCACGAAACGCCCCTAACTCCCCCATCCCCAGGGCCATGAAAGCCTGCACCATCGAGTGGGCATGGGTTCCGCGAGGTAGAAAGCCCAACTCGTGGGAGCGTCCAACCAACGATGAACCACTGGCGCCCCCGATCAAAGCTCCGCGGACGACCGAATAGGCACCGGTTCCCTGCGCCCGGCGGGCCCCAAACTCGAGGACGGTGCCGCCCCGCGCTGCCTCCATCACCCGGGAGGCCTTGGTGGCAATGAGGGTTTCGAAGTTCAAGTGGTTGAGCAGAGCAGTCTCAACCAGTTGGGCGAGGATCAGAGGCCCCTCGACCACGGTAAGCGGGACACCGGGGTGCACGACCCGGCCCTCGGGGATCGCAGTGATCTTCAACGAGGAGAAATCACCATGGGCCCGGAGCCAATCGAGAAACTCTGCCGCGAACATGCGGCCACCCGTGACGGTCGGGTGTCGCGCCAGGACATCAAGCTCGTCCTCATCGAATCGCGCGTTGTTCATCCAGTCGACAAACGTGCGAAGGCCAGCCGTGATGGCGTAACCCGCCTGATGGCCTCCGTAATCGGGATAGCTGCGGAAGAAGTGCTCGAAACGTGCCTTGTGTTCGTGGAGGCCCTGGCGAAAGTAGAGCTGCGCCATGGTGAGCTGGTATTGATCAACTAGGAGGACGTCACCGGCCAGCCGGGTCGAGTCGGGATTCTGCACCCCCATATCTAACCTCGTCTGATGCCGGTCATGCGAGGAGACCGGCCATCTCGGCGTGACCGGCCGTTCGGGCGTGGTCGGCGGCGGACCGGCCCTCATCGTCCCTAAGCGAGCGATCGGCCCCATGAGCGAGCAGCAGACGGGCGACCTCGGTGTCCCCGTTTTGGGCTGCCGACATGAGCGGCGTGAACCCACCGGATTGGCGCTCGTTGACGGCGGCGCCGGCCATCACCAACGCTTCAGTGGATGCGAGCCTCACTTCGGCCCTGATCCCGGCGACGGCGGCATGAATCGGTTGGTTGTCTAGAGCATTGGTGGTGCGGGTGAGGACGTTGGCGCCGGCGTTGATCAGGAAGGTGGCGATATCGGGCCAACCGAAGAAGACGGCGAGATGCAAACCGGTGAATCCGTCCGGTGAGTAGGCGGTGCTCATTTCTGGCATATTGGCGAGAATCGCATGAACCCGTTCGGCGTCACCGACGATGCATGCTTCCCAAAAGTCGAGATCGGCCGCGAGCGGGCGCAGGTACTCGACGATCTCGGTCTGTCCCCAATAGGCGGCCACCACCAACGGAGACAGTGCCTCAGCACTCTTGGCCCTGATGGCATTGGGGTCGGAGGCAACGATCTCCTGCACGGCTGCGAGCTCGCCAGCCTGGATCAGTTCGAAGATTTCCGACAAGGCGACTCCTCTGTTGTGGTTATGTTTAGCATAGCTAATTATATGACCGCAATTCGAGACTTGGCTGACCAGATCACCGAGACCGCAATGCGTCTCCAACGTCGATCGCGCCAGGAAGCCTCGGTGCACGGGCTGACCGGTGGTCGCCTGGCGGCCTTGTCACGCGTCGTTGGCGAGAGGCGAACGTCGTTGACCGCGCTCGCCGCCACCGAAGGCGTCAGCCCGGCAACCATGGCCCGAATCGTCGACTGGTTAGAAAAAGGCAAGCTCGTGGTACGCATACCCTCCACCGAGGACCGGCGACACGTGTGGATCGTCCCCACGATTCTGGGGCATTCGCTGGCCGCAGGATCCGACCGGAGACGATCGTCATGGCTGGAGTCGTTCCTTTCCAATCTCTCCGATCGCGACAGAGCGACGGTTGCCCGGGCCATGGCGCTCCTCGAACCTGCTACGGAACGGTGACTGGGCGAGCTTCGGCATGGCGCGCCAACCAGGCGAGGCTGAACACGATCCCCAATAACGAGCCGGCAAGGGTTGTGATCAATCCTGGCCCGTATCCCGGGACCAGGTTGAAGTCGTCGGGGAGTTTACGCACCGGATCCGGGGAAAGTTGGAGCCACGCCGACCACGTCATCCCGAACACCCAGAGGAAGACCGCGAACAGGGCGAGCTTGGGAGCTGGCCGTCTCTCTTGCTTGCAGCCAGGACGACGAGTAGCACCAGAGCACCGAGCACAAACGTAACCTCACCGTCGAACGACGAACCGCTGCGGCCGACGACTTCGCGCGGTTCGCCGGGTACCGCCAGCATCGGCCTGCCGTACGCCCACGGCAGGTAAGCCCCCGCCATCACTAGGACGCCAGCCAGGGCAACCCAAAGCGCATGTGTTCTGAGATACTGCAACATCGAAGTCGATCCGGCATCGAGGCTACCCCTTGGTAGCCCCCTGATCGAGCCCCGATCAGTCTTCTGGGTTGAGCCTGGCAGCGACGGCGATGGCTTCCACCATGTTGACCTGCCCGAAACATTTTTCGCCTACGAAGAACGTGACTGGTGCCGTGAACTCAAGGCGCTTGAGATTGGCGATTGCCGGCAGATTCCAGGGAAATTCGTCTGGTTCGGTCTGGCTCTTATCTAACTCGATCCACCGAAGCGGAATCATCGAAGAAAGATACTCCCCGGTCTAGCAGCGGCGCGGTCTGAGAATTTTTTCGTTGTTTGGTGTTCTTGGGGGTTGTTTTGTCATGGGTGGGATGTATCTTTGAACATATGTTCGGTGACCTGGCAGAACGGATCGACAACCTCGAAACCGAACTGGTAACCCTCGAAGAGGAGGTAAGCCGGATCCGGTCCCGCCAGGTCGAAATCCTCACCCAGTTGGATACCCATCAGGTCTATCTGACCGATGGGGATCGGGGGATGGAAGACTGGGTGGCTTCCCGGTTGGATCTGTCTCGTCCTACCGCCCACCGGTTGATGACTCTCACCCACACCACCGACCCCTGGCATTTGGAACAGTTGGCGGCGGGCCGGTGGGGGTTGGACCGGGCGGCGTTCCTGGTCAAACTGGCCGCCACCGGCGCTTCCCCTGACCTTGTCCGTGAAGCGGCCACCGAGTATTCGTTGGGAAGGTTGTGGGGTCTGGTCGAACAGCGCCGCCGCATCGACCCTGTCACCGAACAGGCGTCGTTCGAATCCCGCTATCTGGTGATCCAACCGTCGTTGGACGAGTCGATGTTCCGGCTGTGGGGACAACTCGCCGGGATCGACGGTCAGTTAGTCGATAAGGCGCTCCGAGAGAAAGCCGGAACCTTCCCAGTCATTCCCGACCAGACCCAAGGCCAGGTACTGGCCGATGCTCTCACCGCCGTCTGTGCCGACTCCCTCACCGGCGGGTCAGAAGACCACCCCGGCCGGACCGTGACCGTGGCGGAAGTGTTCGTCGACGCCAACCTAGCCGCCCCTACCTTCGGGGAAGCCGGCGTCACCACTTCTAGTGGGCTCCGGGTGGGACCCGCCACTTTGTCCGAGATTCTCTGTGAGGGCCGCATCCGGGTCGTCTGGACCGACGGGGATAAGGGTCCGATCGCCAACACCCATCTCACCGAGGCCATCCCCCCTGCTATCAGGACCTGGGTCTTCCACCGCGATCAGGGTCAATGCTCGATCGAAGGGTGCCGCAGCCGCTACCGGCTCCAAATCCACCACATCCACCAACGACACAACGGTGGCAACCACGATCCCTCAAACCTCATAAGCCTGTGCTGGTACCACCATCACATTGCTATCCACCAACTCGGCATGACCATCGACCCCAACTCCCCCATCCACCGAAGACGACTAGTCGGTCAAGGTTCTCTACTCGGACGAGCCCCTCCCATCACATAACTGAGTATCGGCCTTTGATATGGCGACCAACCACCGGACCACCCCGACCGCTACCCACCGGTTCCAGCATCGTCAACCACCTAACCGCCACTCTTACTCACTCGTCAGTGTGATTAGTTCGTGGTGATCGTCGATGAAGTCCGCTCCTTCGCAATGACCCTGCCCCGCACCATCGAGGTCCTGGTCCATGACCGGGTGAAGTTCCGGGTCGGGCAGATCGTCTATGTCTCGTTCTCGCGTGACGAGACGGTAATGGGGTTCGGTTTTCCCAAGGAAGAACGCGAGGCACTCATACAGTCCGATCCTGACAAGTTCCTAATGCCGGTCCAGTCAGACATGCGGTACAACTGGGTCCAGGTTCGCCTCGATGCGATCGACCACGCAGAGATGCGCGAGCTCGTCCTTGATGCTTGGCGGATGGTCGTGCCGAAGCGAGTGGCAGCCGCCTATGACGAAACGACTGGCAGCGCGTAGGCTGCCACCAATGGGGAGATCACGCCGCGTGACCATCGCCCTGCTGTCGCTGCTGATGGCGTGCGGACCGGTCGAGTTGCTCGACCTGGACCTCCAAACCGAAGCTCAGCTCCAGGCACTAGCGATAGCAGCTGCTTGCCGCGAGGCGGCCTGTGGTGACCGTCCGGTGCTGGTGCCCCGCGACACTTCACAGGACCTACGCCAGGCCCTTGCCGCTTCCCTCCCCAACGAGATCCGATACTTCGACGACTTGTTTGCCGAGGCGTTGCTCGGCCCGGATGGTTTCTATCTGGACGGCGCTACGGCAGCGGTTACATCGGCGCCCTATGAACTGGGTGAAAAGGCCATAGGCGTCGATATCTGGACCCACAAAGCTCAGTTGCACGGCATGCGAAAGACCTACCTATTCCTTTGGGACGGGACGGCCTGGACCGAAACCACCGCCGACGAAGTCGGCGTCACCCTCACCACGTCGGTGTCTTAGCCGACGTACTTCGCAGGCTCCGCTTCGAACGCCTTCTGGCATCCGGGTGCACAGAAGTAGTACTTCTGCCCGGCGTGCTCGCTGACCCAGCGGGCGCTGGCGACGTCAACCTCCATCTCGCAAACCGGGTCGATCGCCACTTCGGGTGGGTTGATGGAAACCACGGGTCTTGCTCCTCCTCCTGCTCGCCAGGCTACCAATTCGGCCAGGATCGAAACGGCGATCTCCTCGTGGGTGGTAGCACCAAGGTCGAGACCGGCTGGGGCGCGGACACGGACGATCGCCTCCTCAGATACGCCTCTGCCGCGCAGCCACGACATCACTTCGGTGGCGCGCTTCGACGACGACACCAGGCCGACATAGCCGGCCTCACTCCGCAGTGCTGCCTCGAGGGCGGTCTCGTCGAAATGACCCTGGGTGGCGACAACCACTGCGTCGCCGTAACCAACGGTGGCGGGATCGGGGTCGTCGGCAATCAACTCTGACCGCCAACCAACCCGGCCCGCCAGGTCAACCAGCACTTCGGCGGCAGGGGAAGAACCAACCACTGTCAGCTTCGGCGAAGGCAACATCGGTTCCAAGTAGACCTCCATGGCTCCCTCACTCGTACACGCCATCTCTACCTGGACCACGCCGGGACGATGGTCGTGAACCCCCAGGACCAGCAGGCGGGGCTCACCGTCGGCCAGCGCCTCCAGGGCATGACGAACAACTGCCGGCCTCGCACAGGCGCCACCCAGCCAACCTTCCACCCGCCCGTCCGGATGGATTATGGCCCGCGCCCCGGGTTTGCCCGAGGTGAATCCCTGGCGCCAGGTCACGGTCGCAAGGGCGACCGCCCGCCCTTCCCCGGTCAGGCGGGCGACCTCGGCGAGAACGTCCACTTAGGGTTTGGCCTCGACGCCGTTTATCGCGCCCCACACCCGATGGGGAAGCACCGGCATGTCGAGGTTGGTGACACCCTGGGACCAGAGGGCATCGACCACCGCATTGACAAAAGCAGCAGGAGAGCCGACGGTGGCGGATTCTCCGACTCCCTTAGCCCCGATGGGATGATGGGGCGACGGGGTCACAGTCTGGCCCAACCGGAACTTCGGTGTCTCCCAGGCGGTCGGGACCAGGTAGTCGAGGAAGTTCGACCCGATGCAGTTGCCGTCGTTGTCAAATGTGATCCACTGGTTGGTGGCTTTGGCGAACCCCTCGGTGAGCCCACCGGTGATTTGGCCTTCGACGATCATCGGGTTGATCCTCACGCCACAATCGTCGACCGCCACCATGTCCAACACTTTCCAGGTGCCGTCACTTGGGTCGACTTCGACCACAACGATGTACGAACCGAACGGATAGGTCATGTTGGGGGGGTCGTAGTAACAGACGCCCTCGAGACCCGCTTCCATCCCCTCGGGATGGTTGGTGTAAGCGGCGAAGGCGACCTCCTGGATCGTCACACCCTTGTCTGTGCCTTTGACGGTGAATTTGCCGAGATCGAACTCAAGATCGTCAGCCGACGCCTCGAGGAGGTGGGCGGCAAGCAGGCGGGCTTTCTCCCTGACCTTGCGCGACACCATGGCGGTGGCCGCTCCACCCACAGGCGTGGAACGGGAGGCATAGGTGCCGAGCCCGTAGGGGGTGTTGTCGGTATCACCCTCCATCACTTTGATGTCGTTGGCGGGGATTCCGAGTTCTTCGGCCACGATCTGGGCAAATGTGGTCTCGTGGCCCTGCCCCTGGCTCTTCACCCCCAGTTTGAGGATGGCCTTGCCGGTCGGATGAATTCGCAACTCGGCTGAGTCGAACATCTTGAGACCGGCAATGTCGTAGTCGCGGGAAGGGCCGGCCCCCACCACCTCGGTGAATGAGGCGACGCCAATTCCGATGAGCTTGCCGTCAGTGCGCTCCTTCTGCCTCTGACGCCACCCGTCGTAATCGATCATCTCCATCGCCATCTTCAGGGCGGCGTGGTAGTCGCCGGAGTCATAGATGAAGCCGGTCGGAGACTTGTAGGGGAACTGGTCGGCTTTGATGAAGTTCATCATCCTGAACTCGGCGGGATCCATGCCGATCTCATGGGCCGCCTTGTCGACCAGTCGCTCGATCAGATAGGAGGCTTCCGTCACGCGGAACGAACACCGGTAGGCAACCCCACCCGGGGCCTTGTTCGTGAAGGCACCTTTGGCTGTTACGTGGGCGGCGGGATAGTCGTAACTTCCGGTGCAGATGTGGAACAGACCGGCCCGGAACTTGGAGGGTTGAGCATCGGAGAAGAATGCCCCCTGGTCAGAGAGGACCGAGGACCGCATCCCCAGGATCCTCCCTTGCTCGTCGAGTGCCAGCTCACCCTTCATGTGGTAGTCGCGGCCAAAACCCGTCGAGATGAGGTTTTCGGTGCGGGTCTCGATCCATTTGACCGGTTTGCCGATCAACAACGACGCGGCAGTCGCGACCACATACCCCGGGTAGATCGGGACCTTGTTACCAAAGCCTCCTCCGAGATCCGGGGAGATGATGCGGATGTTCTCTTCGGGCAAGCCCGTCACGATTGCAAACAAGGTGCGGTGGGCGTGGGGCGCCTGCGACGTCATATACAGAGTTGCCTGGCCGGTGGCCGGGTTGACATCGGCCAGGATGCCGCAAGTCTCCAATGGCGCCGGATGTGACCGCGGATAGTGAGTCTCGATGTTGATGACCCGGGCGGCTTTGGCAAAGGCGGCGTCGGTTGCCGACTTGTCACCCGACTCCCATGTGTAGGCGACGTTGTCGACCTGTCCTTCCTTTTCATCGCGGATCAGAGGTGCATTCGCACCGAGAGACTGTTGGGGGGTAGTCACCGGGGGCAATTCTTCATAGTCGACGTCAATCAACGGGAGGGCGTCACGGGCGATGTAGGGATCGGTGGCTATGACGGCCGCCACCTCCTGGCCCTGATAGCGCACCTTGTCTGTGACCAGCACAGCCTGGCTGTCCCCGGAGAGAGTGGGCATCCAGGCAAGCTTGTGGGCTGCCATTAGTTCGCCAGTGACAACGGCCACCACTCCGGGCAGGGCCTGGGCCGCCGAGGTGTCGATGGAACGGAGCCGGGCATGGGCGACCGGCGAGCGAAGGATCGCCATATGCAACATTCCAGGCAGCACGATGTCGTCGAGATAATTGCCCCGGCCCTGGATGAACCGGGAGTCTTCTTTACGGCGGACGGAGTGACCGATCCCGCCAACCTCGGGAGTGGTCCTGGGGTGAGTGGCAGTCATGTCAGTTTCCTTCCCCGGCCGCCCCGGCGGCCTGTATCGCAGACACGATGTTCATGTATCCGGTGCAGCGGCAGAGGTTGCCGGAGATCGCCCAGCGGACCTCGTCGTCGGTGGGATGGGGGTTTTCGGCAATCAGCGCCGAACCCACCAGCATCATCCCCGGGGTGCAAAACCCGCACTGGAGTCCATGGTGCTCCTTGAACGCTTCCTGGATCGGGTGGAGGGCCCCGTTCTGCTTGAGACCCTCAACCGTTCCCAACGAGGCGGCGTTGGCCTGAACGGCAAACATCGTGCAAGATTTGACCGGTAGACCGTCGAGTAAAACCGTACAGGCCCCGCACGAGGTGGTGTCGCACCCGATATGGGTGCCGGTCAATCCGAGACTGCTGCGAATGAAGTCGACGAGCAGTACCCGAGGTTCGACGTCTTTGGTATAAGCGGTGCCGTTGACCGTTACCTGGATTTCCATCGTCAATTCTCCCCTCGGGCCCCGGCCAGAGCCTTGGCCAACCCGCGTTTGGTGTATTCCTTTACTACGGCTCGTTTGTAGTCCGCGGGTCCCCTGACATCCGAAGACGGTTGGCAGGCCTGGGCGGCTGCTTCGGCCGCCTCGGCAAACAGCCCGTCGGAGGGCTCCTGGCCCACCAGCATCTGTTCGGCCGCGGTCGCCTTGAGGTTGTGGTTGTGAACCGAGGTGAGCCCGATCCCTGCCTGGCTGATCCTGCCACCTCGGTCGAGTTCGAGGTGGGTCGCCACTCCGACGGTTGCGTAGTCGCCGATCTTGCGCTCGAGTTTGTCGTAGGAGCCGCCACTGGCACCAGCCGGGACCGGCACCCGAACCTCTTTGACCATCTCACCCGGACGCAACGAGTTGGTGAAGAAATCGACCACGAAGTCCGCTATCGGAATCACTCGTTCCCCGCTGGAAGAGGCCGCCACCACCGAAGCACCCACTGCGAGCATCACCGAGTTCCAGTCGCCTTCCGGGTCACAATGGGCAACCGAACCACACAGGGTTCCCCGGTTGCGGACAAGGGGATCTGCGATCCAGGGGGCGGCCGCCGCCATGGACTTGCTCACTTCGCCCACCAGAGGGGACTTGACGATTTCGGCGTGGCGAGCCAGCGCCCCGATGGAGAGATGCCCGTTTTCCCGGCGGACGTAGGAGAGTTCCTTGAGACCGTTGATGTCGACGAGATGGGCCGGTTGGGCGAGCCGAAGTTTCATCATCGGGATAAGGCTCTGACCTCCCGCCAGAACCCTCCCTTCGTCACCAAGGTCACCGAGAAGCGCCATCGCCTCCGACAAAGACCCGGGCGCCGAATACTCAAAGCTGGGCGGAAACACGCGAACACCTCCGATGGCGGGCTGTTGGTGAACGTACGGTGGCTGCGCTGGTTGGGTTCTCCCTGCGAAGGGTCAACCGCTGAACCATTCGGGTCGATTCCGCTGAGTCGGATGACCCATCCGGGTCAGAGGAGTCCCCGGCCCATCGCTTCGGCCACCGCCTCGGCTCGCCGCGATACCCCGAGCCGGGCGAAGATGGACCGAAGTCTCCGCTTGACGGTGGAGTCGCTCATAAACAACTCTTCGGCAATGCGGCCGTTGCTCGCACCTTCCGCCAACAAGCTGAGCATCCGCCGATCGACCTCGTCGTAACCGGGACCACTGCCTTTGCCTGGCCCAAAAAGCTGTTCAACCAACTGGTCGGTGACTTGAGGACTCAGCGCCCGGCGGCCATTGGCGACGGCCTCGATAGCCGTGACCAACACCGCATCGGAATCGCCTTTAAGCACGTACCCGCGGGCTCCGGCATGAAGCGAACGCTGGACGTACTCCTCATCGTCGAAGGAGCTGAGCATCAACACGCGCGCCTGTGGATCGGCGTCGAGAATGGCGTCGAGAGCTTCCAGACCGGATTCGTTGGCCAGCCTTATGTCGAGCAGGACCACCTCGGGCTGGGCTGAGAGGAACTGCTCGAGCGCTTCCTTGATCGTGGAAGCCTCCCCCACCACCCGGTATCCGTCGTAATTGGAGAGGAGGCTCTTGATTCCCTTACGGACCACCGGATGGTCGTCGACGATGAGAATCGAGGCCCCGCTCATGGTCCGCCGATGGGCACCACAGCCCGCACCGTCGTCCCCTTCCCGATTCGTGACTCCACGACCAATCTTCCTCCAAGGCTTTCAGCCCGATGCCGCATCGACCGAAGACCGAGGTGGCCGGTGCCATTGGCCGTCACCGAGTTGGGCTCAAACCCGCAGCCATCGTCAGACACCTCGAGATTGACCTCGTTGGCCCCGAATCGCAGGGTCACCGTGACCCGGCCCGCCCCGGAGTGGGTGGCGACATTGTGGAGGGCCTCCTGGGCGATGCGGTACAGGCTGACCT
Source organism: Acidimicrobiia bacterium (assembly GCA_040905905.1). Classification (GTDB taxonomy): domain Bacteria; phylum Actinomycetota; class Acidimicrobiia; order Spongiisociales; family ZC4RG35; genus JAICND01. Next base: position 20,710 of record JBBDQN010000003.1, read on the forward strand.
CAACGGGGCCGGCCAGACGTCCGCTGCGATTGCCGATGTTGGCCCGGCACTTGACGCCGTTGTGGCCGGCAAACTCGTCACAGAGCCGTCGGATGGCAGTCGGTAGCCCCAGACCCTCCAACACCGGTGGATGCAGGGCCCGGAGCACCTGGCGGATTTCGACTTCGACATCACGCAGGATGGCTTGCACCGAGCCCAATGCCTCGCGGGCTTCCTCCACCGCTCCCCGTTCCAGCCTGTGTTGACCGGAGGTCAATTCGAGCATGGCCGCGATCAGCAACTGGTTGATCCCGTCGTGGACCTCGCGAGCGATCCTCTGCCGTTCCTGCTCCTGAGCTTCAACTGTCTGGGAAAGCACCAACTGCAGCTCCGCCGCCTTCTCCTCCAGCTCCCGGCTCGTTTCGCGCAACTGGGCCGTGCGCACTCCGACCGTTTGCTCCAACTCTTCGTTGGCGTGCGAGAGTTGCTCGTACAACTGAGCGTTGCGGATCACGATCGCCACCTGGGCTGCGTAGGTGAGAAGCAGGCGTTCGTGTTCGTCCTCATAGGGCGAGTCGCGGTTGGCGACCCCGATCATCCCGATGGGATGGTCGGCGATTCGGAGCGGCACCCCCAGGAAGGTTCGCACCTCGGGGTGGCCGGCGGGCTGTCCGACCCGGAGAGGATCGGCCCGGGCATCAATCGACCGGACCGGTCGGTTCTCCAGCACCGCCGTGGCAAACAAGTTGGGCCGGAAGGGTATGAGGCGATGACGGGAGTAGAACTCCTCCGAGGGGTGGAAGCCGTGAACCGCGGCCACATCCATGGCGCTCGGGTCGAGGCCGCAAAGACCGACGAATCCGAATTGTGATCCTGTGAGGGTCAAGCAATGGCGCAAAGCGACGTCCAGGACAGACTCCATGCTGCGTAGCCCCGACAACTCCACCGCCAGGTGGTAGAGGGCCTGGATCTGGATCCGGCTGTCGAGGTCGACTTCCGGCCGGGTGATCGACATTGACCGAGCTTATTGTTGGGACCGTGGGAACGCCACCGGTCCCGACGTGGTTGTAACCGGTATGACGAATCAAGAAAACCAGCAACTGACAGATGCCGAGTGGCGGGAGCGCCTGACTCCGGAGCAGTACTACGTGTTGCGTCAAGCCGGAACCGAGAGGGCCTTTACCGGGGAATATTGTGATTCCAAGGAACCCGGGGTGTATCGCTGCGCCGGATGCGGGACCGAGTTGTTCGACTCGTCGGACAAATTCGACTCCGGGACCGGGTGGCCGAGTTTTATCCGGCCGCTAGCTTCAGACCGGGTCGACGAAGAAACTGACTTTGGACACGGGATGACGCGAACCGAAGTCCGCTGCGCCGGCTGCGGAGGACATCTCGGTCATGTGTTTCCAGACGGGCCGCGGCCCACCGGGATGCGGTACTGCATGAACTCGGCTGCCCTCGACCTCCATTCCCGTCCATCGGACACTCAAGCCTGACGCCGGGCCAGCAAGTTCTTGACAGCCAGCACCGCGAAAAATCCGAAGATGGGAAAGACGGCCATGGTGGCCGAACCCGAGATGTCGGCGTGATAGCTGACGACCAGTCCGAGAACCACTGATACGACTCCGATGGCCGCCGCGGTGGTGATCATCGCTGGAACCCGGCGGACCAATAGGGCAGCAGTTGCGGGTGGTCCGACCATGAGACCAAAGACCAGCAGGGCGCCAACGGTCCGGAACGATCCGACGATCGCCAGCGTCACCAGGAACAGCAACAAGGCATGAGAAAGCCCGGGCCTCAGACCGAGGAGCTCCGCCTTCTGCTCGTTGAAGCTGAGGGCGAGAAAACTCCGGAAGAAGACCACCGACAGAACCAGCGCAATGGCTGTGACCGCTCCCAGGATGACGAGGTCTGCTGCCGCCACCCCGAGCGCGTCCCCAAAGAGGATCCCGGTGATGCTGCCGCTGAATGAAGGTGTGCGGGAAATGAGGATGACGCCGATACCGAGCATGCCGGCAAACAACAGTCCGATGCTGGTGTCCTCGGAAAAGGTGGTCTGGCGATGAACGAGATTGATCCCCCCGATCATCACCAGGGCAGCGGCGGCGGCTCCGACCAGAGGGTTGAACCCGAGGAGGATCGCCAAGGCCACGCCCGGGATCACTCCATGGACAAGGGCATCCCCCAGAAAGGTCATTCCCCGAATGACCACCCAGGTGCCGACGAGGGAGGTTGCCAGCGCCGCCAACACCCCACCGATGAGGGCCCGCTGTTGGAAACCGAGCACAAACGGCTCGAACAGCCAGTCCATGACGTCCACGGTAGTTAGTGGATCCGGTTCAGCTGGCGAGGGCGTCGGCAATCAGGTGGGCGTTGGTGACCAGCATGCCAACCACGGTGTCGGCGCCGGAGCCGGCAGCTCCCAGCGACTCGGTAAAGAGCTCGACCACCGTTGCTTCCTCTCCCAACTCGGAAGCCACCGCTTCCGCCAGGGCCGTGCCGTCGATCGTCTCGGCAAAGATCACCGTCACCCCTTCTTCCCGCATGGTCGCCACTAGTGCTGCCAACTCGGCCGAACTTGGCTGTGCCAGAGTGGTGCCCCCGGGGATCACCGAGCCCACCACCTCGAACCCGTACCTATCGGCGAAGTAGCCCAAGGCCTCATGGTTGGTCACCAGCTTTCGTTGTTCGGGTGGCACCACGGACAAGGTTTCCTGGATCTCGAGATCGGCTGCTTGCAACATCGCCGCATAGGTGTCGGCCGTCTCCTGCCAGTTCACTTCCGGTCGAACCTCCAGCAGCCGCCCGGCGATCAAACCGGCGGACCTGGCAACTCGGGTGGGATCCATCCACACATGGGGATCAAACCCTTCCGTTCCTGTGACGGTTGACCCGCCATATGCCGCACAACTGTCACAAAAACGAATGGGATCCAGGGACGGGCCCAGCTCGAGGACGTTGGCGCCGTCAGCAGCCGCGGCCATCAAGGCACCTTGCATCCCTTCCTCCAGGAGGAGACCGTTGGCGACCACCAGATCGGCGGTCGTGAGCAGCGCTGCCTGCTGGGATGACAATTGAAAGTCATGGGCATCGGCGCCAATCGGCATCAACACCACGACCTCGGCCTCATCGCCGACGACATTGCCCAGCACGTCGCCCCAAACGGTCGTTGTTGCCACCACAGTGATCGTCTCCCCACCATCACTAGGGTTAGAGCAGGCGGCTACCAGCAACAACATCGTGCCAAGCCAGGTCAGCCCCTGCTTCATATCCAGATAACCTCTATCAATCATGTGGAGAATGAGAATCGTTCTCAACTCGAACCTACCAGAGGGGGACAGCTGATGGCAAACTTCACACCTTTGGCAGACCCAGCAGTAGTGGCGGAGAATCTGGTCCTCAGTCACGGCAAACACACGACGATCGACACCTCCAACTTCGCTATCCCGGCCGGTGCCGTCACCGCCCTGATTGGGCCCAACGGTTCGGGCAAATCGACCCTGCTAAACGCCATAGCGGGGCTCCACGCTCCCCTGTCAGGCCAGATCACGGTCACCGCGCCGGGTGGCCGGGCCCGCCGGATCGCCTACGTCCTCCAGGCAACCAAGGTCAACGAAGTACTACCGATCACGGTCCGGGAGGTGGTGACGATGGGTCGCTACGCAACCACCGGAGCCTGGCGCAGACTCGGCAAGTCTGACCGGCAAGCAGTCGCCGTGGCGCTGGAACGTATGGATATCACCGACCTCGCCGACCGTCACCTCGGTGAACTATCCGGCGGACAACGCCAAAGGGTGTTCGTGGCCCAGGGTCTCGCCCAGGACCACGACCTCCTGCTCCTGGACGAACCGCTGACGGGACTCGATTTGGTTTCCGCCCAGGCCATCGACCAGGTGATCCACGACGAACCCGCCCAGGGATGCACCCTGGTCATGACCACCCACGAGTTGGCGGAGGCCCGGGCGGCTGACTATGTGATTCTGTTGGCCGGCCGGGTAGTGGCCGCCGGACCGCCGGAGGAGGTCCTGCTGATCGAACACCTCACTGCGGCTTACGGTTCGAGCCTGCTCCACGTCGACGGTGACAAGCACTTCATCGACGATCCAGCCCACCGTCCGGTCCCCGGTCGGCACGTCCATCGGGAAATGACCATCCATGTCGAACCACCAGACGCACGGTTGCACGGCCCGGACTGACTCTCAGTTGCTACGGGCCTTCCAGATGGTGTGGATGGCGGCCGCCAGGACCCAGATGCCGAAAATGCGAGCGAGGGTGTCCGCCGGGATCCGTTGCGCGGCCAGCGCAGCGAGCGGAGCCATGATCACTCCACTAACTCCAAGAAGCCACACCACCCTCCACTCGACGTGAGAGTTGGCAACGTTGACCTTGGTGGCGGCGGCGGCAGTAAAGATAATGGCAACCAGCGAGGTGCCCTCGGCGGAGTGTTGGCTCAAGCCGAGGAGATAAACCATGGCCGGTACCATGATCACTCCTCCGCCGATGCCTGCCAGCCCCGAGGCAACTCCTGCAATCACACCGATCAGGACAGCCACCAGGTAGCCAACCGGGGGTTCGATCAAGGGCTCGCCCGTGCTGATTCCCCCCCCGATCAACAGTCTGATTCCGATCACAATCAGAAACGCCCCAAAAACGCGGGCCAGGGTGGGCCCCGACATCAGATTCATCCATCTGGCGCCGTAAGTGGCGCCGACCACACCCCCGGCGCCAACTGCTAGCCCGTAGGGAATATCGACCGCCCCGGAAACCGCAAAGCCGATTGCCCCCGACGTCGCCACCAGCAGAATCGTCGCCAGCGAGATGGCGTTGGACTTATGCCGGGTATATCCAAGCGCGGCAAGCACCGGCACCATGATGATCCCGCCTCCGACACCCAACAGCCCAGCCAACACCCCGGTCGCGGCTCCCACCAGGACCAAAGCCCAGGCCGAGACAGATGGTGACGCCTTGTTCACCCCCCAACCAACCAGCATGCTGCGGCGTGGCCCTCCCCGACGGGCATGAGCCGGGGTTCATCGATGTGGCAGCGATCGAACACCACTGGACAGCGAGGGTTGAATCGACAACCCGGAGGGATGCGCCCCGGGTCGGGGGTTTCCCCGCTCAGGATGATCCGCGGTTTTCGTTGGGACGGATGAGGCACCGGAACCACTGACAACAAAGCCCTCGTATAGGGGTGGGAGGGAGTGGTGAGCACCGACAAAGTCGGACCGGTTTCCACGATCCTCCCCAGGTACATGACGGCGATCCGATCGCTGTAGGCGGCCACCGTCGACATGTCGTGGGTGATCATCACTACCGCAATGCCCTGCTGACGGGCGAGGGAGGCCAGCAGGTTGAGGATGTCGGCCCGGATCGACACGTCAAGCATGGAAACGGGTTCGTCGGCGACCAACACCTCGGGTTCCAGGGCGAGAGCCGAGGCGATCACGACACGTTGTCTTTGCCCACCCGACAACTCGTTGGGCCGTACACCCAGATATCGCTCCGGAGGCCGCAGCCCGGCCCGGTCAAGAGCGGTGGCGACGCGACTGACAAGCTCGGCTCCGGTGGCAGCCTTGTGCACCTGCAGAGGCTCGGCGACGATTTGACCCACCGTCATCCGCGGGTTGAGAGACTCGTACGGATCTTGAAAGACCATTTGCATCTTCCGGCGCGAACGGCGGAGCTGGCCCGCACTGAGGTCCGCCAGGTTCTCTCCATGGACCAGAACCCTCCCTGCGCTGGGTGCGAGCAAACCCATGATCAGGTTGGCGGTCGTGGTCTTCCCGCAGCCCGACTCCCCCACCACTGCCAACACCTCTCCAGGGCGAAGCTCCAGGCTCACCTGGTCGACGGCCCGGACGTCGTTGTTGGGACGGCGGGCGATGAAATCGACCAATGACCGGGGACGGGGAAAACTCACCGAAACGGCATCGAGCTCCAGCACCGGATCAGCCACGCGCCCCCACCCTGTCATCGAGCAGGAAACATGCTGCCTCCCACCGATCGGCGATCGGGTAAGACGGTGGTTTCTCGACGTGGCATCGGTCAAATGCTTGCGGACAACGGGGGGCAAAACGGCATCCAGGAGGAAGCTGGTCGGGACGGGGAGGTGTGCCGGGTATCGAAACGAGGGGGCGGGTGGGATCATCGAGATCGGGAAAGGCCTCGAGCAGCAACCTCGTGTAGGGATGACGGGGAGTGGTGAACACCTCGTTCACGGCACCTTGTTCGGCCACGATCCCGCCGTACATGACCACAACTCGTTCACAGGTCTCGGCCACCAGGGCCAGGTCGTGGGTGATGAGGACCATGCCCATCCCGAGCTGACGGCGCAATCGGTCGAGAAGCTCCATGACCTGTGCCTGGATCATCACGTCGAGCGCGGTGGTGGGCTCGTCAGCCACAATGACTTCGGGGTCGCAGGCCAGCGCCAGAGCAATCATCGCCCGCTGTCGCATGCCCCCGGAGAACTGGTGTGGGTATTCGGAGCCGCGGTCCCGGTCGATGCCGACGAGTTGGAGGAGTTCACCCGCCCGCGACCGTGCCTCCGCCGCGGACACTTCGGGGAAGTGGGTTTGGACTGCCTCCACGATCTGATCTTCGACGCTCCGCACCGGGTTGAGGGCGTTCATGGCTCCCTGAAAGACCAGCGCCATGCGGGTCCATCTCGTCGCTCGGAGCTCGTCGTCGTCAAGGGCAAAGACGTTTTCGCCGTGGAGGTAGACGGCGCCGCCTACAACTTCACCGCCGGGGGGAAGCAAACGGAGGGCAGCCAGCATCGCCGTGGTCTTACCGGAGCCGGACTCTCCCACCAGGCCGACGGCTTCGCCTCGATCGACCTCGAACGTCAGGTCCTCCACGGCCCGTGCCCTAGTGCCGTTCGGCGCCACGAACTCCACGGTGAGGTTGCGCATCGACAGCGCCGAACGCGGAACCGCACCGGTGAGGGCCACCACCGGGGGTATCGGCTCGGGTTCGAGGTGGTGGCGCCCTTGGCGGGGGTTGACAATGTCCTCGAGAGCGTTTCCGACCAGCGTCACCCCCAGGACTACCCAGACGATGGCGAGCCCGGGGGTGATCAGGGCCCACCAGGCCCCCGCCGACACCGCCCCCCGGTTGAAGGCATAGCTGAGCATCTGCCCCCAGGAGGTCACGGTGGGGTCGCCGAGACCGATGAAAGCGAGCGTCGACTCGGACAGAATCGCCAGGGATACGGTGAGCACCGTGTTGGCCAGCATCAAGGGAAGGACCTGGGGGAACACGTGGCGGCGGAGGATGTAGAAGTCGGTGGCACCGACCGCGCGGGCCCTGGTGACGAACTTGCGCTCACGGACCGACAACGTCTGGGCGCGCACCAGGCGTGCGGTCGTGGTCCAGCCGAGGACGCCAATTACCAGGATGATGTTGCGAAGGCTCTGGCCCACGATCGCCACGATCACGATCTGCAGGGCAAGGTCGGGGATGACGAGGAAGAAATCGGTGAATCTCATCAGGCCGTTTCCCAATTTCCCTCCGCGGAACCCGGCGACCAGCCCGATCACGCCACCGATAAAGAGGGCGATGATCGCACCGGAGAAGCCGACCAGCAGAGACACTCTTGCCCCGTAAATGAGGAGGCTGAGGACGTCGTATCCGGCGTCATCGGTGCCCAGGGGATGCTCCGACGACGGGCCGTCATAGATGTCGTCGATGGTTGGCCTGATGTTTTCGTTCGGGTCGTACGGCGCCAGCAGCGGGGCGAACACCGCCACAACCACCGACACCGCCAGCATGACCGCACCCACCCGGCCCAGCCGGTGCGCCCACAGCTTTCGCAAAACGCTCATACTTCCGTCACCCGCGGGTCAAGCCGCAGATAGAGCAACTCGGCGACGAGGTTGGCGGCAATCACCGAGATTGCCAGCAGGAGGAAGGCGCCCTGCAGAACCGGGTAGTCACGCTGGCTGACGGCATCGACCGTGAGCTTGCCGAGTCCCGGCCAGGAGAAGACCGTCTCGACCTGGATAGCACCCGAAACCGTGAACCCGAGGTTGAGGGCGATGAGGGTGACGATGGGGAGCATGGCATTGCGAAACGCGTGTTTGCGGATGATCTCGACGACGGTCAGGCCCTTGGCCTTGGCGGTCTGGATGTAGTCCTCACCGAATACCTCGACCACCGAGCTCCTCATTACGAGCATGTACTCGCCCAGTAGCACCAAGGTGAAGGTCAGAGTCGGCAGGAACATATGGGCGCCGATGTCCCAGAATTGTTCGAAAAAACCGCCCTGGGCGCCAATCGTCACCCGGCCGCCTGAGGGGAATCCCAGATATCGGCTGCCAAAGAACAGCAGCAGGATCCCGAGGAAAAAGGTCGGCAGAGCCCACATGAACAGGGAGAAAGTCAACGCTCCCACGTCAATCCTGGTCCCTCGCCGATAGGCAGCCCACAAACCCAGAGCCACTCCGGCCGCGATAGAGAGGATCTGGGCGGGCATAACTAGCCAGACCGTGTTCCGGAGGGCGTTACCGATCAAAGACGTCACTGTCCGATTATTGAAGGCGTATGAAGTGCCCAGATCACCTTCGGATAGCGCACTCAGATAGTGGAAGTACTGGCTATCGAAAGGGCTACCACCCTCCGTGTTGAGGAAAACGGGCCTGTCGAGGCCGAAGCGAAGGCGGGCTGCTTCCACAGCGGCCGCGGAAAGCCGAGGGTCCCTGACTCCCGCCTTGGCCGGGTCCCCGGGCAGGACACGGAACAGGAAGAAGTTGAAAGTGATGACGACCATCACAGTCACCAACGACCACAAGACCTTGCGAAGTAGGAGTCGCCCTCTCATAGTCCCCTGCTTCACCGAACCCGGGGTTCACGGACCCATAAGTGACGCCGCCAACCCCGGGTTCGGTGATTCAGGTCATCCTGTCGCCTGAATCACGTTCAACGATGAAGGATCCTCGAGGGCGATGATGGGCGAGTCGACCAGCCACCCGGTGAAGGTGTCGGTGCGATACGCCTGAATTTTGGGGTAATACCAGGGGATGATGTAGGCGACGTCCTCGAGGGCGATCCGCTGCATCTCGACGATGAGCTCTCGTCGAGCCGCCGGGTCCAATTCCGATCCCTGCTGCACGTACAACTCGTCGTATGTCGGATTGCAATAGCCGGTCTCCGAGTACCCGCTCGGAATCTCGCTGCACAACATCACGCTGAGCAGGCCTTCGGGGTCCGTGTCGGATGTCCATGACCACAACATCACGTCGAAGTCGAAGGTCGGACAACAGATGGAGGTGAGAGCATCCGAGTCCAGACCCTGGATCTGAACGTTGACTCCAATCTGCTCCCACCAGCCAGAGAGGGTGTCCGAGACGCGCGGATGCTCGTCATTGTCGGTCGGGTAATTCATGCGGAAGGTGAGGTCGCCGGTCGGTCCACAGTCGGCGGTGGGACACTCGCGGATGCCATCGCCATCGGTATCGATATAGCCGGCGTCCTCCAGCATCTGCGCGGCCGTCTCCAGGTTGAACTCGTAGTCTTGGGCTACCAATTCCTCGGCAAACCACGTGCCGAGCGATTTCGGAACGACACCGAGCCCCGGCTCGCCCAAACCCAGTAGCAGCGTGTCGATCAACTGTTGTTTGTCCACGGCATGGGCAAGCGCCCGCCGGACTTGAAGGTCGCGGAGGGCGGGGTGGCCCGAACAGACGCCATCATCGGGCGGGCAGTTGGCGGGGTCGACCATGTTGAAGAAGATGTCGGCGAAGCGTCCGCCGTATTCCAGCCCGTCGACCACCGCCACATTTGCGTTGCCCTCGAGGGTGGGAATCGCCGTCGCCGGGAACTCGGTGATGGCATCGAGGTCGCTGTTGATCAGAGCCTGCACCCTGGCATCGGCGTTGGAGAAGGATTGGAGGATGATCTCATCCACATTTGGCCTTCCTCCAAAGTAATCCGCGTTGGCCTCTACCCGAACAAACTCATCCTGGGAGTACTCGGCGAGTTTGAACGGCCCGGAGCCGATCATGGCATCGTTCGTGAAGGTCACCGGGTCCTCCACCTCCCAGATATGGCGGGGCAGTATGTACATCGCCGGAAGCCGATACTCAAACGCAGCCACCGGTGACTCCGAAGTCATCGTGATGGTGGTCTCGTCAACAGCAACGATTTCTGCCACCTCGGGAGTTTCGGGATCGTCGACCCAGGGGAAGAGATATGAAGGCGTAAACGGGAAGTCGGCGGTGTCCCGGTACAGGGTGAGGCTGTAGAGGACGTCCTGGGCGGTGAGGGGAGTCCCGTCGTGGAAGGTGATGTCATCACGAATCGTCAGTGTCCAGGTCAGGCCATCGTCCGAGACCGACCATTCGGTTGCGACCTCTGGTTCGAAATTGCCCTCCAGGTCGATATTGAGGAGGCTGTCGTACATCAGGTTGTAAAGGATGAAGTCCTCGACCAGAACTCCCAGCCCGGGATTGAGGTCGGCCGGGGCCCCGCCGTAACCGATCCGCACGGTGCCTCCGGCGACCGTTCCTCCAGTGGTAGTGGTGTCTTCTCCTGCGGTCCCACAAGCGGCCAGCACGATTGCGGTCAGCACCAACGAAGCCCACAGCTTGGAACGTCCCTTTTGATTCACGATTCATTTCCTTTCCGAAGGCGGAGCGCCGCAGCCGACGTTAACCGTTTGGCCCCCCTCAGGGGGTCCTCGCCAGACCTTCGAGGAAAGCCATGACCAGCGATCCCAGGGCCGCCAGATCGTATCCGCCCTCCTGGACGATGACGGTGGGCAGACCGGTCGATCCGATCATCTGACCTGCCCGGTTGAACCCGGCATGAGTCGCCTCGAAAGGACTTTCGGGGTCATCCGCCCACGCATCGACGCCCAGCGAGACAACCAAAGCATTGGACCCGGCAGCAAAGTGGATCAGGTCCTCGACCGCCCTCAACCAATCGCCGTCACCGGTCCCAGGAGGAAGCGGGAGGTTGAGGTTGGCGGCATGGCCGGCACCGGCGCCGTGTTCGTCTTCAAAACCCACAAAATGAGGGAAATAGCCGAAGGCAGGGCCGATGTGCACGGAGGCATAGCGAACGTCTGACCGGTCGTAGAAGATCTCCTGGGTTCCATTGCCGTGATGGGCATCGAGATCAATCACCGTCACAGAACCCCCGACCGCCTCAACCAGCTTTGCAGCCGCGATGGCGGCGTTGTTCAGGTAACAAGATCCTCCAAAGAAATCGCGACCAGCATGATGACCGGGAGGTCGAACCGCCGCATAGACGGCCCGTTCGCCGGCTGCCAACAGGTCGACCGCAGTGACTGCACAACTGGCCGCGGCTTCGATGGCCTCCCAACTCCCCGGACCGATGAGAGTCATCGTGTCCATCGCGTACACGCCGGCGAGCGCGGCCACCGAGACCGGGCGTCGGGGGGGACGCCCCGGCGTAAGCGAGGCGAGAGGGAACACATACGGGACCACCCGATTTTGGCCTGGCTCCCGGGGATAATCGGATTGCTCCCATTTGGCCCAGGCCGTGCGCAAGAACTCGATCAACCCGGGATCGTGCACTGCCTCCAGCTCGGCGGCGGTGACCGGCCGGGGCGACACCAGTTTGTGACCGGCTAGGACGGCTGCTTGTTCGATCAGCTCGACCCGACGACCCACCTCGGTGCCGGGGATACGCACCCCGACCCAAATCTCCGCCGAAGGTTCATGCCGGAGTTGTACCGGGGAATACACGACTTTCATTGTGCGAAGGCTTCATCGAGGGGAGGCGTAAGCCATCTCCCGGCGAAACTTCTTCCAGTCAGACTTCTTGGTCGACCACACCACATCAATGACGACCTGGCCGACGGCAAGGAGCGCAAGCAGCGCTAACGCCCACGATTCGGCATCCATCGCCCACCCTGCTCCGAGACCGATCAGGGGAATCAGCTTGGTGGTTATGGCTCCAGACGCATGCATCCACGCCCTTTTGGAAGCAGGAATCCGGATATAGCTGGCGTAGTCGAGTTTCACCCCCGGTTGAGGACGGCTGGCGGTGCCGACGAACCAATGGGTGAACCGCATTCCTTGCAGTGTCCCCACTACGAGGTGGGTGAGGCCGTGGGTCGAAACCATAAGAGTGCCGGTCCCGGCCCCGAGCAGCAACGCCTGGGCCAGCCCGGTTTCTGAGTAGGCGCGACCGATTAGAAAGAAGCCCAGCGCCGTGGCCAGGACCATGACCGTGGTGCCGACTGCGACCGGGACTTTGACCAGCGCCCACCGTTGGAACACCTCACCCTCGATGCGGCCGATGCGTTCGGCGTACTCGTCTATCCACTCAGGGCTGCCCTTGACCGCGGCCACCGCCTTCGAAAACCCGGTCCCGGACAGATCCACCTTGCCGCTTCCAGTCAGACGTTTCTCCACCAATTCAAAAGCTGCCTCAACCTCAGACCTGTCCATCACCTAACGATATCCAACGCCGACGCACCCCTTGTCTCGGTGCTCGACAGCCGGTACAACAACGACATGGCCAAACCAACCGTTTTCAATCATCAACAATTGCTGGCTCTTGTCAAAGACCAACTGGATGGACATGACGTTGTGATCAAAGACGATGGCTGGACCGTGGTCGATGAAACGGCCGGGGCCGCTTTTGGTCTAGTCAACCTCGCCCAGCATCTCGATGGCGTTGCCGAGGACAAATGGCCCGAGTGCGTCGGGGAGTGGGTGCAGCGACTCCTCCGAGTCAAGCCGGCCGCCGTAACCGAATACGAACAGGCCGCTCCGCGGCTTCGGGTTCGACTGGCGGCCGATGCGAGCCAGCCAGGATGGGCCGTTCACCGCAACATTTGTGACGGGCTCGACGAGATGTTGATGTTGCGCAACGACGTCGGGTGCGAAACCGTAAATCAGGACCAAATTGCAGTCTGGGGGAAGCCGGCCGAACGTGTCTGGAAAGAAGCCCGGGAGCACACCATCTGGGACGAAACCCGCCAGCGCCGCGTCCTGGCTCGGGGCACCACCAGGGTGGTCTGGGTGAGAGACAGCTTCTTCGCTTCGAGCCTTCTCCTGAGCCTCGACCACTTGTTGGCTCGCACCAACCGGCACGGGGCATTGGCCATGGCGCCATGCCGCGACGCGCTGTTGTACGTCGAGATGACCAACACCGACGTTGTCCACCAGGCGGCAGCAATGATGGAGATAGGAGCTCAGTGGTATGTCGATGGTCCCGGCTCCATCTCTCCTGATGTGTTCTGGTACCAGCCCGGCGGCCGGATCGAGCGGATCGCCCGGGCGGAAGGTCGGGGCTATCAGAGCTGCTGGGGACCCGAGTTCTCGCTGGCCCTGGCGGCCCTCGAGGCGAGAACTGGCTGAGGGCGGGTCGTAGCATAAGCAGGGATGGTCAACTCACCCTGGCTGCTCGACCCTGAGGTCATTCATCTCAATCACGGCTCATTTGGAGCTACTCCCCTTCCGGTGATCATGGCCCAAGCCGAATGGCGCCAGCGCTTCCAGGCAGATCCGACCTCATTCGTGGTCGACACCTGGGAACCCGCCCTCGACCAGGCGCGCGAAGCCCTCGCCAGGGTGGTCGGAGCCAACCCTGCTTCTATGGGATTCGTCTCCAACACCACCACCGGGGTAAATGCAGTGGTGCGATCGTTTCCGTTCTTGGCCGGCGACGAGCTTCTCACCACCGACCACGTCTACAACGCCTGCCGCAACGTTCTCGACTACGCCGCCGCACGTTCCGGTGCGCGAGTTGTCGTCGCCCCGGTCCCATTTCCGCTCTCGTCGTCGGACGAGGTGGTGAATGCCGTCATGGACCGGGTCACGCCCCACACGCGTTTCGCCCTCGTCGACCACGTGACCTCGTCCACCGGTCTGGTGCTTCCGGTCGAAACCATCGTCCGACTACTGCAAGACCGAGGGGTGGCCGTCATGGTCGATGGCGCTCACGCTCCCGGGATGGTTCCGCTCGAGATCGAGAAGATGGCGCCGTCTTTTTACGCGGGTAATTGTCACAAGTGGCTGTGCGGGGCCCCGGGTTCGGCTTTCTTGTGGGTCCGCCCCGATCATGCCGATGGCCTCACTCCCACCGTAATCAGTCACGGCGCCAACGACCCCCGGACCGACCGACCTCGCCTGCATCTGCTCTTCGACTACCCGGGCACGATCGATCCCAGCCCCTACCTGACGGTTCCCACCGCCATTGACTTTCTCACCTCGCTTCACCCGGACGGGTTAACCGGAGTGATGGCCGCCAACCGGGCCCTGGCACTACAGGCCCGAACCATCCTCTGTGAGACCGTTGGCACCGCCCCGCCCGCTCCCGATGACATGATTGGATCTCTTGCCGCCGTCGTATTGCCACCAGCGGTCGGCGAGCGGCCGCCCGGATTTATCGACCCCTTCAGCCGACTGTTGCGAGAGAAGTGGAACATTCAGGTGCCGGTGTTCATCTGGCCGGACTGGCCGACCCGCGATCTGCGGATCTCGGCTGCGCCTTACAACCGCCTGGAGGATTACCTCGTGCTCAGTGAGGCTCTGATCGTCGAGCTCGCCGCCGCAGCGTGAGCGAGTGGACCATCGCCGGGCGAACGGTGGTGGTCACCGGTGGCTCCAGGGGTATTGGCCGCGCCGCGGCCGAGGCACTCGCTCGCTTCGGCGCTCACGTCGTGCTGGTGGGCCGCGACCGGCAGCGCCACCAACCCGTTCTCGATGCCATCGACTCTGCCGGTGGCATGGGGACGTTGGTCGAAGCCGATCTCTCAGATCTCTCCGCCGTGGCCCGAGCTGCCGGGACCCTCCAGGAAGCCGATCCTCCGGTCACGGTCTTGATCAACAACGCGGGAGTGGCTGGCGCCCGCGGAGTTACCGTCGACGGCTTCGAAATGGCTTTCGGGGTCAACCACCTCGCCCACTTTCTCTTGACGCGGCTCCTCCTGGATGTGATCGTCGTCCACTCCCCCGGGCGCATCCTCACGTTGTCCTCCGACGCCCATCTCGGGATGGGCTCCCTCGATTTGGAGGGAGTGGTTGGAAGCACCAGGTCCTGGTTCGGCGCCTCCGAATACCGGCGATCGAAAGCAGCCAATGTGGCCTTTACCGTGGAGTTGAGCAGGCGTCTCGCAGGCACTGGAGTGGTGGCCGCAGCCGTTCACCCAGGGTTGGTTGCCACCGGAATCTGGCGCAGCCTCCCCACTCCGATTCGAGCGTTGTTGACGATGAGGATGGTCGCTCCCGAAGTCGGAGCCGCTCTATTGGTGGATTGTGCAACCGTGTCGGAGCTGATTGCGGGGGGTTACTACACCCCTGTCGGGATCGGCAGGGCAGCCGGTTATGCGACCGACCCGTCCACCGCCCGAACGTTGTGGGAGCGAAGTGAGGAATTGGTTGCTAGATGGTTGTGAGAAATCTCCTGATTCCCTGGCAGGCATACGAGGCGATGCGGGCCCACGCCGAGTTCTGCTCGCCCCTGGAGTGTTGCGGTCTGTTGGCCGGAGCCACCCCGGACCGGGTTTCTTTCGTGTACCCGCTCACCAACGCCGACCTGTCTCCAGTGGCTTACACGATCGAGCCCTATGAGCACTACCGGGCATGGAAACACGCCGAGGACAACGGCTTGGACCTGATCGGCGCATTTCACTCCCACCCCCAGGGTCCGGCCCACCCATCACCCACCGACCTGCGTCTGGCTGTCGAACCCGATTGGATCTACGTGATCGTCAGCGGTGCCCGGATGCGCGGCTTTCTCATGAACGACCACTCCGCGACCGAGGTGCGGCTCGTCATCCCATTCTTGTGATTGGCTCAGGCTCTTCCGGCTGGTAAACAACTCTGGTCGTAATCCACCAGAGGTGGGGGTGAGGACTCGTCGGAGCACGCCGGGCACGAAGGATCGCGGTTCACCTTCACCGTCATGAAATCCTGGTCCAAGGCGTCATACACCAGCAACCTGCCGACCATAGGGTCACCCAGTCCCAGCAGCAGCTTGATCGCCTCCATCGCTTGGAGCGAGCCGATAATCCCGGGCAGAACCCCCAACACTCCGGCCTCGGCGCAGTTGGGCGCCAACTCCGGCGGCGGCGGCAGCGGGAAGAGGCACCGGTAACAGGGGCCCTGGTAAGGGTCAAAGACCGCAACCTGGCCCTCGAATCGAAAGATCGAGCCATGGACTACCGGTGTCCGCAACCGGAGTGAGGCGTCGTTGACCAGGTATCTGGTGGGAAAGTTGTCGGCCCCGTCGACGATGACGTCACAGTCCGACAGCAGGTCGAGGACATTGGAAGCTTCGAGTCGCTCCTGGCGTCCATCGACGATGACATCGGGGTTTATGGCAGCAAGAGTCTGACGAGCCGATTCGACCTTGGCCTTCCCCAACCGGTCGACACCATGCAGGATCTGCCTTTGCAGGTTGGAAGCGTCGACAACGTCGAAGTCGATGATGCTGAGGTTGCCTACCCCGGCTGCCGCCAAGTAGAGCGCTACCGGAGAACCGAGCCCACCGGCACCGATCACCGCGACGTTCGACGAGAGCAGTTTGCGTTGACCGGCCTCCCCGACCTCAGGCAACACGAGGTGGCGGGCGTAACGTTGCCGTTGTTCCTCGGACAGTGCGCTGTCCACACTGATCGGGCGGCCCTCCGACTTCCACCTCACGATGCCACCCGCCAGGTTGGCCACACTCTCGTAGCCCATGTCCTGGATCGTCTTGGCGGCCAGGGCCGAACGGATCCCTGTGGCGCAATAGACCACGATCGGGCGCTGAGCCGCGAAACCGGAACGCGAAATCGCCGCCTCTACGGATGAACGCGGGATCAGGGCTGCCCCGGGGATGACGCCGGTGACGAATTCCTCGGGCTCGCGGCAATCGATCAGGACCACCTCACCCGCGGCGATCGCCCCGGCCACCTCGGCGGGTGCGACCTCGCGAACTTCGCTCCGGGCTTGCGCCACCATTTCCTGATATGAGAGGGGCATCCCTGGAATCATAAGACGGAAGTCGAACGACGGAAGCCCCGAGAAAACCTCGTAGAGTTTGGGCATGGACATCGTCGACGTTTACGTCTTCGTGCTCGCCGGATTCGTCGGCTACCAGGTCATCAGCCGGGTTCCTGCCCTTCTCCATACACCGCTGATGGCCGCCACCAACGCCATCTCCGGCATCTCGCTGGTGGGTTCACTGGTGGCGGCAGGGTCCGGACGGAACACCGTCGCCACCATCCTTGGAGTGATTGCCGTTACCTGCGCCATGGCCAACGTCGTTGGAGGTTTCCTCATCACCGATCGGATGCTGCGCATGTTCCGACGCACCAGCCCGCCCAAGTAGCGAACTTGATCGAAATTTCGTGAACAGGGAGATCCTCACCCAGGTCACGTATCTGGTGGCTTCAGTGCTCTTCATCCTGGGTCTGCGCAGCCTGACCAAACCAGACCAGGCCCGGCGCGGCATGAATCTGGCGGCGTTGGGGATGTTGCTCGCCATCGTCGGCACCCTCGCCAAAGCGGAGATTGTCAGCTACGGCTGGATCGCGGTGGGGCTCGTGTTGGGTACCGCGATCGGCTACCCGCTTGGAATGTGGGTGCCCATGACGGCGATGCCGCAACGGATCGCCTTCTCCCACATGTTCGGAGCCCTGGCCGCCACTCTGGTTGGCGTTGCCGAGTATCACACAGACCTCACTGAGGGCCACCCCATCTCCGGAGCGAAGATGGCCGCCCTCGCCTTTGAGGTGTTGTTCGGTGCCTTAACGGTCACGGGAAGCTTCGTGGCGTTTGGCAAGCTGGCAGAATTCCTGCCGGGCCGCCCGATCACTTACAAAGGCCAGAACGCAGTCAACCTGGCGTTGGCGGCGGTGGCGGTGGGTTTGTTCATCTTTCTGATCATTCGCCCCGAGACGTCTCCTGCCTTCTACTTGATGTTGGGTCTGGCTACCTTGATCGGGCTGTTCCTGGTACTGCCCATCGGCGGCGCCGACATGCCGGTGGTGATGTCGCTGATGAACTCTTATGCGGGTCTGGCTGCCGCTGCCACCGGTTTTGCCATCGGCAATGAAGTGCTGATCATCGCCGGTGCCCTCGACGGGGCCAGCGGCTTCATTCTCTCGGTGGTGATGTCGAAGGCCATGAACCGCTCTTTCTCCAACGTATTGTTTGGCGCGTTTGGAAAAGTGCAACCAACCAGTGTCCGTACTACAGAGGGCCTGACGGTTTCGGAGATCACCCCCGAGGATGCCGCCCTCCAGCTTGGTTATGCAAAGTCGGTCATCGTGGTGCCGGGCTACGGGATGGCTGTGGCCCAGGCCCAACATCAGATCCGGGAACTGGCAGAACTGATAGAGAAAAACGGGGGTGAGGTGCGGTACGCGATCCATCCGGTGGCCGGAAGGATGCCCGGCCATATGAACGTCCTCCTGGCAGAGGCCAACGTGCCGTATGACCGCCTGTACGACATGGACGAAATCAACGACCGTTTTGGCGAAGCCGACATCGCTCTGGTCATCGGAGCAAACGACGTTGTCAACCCGGCCGCCCGCAACGATCCCGGCAGCCCGATCTATGGCATGCCCATTCTCAATGCAGATCAAGCCAGACGGGTGATCGTGCTCAAGCGGGGAATGAGCCCGGGTTTTGCCGGGATCGAAAACGACCTCTTCTACCAGCCCAACACCTCGATGTTGTTTGGGGATGCCAAGACCTCCTTAGCCAGGGTGATCGCCGAAGTGAAAGCCGCATGAGTTCGCTCTGGCACGCGTTCGCCGAGATGTACGTGGTACAGGATCACCCCTTCGTTGTGGCCAGGGGCGAGGGTTGTCACGTCTTCGATCAGGCCGGCAACCGATATCTCGACGCCACCGCCGGTCTCTGGTTCGCCAACCTGGGTTATGGCCGGCCGGAAGTGATCGAGGCGGTCAGACGTCAGATGGAGACTCTCTTCGCCTACCACACGTTCACCGATTTTGCGGCTCCACCCACGATCGAGTTGGCCGACCACATCGCCTCCAAAGTCTCCCAGCGGGGCTCAAAGGTGTTCTTCACCAGTGGCGGATCCGACGCGGTCGATACCGCCGCCAAGCTCGTTCGCCGGTTTCACGCTCTGACCGGTAATCCTCAGCGGACGGTTTTTATCGCTCGAGATTGGGCCTACCACGGCATGCACACCTACGGGACCTCTTTGGCGGGGATCGAAACCAACCGGGCCGGCTACGGCGACCTCGTGGGCGACGTAGTGATCGTCCCCCATGACGACCCCGAGGCCGTCGCCAAAGCGATCGAACACGCCGGGACAGACAGAATTGCCGGCCTGTTCTGTGAACCGGTAATCGGGGCGGGCGGGGTGCGGCCGGTGCCCCTCGACTATTTGCTGGGCGTGCGGGACCTGGTCCGGCAAGCGGGAGGTCTCTTCATCTCCGACGAAGTGATCACCGGTTTTGGCCGGCTGGGCGACTGGTTTGGGGCCAATCGTTTCAACCTCGAACCGGACCTGATTCTGTTCGCCAAGGGGGTGACAGCCGGTTACCAGCCCTTAGGTGGTGTCGTTGCCGCGCCCAACGTCGCCGCGCCTTTCTTCGAGACGCCGGGTGTCATGTGGCGGCACGGTTACACCTATTCGGGCCATGCCTCAGCCTGCGCGGCCGGTCTGGCGGTCTGTCGCATCTACCAGGAGGAATCTGTTTTCGCCCGGGCGAACGAGCTGGAGAACGAGTTGGCCCAGGCCCTTGCAAGCCTCGAGCACCTCACCCCGGTGACCGGCATCAGGGCCGGCACGGGAGCCATGGCCGCGGTGCAACTCGACCCCGATGACCCAACCTTGGCACCGAGGATCACGGCCGCAGTGAGGGAACTTGGTGTCATCACCCGGGCCATCGCCGGCAACGGGCTGCAGATCTCGCCCCCGTTAGTGTTCACACCTTCACATGTGGAGGAGATGACCGAGGCACTTCGGCGCGGCATCGGGTCGATCTGAATTTGTAGTCTCGTGCGCCAGGAGGTTGATCGATCGTGACTGTCCCCGCCCAGGCCTACCCGGAAGCGAGCCAATCAACGACCATCCTGGTCCTAGGGATACTCAGCATCGCCTGCTGTGGAGCTTTAGGCATCGCCGCCTGGGTGATGGGCAACAACGAAATACAGGCCATCGACGAGGGTCGGCGTCCACCCCAGAACCGGTCTACCGCCAATATTGGAAAAGTCATTGGCATGGTTGGTATCGGTCTATGGCTCCTCGGCGCCGTCCTGAGCATGACGGGAGCATTGGTATTGCCGTTTGCAGGGCTTAATTGAAGAAGCCCTCTCGCTGGGTGTACTGGCTGGGCCCTTTCGCTCTGGCTGTCCTGTTGGCGTGGACACCAACCGACGATGGACCCACGATCTGTCCCTTTGCCCTGCTGACCGGGCACGCCTGCCCTGGGTGCGGCATGACCCGGGCTTTGGCCTATCTGGTCCGGGGCGACCTCGGCCAAGCCATCGACTATCACCCGCTGTCGCTGGTTTTGGCCCTGGCGGGCGCCGTAGGAATCGTGTGGCTGGTCGGCAAACAAAAGTGGGGCTGGTCGGCCCCGTCGTTGAAAATGGTAAACCTGGCTCTGATGGCGGCAGGCGTGCTGGCCTTGGGCGTATGGTTTACTCGAATCGCCACCGGGACACTGCCCCCCGTTTGAGACAGGAGATGAAAACGTGACCACGGAACCGCAAGCGGGGTATCCCGAGCAGAGCCAGGCCGTCACGATCCTGGTCCTCGGCATCCTCTCGATCGTGATCTGTCAGATTCTCGGTCCCTTCGCCTGGAAGATGGGAAACGACGAACTCAAGGCGATCACCGAGGGCCGCCGTTCTCCCGAGGGTCAGGGAATGGCCCAGGCCGGGAAGATATGCGGGATCGTCGGCACCGTGCTCTTGGGACTGGCAATCATCATCCTTATCCTGGTTTTTCTGGTCCTGATTCCGGTTGGCATTGTCACCTCTGCCGAATTCGGAGGGTTCGACTTCACCCCTTGATGACCAGCTGAGGATGGCTGCGGACCCGCGGTCTCCGTTGTTCGACTTGACCTGCCAGGTCGTCGAAAGCACTGGCAGCTTCGCTTCCAGGGGCCGCCAGGGTCACCGGTTGGCCGTGGTCGGCCCCTTCCCGCATGGCAGGTAGCAGCGGGATCTGTGCCAAGAGGGGGACACCGATTTCCTCGGCCAATGCGGCTCCTCCACCCTCTCCAAAGAGCTGATAGCGCTTGCCATCGTCAGCCGTGAACCAACTCATGTTCTCGACCACCCCCATCACTTCCTGGTTCACGGTGTCAGCCATGAGTGCCGCTCGTCTGGCTACACGTTGGGCGGTGGGTTGGGGAGTGGTGACCAGCAGCACCTGGGCACGGGGAAGGAACTGGCTCATCGAGATAGCGATGTCACCGGTGCCAGGCGGCATATCGACGATCAGAAACCCGGGCGAGTCCCAGAAGACATCGGTCAGGAACTGCTCGATCGCCTTGTGCAGCATCGGGCCTCTCCACACCACCGCCTTGTCCTCGGGGACAAAGTAGTCCATCGACATGGCTTTCACTCCGTGGGCAACCGGAGGCATGATGGACTGGTCGATGACCACCGGTTGATGCAGGACCCCGAGCATGCGGGGAATCGAGAATCCCCAGATGTCGGCGTCGATCACTCCGACTGTGTGGCCCCGACCAACCAGGGCCACTGCCAGGTTGGTGGTAACCGAGGACTTCCCCACGCCGCCCTTGCCCGACGACACGGCGATCACCCTGGTGGGCGAGCCGGACTTGCCGACTTGGGGACCGGCCGCGTCCCGCAGTCCCGTCATGAGGGTCGTGCGGGCGTCGTCGTCGATAACCGACGTGGTGATCTCTGCCCGTCCGGCCAGGGCCGACTCCACCCTGGCGAGGAGCTCGTCGCGGTAGGGATAGTTGGGAACCGGCAACTTCACGACGGTTTTGGGGCGTCCGAACAGCGGCTTTTCGATCTCGCCGACCAGACCGAGGTCGCCGAGGGTGCGGTTGAACAGGGGCTCGATCACCCCTGACAGGGCGCGCTGGATGTCCTCGGCGATGGCCATGATTTCCCCTACGGAGATAGTGGGTAGAAAGCCTTGGTCACTATAGTTTCGGGTGGCGATGAGCCATTCGAGTCTTGAATCTCTGGACCGCAGCATCGGCGATCTCGCCTCATCATTGGGTGATCCGACTCGCCGGGGTATCTATCTGGCCGTGCGTCAAAGTCCCGAACCCTTGACCAGTTCACAGATCGCCGAGCTCTTTTCGATCCACCCCAACGTTGCCCGTCATCACCTCGATCGGCTGGCCGACGACGGCTACCTCAGGGTCACCCACCAGCGCCGCAGCGGCCGCACTGGACCCGGAGCCGGGCGGCCCGCCAAGTGTTTCGAAGCAACCACCAAAGGCGTTTCTCTTCATCCGGGCCGCCGCTACGACCTCCTGGTTGAGCTCTTGGTGCGGGTGCTCGATCGGGTCCAGCCCGAAGACATCGCTGGCATTGCCGAACAGGTCGGACGCGAATACGGCCAGGAGCTGGCTGCTTCCATCGGCGCCCCCGACGACCCCGGTTATGAAGAAGTCCTCGCCGCCCTGGTCAAGGTGATGAGTGGGGTCGGATTCGAGGTGAGCGCCGATGCCACCGCCCAGGTGATGCTCACCTCCCATTGCCCGTTTGGCGAAGCCGCTACCGGGCATCCGGAAGTGGTCTGCTCACTCGATCGCGGGATGGTATCCGGAATCATGGGGGCGCTTCATCACGCTTGCAATCCGGTGGTGATTCCCCATCGCGGGCTTGATGAAGATTGTGTCACCCGGGTTCCGGTGACAATCAACAACCGGAGCTGACCTCAACCGTCCAGCACAACCTTGACCCGGCGGTAGAAGGTGAGGGCTGTTTCCCGCTGATCGTCGGACTCAACGAACTCGGAGTAAGCCAGACTGGCGCCGTTGAAGTTGGGGTCGTTCCAAATCGGGTGGGAACGATCGATCTCACCCCAGGCGGAGACGTACAGGTAGGGCTCGCGATGATGGGCGTCTCCCAGCGAAATTCCGATGGAAGCCCGCGCGCCTGCCTCCGGATTCCCCAGATCGACCGCCAGGTCGAAGTGTTCGGGCCAGAGCTGTACCCGCGAAGGTTGGTCGCGAACAGGTGCCGTCGCCCGCAACTCTTCGAGGATCCAGGTGCCAAATCCAAACAATGCCGCCGCCGCCATCGTGGCCGAAGCGGCCAGCATCAACGGCTCGTCGGGGTCCATCGGAGAAAGCGGGTCGCGAAATCGTGGGAACCAATCGGGTCGATAGGTGATGCCGACTGCCTCACACGCCGCCGCGATCGTGGTCAGCCGACTGCGCTTCGCGCTGTCTCGATCCTGGACTACCAGGTCGAGGCCATCGATGCGCACCTGCATGTCATCGCCGAAGAACGGCGTGCCCAACCCTCCCATCGTGGGACGCAACCCGATCTTTGTATTGGCGCGGTGACGGGCGGGAGCCAGAACGAAATACGCCAGCTGATGCAGAGCGTCCCTGGTCTGCACAAACTCCGCCGGCAAAGGTGCCAGTCGGGGCCAGGGGCCGAGCCAGCGCTGGCGTGCCCACTCTTGAAGATGGGGCTGTTTGTCTGTGAACTCGACCCAGGTTCGGTCTCCTGAGGCAACCGGGGACACCACTGTGGTGCCGGGGGCGACATTGCCCCGGTCGGTCGGGTCGTCGGCAAACTCGCCGTCATGACTTGCCGGAGGCGACGGTTCCAGGACCCGAGCTTGATGACCTGGGGGCATCATCGCCTGGGCTTCGGCGCGGGGGCTGCGAATGTCAGCGGACACGGCGGTCGAGCCTATCCGGACCACAACAAAGCGAGAGTTTTCCTGTGCACAAATCAGGCCGATGTTTCGCCCATTGACCCCAAATGATCGGTAAGGACCCGTCAGTAGACTCGGCTCACAGACAGGTTTTGCGAAAGGCAATCATGAAGCCCAGCGTCCTCGAGACCCCGCTAGGTCAGCGATTGATCGCGCCCTTGGCGAGCATCGAGCGCGCGGGCGAGCTTCCATATTCGATCAGGGTTTTGCTGGAGGCCGCCCTGCGCCGTCTCGACGGTCGTCTCTTTCATCAGTCGGACATCGACAGGATCGCTTCCTATCAGGCACGGGCCATGACCGAGGCCGAGGTGCCATTTATTCCAGGGAGGGTGGTCCTCCAGGACTTCACGGGTGTCCCGGCCGTGGTTGACCTGGCTGCGATGCGATCCGCCATCGTTCGCATGACCGGGCGTCCGCAGGCCGCGGCAAGAGTCAACCCTGGGGTTGAGTGTGACCTGGTGGTGGACCACTCGGTTCAAGTCGACGCTTTTGGGAGGCCAGATGCGCTGCTCATCAACAGCCGGAAGGAGTTCGAACGCAATCAGGAGCGTTACGAGTTCCTGAAGTGGGGCCAGAGCGCCTTTTCCAACTTCCGGGTCGTGCCTCCGGCCACCGGGATCGTTCATCAGGTCAATCTCGAGTACCTGGCAAGGGTGGTGTGGGACGATGGCACCTGGCTGTTTCCCGACTCACTGGTCGGGACGGACTCGCACACCACGATGATCAACGGTTTAGGAGTGCTCGGGTGGGGTGTCGGGGGCATCGAAGCAGAGGCAGCCATGTTGGGTCAACCGATCTCGCTGCTGTTGCCCGAGGTTGTCGGATTTCGCCTCATCGGGCGACTGAAGGAAGGCTCGACCGCCACCGATCTGGTCCTGCGGGTCACCGAGATGCTGCGTAAATACGGGGTTGTCGGCCGGTTCGTCGAGTTCTTCGGACCGGGTCTGGACGAGATGCCCGTGGCCAACCGGGCCACCATCGCCAACATGGCTCCAGAATACGGGGCGACCGTTGGGTTCTTTCCCGTCGACCAACAGACGATCGACTACCTCCGGTTTACCGGCCGACCGGAAGCTCTCTGTGAGACCGTCGAGCACTATTACCGGGTCCAGGGTTTGTGGAGGGATAACACCAACTCGATCGTTTACAGCGCTGAGTTGGAACTCGATCTCGGGACAGTTGAGCCTGCCTTGGCAGGACCGAAGCGGCCCCAGGACCGCGTCGACCTGTCGGGCATGAAACAAAATTGGCGCGATCACTTCGGTTCGAGCTTTGGACGCAAAGCAGTCGAAAAGGTCGCTGTGTCGGCGCCGAATGGCGTCTATCAGCTCGCCGACGGCGACGTCGTGATAGCTGCTATCACCTCCTGTACCAACACCTCGAACCCGGAGGTGATGATGGCTGCCGGTCTGGTCGCACGGGCAGCCCGACAGAAAGGGCTCCTTCCCAAACCGTGGGTGAAGACCTCACTCGCGCCGGGATCCCAGGTCGTCACCGAGTACCTGCGCTCGGCCGGTTTGCTCGATGACCTGGAAGCCACGGGGTTCTATGTCGTGGGATACGGCTGCACCACCTGTATCGGCAACTCCGGCCCTTTGCCCCCCGAGATCTCCGAGGCCATCAACGCCCGTGGCCTGGTGGCCGCCTCGGTGCTCTCGGGCAACCGCAACTTTGAGGGCCGGATCTCACCGGACGTGCGTGCCAACTATCTGGCCTCTCCCCCTCTGGTGGTTGCTTACGCACTCGCCGGAACAGTGGACTGGGACCCGTTGACCGAGCCGATCCCGGGGTCAGGCGTCTACTTGCGAGACCTCTGGCCGAGCCAGGAAGAGATCGTTCGACTGGTGGCCGAGCACGTCACCCGAAGCCAGTTCACCGAGAAGTACGCCGACGTCTTCACGGGCTCAGATGAGTGGCGCACCATCACCACGGCAGGGGGCGACCTCTATCAATGGAACCCTGCCTCGACCTACATCCAGGAACCTCCATTCTTCCTCAGCCTCAGTCCGGAGGTGGCGCCTTTGCAGCCGATCGTGGGCGCCAGGGTCCTGGTCAAAGTCGGCGACTCCGTCACCACCGACCACATCAGTCCTGCCGGTGCGATCAAACCCGACTCCCCGGCGGGCCGATATCTGATCGAGCAGGGAGTGCAGCCGGCGCTCTTCAACTCCTACGGATCGCGGCGCGGGAACGACCGGGTGATGACCAGGGGGACATTTGCCAACGTAAGGGTCCGCAACGAACTTGCCCCGGGCACCGAGGGAGGATTCACCACCGACTTTCTCGACAATACGGTGAAACCGATCTATGACGCCGCGGTCAACTATCAGTCGCTGGGCATCCCGTTGTTGGTCATGGCGGGTCAGGACTACGGGATGGGCTCGTCGCGAGATTGGGCGGCCAAGGGGACGTTCCTATTGGGAGTCAAGGCAGTCTTGGCCGAGAGCTTCGAACGCATCCACCGCTCCAATCTGGTGATGATGGGGGTGCTGCCGCTCGAGTTCCGGCGCGGTGAAACGGCCAGGAGCTATGGCCTCGACGGACACGAACACCTTTCGATCGACCTAACAGACTCGTTGACACCGCACCAAGAACTAACCGTGACTGCAATGAACGACAAGGGCAAACAGGTTGCGTTCCCGATGATTGCCCGTGTGGACACGCCGATCGAGGTGGAATACCTGCGCCACGGCGGCATCCTTCACTATGTCCTCAGGCAGATGGCGGCCTCTTGACCGTTCAGTTGATTAGGTCTTAGTCGCCCCAGTAGCGCTGTTCGCGCCAGGGGTCCCCATACATGTGGTAGCCGTTGCGCTCCCAGAAACCGGGGGTGTCGTGGTCGAGGAACTGCAAACCCCTGACCCATTTCACGGACTTCCAGAAATATAGGTGGGGGACCAGCAATCGCAACGGCCAACCGTGGTCCGGTTCGAGGTCGACCCCGTCGTAGCGGTAGGCCAGCATGTTGGATTCGGCCAGGAAGTCCGCCAGAGGAATGTTGGCAGTGAAACCATGTTCGGCCGACACCAGTACATGGGTGACTCCCGGTTGCAGGACGATGCGGCTCATGACTTCTGCCACCGACACCCCTTCCCACAGAGTGTCGAGCTTCGACCACTTAGTAACACAATGGATGTCGACCGTGCGGCTGACTGGCGGCATTGACCGGATTTCGTCATAGGACCACGCGACCGGCGCCTCGACCAAGCCGCTGACCTGGAAGTCCCAGCTCGAGAGATTGACCCGCGGCGTCACTCCGGCATGAAGAACCGGGAAGCGATCCGTCAGATACTGGCCCGGAGGTACCCGTTTGGGATCGATGCCCTTCTCCGCCAGATCGTCACGTTTGCGACTCAGGAACGACACCGGGAGGAGCCTAACGATCAGATGCTTTTACGCACCTATGGCGCCACCGCTGTCAAGGAAATCACCAGCCCATTCGAACAGGAAGTACAGGACCACGATCCCAACGGCCACACCGAGGGCGATCAGCACGAAACGGGGTCCCCTGTTCACGCCGCATCCCGCGAGGCGGCGGCCGTGGCCAGCGTCTCGACGAATTCAAGGTTCGGCCCCGAGACCAGTTCGGCCTGAATCACCAGGCGCTCGGCAGCCGAGAACCGCGGGTGGCAGGTGGTGAGGGTGAGCCAGGCGCCGGGGATGGGATCGGTCACATAGACATCGGTGGGGGCGACGATATCGATCACCCTGACTTCGTAGACGCTCACGCCGATGGCCGTCTCGACCTCGATCTCGTCACCCACCACCAGCTGATCGAGTTCATAAAAGGGACGTCCATAGGTGGTGCGGTGACCACTAAGCACGGCGTTGCCCGGTTGGCCCGGAAGCGGTGTCCAGGGCATATGGCCTGGTCCCTGCTTTAGCGTCTTGCGGTCGACCCCTTCGAACAACACGGCCTCCAATTCGATCTTGTCGATGATGAGCAGACCAAGGGGTTGGCCTTCGACGCCAGCCGGTTCGCGCATTAGAACCGGCTCAAGGGTGGTTGTCGTCGAAGTAACGGAATCGGGCGCGGTCGTGGTCGTGGTGGCGAGATCCTGGCGGCGTTCAACCAGCACCTGGACCAGTTCGACCGTCGCTCGATCTTGTGACCTGGCATTGATCAGATCTGTAATGAACAACTGATATACGAGGAAGGCGAGGACGAGGCCGCCCGCCCCAATGAGAGTGAAACCCATCACTCGCAAGACCCTTTTCATCCGGTCAGGCTACCCCAGGTCGAGTGTTCAGCGTTAGGTCACCTGCCCGTCCAGGTCGGGTCTCGTTTCTCTGCAAAGGCGCGAATGCCCTCGCGCGAATCGGCCGTCAAGGACACCGCCGTGAGCCCCGCTTGGAGAAGGTCGAAGGCGGCGTCGTAGCCCAACCCTGCCACTTCGTAATACGCGTCGCGACCCAACATCATCACGGCCGGGCTTTGGGCGGCCAGCGATGCAACGACGGCGTCAACTGCAACATCGAGCTCGGTTCGCGGCACGACCCGCGAGACGGCACCCAATGCGAGAGCTTCAGCTGCCCCCATCAGCCGACCGGTCATCATCAATTCGAGTGCGGCCTTGAAGGGCATCGCTCTCTGCACAGGTACCGAGATCATCATCGGCCACAATCCAACTTTGATCTCGGGCATCCCCAACTTCACATCGTCGGCGGCGATGGTGATGTCGCACGCCACCGCCAGTCCAAATCCTCCGGCCAGGGCGTGACCGTTGACTCGGGCGACGGTCGGTTTCCCCGCCCGCCACATCGTTCGGATCAGGTCCGCCATCGCCCCCCTCGCAGCATGAAGCCCGATCGGATCGTCGACAAATCCGGAGGAAAGGTCACCTCCGGCAGAGAAGGCCTGATCGCCCGCCCCGGTGTAAACGATGACCCGAACCGATTCATCGGCGATCGCCCGTTTCGTGTTGGTGACCAAGGCCGCCATGGTCTCGGTCGACAATGGATTGCGGCGCTCGGGCTCGTCGATGGTGATCGTGGCCCTCGGCCCATCCACCTCATATCTCACCATCTGGCTCAACTCCCTCTGTGTGATAGCGTCGCCTCATGCTATGGCTGGCCGTGGTCCTCGTCCTCTCTATGGGAATCGCCGTGGTGCGCGGGGGCCGAATGTTGAACCTGGGTGACATTCACCTTCGTTCGTGGTGGCTGCTTCCGGTGGGATTCCTGTTTCAGGTCGGCGTAGCCCAATTGCTTCCCCGCGAGGCAGCCGGCTGGGGCGTCGCTCTGATCCTGGTCAGCTACGTCATCCTGTTGGGTTTGGTGCTGCGCAACCGCGACAAACCCGGGCTCTGGCTGGCTGGTCTCGGAATACTCATGAATCTCACGGTGATCGCAGTGAATGGTGGCATGCCCGTGCTTGCCGGCGCAGCCGAGGTGGCCTCCGGATTTGCGCCCGGCAGCCCCGTCATCACCGAGAGCTACAAACACGTCGTGCTTGACAACAGCTCGCGTCTGGTGTTCCTGGCCGATGTCATCCCTTTGCGGATAGCCGGAGCCGGTCAGGTGATTTCTTTGGGCGACGTGTTCCTGGCGGTGGGGTTGGGCTGGTTCATCGAATCGGAACTACGTCGCCCGATCCGCTGGTTCAAAAGAGGAGCCCGGGCCAAAGCCGGATCTGCGTCTCGTTACTGATCTGTAGCGGTGAGCGTTGGCAACCGGGAGGGATGGTTGACCCCCGGCTGAAATGCCCGCCGCCTCTCCAGGACCCTTCGCAATGCTCCGACCACCTCGGGATCGAAGTCGTAAGCCGCACCTTGATGCAACACTTCAATGGACTGCAACGCGGAGAGGCTCCGATCTGAGACGAGATGGTCGTAAGCGCTGGTCGCCCGCACCACCTTGGAGATCATCGAGATCGAAGGGTCGACTTGCTCGCCCGGTTTGCGGTAGGGCTCGTGCAAACGCCGGACGTGGTCGGCGATGCGATCCAGGTAAGGCGCTTGCGAGATGATCTCTGCTCCCCAGCGAGCGATGTCATCGTCTGTGTAGCCGATGCGGAGAATGGCTGGCTCGGTGAGAGTTATCCGCCCGATGTCGTGCATAAGCGCCGCGTATTCGAGGTCATCCATCTCGCTCCTCGACAGGCCGAGGTCCTTTCCAACCGCCAACGCAAGTTCAACCGTGCGGTCGGCGTGCCCATCGGTCCCCAGCCCGGCTACCTCGGGTATGCGGGCCAGGGCCCGGATGGTTTGGCGATAGGTGCGCCGGATGGTCTGGAACCGACGAAAGGCCGAGTGGGCAAACATATACGGCAGACCGGCCACACCCACCGCCCAAAGGGCACCGATCGACAGGGAGGCCGAAGCCAGGGCAAAGAGTGCGCCGGTGGCGATAAGGCTGACGAAGACATTGACATCACTCAACAACGCCCTGGTGAGATAACGACGGGACAACTCACGGGGCCCTATCCGGAACTGAACCCACAACATCGCTTCGACCAGGAACCACACAACCGTCCCGGCAAGCAACGGCGGCGCCACCCTCCACTCATCGCTCACCATCCCTACTTCGAGGTTACGAATCCAGGCGAAAACGAGGGCATACGCGGTCAAGCCCAGCAACCTGCGCAACATGGCTTCGTCGAGCCCGGTTTGGTCGTTACGCGCCAACAGGAGCAACCACCCCAGCAACAACCCCACGGCGTAGACGACGAGAACCGCGGCGAGGGCAGTCGTCTCACCCTCTCTGAAGAAGATGGGGGCAGCGGCTCCCACCGCCAGACCCGGCGCGAAGGGGTTGCCCGAGGAGGCAGGGACCTTGAACTGCATACCGAGACCCAGACCTGCCGCGGCTATCAACACCTCCAGCGGATCCCAGTTGACACGGCCGAGATTGGCGGCCAGTAGCGCCACCGCACCGATCGGGAACAACATCATCGACCACGTGGCAGTCTTATGGTCATCCATTTTCGGCCATCGCTTCCTGTTCCGCCAGGCGTCGGGCAAGTTCGTCGTCATCCACGTTCTGAGAACCGTAGGTCTCCCCGACCCGATCCAAACCACTTTCGAGGGCATCGATCACATCGGGGTGGAACTGGGTGCCGGCGTGTCGCCGCAGCTCCTCAAAAGCGAAGTGTTGAGATAGGGCCATGCGATAACTGCGGGTGGATGTCATGGCATCGAACGCGTCGGCCACCGCCAGGATGCAGCTCTCCAAACTCGGCCGCCGTCCATGTTGATGTCCCGAGCCCCCATAACCACTGCCGTCATAGTGAGAGTGATGAGCTGAAGCGATCTCCACCATCGGCTGGAGGAAGTCGACTTCCGCCAGAATCTCTTCCACCAGATGGGCATGAGCCTGCATCTCCTCGTATTCCTCGTCGCTCAAACGGCCCTTTTTCCTGATCAGTTCCGCCGGCACTGCCAGCTTGCCCACGTCGTGAATCAGCGCCGCCCACCGAAGCCGTTCGAGCTGGGTACCAGAGAAGGACAACTCCCGGCCGGTCAGCTGGGCGAAGTAGGCCACCCGTTCTGTGTGGCCGCGGGTGTAGAGATCTTTGGCTTCGAGCGCCTTGACGAACCCGCGCAAAGTGGCCTCATGTGCCTCGCGGAGCTGACTCTGGCTTGAAAGAGAGAGATGTCCGATCAGATAGACGGCGAGGATCAGCGGGGTAACGGCTGCATCGGCTAGGACGATGGTGACGCCGAGCAAGGCGCCGATAATGCCCATCGACAAGAGGGAGAAGACCAGAATGGTCATCCGCGACCATGGCACAAAATCGCGCGAGCCGTAAACCACCCTGACCGCCAGCCTCACCAACTGCGAGTTGACGGTGGCGTAGACCACGGAGGCTAGAACTCCACCAGCCACGACAAGCACCAGGTCACTTCGCGTCGCGAACCCGACATCGGCCAGGATCAGGTCCAGCACAAAACCCGCCACCCCCGCAGAAATCGTCATCTGACCAAAGTTGGCCAGCGGTTGAAACCAACGTCGTTCGCGCAGGTCGGCGGGGACAAGGGGACCTAGTGCCGCCATCGTGGCCATCCCCAGCGCGGCCGAACTGCCCTCGAGGGCAAACACGACCCCGGCGGTGAGGGCCACCATGACCGAGGAACTCTGAAACAACCGATCGTTGACCTCGACCGAATAAAACTCGAGGATCACGAAGGCAGCGGCAAAGGCGACCCAGCGCCAGATCTGCGGGAACGAGCCGTGTAGCGCGGCCACAACCAGCACCACCGCTCCGAGGGTGGAGTAAGAAGCCGCCAGCAACATGCGTCGCCGTGTCAGCCCGGTCATCGGTGGATCATGTTGGGGATATACGTAACTTTGCCATTTGCGGGGTACCGGCGGCCACCTTTTAGCCGATCTTCATCGTTGCGGAGCCGGCCACGATCGCCGCGGCCAAGCTCCCTAAAGCAGCAAGGATCCGAACGAGCTTGCCCTTCATCCTTAGTGATCACCGTTTTGTTTGTAGGTTCACCGTTTGCCACTGATGGCTCGATGGACCGGATCCGCTCCGCTAGTGGTGGTCTACTCATGGCTGAAGCCGCCGCCGGTTGTCCCCCGCCTGTTCCAGGGTTTCCCCTGGGAACTCTGGTTGTCAATGAAGGCCCCAAACGCCCGTTGAGAACGGGCTCCAACTCGCCCGGCCAGGCCCAGAGCCTAATGCCGACTTTCGCGGGCAACAAGGGAACTTGGGGGGTTTCCGACCACTGAGTGGGACCAATCGCGCTATCTGTGGCACTACCCTCGGAGCAGTGAACTTCCGCGACTTCGAAGAAAAACTCAGACGACTCTCCGGGGTGGAGGCCGCCCGCGTCATCGGCAATGGCACCGCTATCACCGAGGTGCATGTCCTCACCGACACCGCCAAGGCTGCCAAGCAGGTCGTACGTGACGTCCAAACACTGGCTCAGGCGGCATTCGGCATCACCCTCGACCGCCGAGTGGTTTCGGTTGTGCAGCTTCCGGACTCTGATCTGGTCCAGGGTGATCGACCGGTGGTGATCGACGTGGCCGAACACATGGATGGGAGCCGGACGTCAGTGGCAGTCAGCCTTGCCTGGCACGGCGACACCCTGGTGGGAGAGGTCACCGGCGCCGCCGCCAACAGCACCCGCCTGCGGCTCGTGGCCGAAGCCACCCTCGAGGCACTCCGCCAGGGCCTCCAGGATGCGACCGCGTTCGCTATCACCTCGATTGACATCCCCACCCTCGGCGCCCGACCAATTGCCATCGCCCAGGTTGTGATCGTCAGTGAAGGTGTGGAACGGCTGATGGTGGGATCGGCGCTGGCTAGCGGTGACCAGAGCCGGGCCGTGGTTCGCGCGGTCCTCGATGCCCTCAACCGACACATCCCCGACCTCCGTCGCTGAGAATGTCCTCGGTCCAGGGCTACGGCGCAGCGGTGGTCACCCCCCACGTCCTCGCCACCCAAGCCGGGATGGAAATACTTGCAGCCGGTGGCACCGCAGCCGACGCCATGGTCGCCGCCGACGCGGTGCTTGGAGTCGTCGCACCGGAGACCTGTGGGATAGGGGGCGACCTCTTCGTGCTGATTCATGGCCCGGGAATGACTGAGCCAGCGGTGCTCAACGCCTCCGGTCGGGCAGGAGCAGGAGCGGACGCCGAGCTGCTCAGGAGCGAAGGTCATCGAACCATGCCTCCCTTTCATCCCCAGTCAGTGACGGTTCCCGGTTGCGTCGACGGTTGGGGCAAACTTCTCAGTCGCTTCGGTCGACTCGGGTTGGAGAGGCTTCTCGAGCCAGCCATCAGACTGGCTAAGGATGGTTTTCCGGCCTCGTTTGAACTAAGCCGCGCCGTTGGCGCCCGCACTGATCTGCTTCGCCACCAATCGGCGGCGCTGGGCCTGTTTCCCGGAGGCAATGCCCCCAAACAGGGAGACCGGTTGGTACGGCCAGGGCTGGCGACAACCCTGGAGGCCATCGCGGCCAGTGGACCGCAAGCGTTTTATGACGGCCCCGGTGGAGCGGCGATCACCAAAGCGACCGGTGGCATCATCACCGCCGACGACCTTTCATCAGTCGAAGGCATCTGGGTTGCTCCGATCGGGCTCGACTTGTTTGGCCTGACGGGGTGGACGGTGCCGCCCAACTCGCAGGGATACCTCACCCTTGCATCGTTGGGGGTGTTTGCCCAGCTTGACCCACCAGACGATCCCGAAACCCCCCAAGCCTGGCATCTCGCCATCGAGGCCTACCGATCGATGGCGGTGGATCGCAACAACGTCGTAGCCGATCCCGAGACCGCACCCCTTCCTCCGGGCGAGTTGACGTCCCCGAGCCGGATCACCCAAAGGGCGTCGATGGTTGACCGAAGACACTCCTCATCGTTCGCTTCTCCACCGCCGGTTCCGGGCGGGACCGCCTACTTGTGTGCAGTGGACGCGGCGGGACTTGGCGTGTCTTTCATCCAATCCAACTTCATGGGAATAGGCTCTGGCATCGGTGCCGGTGCGGCCGGGTTCTTTCTCCAAAACCGGGGGGCGGGATTCGATTTGCGCGACGGGCACCCCAATTGTCTGGCGCCAGGCCGGCGTCCGCTCCACACCCTGTCGCCTTCACTGTGGACGCGAGACGGACAACTCGCAGCAGTGCTCGGGACCCGCGGTGGTGATTATCAGCCCCAGCTTCTGATGCAGATGGCGATCCGGCTCTTCGGGGCCGGGATCGACCCGGGTGAAGCTCAACAACGACCCCGCTGGATGATCGACCAGTTCGAAGCCAGCCAGCCCGAGATCGCGTTGGAGGATCACACCCCGTCCGAAGTTGAAGTAGGCCTTCGGGGCCGCGGCCACAGGGTCGTGCGTCGTCAGGAAACCCAACACGGCTGGGGACCCGTTTCGGTTATCACGGTCAATCAGGACGGACTACGCAACGCGGCGGCCGATCCCCGGGTTGCGACCGCGGCCGCCGCGGTCGCTTGAACCCGACCGGTCAAACGTCGGCGATCGGCTCGAGCGCAAATAGGGGAATGGTTCGTTTCGTCTTTCGCTGGTAGGTCGCGTACAGCGGAAACGCCTCGGTAACAAGCTTCCAAAGTCGTTCGCGTTCGGGCCCGTCAACCTCAAGCGCCTTGACCTCGTGGACCTTCTTTCTTCTGCGAACCTGAGCTTGCGGTTTTGCTCGGAGGTTGAGCACCCAGTTGGGATCGCGAGCCGCCCCGCCGTAAGAGCCGACCACTATTAGCCGGTCGTCGTCCTCGAACGCGTACAGAGTCACCTCACGCGGAATTCCACTTCTGCGACCTGTTGTTGTCAGCGTCACCTCTGCCGTCATTGCCGTGTAGTTGTGATCAGGCCGACCCACTCTTCGTCGGTCCAACCATGGGTGTCCTCGAGGGCGTAATAGCCAATACGTTGCACACGGTTTCCATAGCGGGCATTGATCGCCCCACCCAGTTCCTCAAGTGGAGCCACTATTGCGACTTCTTGCACGACGTCGTCGGATATCAGGTCGGCCATCTCCGTCCACTGTCCACGGCGGCTCATGGCTCCAAGCTGTTCGCCGAAGTCCCAGCCGTGCAAATCGAGGATTCCGGCGTAGTTGGGAGTCGATGCATAGAAGGCGATCTGGCTCTTAACCGTGCCCATCGCCTGCTCCATCTCCGACTGGTTCCGCCCGGTGACAACAAACACCGTCGTGATCCGCTGCACCTCGTCGACGTCTCGACCTGCACCCGCCGCTCCCTTGGCGATGTTGGGTAAGACAACCTCATCGAGGTATCGCACCGTGTGGAACGGGTGGACATGGAAACCCTGGCACAACTCCCCCGCCAGCCTCGACATGTAGGGCCCTACCCCGGCGATGGCGAGAGGGACATCCGAATGCTCGATCGGCCCCGGGTTGAAGAATGGGGTCATCAGAGAGAGCTTGTAGAACTCACCATCGTGGCTGAGGGAACCGCCTTCCTGCCACGCCCGAAAGATGGCGCGCAATGCGAGGAGATAGTCACGCATGCGCGGGCCCGGTGGCAGCCACTCCCCGCCAAAGCGACGGACGATGTGGCCCTTGACCTGGGTACCCAATCCGAGGATGAACTTTCCTCCGCTGAGAGCAGCCAGATCCCAGGCGATGTGGGCGGTGATGGTGGGCGACCGCGGAAAGGCGACAGCGATGGCAGTGCCCAGGTGGAGCTCAGGGGCAGCCCGGTTGGCAAGAACCAAAGGTAGGAATGGGTCATGGGTGGTTTCGGCGGTGAAAAAGCCATCGAAGCCAAGCCGGGCGGCACGAGTGGCCACCGCCGGCACCGCCGCCAGAGGGGAGGTGGGAGCGAGATAGAAGTCAACCTTCATTCGGGCCACCATAGAGCCAAGCTCGAGGGAGACCGGATACCCGGCGGTACTGTTATTCCTATGAAAAGGCTGGTGCGAGCTTTGGCAGTGATAGGAGGCCTGGCCGGAATTGCCTGGGCCATGCGGGACCGTCTCATCTCGATCAACCCCACCCGCGAGGACACACCTCCCACATTCCGGGCGGTCAGCAACGACGGCCGGGTGGACTCAACACCTCCCAGCTGAGGTCAGGCGCCCCGCAGGCGGTACATCCCTGCCCTGCGGCGGAGAACCACCCAGCCAAGCCCCATGTAGAGAATCCCCGCGGTCAACAGACCAATCAGCAGAACCGGCAGCCCGGGAAACCCTTCACCGGTCAGATCCCTAATGGTGTCCTGCACGAAGAGCGGGCCGACCGGCTGGACCCAAACCGAGACCAGAATCCCCACCACCCAGCACAACACGCCGGCCACGTTCAACAACCCGTACTCACCACGCCACATATATAGGTGATCGGCCATATAACTGCCCCGCCGCAAGACGTAGGCGTCAGCCAGGATTACTCCGACCCCGGGGGCAAAGAGCACGCTGGCGAGCAGGGCCCAACTCCGCAGATCCTCCATCGGCATGAAAACCGCCGACGCCACCGATGCCCCGGTCGCCAACCACGCCAGGATCAGCGGAGGCACCCCGGGGACCAGCGACTCGAGGGCGAACCCTCCAGAAGCAGCCAGGCCGCCGATCCCATCGCTTTCCATGAGTAGCACCCAAAAGAGGGCAATCGCTCCTCCAAGAATGCCGGCACCGAGCA
The DNA here is from genome assembly GCA_040905905.1 of Acidimicrobiia bacterium. Lineage (GTDB taxonomy): Bacteria > Actinomycetota > Acidimicrobiia > Spongiisociales > ZC4RG35 > JAICND01. The sequence continues at coordinate 57,588 of JBBDQN010000003.1, forward strand.
CCGAAAGATCGGTCGGAAAGCCACCCACCCTCGCCGCGAAGGCGGCTCCTCCCAGCACAGAGACCAGCGACGCGACCGCAAAGCCGAATCCGATCCCGGTCGCGGTCTCTTCCTCACGATGTCCGTAGCCTCCGATGTCACCCCCAACCGCGAGCCACAGCACCGCCAGACCAAAAACTGCGTCAACCGAACTGAGGAAACCGCCGATCACCGCATCACCCCGTCCAGCTGTGGTCCCTTCCAGAACCCGCCAGCCCGCCACCACCACCACGACCATGCCAATCCAGAACAGCCGCCGCCGCAGGAGCATGGCGGCCATCCACGCCGGACCCGACGTGAGAAGCATCGTTCCGAGTACCGCAACCAGAGCAGGGCCCGCAAACTCAGGAAGCGCGAAGCCAAAAGACGCGGCGGCGCCCTGCAGCCAGTCTCCCGAGACCGACAGGATCACCGCTCCCCAAGCAACGGTCAACACGAGACGAACGACGGTCAACACTACAGCCCCCAACGAGCCAAAGGCAGGTCGAGCGAGATAGACGGAGGGTGCTCCACTCGCCGAGGCCTTGCGGCCCATGAGACCGGCGATCAGCGCACCGATTAGGGCCCCGATGGGGGCGGCGAGGACCAATTGGCCGAAGCCGATACCGGCCCCGGCCAGATCCGCACCCACCAACAAGGCGGGAATGCCAGCCACAAAAAGGGTCATGGCGGCGGTGAAATCCGCCGACTCCAATTGGGCATCGCGATAGCCGAATGGACCCCGGGTCCACCCTTTTCGAACAGCTGTCGACATGAACCCGAGCGAGTGTAGGGGGCGTCCCCCTCTCCCGTACCATGCCACCGTGCCCTACCTCCACGCACCCGAAGATCTCGACGAGTTGGTCGACGGCGAGCCCGCGTATCGCGTCGATCAGTTGAGGGAGTGGCTCTATCAGCACCCGGTTCTCCAGTCATCGTCCATGACCAACCTGCCGCGATCGATCCGCGATCGCCTCACGGACCGCCTGTGGCCGTTCCAGGTGGAGGTCGATCGCAGCACCGATGCCGGACGCACACACAAGTGGTTGTTCCGGGCCCCCGACGGCGCTGCCATCGAGTCCGTGTTAATGGGGTACCCGGGCCGGGCAACCCTTTGTGTCTCGAGTCAGGCGGGATGTGCCCTCGGCTGCACCTTTTGTGCGACCGGCCAGTTCGGCTTCGAGCGTCACCTCCAGGCTGGTGAGATCGTCGCTCAGGTTGCCTACGCGCAAGCATTTCTCCGGCTTATCGGGATGCCCGGCGCCCCGGGTCATGTCACCAATGTCGTCTTCATGGGGATGGGTGAGCCGCTGGCCAACTACGACAGAGTTCGGGAAGCGTTACGACGCATGATCGAGGTCATGGGTGTGTCGGCCCGGTCATTGACCGTCTCCACCGTCGGCGTGGTTCCAGGAATCAGGCGCCTGGCCGACGAACCATGGCCCGTAAACCTGGCAGTGAGCCTTCACGCCTCCGACGACGAATTGAGAAGCAAGCTGGTGCCTCTCAACAAGCGTTATCCGCTGGCTGAGGTGGAAGCGGCGGCCCGCGAATACTTCGAGAAAAAACGCCGACGTGTGTCGATCGAATGGACCATGATCGCCGGAGTGAACGACGGCGCCGGCCAGGCGAAGGGTCTGGGCGCCATCGCCCAACGGCTAAGAGCTCATGTCAACCTGATCCCCCTCAACCCCACCCCGTTGAGTCGTGAGCGGCCCTCCGACCCAGCCACCATCACGGAATTCGTCCGCATCGTGCGGGCACAGGGAGTCGCGGTGACCGTTCGCAACACCCGGGGACGGGCGATCGATGCAGCCTGCGGCCAGCTGCGGGTCAATGCAGGAAGATTGGGTGGTGGTCAGGTTGGCCATGGTCGAGGGGCCCGGCAGTCAAAGCAATAGCAGCAATGAGGCGAACGTTGCTGGTGATACGCCGGTGGATGGGCCCGGTGAGGTTCTTTGGCGCCCAGGCGTCTTGTTGTCAGGGGGTGATCGCAACACCGGGTGATGGGAGGTGTTGTGAT
>JBBDQN010000004.1:0-58521 GCA_040905905.1 Acidimicrobiia bacterium
ATGGCTCTCTCGGGGGCGATGGCCGGACTCGTGGGCCTCACCGAAATCATGCTGATCGGAAATTTCCCCGCCAACCCGATCAAAGGTCTTGGGTTCACCGGGATTGCTGTAGCACTGCTGGGACGCAACCACCCGGTCGGCATTATGTTCGCGGCGCTGATCTTTGCGTTTCTCGACGTGTCCTCGGGCGTCCTCCAGTTCACCGGGGCCGCGTCCCGGGAGATCGTCGTGATCATGCAGGGCGTCATCATCCTTGCTGCGGTTGTTGCCTACGAGATCGCCCGTCGTGCCCGGGAGAAGGAAGAGGCTCGTGCCGCGGCCGAAGCGATGGTGGCCGCATGAAACTCTTCGCCGCGCTGCCTGCTTGGCTTCGCTGGGCCCTGTACGCGGCAGTGGGAGTGCTGTTACTGACTGTGGTGCAGGGCTTCGAGGGCACCGATCGCCTCACGTCGGTCACGTCCTCGCAGTCCATGCTGCGCTGGGCGATACCGATTCTCCTGGCAGGGTTAGGCGGTCTCTACTCGGAGCGGGCGGGCGTTGTCAACATCGGTCTCGAAGGCATGATGATCCTTGGCACCTGGTTTGGTGCCTGGGGCGCCATCACCTACGGACCGTGGTGGGGGATCGTGGCTGGCATCATCGGAGGAGCCCTGGGTGGTCTCCTCCATGCGGTAGCCACGGTCACCTTCGGAGTCGACCACATCATCTCCGGTGTCGCGGTGAACATCCTGGCCCCCGGTATCACCAGATTCCTCTCATCTGAGATCCTCACCAACATCCCCGGGGGGTCGATAACACAATCGCCCCGGGTTCCCGGTGTTGGCAGCGCAACGGTGCCGTTCCTGGCGGGCGGCACCATCGGCAACTGGACCACTCCCGACCTCTTCGGCTGGTTGGGCACGCAGCGGTGGTTCTTCGTCTCTGACGTCGCCAACATCCTCAAAGGAGTCATGACCCGGGTCTCGTGGGTGACGGTGATCGCCGTGTTGCTGGTACCCCTCACCGCCTGGCTGCTCTGGCGGACTCGTTTCGGGTTGCGACTGCGGATCTGCGGCGAAAGACCCGAGGCCGGCGAGGCGCAGGGGATTGACGTATATCGGTACAAGTACATCGGGGTGGTTATCAGCGGCGCTCTCGCAGGGATGGCAGGAGCTTTCATCGCCAGTCCGGAATTGTCAGGGATTTACCTGGAAGGGCAGACCACCGGGCGAGGCTTCATCGGATTGGCCGCGTTGATTTTCGGCAACTGGCGGCCGATCGGAGTACTCGGTGGTGCCCTCCTGTTTGGTTATCCATTTGGAATCGGGCTACGCGACCTCGATGGCTCAGCCTCGCATGGCTTGATCCTGGTCAATGCCATCGGGCTTGCCGCCGTCGCCTTATGGGCGCTGAGGAGAAGCAAGAGGACCGATACGGTTCTGGCGCTGGCGCTCAGCGGCATTTTCGCCTTTTGGTACATCACAACGGATGTCGTCCCGGACGTTTGGATCAACATCCTGCCGTTTGTGATCGTATTGCTGGTCTTGATCTTCTTTGCTCAACGGTTAAGGCCGCCCGCGGCCGACGGCCTTTCCTATCGCAAGGGTCAAACCTGACGGCCAACCCAGCGCCGGTGTTGTTCGATCCGTATTCCGCCGACTTTCAGGACAACCCTTATCCCGCTTACGCCCGATTGCGCGCGGAGACACCCGCCTTTTACGACGACGACTGGGAGCTGACCTTTTTCACCCGGCATGTCGACGTTGCCGGCATTCTCAAAGACCGCAGGTTCGGGCGGGAGGTCACCCACGCCGTCCCCGCCGAGGAGATCGACCGGGATCTCTACGACCGGACCCACCCTCCGAGTTTGCCCACCTGGACCCGATTCATCCGTGGTTCGTTCATCGATCTCGAACCACCCCGCCACACTCGCATCCGGAGATTGGTGCAGGGGGCCTTCACCAAAAGGTCAGCGGAGAGCTACAAATCCCAGATCGAGGCACTCGCAAGCAGCCTTATGGACGCCGCCCTGGATTCCGGCGAGATGGAGGCGATCGCCGACTATGCCACCCCGATCCCGCTGGCGATGATCGCCTCGATCCTGGGAGTCCCGGCCCAGGATCAACGTCAACTTGTCACCTGGTCCCACGCCATCGTCCGGGTCTTCGACAAACAATGCACGCCCCTCGAAGCCCTCGCAGCCGAAGCAGCGGTGACCGACTTCGCCGACTACCTCACCGAACACTTCTCGGTTCGTCGCCAACATCCTGGCGACGAGTTGATCGACGCCTTGATCTCCGCTCGTTTCGAGGGGGATCGTCTCAGCCAGGAAGAGCTAGTGGCGACCTGCATCCTCGTGCTCAATGCCGGACATGAAGCAACCGTCCACGGCATCGGCAACAGTCTCGTGGCCCTGGCTGCCCATCCGGAACAGTTTCGGTGGTTGAGAGATAATCACACGAGCGTCGCCAGGGCGGTCGACGAGCTGCTGCGTTACGACTCGCCCCTGCAGATGTTCGAGCGATGGGTGCTGGAGGATCTCGATTGGGGACAAGGCGAAGCCAAACAGCGTCTTCAGCGTGGAACCAAGGTAGGTCTGTTGTTTGGTTCAGCCAATCGCGACGAGAGCACCTTTGACGAGCCCGACGATCTGGTCCTTTCGCGTATTGACAATCCGTACGTCTCCTTCGGCGGCGGTATTCACTATTGCGTTGGGGCGCCTTTGGCCAAGATCGAGATGGAAGTGGCATTGACCGAGTTTGCCCGCCGCGTTGACGACTTCACGATCCCGTCCCAACTCGATCGGGTACCTTCCCTGGTCTTCAGGGGGGTCAGAGCTCTGCCGATGCAGCTCAGTTCGAAGCCGTAGTGGGGACGGTGGTTTGGCTGGGGGTGGTGCTGGTGTCGAGAGCCGGATACCCAACCACGGTTATTTCGTTGATCGCCAATTCGTCAAACGGTTCGAATTCTCCCACCACCTCGGCAGGGTAAACGCTGAGGATGGTGATCGTGATGTCATTGGACCGAATGACGGCGAAGTTGAATTCCTGGAGGCCAGGCTCGTTTCTCAATTCCTGGGGATGTGGAACCGGGTTGCCTTCTGCTTCGATGATGAGGCTCTTGGCCCGATAGTTCCGGCGGAAGCGCTCGTCATCGGCGATGTTGGTCCAGATGATTTTTTCCACCACCATCGGCTGGGCAAAGGTGAGGGTAATCGTGACAATCTGTTCGTTGGCCGGTAGGTCGTTCCAGCCGAGTTGGAACTCAGCGTCGCTCTCGTCGATGAGGTTGGAGCAGCCGAACGCACCCTCGAGACCGACTGGTACACAGGTCGCCCTGAGAATGGCGATCTGTCCGGGCACGACCGGTTCGTCGTTGGTCGTCGTGGTGGAGCCACCCGGAACAGTTGTGGTAGAGGCAGGGTCCTCGTCGCTGAAGAGGTTGATCAGAAAGGCGGCCAGGATCACTACCCCGAGCAGGCCGGAGAGGGCCACCACGGCCCGTACTCCAGCGGTGGCCTGGACCGCAGGACGAGGGGCAGCCGGGAGCGGGCCCTGACGGAGACGGGCTCCGCACTCCTCGCAGTGCCGGTTGTTGGGAGGATTGCTGGCCCCACAAGACGGGCAAATAAGGGGATCTCCCATCCTGTTTAGAAGCGGGGTGGGTCGGTCTTCCAGGTCAAACTCCTCATATTCGTCACTCTTGCGACCACGGTCCGCGGTCAAGGGGTCGACCCAACTCCCGCAAGTAGGGCAGAACTCCTCATCGACCACGGTGGCGCCGCAATTAGTGCAAACGTGTCGTGCCATCGGGGCCGTTATTGTGCCACGACGATGCACTATGCGGCGATCAAGGTCGCCGAACAATGGACTGTCGGATCGGTGGCCATGGCGCTGTTGTTGGTGGTACTGGCTGTTCTCTGGTATCTCCGGGCCGGTCGCAAGCCCTGATGCCGTGACTCGCCACGCTTCGAGTGGAAGGTTTTGTCGCACCCATCCCGTACATTGGCCAACGTGAATTACCGGTGTTCCGTCTGTGGTTACCGCTCGGTCAAGTGGATGGGTTTTTGCCCTCAGTGCCGGGCGGATGAGGCCCTGGTCGAGTCTGACGATCGCTTGGTTGGGTTGGCCCCAGAGCCGATCCCATTGACCAAAGTGGGCGACGGTGTCGACCTGAGGAAGTTGATCGGCATCGGCGAACTCGACCGGGTGCTTGGGGGAGGACTGGTAGCCGGCTCAACAGTCTTGATCGGGGGCGAGCCCGGTGTTGGCAAATCCACGTTGCTCCTGCAAGTGGCGGGAGCTTTAGTAGGCGGTGGAGGGAGGGTTCTGATCGGTACTGCTGAGGAATCGGCTCAACAGGTGGGGATGCGGGCCGAACGGCTCGGAATCCGGCACGAAGAGGTTCTGATCCTGGCGGAGGACAACCTCGATCGGATACTGGCCGCCGCCGAAAGCACCCGCCCCGATCTGCTTGTCATCGACTCGATCCAGACCGTCGGAACATCCACCGCCGAAGGCGCTCCCGGCGGGACGGCTCAGGTCCGCGAATCGGCCGCCCGTGTCATCCGCTTTGCCAAGGAGCACCAGATAGCCACTGTGCTGGTGGGCCACGTGACCAAAGATGGTTCGATTGCCGGCCCCAAACTCGTCGAGCACATGGTGGACGTCGTGCTGTCGCTCGAAGGCGATCCCGATCACGGCCTGAGAGCGTTGCGGTCGCTCAAGAACCGATTTGGGGCTACCCATATGGTGGGCATGTTCGACATGCAGGGTGAAGGTCTGGCCGAAGTGACCGACCCCTCCCGTGTGTTCTTGGCTGGGTGGCAAGACCATGTGGCTGGAACCGTGGTGTTCCCGGCGGTCGAGGGCCGACGGTCGATACTGGTCGAGGTCCAGGCACTGGCCGCCCGTACCTCTTTGCCCCAACCCCGTCGTTCGGTACGTGGTGTCGAGCCCAACCGGGTTCACCAAATGTTGGCGGTGCTAAATCGTCACGCCAGGTTGGAGTCGGCCGGCCTCGACATCTACGTCAATGTGGTCGGTGGCTGGAAAATCGAAGAGCCTGCTTGTGATCTGGCCGTGGCTCTTGCCCTGGCTTCGTCGATCATGGGTGAACCACTTGGATCAACAGCCGCCTGGGGCGAGGTCGGCCTGGCTGGAGAGGTGCGACCGGTGCCCTTCGATCTAAGGCGGCGGGAAGAGGTCGAACGGGTTGGGATCAAACGGCTCGTCACCGCCACCCCCAACGGCCGCAGTGACTTGATGGCTGCGCTCCTCTCCGTCGGTCTGAGGTGATAGCCTCGGCAGGCCGTGCCGTCTACCGACTCCAGCCTGCTCGATTTGCTTGCGAGGGTGGCTCCGGGAACCCCAGTTCGCAAGGCCATCGAGAGGGTCCTCCAACAGGGGAGCGGGGCGCTCCTGGTCCTGGGAAACGACACGTCCGTTGAAGCGATCAGCTCAGGAGGGTTTCGCCTAGAGGGGGTTTCCTTTAGCGCTCCCCGGTTGGCCGAACTCGCCAAGATGGACGGGGGAATCGTGCTCGACGACGATTGGGATCACATCCTCGCCGCCAACGTCCACTTCCTTCCCGACTCCGATATCCCGACCGAAGAGACCGGATCGCGTCATCGCACAGCCGAACGGCTGGCTTTGCAAACCGGCAAGTCCGTGGTGGCGATTAGCGAAGGGCGACACCTGGCAACCTTGTTCCACGATGGCCACAAGATCGAATTGGGTCTTCCCAATGTGCTGGCTGCCCGGGTCAACCAGGATCTGCAAACGCTGGAACGAGTGCGGAGGCGTTTGGATGCCGCCGACGGGAGACTTGCCAATCTCGAGGTCATCGGGCTGGCAACCTATCGATCGGTGGTAACGGTAATCCAGCAGGCCGAACTGGTGAGGCGGATCGGGCGTCTCATCGAACATCAAACGGTGACCCTGGGAGGGGAGGCCCGCCTCATCAGGGTCCAGCTCACAGAGCTGATGCGGGGAGTTGATCAGATGCTCGGCGCCACCTTGGCTGACTACTCCCGCCGTCGACGATCAGCGCCGGATGCCGAGAGCCACGAGGCTCTGGCTTTGTTAGACGATCAGGACCTTGACGACGCGGTCATGGTGGGCAAAGTGATGGGATTCCCTGACCTGGACGATGCTGCCCAACCTCTTGGTGTCCGCGCTTTGGCCAGAGTGGGGAGGATCCCTGAATCGGTCCGTGAGGAGATCCTCGATCACTTCCCCACATTCGAAAAGATGCTGTCGGCCACCCCCGACGAGCTGGCTCGGGTCGAAGGTATCGGCAGCACCCGGGCCGCCTTATTGCGTCGCCACTTTGATCGGTTGCGAGCCGCGGCGTCGGCCTCGGAGCCCGACCCCGACTGACGGGTACACTGACCGATCTGGCTCAGAAATCCACCTCGATGAAGAAAGCCGCGGCTAAGAAGGCCGCCCCCAAGTCAGCGGCCAAGAAGGCGCCGGCCAAGAAGGCGCCGGCCAAGAAGGCGGCGTCCAAAAAGCCTGTAAAGCCGGCCCCAGCCAAGAAAACACCGGCAAAGAAGACCCCGGCCAAGAAAACACCAGCCAAGAAAACACCGGCCAAGAAAACACCGGCTAAGAAGACCCCGGCTCCCAAGGCGGCCGCCAAGAAGAAGCCCGCACCGAAACCGCAGGCTAAGAAGGCGGCACCTGTCAAACAGGCTGCCACCAAGGCGTCTCCGGCTTCCGCAAAAAAGCCGGCAAAGTCGGCCAAAACCAAGGCCGCTCCTGCTGCAAAGTCTGCCAAGAAGGTGTCGGCAGCCCCGCCAGCCTCGTCCAAGAAACAGCCGGCCCCGCCTCCCGAACCCAAAAAGGAACCAGCCCCCGTCAAACGTGCCCCGATCAGCTCCAGGTACGCGGTGGGTGACAAGGTTGTGCATCCCCAACACGGCGCGGCCACCGTGGCCAAAAGATTGAAGAGGGAATTCGGTGGCCAGGTACGCGATTATTTCGTCCTCGACATCGCCACCGAGTCACTGACTGTGATGGTTCCTGTCGAGACGATCGATGGAGTTGTTCGCTCGGTCATCTCCAAGACTCAGTCGCGCCACGTTCTCAACTCACTCAGAGAGGAACCCCAAGAGGCGGGAGCCAACTGGAGCCGCTGGTACAAAGTCTTGACGGAAAAGATGTACTCGGGTGACATCTTCCAGGTGGCAGAGGTGGTGCGCGATCTGACCTTTGCCCAACAGACCAAAGGGATCTCCCCGGCGCTCAAGCGAATGTTGTCGAAGGCCCGTATGACTCTCATCTCCGAACTCTCCTTCAGCCTGGAAGTGGATGACGAAGAGGCCACCCGGCGCCTCGACAAGGCCCTTCCCAAGATCGACGAACCGGTTCTGCCTCCGGTATGAGCCGGTATCGCGTGGGGTTGGGCATCGATGCCCACCGTTTTGGCGGTGCCCCGCCGATCAAACTCGGAGGTGTGGTTGTCGACGACTCCCGCGGCCTGGAGGCGACTTCAGACGGCGACATCGCCGCCCACGCCCTGGCCGATGCACTCCTGGGTGCGGCCGGATTGGGTGACATCGGCGAACACTTTCCGTCGGGAGATCTGCAGTGGGCGGGCGCCGACAGCATGGTGATCCTCGAAGATGTCGTGCGGATGGTGCAGGCGGCTGGATGGCAAGTCCTCAATGCCGACCTCACCATCATTGCCCAGGAGCTGAGAGTGGCCCCACACCGTTCGGCGATTGCCGCGTCGTTGACCGAGGTCGTGGGTGCCGAAGTCTCGGTCAAGGCAACCACCACCGACGGCATGGGTTTTGTCGGACGAGCTGAGGGCCTGGCGGCCCTGGCAGTGGCATCCATTACCATTTGACCAGCCCCATGCAGGTCCACTCCACGCTTCACCGAGGGGTAGTCGAACTCGTCCCGCGCCGGCCCGACGAGATCTCAATCTATGTCTGTGGGGCCACTGTCCAGTCCGAACCTCACCTCGGCCACGGCCGTTACGCGGTCGTTTTCGACATGATTCGCCGCTATCTGGTCTGGAGAGGAATCCAGGTCGAATATGTTCGCAACATCACCGACATCGACGACAAAATCATTGCCGCCGCGGCGGACTCCGGAGAGTCGGTGGCGGAGAGAGCGGAGCGGATGACGGCGTTGTTTGCTGATGCCTACGAACGTCTCGGGGTCCTGGCACCCGACGTTGAACCGAAGGCGACCGAGCACGTGCCTGAGATGTTGAAGCTGATTGAGCGTCTCATTGATCGGGGGCTGGCGTACCCGGTTCCGGACGGAGACGTTTACTTCGCCGTCAGGGCGTTTGAGGGCTACGGCAAACTCTCGGGGCGCAAAGTCGACGAGCTCCGGGCCGGGGCCCGGGTCGAGATATCTGAGCTGAAACACGACCCGCTCGATTTCGCTCTCTGGAAAGCCGCCAAACCAGGCGAACCCGCCTGGGACTCACCGTGGGGGCCGGGTCGTCCTGGTTGGCACATCGAATGTTCGGCCATGGCAGCTCGCTATCTGGGCGAGGCCTTCGACATCCACGGCGGTGGTTCCGACCTGGTTTTTCCCCACCACGAAAACGAAATTGCCCAGTCCGAAGGAGCCACGGGCCAGACCTTCGCCCGGTACTGGCTACACAACGGCATGGTCAATCTGGGGGGCGAGAAGATGTCCAAATCCACCGGTCGCTTGATCGACCTGACGGAGGCCATCGATCGGTTTGGTGGGATGCCGTTGCGGCTCTTTTTCCTGCGTGCTCACTACCGCTCTCCGATCGAGTTCAGCGAGGAGCTCCTGGCAGCGGCGGGGGTGGCATACCAACGGCTCTATCGGTTAATGCATCGCGCTCCGCAGATAGCCGATATTTCCGAGCCCGAGTTGATGGGACGCTTCGCCGCGGCGATGAGTTATGACTTTGGAACACCGGAGGCATTGGCAATCCTGTTCGAAGCTGTCACTGAAGCCAACCGCATCCTGGACGCTCAGGGTGAGGCCGGTCCGATTGTGGCTGCCGCCCGGGAAATGGCGGCAGTGCTCGGCATCCAGACCGACCCGCCAACTCGGCCCGCGACAGAGGACATCGTGAACGAGATGCTGGCCGAACGCGACCGTGCCCGCGCGGAGCGCAACTTTTCCGAGGCCGATCTGATCCGTGATCGATTGGCCGACATGGGGGTCGTGGTTGAAGACACCGCAGATGGCGCCCGCTGGTTTCGGCCTTAGGGTCGAAGGGCTCAACGCCGTCAGGGCGGCCGCCCAGGGCGGGCGGGTTGTTGATCTTTGGGTAGAGCGCTCACGCCTCCGGGCTGCGGCGGACGTCCTTGACGTGGTGAGGAGCAATCGAGGACGGGTCCACGAGGTTGACTCGCTCCGGGATCGGGCAGAGACCGAGCACCACCAGGGGTTGGTGGCCGACTGCTTGCCCCTTGCCATTGCCACTCTTGATCAACTTGTCGAGACCGACCGACCTGCGCTAATGGTGCTCGATCACATCGTCGATCCCCACAATCTCGGGGCGATCGCCCGGTCGTCGCTGGCGGCCGGGATGACAGGTCTGGTGGCATCGAACCGGCGGGCAGCCCCCTTCTCCGCTACCGCGTTTAGTGCGGCGGCAGGGGCCTTTGAGTTCCTGCCGGTCGCCATGGTGTCCTCGATTCCCGATGCGCTTGCTCGCCTAAATCAACGAGGGGTGTGGAGCGTGGGGCTCGACAAAACTGGCCCAAAGGAGTTGTTCGGTCTGGAGTTGTTGTCCGAACCGGTGGCGATAGTGGTGGGTGCGGAAGGGGCCGGGCTGTCGGCCCTGGTGCGCAGCCGGTTGGAGGTCATCGTCAGGATCGGCCTGGCGCCCGAGGTCGAAAGCCTGAATGTTTCAGTGGCGGCGGCCCTGGCCGCGTTCGAAATTAAGAGACGTAGAGACTCAGAGAAATAGTTACTAAGAGACTCAGGGACGGGCCTCTTGTCTCTTTGTCTCTTTTTCTCTTAGTCTCTTGGTCTCTAGCTGGCGTAGCTCAGTTGGTAGAGCACCCGCCTTGTAAGCGGGAGAGCGTGGGTTCGATTCCCTCCGCCAGCTCTCAAATCCACGAGGTAGAACCGACCCACCGATACCCTGGCAGGGGATGTTGGACCAGTTCTCACGGGAGATTCTCGATTTTGAACGTGGTTGGTGGCAACTGCCGGGCCCCAAGGACGAGATGATCACTGCCCGGTTTGGTTGCAGTGCTGCCGACTACTACCGCCACCTGGTGGCGTTGATCGACCATGGCCCCGCCCGGGACTATGACCCTTTGACCGTACGCCGCATACAGAAGATCCGCGACTCCGCCATCCAGGCGTCCAGGAGCTGATATGAGCGGCAAACACGCAGCCCCCTTCCGGCTGGGCGACTTCCTGACAATCATCGGAGGAGTTGCCGTCGTGGCCGGTCTGGTCTACCTGGGGTTGACCGCTCTCCTGGGCGGCACCCCTACGACCACATCCACTTCTACCACGGCGACACCGACCTCAACCACGATCGCATCGACCACTACCAGCACTTCTCCTTCGTCGACCACCACATCCGCCACCACTTCCACAACCTTGGCGATCCGACCACCGGGCGAGGTTCGGGTTCTGGTCCTCAACTCTCTCGGGGTGGACGGGCTGGCAACACAGGTAAGCAATGAGCTTGCCGACCTCGGTTACACGATGCTGACTCCGGACAACTACAGCCCTCTGCTGGAGCGATCACGGGTGTGGTTCCTCCCCGGATTCGAAGCAGAAGCGTTTGTGCTGGCGGCCGAACTCCCCGATGCGCTGATCGAGGAGAACCCCGATCTCGCGGTCGAGGCCGACATAGTCGTGGTCCTGGGCGACTCGTACGAGTCCTGAGTGTCGGCTCCATGGAGCCGGTCGAGCAGTAGCTGGCCGTTGGGCTCCCTTGCGGTCTTGTTGGCGGTCCTCGTGGCGGGTGGGGTGGGAGTTGCTTCGACAATTCTCTCCCCCGGGTTGGCCCTTGATCTCATCTCGTTATGGCCGGGGCTGATCCCGGCCCTGATCGGCGTGGTCGTCGTCAGTTTTCGCCGCGCCTGGCGGCGGCGGGTCGGTGCAATGCCGCAGCTTCTCGTTTTGTCCTGGTTGGCCCTGGGCGTTGCCGCCCATGCCGATGGTTGGCCTCCGCTCCCGTCGTCCTCCGCCGAACTCGAGGGTCCCGACGACACCTTCGCCTCATCTTCTCTCGAGGTGCACCTGAATGGCCGTCTCGAAGTGACGGCCGGACTCGATCCCCACTTGTACGCGGTGGAGTTCATCAGGCGGGGCGGCGAGGTCGGAGTGGCCGAAGCGGAAGAGCTCAGCCTCGATGAGTCGATCTCGGTTGCATTACATGACGCCGGGACCACTCCATTCTTCCGGTATGCAGGCTGGCACATATTTCTCTCCACTCAGCCAACCTGGAATCTGAACCTTGGTGGCGTCATCGGAGCCGACCTCAGGGGGCTTCTGTTATCTGATGTGAGCGCGGCTGGGAATGGCTGGCTGCGGCTCGGTTCGTACACCACCACCATCCCCCTCGAGTTGAGCGGTGGTCCCTTTGAGGTGACGATCCCCGCCCTGTCCCCTGTGTTCATTATGGGTGAGGCCCACGTCCCGCCCACCTGGGTTGCGGTCGACGGTGGCTACCGCGCCCCCACAGAAGGTGAGGGCCTGGTGATCTCGATCATCGAGGGAGCGTCGGTCTCCATAGTAGAGGCGTAGGTACACTGACCGCCGATGCCAAGCGAGACCTCGCTCGACCGTTTACGGCGGGTAGCTCTAGTCATCTGGTCTGCGATCGGTGCAGCGGCGTTGTTATGGCTCTTCTTCCTGATCGCCGACAGCGTTCGCATCATCTGGATGCCACTCGTCTTTGGAGCGGGCCTGGTCTTCCTATTGAACCCCTTCGTCAACTCCCTCGTTCGAATCCGCATCCCGCGGGTGGCTGGCACCTTCCTTGCTTTTTTCGTGATGGCCGGTCTCCTGGTTGCCGCCGGATTCTTGCTGGTTCCCCTGGTCCGTCAGCAAGCGACGGAATTCGCGACAGCGCTCCCGGATCTTTACGGCACCGTTGTGATCTGGTTGGAAGACATCGGCGAGAGATTCGGGGTCGAGCTCGCCCCAATTCTCACAGTCGACAACATTGCTGCCTGGATCCAGGACCCGGCCAATCAGGCCACCATTCAGGAGGTCATTGGGAACTTCGGGTCGGGAGCGGGACACCTAATCAGAGGTGTGGCCGAAGGGCTAGCCGTCTTGGTTTTGGCCCCGCTACTGGCGTTGTACATGTTGATCGACCTGCCCCGAACGAAGAAGATGGCGACCGAACTCACTCCTCCCGGGTATCGGGAGGAGGCCGTGTTCGTGGCCCGTCAGGTCACCACCGCTTTGGGCAGTTTTGTCCGGGGTCAACTGCTTGTGGCCTTCATCGTCGGCGTAGCCTCATCGATCGGGCTCTACTTCCTCGATCTTCCCTTTTGGGCGATCATTGGAATCCTCTCCGGTGTCTTGAACCTGGTGCCCTTTGCCGGCCCCATCGTTGGTGGCGCTCTCGCCGCACTGGTCGCACTTCTTGATGGCTCCGTCACCAAGGCGCTGCTGGCGGTGGTCATCTTCACGGCCATCCAGCAGACCGACAATCACATCATCACCCCGCTTGTCCAAAGGGCACGGGTCCAGCTCTCGCCGTTGGTCATCGTGTTAGCCCTGATCGTGGGCGGTGCTTTGGCTGGTCTGCTGGGAGTGTTGGTGGCCGTGCCGCTCACAGCCGCCATCCGAATCATCGCCGGGCACTTCTGGCGCACTCGGGTCTTGGGCCAGTCCTGGGCAGAGGCTTCCGAACAGATGATCGAAGTAACCCCGCCCCCAGATCGCATCGCCGGTATCCGTCGCCGTCAGGCTTCGGGTCAGCAAAAGCTGTTCGACACCGCCGAACATGCCGTCGTCCCGGCCGTTGTGGGTGCCGGCGACGGGTCCGAGCCGGAAGTCGGGGGGTAGAGATTCGTCCGATAGGACGATATCCCCCATCTCGCGCAGCCTGGGAGGTTGCCACCAGGTAAATTCGGCCGGTCGTGGGGCACCAGGTGAACAAGGTCATGAACCGTCTCGAAGCCAGGACGAGCCCGCGTTTCATATCTGCTGTGACGATGCTGATCGTCCTCGCGGCGATATGGCTGGCTCCACTGCCGGGCGTTGCCCAGGAGGGCGAGCAGGGCGCACAGATACGGGTGTTGGCTAACGATCCCGAGGCCGGTGAAAGGATCCCGGTTGAGGGTGTGAGGGTTGTCATTCTCGACCGCAATGACCAAGTAGTCGGGGAGGCGGTCACCGACGCTGAGGGAACCGCCCAGATTGCGGTTCCGGTTCCCAGCGTCTATCGGGTAGAGATCGACGCCTCGACGATTCCCGCGGGCATCTCACTGCGAAGCCCTGATGACATCGCCCGTGAAGTCAACGTGCAAGCCGGACGATTCGCCCAGGCGGTCTTCCAACTTGCAGTCGGAGAAGGCGGTGGGGGAGGCCCGGTCGGGGCCGGGATCAGCCTGCGGCGGGTGCTTCAGCTCTCCACCGAGGGCATCAAGCTTGGTCTGTTTCTCGCTATGGCCGCCATCGGGCTCTCCCTGATTTTTGGAACGACGGGTTTGGTCAACTTTGCTCACGCCGAACTGGTCACCTGGGGAATGCTGGTCGCCTACTTCTTCAACGTGCTCGGGTTTGGTGGGGTTTTTAGCGAGACCGCACCATGGATTCTGGGTGGTGGTGTTGACTTCTTCACTTCGACGGTGCTTGCCATGATCCTCGGGGGAGCGGTGGGGTGGGCAGCCGACGCTGGAATTTTTGCTCCCCTCCGTCGTCGTGGCACCGGTCTCATCGCCCAAATGGTTGTGACGATCGGTTTGGGGATCTTCATCAGGTACATCTTCCTTTATGTCTTCGAGGGTACGGGTCGATTCTTCCGTAGTTACCCGGGTCAGCAGACGATCAGCCTCGGACCGGTGGAAGTGACACCCAAAGACTTGTTTGCGATGGGAGTGGCAGTCCTGGCCCTGGTCGGCGTTGGGATGGTGCTCCAGCTCACCCGGGTGGGTCGGGCCATGAGGGCGGTGTCGGACAACCGTGACCTGGCCGCCTCGTCTGGAATCGACGTGCAGCGCGTAATCCGATGGGTTTGGGTGGCTGGTGCCGCTCTGGCCGCCCTGGGAGGCGTCCTGCTGGGTCAGTCCGACGTCATCAGGTGGGATATCGGCTCCAACGTCTTGCTACTCATGTTTGCCGGTGTGACGCTGGGCGGATTGGGCACGGCGTATGGGGCTCTGATTGGATGTTTGCTGGTCGGACTGGGCATCCAGCTCTCGACTCTGTTTGTTGCGTCCGAGTTGCGAAGTGTCGGGGCACTACTCCTGATGGCGGTGATCTTGTTGATCCGGCCCCAGGGCATTCTGGGAAGAAAGGAGCGAATCGGGTGAACTGGAGCTCGATCTTCCAACAGGCCATTTCCCAGGCGTTTGGCCTTAACGCGATGGTCTTTGCCATGGCCACCATCGGGCTCAACGTTCACTTCGGCTACACGGGTCTGCTCAATTTCGGGCATATCGGTTTCGTGGCGATGGGTGGTTACGGGGTCGGCATGGCCATAACTACCTTCGGACTAAATCCTTATCTGGGTCTGCTGATTGGTGTCATCTATGCCCTGATTTTCGCCCTCATCCTCGGAGTGCCCACGCTCCGCCTGCGTGGTGATTACCTCGCCATCGTCACCATTGCTGCTTCCGAGGTGTTTCGGATCGTGGTTCGTTCCACCACCTTGGCTCCCTGGACTGGTGGGAACACCGGCATCACCCAGTTCGCCGCACCCTTCTACGAGTTGAATCCTTTCACAGAGCGCCTCTACTCGTTCGGACCATTCTTCTACACCGGTCCGAATCTCTTCATGATCACCATAGGTTGGCCTCTGGTAATCCTGGTCACAGTTGCTATCTGGCAGCTCATGCGCAGTCCCTGGGGTCGGGTGGTCAAGGCCATTCGCGAAGACGAGGATGCAGCCCGGGCCCTCGGAAAGAACGCTTATTGGTACAAGTTGCAGTCGTTGATGCTGGGCGGGGCGATCGGCGGCCTGGCCGGGATCTTGTTGGCCATCGGGAACTCGACTGTCCAACCTGACTATTTCGTCCCTGTGCAGACCTTCTTCCTGTGGGCAGCCTTGATTCTCGGCGGAGTTGGCCGAATCTGGTCCCCGATCGTTGGCTCGATGCTCTTCTGGGCATTATTGACGATGACGGATGGGGTCATGCGCGGCTTGCAGTCCACCGGAGCAATCCCCAGCTGGCTCATGGATGGCCCCCAGGTCGGTCAGGTGCGCTTCATGCTCGTGGGGCTGGGCCTGGCCGTATTGATGGTTTATCGACCCCAGGGCATATTCGGAAGCCGCGAGGAGATGATGCTCGATGCCCGTTGATACCGTCCCGGGTCCTCTTGCCGGAGTGCCGTATGAGCCAGGTGTCGACAAACCCGATCCCATTCTGATCGTGGAGGGGATGCGGAAAGCCTTCGGAGGTCTCATGGCCGTGGATGTTCATAAGGTCTCAATCCAGCGTGGACTCATCACGGCACTTATCGGACCCAACGGTGCGGGCAAGACCACGTTCTTCAACCTGTTGACGGGCTTCGACCAGCCCGATAGTGGAGAAACCACATTTGATGGAAAGAGTGTGTCCGGGTTTTCACCTTTTCGGCTTGCAAATATGGGCATGGTCCGAACCTTTCAGCTCACCAAGTCCCTCACCAGGCTCAACGTGATCGAAAACATGAAACTGGGGGCCAAGGGACAGGTGGGTGAGGCGTTTCTCCGGGCGTTTCTCCCCATCTTCTGGAGAGGCCAGGAACGCGAGATCGAGGCCCGGGCCGAGGACCTCCTATCGCGTTTCCGCCTGGCGCATATGCGTGACGAATACGCCGGGACTCTTTCGGGCGGTCAGCGCAAACTGCTTGAGATGGCCAGAGCCCTCATGGCCGAACCGGATTTGGTCATGCTCGACGAACCCATGGCCGGGGTGAACCCCGCCCTCACCCAATCTCTCCTTGAACACGTCAAGAGCCTGCGCTCACAAGGAATCACGATTGTGTTCGTTGAACACGACATGGATGTGGTGCGCGACATCTCGGACTGGGTGGTGGTTATGTCTGAAGGCCGGGTGATTGCGGAAGGCCCGCCAGAGGTGATCGGTCAGGATCCCGCTGTCATCGATGCGTATCTGGGAGCCCATCACGACGCACCACTGACCGAAGCGCAAGAAGAGCGGCAGCTCGCTGAGATACAGGAGGCGGAGGCCCAGCTAGACCAGCCCGGAGCAGAACCAACGTGAGCGACGATTTCTTCATCCACATCCAAAAGGTCGTCGCCGGTTACGTCCCCGAGGTCAACATTCTCAACGGGGTCGATCTCGAACTAAGGAGAGGAGAGCTGGTCGGGATCATCGGTCCCAACGGGGCAGGGAAGTCGACTTTACTCAAGGCTCTTTTTGGCCTGATCCCGGTCAGGGAGGGCAAGGTTCTGCTCGAGGGGGAGGACATTACCGGCCTGAGGGCTCACGAACTGGTGTCACGGGGGGTGGGATACGTGCCCCAGGTAGCCAACGTGTTTCCCAGCCTGAGTGTTGAAGAGAACCTGCAAATGGGGGCCTTTCTCCAGCCCAAGAAATTCGACGAGCGGCTCGACTTCGTGACGGGCCTCTTTCCACGCCTGGCTGAGAGGCTTTCGCAGCGAGCCGGCTCGCTCTCAGGCGGTGAGCGGCAGATGCTGGCCATGGGACGGGCGCTGATGATGGAACCGAAGGTTTTGCTCCTCGACGAACCTTCGGCTGGCTTGTCACCGACTCTTCAGGATCAGGTCTTCATACGGGCCCGCCAGATCAACCGGGCTGGCGTGAGCATCATCATGGTGGAGCAAAATGCCCGTCGTTGTCTTCAGATCTGTGACCGCGGTTATGTACTTGACCAGGGACGCAACGCCTACACCGACACCGGTGCAGCGCTGCTGCGCGATCCGAAGGTGATCGAGCTCTACCTAGGTACGCTGGCCAAGGTCGACTGAAGAGGGATCGCGTCCTTCGCGGGGGCCATAGGCCGCCAGGTCGGCAGCGAAGCGAGCGGCGAATCCTGCCGACACTGAGCCGGATGCTGTGATGATCCTGCCTGAGGTGACTACGTCTTCGTTGACGGGTTTAGCTCCGAAGTGCAGAAGATGGGGGTGGGAGAGCCAGTGCCCAGTCACTCGTTGCCCTCTGAGCAAACCGGCGGCGGCCAGAGCTAGCGACCCGGTAGAGATCGCCAAGAGAACCGCGGGTGGCGCCGAAAGACGACGCAGCGCTGCAGTGATGCTCTGATCCAATGCGAGTTCGAGCGAGCCAAAACCGCCGGGGAGCAGCATCAGAGTGGGAACCTCGTCGACGGCGGTCAATCCGATGTCAGCATGGAACGACATGGGCGGATCATGACCCGGAACAGGACCGCGTTCCCTTCCGGCCCACACCACGTCGAGTCCCAGGCGTTCGTGCAGGATCTCAAGGGGCCCGACGACCTCCCGGGTCGCCACTCCTGCGGGGAGCAGTACGACCATGCGTGGCATGGATCAAAGGTTAATCGCAACCGAAAGAGGGACCGGCTCGAGTGAGCCGGTCCCTCTGGTCAGTCGTATCGGTTGATTATTCGGTAAGGGCGGCCTGGATGTAGATATCCAGAGCAGGGTCGGGACCATTCTCACCCAGGGTGACGACTCGATATGACGCCGCCGCCGGCTCGCCGGCATCGACGAACTCATACGGCCCGCCAATGCCGTCGTAGTCGATGTCAGTGGTTCCACCGTTGATCAGTTCGATGCAAGCGGCGAAGGTGGTGCATTTCTCACCACCCCGGGTGACATCGTTGATCTGGGCTGCGATCTCGATCGGATCAAGGCTGCCGGCTACCGCGGCGGCCAGGGCGGTGATCACAACGGCGTCGTAGGTCTCGGCGCCGTAGTCGTAGATCCCGCCGAGTCCACCGTCGACCATGGTGTCGAGGCGGGCGGTGAAATCGGTGATCGTCGACAGGTCGACCGAGGGAGTGGTTCCCTGCATGCCGGCCAGGATCGAAGGATCTGCCAACTCGGTGTGAAGGCCGCCAATGTTGCCGTCAACACCCCATACGGCCTTGCCCGACGCCGGTCCGATACCGCGGGCATGCATCGTCTCGAGAATGAGGGCGCCCTCCTCGAAGCTGATCACGACGATCACGTCAGGGTCGGCCTCGACCAGCTGGTCTACTTCGGCATCAAAGGTGGTGACGCCTTCCGGTGGATAGGCAATGAAAGGCTCGACCTCGCCACCAAGGGACTCGTATACCTCCCGGAAACGCTCAGCCAGACCTTCGCCATATGGCTCCTGGCGATAGATGACACCTGCGGTCAAGCCATCCGCCGCCACCAGGTCGGCGAGAATCGTGCCCTGGAGGAAGTCGGAAGGAGCGGTCCGGAAATACAGCCCATTGTCGTCATAGGTTGACAACAACTGCGATGTATTAGCTGGCGAGAACTGGATGACTCCAGCTCCGGTGATCTTGTCGATCACGGTGAAGGTCACCGACGACGAGGCGGCGCCAAATATGGCGTGGACGCCGGCCGCCAGATGTCCGTCGACGGTCGGGTTGGCAATGTCGGCCGAGGTATCGCCGGAGTCTCCCGGGATCCAGACCACATCGGCACCAAGGACGCCACCGGCGGCATTGATGTCGTCAACCGCCAACAGGGCGCCGGCGATCTCCGGTGGGCCCAAGAACGCCAACGAACCGGTCTCCGGCAGCAGACCACCAAACGTCAGCGACTCACCCGTTCCACCGGTGGTTGTGGGGCCTGCCGCCGTCGTCGTGGTAGCGCCTGCAGCTGTGGTGGTTGTTGTGCCACCCGTGCCTCCACAGGCGGCGAGAATCAGTCCGAGCAGTGCAATGAGGAGAACCCCCCGCACGTGCTTCGTTTGTCTCATACTCTCATTCCTTCCATTTTCCGGATAGCCCCAAAGGGCATCGGGGCAGGATAGCCGTGGGTAAACCTCCGAGTCATGTCCGGCGAGCCGTTTGGTTACCGTCTGTCCACATGACTGAGGAGATCGCGGCCCGGGATGCATATACCGCATCAGCCGAGGGCCAGGTTCTGGAAATCATCCCGGAAGGCGTGGTTCTCGATCGGACCGTCTTCTATGCCCGAGGAGGAGGACAACCCGGCGACCTCGGCGTGATCAGATTCGACGGCGGTGAGGTGGCGGTGACCGACACTTTTCGCGCGGGTGGAAAGGTTCTCCATATTGTTGACTCGATAGATGCGCTCGAGCCCGGTATGGAGATAGAGGGGTTGATCGACTGGGAGCGCCGATATCGGACTATGCGCACCCACACGGCGCTGCATGCTTTGTCAGGGGTGGTGTGGCGGGACTACGGCGCCAAGGTCACCGGCGGCAATATGGAGCCGGGTGTCGCCCGTATGGACTTCGAACTCGAATCGATGTCGGTCGAGTTCGGTCGGGAGGTGGAACGGATTCTCAACGAGGAACTGGTGCGGGGTTATCCGGCCGAGGTTTTGTTTCTGGCACGCGAGGAGGCCCTGGCCGACCCGGATCTGATCCGGACCAAGGTGAACCTCATCCCTGACTACGTCAACGAGATCCGGGTCATCGACATCGTTGGCCTGGACCGTCAAGCTGATGGTGGCACTCATGTCCGCTCGACCCTCGAGGTCGGTTCGGTGCGGGTGGTGAAAACCGAGTCGAAGGGCAAGGCCAACAAGAGAATGCGGATAGAGCTTGCGTAGCAAGCCCGATCCCCAGTGGTGGGATGTGAGTGGTGAGTCTTGAGTATTGAAACCCACCACCCATTACTAACCACCCACCACTCGAAGTGATCGATTTCGTCATCGGCGTCTATCTGGCCGGGCTGGCTGTGCGGGGATGGATCCGTGGCCTCATCCGCGAGCTGCTGGACCTGGTCGGTCTGGTTGTGGGAGCGGTGGTGGCCTTCCGACTCTCGGGGCCGGTCGGGGACTTCTTGACCGATCGATTTGGTGTTACCTCTGAGTGGGCCCGCATCGGCGCCGGCGTGGTTCTCTTCACCGGAGTGGGCGTTGGTCTGGCGGTCGCTGCCCGCGCGGTGACCAGGATCATGGATCTGCCCGGCCTCAATTTGGTCAACCGCATTGGGGGGAGTGTTGTTGCTGCTGCCTGGGGAGCGTTGTTGCTGGCGGTGATCCTCACCATCCTCCGGGTCTTTCCCATCGGTGGCCTGTCCGAAGACATCGAGCAGTCGCAGGTGGCCTCGGCCCTGGCCGGCCCCGACTCGGTACCGGTCCGCTTTCTCACCACGGTGGGGGGCGAGAGAGTTGCGTCGGCGGTGGTCCTCCTGGAAAACCTGGCCGGAGGTCGGAGGGTTGTGGTGGAAGGAGACGAGCGAGTCGAACTGGAACCGGTTCCAGTCGAGAGCCTGCGACCTGCCCCTGCGTCAGCCGAGGAGTTGTATGTGATGCTCAACCGCGAGCGTCTGACGGCCGGTATCGACCTGTTGGCCTGGTCAGAGGAGTTGGCCGAGGTCGGCTCGGTCCATGCCAACGAGTTGTACCGGGATGGCTACCTGGCTCATGCCTCCCCCCTGACTGGTGTCGTCAACGATCGGGTGAGGACGCGAGGTGTCAGCCTGGCGTTTGTGGGTGAGGCGATCGGCCTGGCTTCCACCACCAGAGCGGTGCAGACAGCCCTGATGGAGTCACCTTCCAACCGAACCACCCTGCTTAGCACCTCTTATGACCGGGTCGGAATCGGAGTGGTGGCGGGCCCGTACGGTTTGTTGGTAGTGGCGGTACTGGGCGGGTGACGCGGAGGAGGGCCAGGACCCTCTAGGTCCGTTCTTGCGTAGAAACACGCCCGAAAACGGCGTTGGATGTACGCAAGAAAGGATGGTTAAGCCACCCTCGTGCCCCGGGCTGCCGTCAACAGGTCGGCGGTGGCATCCTGGAGGGCAACCGCCACCCGGTCGGTGTCAGGGATGGCATCGAAATCGGCGTGGATTCCCCACTGCAGACGACCGTCAAAGGAAAATATGGCCAGGCCCAGACCATGTTGCGACCAGAGGGGAACAATCGGGTAGTTCGCCACCATCCTCGATTCCAACAGATACATCGGAAACTGCGGCCCGGGCACATTGGTGACTGTCAGATTGAACGGACGGATCAGGGGCCCGACGACCCGGTTGGCGAGAGAAATCAGGGTCAGCGGGGTTCCCCGGGACAACTCGACCAGCGTTGCAGCCCCAAGAGCCTGGTTGGTCGACTTGAGCCTGCTTGTCTCGGCTTTGATCTGGCTTAGTCGGGCCACCGGATCGGCTTCTGCGAGTGGCAGGTTGACGAGCCACATCGCCACCTGATTGCCCAGGGCGCCACGCTGATCGGCTGATCTGGTCGACACTGGATTCATGACCCGGAATTCGATGTCGGCCAATTGGAATCCCCGATCCTCAAGCAGAAACTGTCTCAATGCCCCCGCCACGATGGCGAGTATCACGTCGTTCACCGATCCCCCTAAGGCGTTCTTGATCTCCTTCACCTCGGCCAGCGGAGTCTCGGTCCAGTCGAAGCGGCGGTTGGGTCCCAGGTCGGGATTGAGAGGAGTTCTTGAAGCGGTGGTCAGCCATCCCGATCGCAGGGAGGCCAAAGCGGCCTGCGCCCTCCCGCCCAGGGCCGATGCCATCTCGCGTCCCCTGGTTCGCATGGTCGGGATGTTGGTCAGGGTGTCGAGGGTGCGGCGGGCGGCGCGAGCGGCTTCGGCAACGACGAGCTGGCTGTTGCTGGGAGCCGGCCGGGGCGTCCACTCGGGGGCGACCTCTACCTCGGCAGTGGGCACGACGTTGAGGAGGATGGTGGTCAGGTCCACTCCCGAGACCCCGTCGATCATGCAATGGTGGATCTTGGCGATGATCGCAAACCGATCGTTCTCCAGACCTTCGACCACCCACAGTTCCCACAAGGGCTTGGCCCGGTCGAGCTGTTGGCTGACGATCCGCCCGGTCAGCCGCTTGAGCTGATCGTCGGTGCCGGGGCGGGGGAGGCTGGTGTGGCGAACATGAAAATCGAAGTTGAAATGGTCGTCATCGACCCAGACTGGGCGGTTGAGACCTGGGATAAACGCCAGTCGCTGCCGGTAGCGTGGGATGTATTGCAATTTGCCGATGATGTGGCCGCGCACCCGCTCGATGTCGATTCCACCTGCGGGCTGACGCAGGGGCTCAGCCTGGAAAATGGCTACCCCGGCCACATGCATGTGGGTCGTGGGAGTCTCCAGAGCCAGAAACGAAGAGTCGAGATAGGTCAGCGGCTCGAAGTAGGGGACGGACATGACCGAGCCCAGGTTATAGGTCTGGAGCACCTCCCGGCCCGGGATGAGGATTCGATTCCTCGGAGGCGGCTGGTTCGGTCCCGTTCTCGATTGTGGCCAGATGCCACGGGACCGAGCTGACTGCCACCCCCGGTTCAAAGATGAGGGTGGCTTTGATCGCAAAGGCCGTCTGGTTGTGGAGGATCTGGCTCCAGAATCCGGGCACCACGAACTCAGGGATCACCACGTGGATGAGAGTCGCGTCGGGAGCGTCCCGGCGCAGGCGGCGAACGTAGCGAAGGAGGGGTCGGGTGATACCCCGATAGGGGCTTTCGAGGATCGTCAAAGGTCCCAGGTCGGGGTCCCAACTCATCAGCAAGCGGTCGCGTTGCTCTTCGTCAATGTTCAGGTGGGCGGCAACCGTCACCTCGGAACCGAGCATTTTCACATAGGCCAGAGCCCGTCGCACCGGAATCGTCATGTCTGCCGTCAGCACGACCACCTCCTGGCGAGTGATGTGGTCGGGGTCGGCGATTTCGTCGCGGCGGCGCACCCGGGGTCGGTGATAAGTGAGATCGGTGACCACTACTCGCGGAACAAAGAGCAACAGCAACTTGACGACCAGTCCGTGGGGATGGGTCACCAGCGACCCCAGGCGTCGTCTCCGTACCAACTCGGGGATGATCACGGTTACGAAGGACTCCGGACTGGCGTCGACCTGCTCCTCGATGTAGTCGCGCAACGTTCGAAAGGGTCGACCCTGATCGCTTTCCAGCAGGTGCAACGTATGGTTTGGATATAGGCGGTCCCAGGTGTCGATCAAGTCTTCGTCACCGGGCTCTCCCACGTGAACCACGGTGATCGCTTCCGGGTGGATCATCTCGGCGTATTCGATGGCTCGCTGGGTAGCCCGGCCGGTGTGGCTGGCCAAGACGATTGCTCGGTTCGAGATCGGGGCTTGTGGCTCGGCGGCCAACCGCAACCTATCGGCTACGCCTAGGTAGTGCCGCCGGATGCCGAGCATTCCCACAGCCACAACGGCGATCGCGAGTATCGCGATCCACGCCCCATGAGTGAACTTCGCTGAGGCGATTACCACCAGGACGATGGCGGTGGTGATGCCGCCGATAGTGTTTATGGTGGCCGATCGCCGCCACCCAGGCTCGCGAGTACGGAACCACCGGCTGACCATCCCAAATTGGGACAGCGTGAAGCAAAGGAAAACGCCGACCACGTACAGCTGCACAAGGCGACTCACGCGGGCATCGAAGACCCAGATCAACAAGCCGGCGACCGTCGCCAGGACTAGAACACCATTTGAGAACACCAAGCGGTCGCCCAGACTCCGGAGCTGACGCGGCATCAACTTGTGTCGCGCCAGGATCGCAGACAAGCGCGGAAAGTCCTGATAGGCGGTGTTAGCCGCGAGGAACAAGATGCCGGCCGTGAACACCTGTAACAGCCAGAACCCAGCCCCCTCCGAGAATGCCGCTCTACCGAGTTGGGAGATGACCGTGCCGTAAGTGTCGACGGTTTCTTCAGAGATTCTCACGTTGAAGAGGCGGGCCAGTGTCGAGATCCCGAGGAACATCGAGATAGCGATTGCACCCATCATGACCAGGGTGGTTGTCGCATTCTTGGCCTTGGGAGGACGGAAGGCAGGAACTCCGTCGGCGATTGCCTCGACACCGGTCAGAGCGGTTGAGCCCGACGCAAAAGCGCGGAGCAGGAGAAAGAGCGACAGGCTCCCAACTTCGGGTATGAGTTCGGCCGAAGCTGAGATCGCTTGGGGGCACACGCCGTCAGCACATCTAACAAACCCGGTCACGATCATCGTCATTACGGTCGCGATGAAGGCGTAAGTTGGAAGCGCGAAGAGCAGAGACGATTCCTTAGCCCCCCGCAAATTGGTGATCGTAATGAGCAGGAGGACTCCGATGCTGATCAAAACTCGGTAGGGGAGGGCGGCCGGGAAAGCCGAGGTGATGGCCGCAGTCCCCGCCGATACCGAAACGGCCACGGTCAAGGTGTAGTCGGTGAGTAGAGCCGAGGCGGCGGTAACGCCCGCGTGCAAGCCGAGATTCTCGTAGGTGACCATGAACGCACCCCCGCCACCCGGGTAGGCGCGAATCATCGGCGGATGGGCGGCGATCACAATTACAAAGAGGAGCGCGATCGCAAGCGTGATCGGGCTGAGGTAAGAGAGGGCGCCGACTCCGGCCAGGGCGAGCACCAACATGGCCTCTTCGGTCGCGTAGGAGACGGACGAAATGGCATCGGAAGAAAAGACCGGAAGAGCCAGGTACTTGGGGAGCAACTGATGCTCCGCCTCGTCTGAAGCCAGAGGCCTTCCGATCAATCGACGCTTGAAGTCAGCCCAACGAACCAAACCCTCCACGCCGACACGAAGGCGCTTTGAGCCACGTTATCCGATCGAAGGGCTTGGACGAAATCATTCGCGATTGACGTGGATTGGTGCGCCCGGAGGGATTCGAACCCCCGACGCCCGCCTTAGGACGGCGGCGCTCTATTCCCCTGAGCTACGGGCGCGCAGTTCAATCCTATTGAACCATCAAGAGGCCACCAACCGGTTGCGGTTGACTCCGTCGCGCCATCTCAACCAGTCCCTACCGTCGCTCACCTGCCACTCGGGACCGTTGAAGCCAAGGGTGAACTGGCTGAATCCCATGTCGACGTAGGTCATCACATCTGCGCTCAGAAACCGACTCAGATCGTTTGGTTCGATACCAAGACCCCATTCGATCGCCTGCGGGTCGCGGCCATACCGGTCGCACCACTTCAAAAGCGCAGCCACCTTGGGTTCCAAGTCGGAGGGATGGTCGGGAAAGCTGGCGTGCCAGCCGTCAGCGTATTGAGCCACCAACCGCAAGGTGACTTGTTCGCCAGCTCCGCCGATCAAGATTGGGGGACGACGCAGTGGGGCCGGGTTCAGCTTTTCCCAACGGGCGATGATGCGGGGCAGGGCTGTGCCCAGGTCCCGGAGCCGTGAGGGCGCGGTGCCGAACTCATACCCATACTGGTCGTAGTCGTGGCGGAACCAACCGGAGCCGATGCCAAACACCAGACGGCCTCCGGATATGTGGTCTACCGTCCGGGCCATGTCGGCCAGAAGATCGGGGTTGCGATACGAGTTGCAGGTGACCAGGGCCCCGATCTCGATACTGCTGGTCTGTTCGGCCCACGCCGCCAACATGCTCCAGCATTCGAAGTGACGGCCGTCGCGCCCGCCATACAGCGGATGGAAGTGATCCCATGTGTAGAGGAGGTCGTAGCCGAGCTGCTCGGTTTCCGCCACCGCCCGCCGCAGGCCCGGATAGTCGCCGTGCTGGGGGTGGAGTTGGGCTGCCACTCTGATCGGGCGCATTCTCGGACCTCTAGTTTCTCGATGACTTTTGCCGTGGACTCTCCGAGTGTACGAGCACCGTAGACTTCGTCCATGACCCCTGAAGAAGAACGCATCGCCCTCTTTCTCGACTACGAGAACCTGGCGATCGGTGCGCGCGAGGCGCTCGGCGGAATGCGCTTCGACCTCAAGCCGATCGCCGATGCCCTCGCCGAGCGAGGCCGGGTGGTGGCTAGGCGGGCGTATGCCGATTGGTCGATGTTCGATGACGATCGGCGGATGCTCACCCGCCAGCACGTCGAGCTGATCGAGATCCCCCAGCGCCTGGGAGCTTCCCGCAAGAACGCTGCCGACATCAAACTCGCCGTCGACGCCATCGAGCTTGCCTTCGAACGCGATTACATCACCACCTTCGTGATCGGGACGGGCGACTCCGATTTCACGCCCCTGGTTCACAAACTCCGCGAGCTCAACAAAAAGGTGATAGGTGTAGGCGTGCGGGCATCGACTTCGGCGTTGTTGCCTCCTGCGTGCGACGAATTCCTCTTCTACGAAAACCTGGAATTGGTCGAGGCCCGCGCCAGCGATGCCAGGCCTGCCGTCACTCCACCCGACCTCGAAATCGAGGAGGCCACCACCGATGAGCGCACCGAAGATCTCGACACCCTGATCACCAGAACTCTCGGGGGTCTCCAGCGGACGAGCGGCGAGGCGGTGTTGGCGTCATCGTTGAAGCGGGCCTTGCTGCGAAAGGACTCAACCTTCTCTGAAGCCGACTACGGGTTCCGGGCCTTTGGCGAACTGCTTCGCCATCTCGCCGAAAAGGGCGTGGTCGAACTGGCCGAAGGGCCTGCCGCAGGGGATCCCGTAGTGCAGTTCCCGGAGTCGGGTGGGGGAGAGCAGGAGGCGTTCGAACTCGTCCTCGCGGTCGTTCAGGACCTGCAGAAGAGAAACGGCAGTCCCCTTCTCTCGGGTCTGAAGAACCAGGTGCTCAAACGCAACCCCGACTTCTCGGAGAAGAAGTTTGGTTACGGCGGTTTCCTCCAGTTCCTCAAAGCCGCCGCCACCAAGGGCCTGCTCAACCTCGAATGGGACGACGCGGTTGACGACTACCGGGTAACCGCCACCAATCGCTGATCGGTCCCCGGTCAATTTCCGTTTTGGCGCGTCGTTTTGCTCCTCTGGTGTCGATCCTCCGCACCAAAACGGGGGGTTTGGTCACCCCTTAGGGTCCACCATCCGAACAAAGTGGCGAGGGCCAGCAGACATCCCGCGATGAAGTAGGTGTCGCCCAGCCCCGCCACCTGAGCCGCCGTTGAGGCCGAAGTCGCACCTCCCGGGGGAAGGACCCCTCCCGAATAAGACCTGACCCGGGAAGCGAACAATGTTCCCAGGGCGGCGGCTCCGGTTATCTGACCGAGCAACCTCGTGAGGTTGAGCAAACCGCTGCCGATGCCTAGAAAGTGCGGCGGGACCGAGCTCATGATCGCCACGTTGTTGGGCGATTGGAAGAGCCCCATTCCGATTCCGATGGGGATCGCGAGCGTCAGATAACTCGGAATGGTCAGATCCTCCGACAACCCGGTGAGGCGGAAATAGGCCACGGTCAGAATCGCCAACCCGATAATTGAAATACCCCTCACGCCGAAACGGTCGGCAAGGTTGCCAGCGATCGGAGCGACGATGCCGAGGGCGAACGGGCCTGCCGCCATCACCAGGCCCATTTGCCGGGTCGGGAGGCCGAGGACGCCCTCCAGGTAAAACGGCATGAGAAGGAAGAAGGCGCTCACCGTCACAAAGGTCACATAGCCGGTGGTGATGCTGACGGACAGCCTGCGGTTGGCGAAGAGCGAGAGGTCGATCATTGGATGGGGATGGCGTTTCTCGATCCGGATGAACCCGAATCCGGTCAACGCGGAAACCACCAGCAGGCCGATGACCAGGGGATCTTCGAAACCTCGCTCCTGGGCCATCGTCAGTCCGAGGGCGAAGGCCAACAAGGACCCACCCAGCACCACCGCCCCTTTCAGGTCAAAGCGTTGCCCGGGGTGGGGTGGGGTGGCCGGCACATGACGCCAGGCCAAGAGGGTGCCGCCAATCCCGACCGGCAGGTTGACAAGGAAGATGGAGCGCCAGGAGAACGAGGACAACAGAATCCCACCTACCACCGGCCCGGTCACAACCCCGACCGACACGGCCGTACCGATCCAGCCGAGTGCGCGTCCCCTTTCTCTCGCAGGAAACGCCTCGGTGAGGATGGCCGCCCCCAGCGACAGGATCATGGTTGCTCCCAAAGCTTGGACTACCCGGAAGATGATCAACCATTCGATCCCCGGTGCCAGGCCACACAGGACCGAGGCGAGGGTAAAGGCGGCCATACCCACCACGTAGATCTTCTTTTTGCCAACGACATCGCCCAGTCGACCGACTCCAAGGCTGAGGGCAGCCAGGGTCAGCAGATATGCGAGCGCCACCCATTGCACGACAGCAAACGAAGAGTCGAACTCCTCGACCAGCGTGGGGAGGGCGACGTTGACGATGCTCCCGTCGATGGTGGCGAGCAACACACCGGCCGCGACGGTGCCAAACACCCACCACTTCCGCGGAAAGTTGTCGGGGGAAGCTTCGGGTTCCACCCGAAGTCAGGCCGGCCTGCCTGCAGTGACCTGACCCAGGAGACGGGCGGCGGTAGCCGCCACCTCGGCGACGGCATCCTCGAAGGCCTCCTGGTTGCGTTTGCTCGGCTGGCGGAATCCCGAGATCTTGCGGATGAACTGGAGGGCGGCGGCTTCGATCTCGGGCGAGGTCGCGACCTCGCTGCCCTCGCGGAGTTGTTTGATAGACCTACACATCCCGCCAGCCTATGAGGCTTTCGGAGATGTCTCGTACCGGTGGGCATGGGGGAGCAGACTCACCCCGAGCAGCGCCAGGAGGACCACATTGACAATAAGGACCGGTTGCACCCCGTATCGCACCGCCAGCGCTGGCACCACGAGCAAAGGCACTAGCCGCAGAGAGTCAGCCATTGTCTGGCTGGCGGCCTGCACCCGCCCGGTCAGATGATGGGGAGTCCGGGTTTGCAGAATGGTTCGATAGACCGGGACCATCACTCCGATCACCGCTCCCCAGACCAGGGCCCCGGCCACCACCACGACCATTCGATCGGTTCCCACGTAGATCAACCCTCCTAGGCCGTTGAGCGCTACGACGGTCGCCAGACCGCGAGTGCTTCGCCAAAAGGCGGGCAACTTCGGCATCATCAGCGTTCCCGTCACCAGGCCAACCCCGAACAAGGAGTTGACCCAACCCAGCGCCTCGGGTCCGGTCTTTAGAACCTCCCTGTAGAAGAGAGGCTCCAGAGCACTGAAGGCGCCAAATGCCAGCCAGACGCTGGAACCGGCCAGCAACACAAAGCGGAGGTCCGCTCGCGAGAGGACATAGCGAGCGCCGGCGGTGACCTCCTCACGGAAGCCCGTTTGCCGTTCTGCCGGCAGGACCGGTCGCAACCGGATGCCCGACACGAGCAGTGCCCCGACCAGCGACGTGGCGGCGTCGAGAACAAAGATTGCGTCGAGTGAGAGATAACGCACGGCGAGGGCACCTGCCGCGGGCCCGACGATGAAAGCCGCCCACCCGGCTCCTTCGAGCCAACTGTTGATCCTCGTCAGTTCGGCCACATCGTCGGTCAGATAGGGGCCCAGAGACGCCACCGCCGTGTAGATCGGGGCGCCCAACAGCCCAATCAGAAATACCAGAATCGTCAAATGGCCCAGGCTTCCTGCCATGGTCACCGCGAGGGCGGCAGGTACAAACGTGATCTCGAACACCACCAACACCCGCCGCGGGCCCAAACGATCTACCAGGTAACCCGACCACAACGACCCGACCAGAGATGCCACTCCCAACGCTCCCATCACCACCGCCAGTTGGGCGGCGGTGGCCTGGAACTCGTACGTCGCCTTGCCCCAGATGCCGACAAAAAAGGCAGCCTCCCCGCCGACACGCGAGATAAAACGCGCCAGCGCGGCGCGACCCAGGGGGGAAACCGACATGCGGCGATAAAACCTAACTAGGTGTGGTTACCCTCGCCGGGTTAGTAGTGGCAACCCTCAAAGACTTTCTTGGACGATGGCGTCGTCACCCGGCGGTAGAGGTCCTCACTGAACGAGAAACCACCGGTTTGCTGGCAGTGGCTGCCGTGGTTGGCGGTGGGATTGGGGTGGGGGCTGCCGGGCTGGTGCTTGTCATCGATGGCATCGAAGACGGGTTTGCAGCCCTGGAGGGGTGGGCGGGAGGGACCCGGTGGTGGGTGTTTGTCGCCGTGCCCCTCGGTTTCTGGCTGGCCTGGTTGGTGTCGCAACGGGTGGCGCCCGAAATCGAAGGCGACGGCGTTCCCGAGGTAGTCACCGGTCTGACCATCCGCGGGGGGCGGATCCGGGGACGGGTGGTTCCCGCCAAGATGGTGGCAACTGCTCTGACCCTCGGTGGCGGAGGTTCAGGGGGACGAGAGGGCCCCATCGTGCAAATCGGCGCCGCCATCGGCTCGGTGGTCTCCCGATTCTTCCGGATGGGAGAGGATCAGATCCGCAGCATGGTGGCCGCTGGAGCGGGGGCCGGCATCGGCGCCAGCTTCAATGCTCCAATCGCCGGAATGCTCTTTGCCCTCGAGGTGATAATCGGCAGCTTTGCGGTGCGCCATGTCTCGGCGATCGTCATCGCCTCGGTGGTGGCTGCCATCACTACCCGGAGCCTGGTTGGTGCAGAGTTGACCCTGCGGGCCACCTCTTACAGCTTCGACGACTTCCGGTTGCTCTTCCTCTATATCGGCCTGGCCCTGCTGGCTGCTTTCGCTGGGATTGCATTTTTGAGACTCATCGACCTGGTCGATCGCTCGGTGCGCAAGCGGCAGCTCGGGTGGCGCCGTCCGGTGGGATTCGGCCTGCTGGTAGCCGCCATCGGCTTCTTCGTCCCCGACATCCTCGGCACGGGCCAGGAGTTTCTCCAGCGGCTCCTGTTTGAGTCCGAGGTGGCCGAACAGGTGACCGGCGGAACGGCCAGACTCGACCTTGCCGCATGGTGGGCACTAGGAATCCTCGCCTTCGCCAAGCTGATCGCCACCGCCTTCACAACAACCTCGGGTGGGGCCGGGGGCTCGTTTTTTCCAAGCCTGTTTATCGGTGGCGTGCTGGGGGCCGCGGCCGGACGTCTGCTCGATCCCGTGTGGTCTTTTGGAACCCTTGAACCGGGAGCGCTGGCGGTCGTCGGGATGGCCACGATGGTGGCGGCCGTAGCAAGGGCACCTCTCACCGCCATGATGCTCGTCTTCGAGGTCACCGGCGGTGGTGACTACGGGCTCATCCTCCCACTGATGCTGGGCACCACCCTCGCCACCTTCTTGGCCGAGCGCTTCTATCCCGGCAGCATCTATATGGCAGCCCTGCGCCGCCGGGGCATCTCCGTCGCGAGCCACGGTGACGTCGATCTGCTCGACACGGTTCTGGTGGGCGAAGTGATGCATAAGCCGCACATGGTGGCCCGGTCCGACCAGATGGTGGGTGATGTCCATCGGGAGATGAATCGCTATCGGTACAACGGGGTAGTGGTGGTTGACGGTCCTGACCTGGTCGGCATCCTCACGGTGAGCGACATTGTCCGAGCCGGAACCGGAGCCGAGGGGATGACCGTGGGCGATGTGATGACCCGACGACCAGTCACGGTTACTCCCTCCACCCAGGTGTCACGCGCCCTCGAGCGGATGGCGGGTTTAGCCGTGGGTAGGTTGCCAGTGGTCGTCGATGACGGCAGCGGCCAGTTTCTCGGATTGTTCCGCAGGGAGGAGGCAGTCCGTGCCTACCACCAGGCCCTGGCCGGTCGGACCGATCGCGAATTGGTGCGGCGGCGACTCGACCAGCGCACCGATCCGGGGGCTGGCTACTACGACTTTCGAGTGCCAAGCGAGTCGATGGCCGATGGCAAGCTTGTGCGGGAAATTTCCTGGCCTGACGGCTCCACCCTGGTTTCCGTGCGACGGATGCGTGCCGTCCTCGTTCCCACCGGTGCAACCAGGTTGTTGGCCGACGATGTCGTCACCGCCTTCGGCACTCCTTCCTCACGGAGCGAGATGATCAACCGTCTCAACGCCGGGGTGGAGGAGCCCACTGCCGAGATTTTTCTTACCGACAGCGAAGAAACCGGGCCGTAGTATCCCCTAATGACACCAGGCCAAGCCTTCCTCGTAGCTGCCGTGGTAATCCTCGTACTGGCCGTCGTGCTCAATCGACGCCGCCAGTCGTTGCGCGTCGAACTGGGGATCGAACCTCGCGAGAAGAAGCGGCGGATGCCAAGTCCGGCACCACAAGCCTCAATCGAGATCGATCATGCCCGACCCGTGATGGCCGACTTCAAGGTGGAGGGAACCGCCGCCCACGTGCGCTTCGATGTTCCCTATCCCCCGGATGGTGATGAGGTCCTGGCCGACCTGCTCTTGGGAGAGGCCATCGAGGTGGTACGGGAG
This sequence comes from Acidimicrobiia bacterium, assembly GCA_040905905.1. Lineage (GTDB taxonomy): Bacteria > Actinomycetota > Acidimicrobiia > Spongiisociales > ZC4RG35 > JAICND01. Next base: position 32,239 of record JBBDQN010000004.1, read on the forward strand.
AGACGGCACCTCCTGCCCTTGGGAAACCTCACCGAGGTGGTGGCATTGGCGGGGCGCGGCGAGTTCGTGGAGGTGGGGAGGACCCGGCTCGATACTCCCGGGCAGTTGCCCCCGAAGGTTGACCGGATGGGCATTCTCAATCTCTCAAACTTGGGACGTGATCCCCTCCAGCAGTCATTCTCCGACGCAACGACCTCCGAGCTGATGCCAGGCACTCTTGCCCACGAGCGGAAGGACGAATTAGGTCCTCTCATGAATGAGTTGCGGTTACCAAAGGCGATCGACACTGGTCTTCGGGCCCAGGGCATCGATCCGGCCTCCGCCTCGGCAGGCGAACTAGTGGTGGGGGTTCTGAAGTTGTTCGGGTACCAGGTAAACGCGGCTGGGCTGTCGGGGTGGATTGCCAACAAAGGCGGAGACAGGACCTTCATCGTCGAGGACAGATATAAGCCGGGCGATCACCCCGAACTCGACGAAGCCTCCATCCGTCGATTTATGGTCGAGTTCGGCACGAGTGGAGCCAACCGGGGACTACTGGTATCCGAGAAATATGGGCCCTTCGAGATCTACGGGCTCGAGAAACGGGAGCCCCGGGTGCGGTTTATCACCCGGGAACGTATTCAGAAGCTGATCGACTCTCTAGCGATCTCCTGACTCCGTTTGGGCCTTGAGGTCTGGATACCGGGCCCGGCTAGGCTATAGGTATAAGGAGGCCTCACCCGCAATGTTTTCACCAAAAGGTCCCGAATGGATCATCATCCTCGTGGTGGTGCTGCTGATTTTCGGCGCTCGTAAACTTCCCGAACTGGCTCGTTCGCTTGGAGCCTCAGCCAAAGAGTTCCGCAAGGGAATCCAGGAAGGCTCGCAGGAAGCTGACGCGACTAACGAAGGAATGCCGGTCGAGAAGGATTCCTGACCCGGACTGCGACCAGTCCGCAGCCCTTTCTCAGGCCAGGGCGCGTTCGTATTCGTTGAAGTCCCGTACCTGGTCGATTTGATCCGTCGCGATGACTTCGGTGACCACACCCTCAGGATCGAGGACGTAGGTCGAACGCATCGCAACTCCCAGGACGGGATTGAAACATCCATATGCCTGGGCTGTAGCCCCGTGCGGCCAGTGATCGGACAGAATCGGGAAAGTGAAACCTTGATCCTTGGCCCAACGACGGTTCGAGGCGACACTGTCGCAAGTGATCACAGCCACCTTGACCCCTCTGGCTTCCAACGATGAGAAGTTGTCACGAAGCGTGCACAATTCGGCCTGGCAAGTGCGGGTAAAAGCCCACGGGATAAAAACCACCATGGCCTTCGACCCCGCCAGATCGCTGAGTGTTCGAGTCTCCCAATTCTGATCTCGCAGCTCGAATTCCGGGGCCCGGCTCCCTACTTCAGCGACCATTACCAACTCCTACTCACCAGCTACATCTCACCGGTCATGTCTTCCAACAACACCCTTGCCGCCCAGCCCACCGGATCGCCGAGTTCGGTCGCCAAAGGGAGACGCTCGGGCCCACTCCAGATACCGTCGACGGCCGCTTGGCCGTAGCGTTTTTCGACCTCCATACAAAACTGGGCGCCCTGTCTGGTCAGGTCGGAGTTTGCGAGCGGTATCCCCAGCATGGGACCTTCGCTTGGGCCCGGGGAGCGGAGCCGGTCAAGGGACGGGAGCATCTGCGCAAAGGCCCGACCGACCAGCGCCTGGGTATAACCGGTGGAGAGAGCCAGGAATCCCTCGACGGCGCGGCGGTGGGGCAACGCATCGTTTCCTCCCATCATTCGTTCCAGGGCGGCCGGATCTCCAGCAGTGAGGGCCTCGGGGTCGGAATTGAACAACTCCATGATTTTGTCGGGATCGGGCACCAGATGAACGGCATAACTTCCCAGCAGTCTCGATAGGTGTTCGATCAGCCAGGGAACCGAAAACAGGCCGCGATGGACGATTTCGGAGGCAACTGCCCAAAGTCGTACCTCCCGGGGGTCGACCCCGGTTGACTCATGGACCCGCTCGATGCCCGGTCCCAGCAGCACTAGCGAACCCGGTCGTTCGATGGGTAGCCCTGCCTCGAACGCTCCCGCATAACCAGAAGCGATGGTCCCCACCACCGTTCCCACCTGCATTCCGGCAAGAGCCGCGCCCATTCCCGGAACCGGCCCTGCGGCGGAGTCCGCAATCGTCTCGGCCAAGTATCCAAAACCTTCGAGCGTCTGCTCGACCCACTGCCGGGAGTCGACTACCACAACTTCGGGTGGGGGGGCGAGGGGAAAGGGTGCTTCGGGTTCCAGCCGCGCCTGAGCGAAGTGGCTCAACTCCACCATCTGTTCAACAGCCCAGGGGTCAATGGCAGCCCGTTCGCCGGCCAGATGGCGGGCCACCTCCCCGGCCAACTTCCAGTTGATGGGTCCTGGCTGATTGAACAGCTCAAACAGCCGGGCGAAGAGATCGTCGCTCATGACGACGGCAATCGGAAGGCGGAAGACGGAAGACGAGCCTCGTCCATACACTGCATGTTATGGAGGACGGCAACGTATTCACTCGGGTCAAAGTCAGGCCCGACTCGATCGACCCGGCGGCGTTGCTGGCGGAGGTTGCCCGGCCCACGGCCGGGGCCATCGTATTGTTTCTGGGTACCGCCCGTGACCACTCCGGGGACAGAACTGGCATTACTGATCTGGAATATGAGGCATACCCGGAGATGGTCGAGGTGAAGCTGGGCGAGGTCGTTACCGATGCCCTCGCCCGGTGGGACCTGCAAGTGGTCGTGGTTGAGCACCGGGTAGGCATGGTGGCAGTCGGCGATCCGTCGGTGGCGGTTGCGGTGGCGGCGGCTCACCGCGAAGAGGCGTTTGCCGCCGGTCAATTTCTGATCGACCAGCTCAAGTCCAGAGTGCCAATTTGGAAGAAGGAACATTGGGCCGGAGGGGGGAATTGGGTGCAAGGTGCGTGATTCTTCGTGGTGTTTCCCGGCCCGCTGAGGGTGCCCCGTTCTATTGTCAGCAAATTCGGCGAGGAGGATTGACCCGTGACAGCAGTAGTTGAACGCCCATCTGCACCGTCCGCCAGGACCGGACACGGCACCGTCGCCGCCAAGGTAAGAGATTGGGCAGAGCGCCGGCCCAACGATGTGGCGTTGCGGGAGAAGGACCTTGGGATCTGGCAGGAAGTCACCTGGGCCCAACTTTGGGAACAGGCGCTCGACGCCGCTTATGGCCTGCTGGCCCTTGGAGTCGCCCCCGGCGATCGAGTCTCGATCCAATCCGAGGATCGCCCCGAATGGATAATTCTCGACCTGGCCACGGTGGCGGTACGGGGGATCACGGTCGGTCTCTACCCGACCAACCCTGCCTCCGAGGTCCAGTACCTCCTGGCCGACTCTGGTTCCAAGGTCCATCTGGCCGAAGATCAGGAGCAGGCCGACAAAGTGATGGAGGTGATCGACAGCCTCCCCAGCCTGGGAAAGATCATCCACGCTGAGGAGCGCGGTTTCCGGAGCTGGCGCAACGACTCGAGGTTCATCTTTTGGGAGGACTTCCTCGCCCTCGGTCGAACCCACCGCCAGCAAGACCACGGCGCGGTCGAGCGGGTTATGTCCGAGGCCACTCCTGAAGACGTGATGACACTGGTCTATACCTCTGGTACCACCGGCCCCCCGAAGGGGGCGATGCTCACCAACGCCAACTTCAGCTACTGCGCGGAGCAGGTCATCGAGGTCGAGGACCGGCTGCCCGGAAACCGCAAACCGGATCCGGACGATCAGATCCTCACTTACTTACCGCTGTGTCACGTGGCCGAGCGGATCTTCTCGACCTGGACGATGGCCCAGTGCGGCACCGTCCTCAACTTCGCCGAGTCGATCGAAACGGTTCAGCAGAACCTGCGGGAAATCCAACCGACCCTGTTCTTTGCCGTTCCCCGGATCTGGGAGAAGATGCACGCCGGAGTCCTGATCAAAGGCAAAGACGCCTCCGGGTTCAAGAGGCTCTGGTTCGGGTTGGGGCTGGCGATGGCCAAACGCATCGGCCGGATGAAGGTGGCCAACGGCGGCAGCCACACCTTCGTCTCCCGAGTCTTGTATGCGATCGGTTATCCGCTCGTGTTCCGTGCCCTGCAGGAGCGGGTCGGTCTGCGCCGATGCCGTTGGGCAGGATCGGGCGCGGCTCCGATCGCTCCCGAGGTGCTCGAATTCTTCATCGGTCTCGGAGTACCTGTTTATGAGTTGTACGGCATGACCGAAAACGCCGCCGTCGCGACTTACAACCCGGTCGGGCGGATGAAGCTGGGAACAGTTGGCGTGCCCTATCCCGACATCGGGTTCCGCATCGACTCCGAGACAGGCGAGATCCAAACCAAACACCCTGGAGTCTTCAAGGGCTATTGGAACAATCCGGAGAAGACCGCCGACACCTTCACCGCTGACGGCTGGCTTCGCACGGGCGACGTCGGGGTCTGGGTGGACGGCACCCATGTGAAGATCATCGATCGGATCAAGGACATCATCATCACTTCGGGTGGCAAGAACATCTCGCCCTCGGAGATCGAGAACCGGCTCAAGACCTCGCCCTACGTCAAGGAGGCGATGATCCTCGGCGATCGGCGCAACTATCTCGCCGCTCTTATAGGGATCGAACTCGACACGGTGGGGGACTGGGCGCAACGACGGGGGATTCCATACACGACCTACCGCGACCTCTCAGAGAAACCCGAGGTGATCGAGTTGATCCAGAAGGTCGTCGATGAAACCAACGAACACTTCGCCCGGGTGGAAACCATTCGCCGGTTCAAGATGATCCCCAAGGAGCTTGACCACGAGGACGGCGAGCTGACCGCCACCCAGAAGCTGAAGCGGAACGCGATGGAGGCGATGTTCTCCGACCTGATTGAAGAGCTGTACGGGTCGCGGGCATGAACCCAGCCGGGGTGCTGGCGCAGGTCACCACCTTCACCCCAATCGAAGAGTTTCTCAACGCTCTGATAAATGGGGTGGCTCTTGGCGCGGTTTATGCGTTGCTGGCCCTCGGCTTCGTGATCATTTTCAAGGCGACTCAGGTCGTCAACTTCGCCCACGGTTCTTTGGCCGCAGTTGGTGCCTTCCTGGTGGCCTCGTTTGCAACGGTTCTAAACATCCCGGGCCGGTTTATCCCTTCTGCTCCCCTCTGGCTGCGGTGGAGCCTGTCGGCCCTCTGTGCTGTTGGGGCGGCGGCGCTGTTCGGTCTGATCGTCGAGAGGATCTTCATCAGACCCATGGTGGGTGAACCGCTGTTCTCGGTGGCGATCATCACCATCGGCGCAGACATCGTCATTCGCACCATCAACGACGACTTCGTGGGCCAGGGGGCCCGGTCACTCGGCGATCCGTTTGGGATCAATGTGATCCAGTTCGGGAACCTGCGTATCAACCAGAGCCAGCTCGCAACAGTCGGGGTCGCCATCATCTGCTTCCTGCTGGTTGCCTGGTTTTTCCGGAGCAGGTTGGGCGTGGCCATGCGGGCCACCGCCTTCGATCAGGAAGCAGCCCAGGCCCAAGGGATCAACGTCGGGCGAATCTTCGCCATCGCCTGGGCTATCGGGGCTGCCCTGGCTGCGGTGGCCGGGATTTTCGCTTCGATGGCACCCCGAGCCAACGGGGTCTCCAACACCACCGCCTTTGTGGTCTTCCGGGCATTTCCCGCCGTCATCATCGGTGGTCTCGACTCGGTGGTCGGGGCGGTGGTCGGTGGTTTTCTGGTCGGAATCGCCGAGGCTGTTATCGGCACTTACTCCGCCCCTTACGCCAATGTGCTGGGGGTCGGGTTTGGGTCTGTGGTCCCTTACCTGCTGATGCTCATCTTCCTTCTGTTCCGGCCCTATGGACTCTTCGGTACTCAGGAGATCAGGAGAGTATGAGAAGAGTGGTGGGTTTTGAGTTGTGGGTGGTGAGTCGGACTGGCATTCACCACTCACCACTCATCACCGCTCGACCGGAGGTCGAGGGACCGTGAGGGGCCGCCCGCTTCTATTCACCACTTACGAGGCCGACGCGGCGATCCTGCCCACCACCACCAAAAAGGTGATGATGTTCCTGTTGGTGGCGTTGGCTATCACTCTGCCACTGCAACTGGTGCCGGGACTGGGGTGGCTAGGAGAGAACGCATTCCTGGTGATCCTGGGTCAGGCCCTGATATTTGCGGTAGGGGCACTCGGGTTGAACATCCTGACCGGTCTGGCCGGGCAGGTGTCGCTGGGTCATGCCTTCTTCATGGGCGTTGGTGGCTACACGGCCGTAGTCCTGGGAGGGGAGAAAACAGCCACCTTGGTGGGGTATGGGCTCCCCATGTGGATCTGGCTTCCAGCGGCAGGGGTGGTGGCCGCCCTGGTCGGCATCCTCGTCGCGCCAACGGCGGTGCGGGTACGCGGGTTGTACCTGGCTTTTGTCACCATCGGTCTCGTCTTTGTCGGTGACCACATCTTCCGAAATGTGAGAAACGTGTCCGGAGGCCCCAGCATCGGGCGGGAGTGGCCGCCGCTGGAGCTGCGGATCTGGAAAGAAGAACAACCACTCATCAGCTTCGAGGTTGATGGCCCCTGGTTGGGGGTCAATCTCTCCAGCCAGGCCAAGAAGTACCTGTTTCTTTTGTTGCTCGTGGTGATCTTCGCTCTGGCTCACAAGAACATCGCCCGGAGCCGGCTGGGCCGGGCCTTTGCCGCCGTGCGCGACCGCGATATCGCGGCCGAGGTCATGGGAGTGAACGAGGTCCGTTATAAGGCTCTGGCCTTTGCCATTTCCTCATTCTTCGCAGGGGTGGCGGGAGCCTTATTGGCTTCCTACTTCGGCAGCCGTATCCCCGAAGCGTGGGACCTCCTGCTGTCGGTGCAGTTCATCGCCATAATCCTCATCGGTGGGGCGGGGACCACGGCCGGGCCGTTGCTGGGATCCTTCTTTGTGGTGATTGTCCCCCGGTTGGTTCAGAACCTGACTAGGTGGATGAGTGACCTGACCGAGGGGGAGGGGCCGGTGGCCGCCGTGGCCAATTTCATCCTTTCCACCGGGCCCACCGACTTCGGCCTGGTGGGAACGAGTGCAATCGGGCCGGGACTATCCGTGTTCCAGCTCAACCTGGTTCTGTATGGTTTGCTTATCGTCATCTTTCTGATCTTCGAGCCGCTCGGACTTTTCGGCATCTGGCTCCGGATCAGGAACTACTGGAAAGGATGGCCTTTCACGTACTGAGTTCTTGGCACCATGTGCCAGGACCTGCAAGGAAACAAACAGAGGAGGAAGGATGAGAGAGAAACGAAGATCACTGGCGCTGGCGTGTGCGCTGGCGCTGGTGGTCGTGGCGTGTGGAGGCGGTGGGGCAACCACCACTACTGCCGCCCAAACCACGACAACTGCGGTCGCTGCCACCACTACCACCGAGACGACGGCTGCCCAGATAGCCTTCGACATCGGGGTCACCGAGGACACGATCACAGTTGGCCTGTTGGCCGACCTGACCGGCATCTTCTCGCCCCTGGTGCAGGACATCGTCGTTGCCCAGGAGGTGTATTGGGACCTGGTCAATGAAGGCGGTGGCATTGGTGGCAAGACGGTGGAGCTCAACATCGTTGACACCAACTACAACGTCGACCAGCACCGAACCCAATACGAGGCGATCCGTGAAGAAGTCGCCATCATCAGCCAGTCGACCGGTTCACCGCACACCGCGGGAGTCATCGACCTCATGCTCGAAGACGACATCGTCGCTATCCCTCTCTCGTGGTACTCGGGTTGGAATGATCCAGCTTTCGATGAGAGTACGGCTCTCGAGTTGGGTACCAACTACTGCTTCGAGGGTATGAATGTCGTCGAGTTCATGTCGGGGATGTTCGAGGAGCTCAATGGTCGCCCGCCCACGTGGGCGGTCATCAGCTTCCCCGGTGAATATGGCCAGGACGGCGCCTTTGGCGCCAAACACGCCATCACCGAGCTGGGGCTCGAGCTCGTCTATGACGGCGAAGGCCTCGTTACTCCTGATGGCACTGATGTGGACACGACCGTGATCACGGGCATTGTGAGCGAAGCTCCGGACATCGTCTTCGCCACCGTCAACCCTGGCAACATGGGACAGATCATGGGCGGTGCCGCCCAGTCCGGATTCACGGGTCTCTGGACGGGTTCCGTGCCGAGCTATGACTTCCGCATGCTGGACAGCCCGGTAGCGCCGCTAGTCGACGCTGCCTTCTTCCAGCCCGGTTACAACGTGGCATGGGGCACTGACGTTCCCGGAATGGCGGACCTGGTGGCCGCGATGCTGGCTGCCCGCCCCGATATACGTCCTTCCGACGCATTCGTCATCGGTTGGCTCGAGGCCAAGATGACCGAGGAAATACTCCGGGTTGCTGCCGATAGCGGCGACATGACCCGGGCTGGCATCAAGGCCGCGGCGTTGTCGATCGAAGGGTTCGGGTTCGATGGTCTGTTGCCAGATCAGAGCTATTCGCCCCCAGACGATCCCAACACCTATTCGACCAGGGCCATCGCCATGTTCGATCCCGATCTCGCTGCGTATACGGCCGCCGGCGGCAGCGCACAGACCATCGGGACCGCACCCAACGGAGGTACCACCGGTTCGACATTGCTCCAGGACTTCTTCATTGGAGAAGTGGCTGCGGCATACAACTTCACCGGACGGTGCTTCGGAGCGTGAAATAGTGAGTGAGGGCGGCCCCGATCTCGGGGGCGCCCTCATTCCTTTGGCGTAGACGTAGAGGAATGCTGCAGATCTCCAACCTCGAGGTGGTCTATAACGATGTCGTGTTGGTTCTGCGCGGCATCTCCCTTGAGGTTCCTACCGGCAAGATCGTGGCGCTCCTGGGAGCCAACGGCGCTGGCAAAACCACAACCATGCGAGCGACGACCGGTCTGCTCGATGTCCATGAAGGTGAAATCACCAAGGGACAGGTGGTGTTCGACGGCATTGACATCACCGATAAGGATCCGTCGTACATCGTGCGAAACGGGATCAGCCAGGTGATGGAAGGGCGACGGATTTTCGCCGAGATGACAGTGGACGAGAACCTCCAGGCGGGGGCATTCACCAATTCGAACCGGGCCCGGGTGGGAGAAGCCCTCGATCGGGTTATGGCGCTCTTTCCACAGATCGCTCACCGTCGTAAGTCGGTCGCCGGTTATCTGTCGGGTGGGGAGCAACAGATGTTGGGGATCGGCCGGGCGTTGATGCAGGAACCCAAGCTATTGATCCTTGACGAACCTTCGCTCGGGCTCGCTCCCAGGCTCGTGCAGCAGATCCGTGACATCGTTGTGGAGATCAACAAACAGGGGACTTCGGTTCTGCTCATCGAACAGAACGCCAACATGGCTCTCTCGATCGCCCACCACGGCTACGTGATGGAAACCGGGAAACTGGTGATGGACGGGTCGCCGCAGAAACTCTTGAAGGACGAAGACGTCCGCGAGTTTTACCTGGGTCTTCATGGTGAAGGCCAACGAAAGTCGTTCCGCGACGTGAAGCATTACAAGCGGCGCAAGCGATGGTTGTCGTGAGGCGTGAGACGTGAGCCACCTCCTCGAATTCAACGACGTCAAGCTATCCTTCAAGGGGGTCAAGGCAATCGACGGAGTCTCGTTCCACGTCGATGAGCGAGAGCTGTTCGCGATCATCGGTCCCAATGGGGCGGGGAAGACCTCGATCTTCAACTGTCTCAACCAGGTTTATCACCCCCAGGCAGGCGAGATCCTCTGGAAGGGCAAGTCGCTGCTTGGTCTGAAGCCCAACAGGACGGCCGAACTCGGTCTCGCCCGGACGTTCCAGAACATCGCCTTGTTCCCGCATATGACCGTGATCGAGAACATCCTCAGCGGTCGCCACGTCCGGATGAAACACGGATGGCTGGCCGGCGCCATCTGGATCGGCCGCGCCAAAAAGGAGGAGATGGCCAACCGCCACAGGGTGGAGGACATCATCGACTTCCTTGAGATCGAACAGTGGCGCAAATACCCGGTTGGGCTATTGCCCTATGGGATTCAAAAGCGGGTGGAGTTGGGCCGGGCGATGGCTATGGACCCCCAAATGCTTCTGCTCGACGAGCCCGTGGCGGGCATGAACCTGGAAGAAACCGAGGACATGGCCCGCTTCATCCTCGACATCCAGGATGAGCTAGGCATCGCCATCATCCTGGTCGAGCACGACATGGGCCTGGTGATGGACATCGCTGATCGGGTGATGGTGGTCGACTTCGGCAGGAAGATCGCCGAGGGACCCCCTGCCGAGGTGCAACGCAATCCTGATGTCATCAAGGCCTATCTCGGGGAAGAATTCGCTGGCGCCGAAATCGAAGACGAAGAATCGACGGACTCCTGAACCCTTTTTGCGTAGAAACGGGCCGGAAAACGGCGGCGAGGATCTACGCAAAAAGGGGGGTTTAGCCCTTTTCTCCGGTGACCCGCCATGCCGCCGGCATCGCCATCCCTGCCGCCAATGCCTTGAGCACGTCCCAGAAGACGAATGGCACCACGCCGCTGGCCACGGCTGCACCAAAGGAGAGACCCAGGTTGACCATGAGGCCGATGACCCCGAAGCCATAGATGGCCAAGCTGCCGATAAGGAAGGCGGCGAACCCGGTGAGAATCATGCGGTCATGGCGGCGTTCGGCCATCTTGCCGACAATGAATGCCGCGACGATGAAGCCGACCAGATAGCCACCTGTGACGCCGGTGAGGATCTGGGAGCCGGAGCTTTGCTCGGCGAACACAGGCAAGCCCATCGACCCCGCTAATACGTAGACCGCCTGGCTGGCCGCACCAGCCTTACTGCCTAACACTCCGCCCGCCAGCAGCACTGCCAGTGTCTGCAACGTGAATGGCACCTCGATGGGCGGTATTCGGAAGCTGAACTGGGCCGAGATGGCGGTGAGCCCGGCAAACCCGATCACCGCGATTGCTGTGGACACGCGGGAGCGGGGGAAGATGCGGGCGGCGAGGACGGGGGCGGCGATCGTCAATGTCACTCCTGCTTGGGTTTGGCCGACACTCTATTGACTAATAGCCGGCCACCCCCGTTACGATCGCCACGGAGTTGTCCGCCGCCAACCCACCCCGTCGCTGGCCGATCGTTGCCGCCGTTACCGCGATGGCTCTCGCCATCATGACCACCGGTGCCTGGGCGGTCGACCTGCCCTTCTATGCGTTTTCCAGCGGCCCGGTGGGTGACGCCGTGGACGCGGTCGACGTGGAGGGAACCGAGATATTCGCACCTTCCGGCGAACTGATGATGCTCACGGTGTCGGGCCAGGAGGTGAATCTATTCGAAGCTGTGGTGGCCGGATTCGACCCCGATGTCGACCTGGTTCCGGAGTCGGCAATTCGCTCGCCGGACGAAAGCGATGAGGACTTTGTGCTCCGCAACCGGGCCTCGATGGATCTGTCTACGGAAACCGCCATCACCGTCGCCCTCCGCCGGCTCGGGTACGAGATCACTCCGACTTCCGACGGGATCCGGGTCGTCGAGGTTGTTCCCGGGACGCCGGCCGCATCCCTAATACAGGTGGACGACGTCATCCTCGAGGTGGACGGCCAGGTCGTCACCCTGGTCGAGGAGCTCGCCCCTCTCGTCACCGCCAACGCGGTGGGCGACACGATCAAGTTGAAGATTCGGCGTGGCGAAGAAGAGGTCAGTCTGTCGGTGGTACTCGCTGCCCGCGAAGACGAGCCCGCCCGGCCAATGATCGGGATCACCGCCGAAAACCTCAATCCGAGGTTTGAGTTTCCATTTGCGATCAATATTGAGGCAGGCCAGATCGGCGGGCCTTCGGCCGGGATGATGTACACCCTGGCGGTCATGGATGTGCTTTCACCCGATGACCTCACCAGGGGGCATGTGATTGCCGGCACCGGAACCATCGACATCGAGGGCAACATCGGTCCGATCGGGGGAGTCCGTCAAAAGGTCGTGGCGGCCGAAGCGGCCGGAGCCGAGGTGATGCTGGTGCCAGCCACCAACTACGACGAGGCCCTGACGGCCCGTCGTTACGGGATGGAACTAGTCCCCGTCGCAACCCTTGATGAGGTGTTGACGGCCCTCGAGCAACTTTAGAGAGGTATCTTGACCATCGCATGGATCAGGAGCTGACGCCGGGCGCAATTGCCGCCCGCCGCTTCCAGAAGAGCTTGCGGGGTTTCGACCCCGACGAGGTGACGGGGTTTCTGCAAAACCTCGCCAGTCAGTTTGAGGCGCTTATCGCCCAGCGCGACCGGCTTGCAGGCCGTCTGGGTGAGTTTGCCGAACGTGACATTGGTGCCGAGTTCGCCAATCTCGGTCACGAGGTGACCAACATCCTTGAGGCTGCCCGGGTGGCGGCCGAGGGGATGCGGGAACGGGCCGCTACCGATGCTGCTCGCTGGCGCACGGAGGCGCTGGCTGAGGTGGAGATCGAGGGTCGGGCCGCCCGGGCCGATGCCGAACACCTCCGCACCGACGCCTGGACCATGTCCGAGGATCTCCTCAAACAGGCGCAGGCGGAGGCGCGACGGATCGTGGAAGCCGCCGAACGCGATTCGCTCACTGTGCTTGGTGAGGCGGAACGGGAGGCCCATCGTCTCACCGCTGGAGCCCGCCGCGAGGCCGAAGATCTGATGCGGATAACTCGCATGGAGGCGGAGAAACTCAATGCCGAGGCGAAGTCCCACCATGACGAGATCATCGAGCAGGCCCGGCGCCAGGCCGAATCGGCTCAGGAGCGGGCCCGGGCCCTCGAACAGCGCCGCCAGGAACTGATCGGCGAGTTGGAAACTCTCCGCTCGACCCTTTCCCGGATGGAGGGCGAACTGGACGAACGCCGTTCGCGCTTGGGGCTCAGTGCGACCGATGAAGCGATCGAGGATGAAAAGGCGTCTTTGCGAGTTGTGCGTCCCCCCGATGCGCCCGAGGGTGACTCCACCTGGGAGCCGGGGGAAACCGTGCGGATAATCCCGACTCGCCGCAAGCTCCTCGAACAGCCGCCTTTCAAAGACCCCGAAGTGGTCGTCGCAGAGGTGAAGCGTTTGCGTCAGGGTGTCGCGGTAGAGAAGGTGGTTGAAGCCCAGACAACTCCACCACCACTGGCCGAGCCGGAGTCGGAGGAACCTGCGGATCCGGAGGAAACCCCGATCTCCGAGGAGGTCGAGGTGGTTCCAGAGCCTCCCCCGCCTCCGCCACTTGTCAATCCCGATGAAGTGGCTGGCATCTTTCAGCGGTTGCGGGCCAGCCCGGAGCCCGGGGACGACCTGACTCCTGCCCCCGACCCCATCTCACCGGCGCCGGCGCCTATACCCGTCAAGTCCTGGTCAGCGGCCGCCGTCGACGTGCTTGATTTGCGCGAGCGCCTGCTTCTCCCGGTCACCAACCGGGCGCTTAGAAACATCAAGCGCCAGCTAACCGAATTGCAGAACGATGCCCTCGAGGAGCTGCGCCACGCGGAAGCGTCGTGGCGTCCGCGAGAGTCGACCCTGGTAGAACAGCTTCGACCCGACGTGGTTGTGCTCCTCTCCGAAAGCTTCTCGATGGGTCATGGAGCTGCCGAGGAGATGTTGGGCCAGTCTCTGCCAAGGACTCCCGTCCAGGCCCGCGAGGGCTCGTCGGAGCTGGGATCGAAGTTGGCAGAACAGTTGCAAACCGTGATGGAATCGGCCACCGACCAATCGGGCCGGGAACTGGCGGTATCGGTTTCGAGAGTTTTCCGGGGGTGGCGGACGGATGAAGCGGAACGGCAAGTGAGCGATATGGCGGCGACGGCATATCACCGGGGGATGGTGGCGACGTTCGCCACTCAGGGTGTCACAGCAGCCCTGGAGGTCTCGGGCAGAGGATGTGTTCGTTGCCGCGAAGCCGCTGAATCGGGCCTCGAGGTGGTACCGCCCCTTCATCCGGGGTGTGGCTGTTCGCTGGTGCCGGTAGTGATCTGACTCCAGGCCACCCTTACAATCGAACCCGATGTTCATGCGCACCCCCAACCCTGTTTCGGGTGGGAGCCGACGGTTCGTATTCCTGATCGGTTTGGTCCTGTTGGGGATTTACCTGGTGGCATCCACAGCTGCGGGGGTGTGGACCGACTTCTTGTGGTTCGATTCGTTGGGTTTCGGATCGGTGTGGTGGAGCCGGCTTTGGACGAGGGTGGGGCTGCTGGTAGTAGGGGTTGGCATTTCGTTTTTTTTCCTATTTGGCAACCTTGCCCTGGTCGATCGTATGTCGTTGCGGTACCTCAACCCGCCCGCCAATGACCAGGAGGAGTTCCTTCTCCGGTTGCGGGAATGGGTCGATCCGAGGCTCCGCACCCTGCGTCTGGTGGGGTCGGCGGTGCTGGCACTGATGGTCGGAGGGAGTGCGGCTGCCTGGATCGACCGGCTGTACCTCTTCTTTAACCCGCAGGTCTTCGGCGAGATCGATCCGGTTTTCTTCAACGATGTCGGCTTTTATGTGTTCCAGCTCCCACTCATCAACGATCTTCTGGTGTGGGGGTTCAACGTGTTCCTCCTGACCACTGTGGTGGTCGCCAGCGCCCACTACATCAATGGTGCCCTTCGGCTGCGACGGGGAGGAGCCTTCTTCTCCGGAGGCGCCAAGGTGCACCTGTCGATGTTGCTGGCCGGCGTGGCACTCTTGCGGGCGGGTCTCTATCAGGTGGACGCTTACCGGCTGTTGTTCAGCAGCCGGGCCGACGAATTCTTCGGCCCGGGATTCACCGACATAACGGCCCGGCTTCCCGCCATCCGCCTGCTGCTGGCGGTGGCGGCGCTGACCGCGGTCGCCCTCATCATCAACCTGTGGCGCCAGGGATGGACCCTGCCTGTGGTGGCGGGTGCGGCCTGGGCCCTGGTAGCAGTGGGAGCGGGATTGGTGTATCCGGCGGTCGTCGAACGATTTCAGGTCACCCCCAACCCCCTCGAGAGCCAACAGGAATACATCCTTCACAACATCAATTTCACTCGCTCCGCCTATGGGCTTGACCGGGTGGAGGTGCGGACTTTTGCCGCCGACTCCAACATCGAGCCCGAAGAAATCGATGAGCAGCAGGCAGCTCTCGACAATCTCCGCCTCTGGGACTCTTTTGTCTTGAGCAATGCCTATACGCCCCAGGAGTTCAGGCAGTGGTACGACCTCAACCGGGTCGACACGGACCGGTACCTGATCGACGGGTCACCCACTCAAATCATGTTGTCGGTACGGGAGTTGAATGTCACTCCGATCGACGACAACTGGCAAAACCGGCGGCTGAGTTACACGCACGGTTTTGGTGTAGTGGCGAGCCGCGCTGCTCACATCGGGTTGGACGGCCAACCCGATTACCTCGTCAGTGAGATCCCCCCGGTGAGCACTGTCGCCGAGTTACAGGTCACCGAGCCTCACATCTATTTCGGGGAGATGAACGTCGATGAGCCCGTGATCGTCCGGAACCGGGTGGGGGAGATCGATCCCACCGGCCAGGAAGAAACCGTCCTGGTCGACTACGAGGGCACCGGTGGAGTGGAGATGTCGAGCATCTGGCGACGGGCTGCGATGGCGCTCAGATACCGCGACTTCAACATGGTGCTCTCGGGTCAAATCCTTCCCGAGAGCCGGATTCTGATGGAGCGGAACATCCGTGGCATCGTCCAGAAGCTGGCTCCTTTCATGGAAATCGACTCGGATCCGTATCCGGTAATTGTCAATGGAAGGGTGCAGTGGGTGGTGGATATGTACACCTCAACTCCCAACTATCCCTATTCGACGCCGCTCTTTCTCCCCGAGCTGCTGCGGCTGCCGCGCTCTTCGGGGATCCAGGTCGGCACCAATTACATACGGAACTCCGTCAAGGCCGTGGTCGACGCCTATCACGGGACGGTGACTTTTTACGCTGCCGATGAGACCGATCCCATCCTCATTGCCTGGCAGCAGGCCTTTCCCACCATGGTGCGGCCGGCCTCGGCCATGCCGGAGGAGCTAAGGAGTCACATCCGTTATCCGATGGATCTGTTCACCGTGCAATCCGAGGTCTACCGGGAGTATCACGTCCGTGACGCTGGCACCTTCTTCTCGTCCTTCGACGTGTGGGCCATCCCGACCAGGCCCATCGACGAGGAGGACGGTCAAGAGCTACGCCGTCTGGAGCTTCTCAGGGGAGACGTTCGGTCACCTCAAACCAACACCGTCACCTACCTAGAGCAGGTACTTCCCTATTACCTACTGATGCCGGAGGGAGATCAGCTCAACTACGTTGCGTTGCAGTCCTTTACCCCCAATCAACGCGGCAACCTCTCCGCATTTCTGGTGGTCGACTCCGACCCGGGAAGCTTCGGAGAACTGGTCGACTTCCGAATGGCCCCCGGCGCCACGGTGGCCGGGCCCAGCCAGGTGTCCGCACGGATCGAGAGCGATCCCGACATCGCCGCTCAATTCACCCTATGGCGCAACCGGGGATCGCGGGCGATCCAGGGCGACATCATGATCGTGCCGATCGGGGATTCGCTCCTCTACATACAACCTGTGTTCCTCGAGGCCGAGGCGGGCGGTCTGCCGGAATTCGAGCGGGTGATCGTGGTCTACGGCGAGCGGATCGAATGGGGAGCAACCTTGCAGAGCACCCTGGAGCAGGTCTTTGCCGGCAGTGGGGGTGGAGGAGAGCCCGAGCCGCCATCGGCGGGCGATGCCGCCGAGCTTCTGGCGGCGGCGGCCGATGCTTTCTCGCAGGCCGATCTTGCCCTCCGCGCCGGCGACCTGGCCGGATACCAGCAGTTGGTGGAACAAGCCCGGTCGCTGGTGGAACAGGCCAGGGAGCTATTGGGAGGGGCCGAAGCCCGGGCTCCGGCGACGTTATCCTGAGGCGGAGCAACGGTAGGGCTCTACACTGCGAGGGGACATGGATCGGGTTGCCCTGGGCCGTATGCAAAACCCCGTTAGGGGCATTCTCCACGGATCGGCCGCCTTATTGTCGATCGCTGGCGCAGTCCTCCTCGTGGAGTTGAGCGGCAACCGCTCGCTTCGAATCGCTCTCTTCATCTACGGCTTCTCGCTCGTGGGTCTCTATTTGACTAGCGCCCTCTATCACTCGGTGCCCTGGGGAACCACCTGGCGGGCCCGTTTCCAGCGGCTTGACCACACGATGATTCACATTCTCGTGGCCGGGACCTGCACGCCCTTATTGATCGCGGTCCTTGACGGCCGCTGGCTTCGCTTTGGATTGGCCATGATGTGGGGGCTGGCGGCGGTAGGCGCGCTCCGCGAGTTTTTCCCCAGGCTGCGTCGCCCGTGGTCGCTGGGCCTCCAGCTCTTGATTGGGGCCATTGCCCTCGGTCCCCTAGGTATGGTGCTGATGAGGATCGAAAGGGTCCCCCTGATCCTCACCCTTGGCGGTGGAGTCATCTACCTGGTGGGTCTGGTCGCTTTTGTGACGGGCCGCCCCCGCCTGTCGCCCCGGATCTTCTCCCACCACGAGTTGTGGCACCTGGTGGTGATCATCGCCAGCGCCGCCCACTTCCTGGCGGTCTGGCTGGTGGTGGGTGGGCCGTTCCCTGCGATCTAGGTCAGGGGCGCCACTGGGTCTCCCACCTGAGCCCGTATCCGGTTGAGTAGATCCGTCATCTGATCGAGTTGATCGGTGGACATGTCCAGGCTCTCGAAGACGGAATTGATCCGCTTCGTGGCCGCCTCAAGGCGGGAACGTCCCCTGGGGAGGATCGACGCCATGATGATCCGGTTGTCCTCGGCATGCCCTTTACGGCTGACGAGACCGTCTCGTTCAAGCCGCTTGACGGCGCTGGTAACGCTGGCGGGATGTACCTGGAGTCGCTCCCCGATCTTGCCCATCGGAAGCTGGCCCCGACGGCTGAACCCGAGGAGACGGAGAATCTCGAACCGCGCGAAGCTGAGGTTGAGGGGTTCGAGAGTTTCTTCCACTCCGGACATGACGATCTGGTTGACCCGGACGATCGTTGTCACGGCCGCCATCCCCGCTGCCGCCGGTTCCCATCCGTGCACCACCCATTGCCGGCGCGCCTCGGCTATTGGATCGCTCAGTCGGTCTGCGTTTGGAAAATAGTTTGACATCAAAGTATTCTGGGATATCGTAACTCAGGAAGGCAGCGATGTCCTACCAACCCGTCAACAAGGTGCGGTTCGTGACCGCCACCACTCTCTTCGACGGGCACGACGCCGCCATCAACATCTTCCGGCGCATCCTTCAGGCCTCGGGGGCGGAGGTTGTCCACCTCGGTCACAACCGCTCCGGCACCGAGATCGTCGAGACCGCCATCGAAGAGGACGCCCAGGCGATCGCCGTCACCTCCTATCAAGGAGGTCACATCGAGTTCTACCGATATTTGCGGGATCTCCTCACCGAACGCGGATACGGCCACGTCAGGCTCTTTGGCGGGGGAGGCGGCACCATTCTCCCCGACGAGGGTGCCCAGTTGATGGACTACGGGATCACCCGTATCTATTCACCCGATGACGGCCGTCAGATGGGTCTGCAAGGCATGGTCGATGACATGCTCGAGAGATCTGACTTTCCCAGTGGTGAGCTGGACGGACTTTCGGTCGAGGGATTCGCCGCCTCCGATCATGCGACCCTGGCCCGGGTGATCTCGGCGGCCGAGAACTACCCGGACAAGTACCAGGACCTCTTCGACGAGATTGCCTCTAGTGCCGCAGCGTCCACCGTTCCGGTGCTCGGTTTCACCGGTACCGGCGGCTCCGGCAAGTCCTCCCTGGTCGATGAGGTAGTCCGCCGGTTCCTGCTCGATTTCGAGGACCGCACCGTCGCCATCGTCTCGGTCGATCCTTCCAAGCGCCGGAGCCGCGGAGCACTGCTGGGAGATCGCATCCGGATGAACTCGATACCCCACCCTCGCGCCTACATGCGTTCTCTCGCCACCCGCCAGGCCAACCTGGCACTTTCCAAGGCAGTCAAGTCGACCATCGACCTGCTGAAGGTCGCTGGCTTTGATCTGGTGATCCTCGAGTCCTCAGGAATCGGCCAATCCGACACCGAGATCGTCGACTATTCCGACGTTTCCGCCTACATCATGACCCCTGACTACGGAGCCGCCTCTCAACTCGAGAAGATCGACATGCTCGAGTTCGCCGACCTGGTGGCGGTCAACAAGGCCGACAAGCTCGGGGCCCTCGACGCCCTCCGGGATGTCCGCAAGCAGTACCGGCGCAACCACCAGCGGTTTGAGGAGCACGACGAGACGCTGCCGATCCATCTGACGATCGCCTCCGAGTTCAACGATCCGGGTACCAACCGCTTTTACCGGGCCGCGATTCTCGCTCTCGACGCCAAACGAGGTGGATTCGTCTCCGACCTCGATCTACCAACCCTCGACGAGGACAAACAACACGTCGTTCCTCCCCAGCGTTCGCGCTATCTGGCCGAGATCGCCGAGGACCTCCGCCGCTACGACGCCTGGGTGGAAGAACAGGCCACGATCGCCGAGGAGTGGTATCGGCTGGCGGGAGCCGCTGGCCTGCTCGAAGGATCAAGCAAAGACGAAGTGGCGGCTCTGGCTCAGGCGGCAGTGGGGCGGCTCGATCCGGCCAATCGTCAGGCACTGGAAGGTTGGGACGACCTCCTCGAGCGGTACGCCGGCGAGGAATACGTCTATACGGTGCGGGGCCGCGAGATCAAGGTGCCGCTCGTCCACGAGACTCTCTCGCACACGAAGGTCCGCAAGATGGCCACCCCCCGCTTCCAGGGGTGGGGCGACCGGCTCCGCTGGCTGTTGCGCGAGAACGTGCCCGGGGCCTTTCCCTATACGGCCGGGATCTACCCCCTCAAACGGACCCAGGAGGACCCCACTCGGATGTTCGCCGGCGAAGGACCGCCCGAGCAGACCAACCGCCGTTTCCACTATGTGGCCGCCGGGATGCCGGCCAAGCGGCTCTCCACCGCCTTCGACTCGGTGACCCTCTACGGCCACGACCCTCATCAGCGTCCCGACATCTACGGCAAGGTCGGGAACTCCGGTGTATCCATCGCCTGCCTCGACGACGCCAAGAAGCTCTACTCCGGCTTCGACCTGTGCGACCCCACCACCTCGGTTTCGATGACAATCAACGGGCCTGCTCCGATGATCCTCGCCTTCTTCATGAACGCCGCCATCGACCAGCAGTGCGAGAAATACATCCGGGCAGAGGGGCTGGAAGCGGAGGTGGAGGCGAAGATCGCTGCCCTCGGTGATCGACTACGACCCCAATACCAGGGACCGCTCCCGACAGGCAACGACGGCCTTGGGCTGATGCTGTTGGGGGTGACGGGCGACCAGGTCCTTCCTGCCGACGTCTACGAGAAGATCAGGGCCGAAACCATGCAGACGGTGCGGGGGACGGTGCAGGCCGACATCCTCAAAGAGGACCAGGCCCAGAACACCTGCATCTTCTCAACCGAGTTTGCCTTGCGGATGATGGGCGACATCCAGCAGTACTTCGTCGACAACGACGTCCGCAACTTCTATTCGGTCTCGATCTCGGGGTACCACATGGCCGAGGCCGGGGCCAACCCCATCAGCCAGTTGGCATTCACCCTGGCCAACGGCTTCACCTATGTCGAGTACTACCTGGCCCGGGGGATGCACATCGACCAGTTCGCCCCCAACCTCTCTTTCTTCTTCTCCAACGGGATCGACCCGGAGTACGCGGTGATCGGCCGGGTGGCCCGCCGGATCTGGGCCCGCGCCATCCGCGATGTCTATGGCGGCAATGCTCGTTCGCAGATGCTCAAGTACCACGTCCAGACCTCGGGGCGGTCCCTGCACGCCCAGGAAATCGGCTTCAACGACATCCGCACCACCCTCCAGGCGCTTTATGCCGTCTATGACAACTGCAACAGTCTCCACACCAACGCCTACGACGAGGCCATCACCACTCCCACCGAGGAGTCGGTCCGCCGGGCCCTGGCGGTGCAGATGATCATCAACCGCGAACTAGGGCTGGCCAAGAACGAGAACCCACTCCAGGGGTCGTTCATCATCGAGGAGCTCACCGACCTGGTGGAGGAGGCGGTGTTGATGGAGTTCGAGAATCTCTCCAACCGCGGGGGAGTGCTGGGGGCGATGGAGCGGCAGTACCAAAGGACCAAGATCCAGGAGGAGTCGCTCTACTACGAGCGGATGAAGCAGTCGGGTGAGTACCCGATCGTCGGGGTCAACATGTTCTTGTCGAAGGAGGGCTCACCGTTTGTGATCCCCGGGGAACTGGTGCGGTCCACCACCGACGACAAGGACCGTCAGATCGCCAATGTCGAAGCCGTGCGGGGCCGGAGTACCGAAGCTCTGGAGGAGTTGCAAAAGGCCGCCATTCACAGCGGCAATGTCTTCATGGCTCTGATGGAGGCGGCCAAGACCGCCAGCCTCGGTGAGATGTCCGATGCTCTTTTTGAGGTTGGCGGCAAGTACCGCCGCAACATGTGAGTTCAGCTGCTGGCGGTCGTGAGCGCTACCGCCGCTGCTTCAGTCCTGCTCCGCACCCCTAGCTTCATCAGAACATTGCTCACATGGTTGGCGGCGGTCTTCTGGCTGATGAAGAGCCGCTCGGCGATCTCCGCGTTGGTCATGCCTTGAGCGATGAGGCGGAGAACCTCTGCCTCACGGTCTGTCAGGCGCGACTTGAGTTTTGGCCCGGTCTGGCCGCGAGCGCCCAGGCTTCGAAGCAGCGCTGCTGCTTGATCAGCTAGACGACTGGCTCCCAACTCGTCGAAGGCTTTGTGAGCCACCCTGGCCTCGGCTACCGCTAGATCACGATCGCTGCCTGAGAGGAGGCGGACGAGTTCTAGCCGCGCCGTGGCCGCTTCGAGGGGCACTCGAGCTGCTTCCAGTAGATCGATTGCTTTCTCGTACGCTGAGGGCGCGGACTGATCTGGTTCCGATCGGGCCCGGGCCAACGCCGCTAAACCGTGAACTCGCTCGAGTCCGCTCTTATCAGCTATGACCGTCAGTTGGAGGGCGGCTTTGGCGACGCGTTCACGATCTCCGTGCACGGCGAGGGCTTGGGCCAGCAGCGACAACAGTGCGACCGAGCGCAGGTTGTCATAGCCGATCCGAGCGAGGCGCCGTTCCAACAACTTGATCGCCGGGGCGTGCAGGCCCTGTGCAATAAGCAATTCTCCCATCGGCTCCACCGCCTCCGGCAGGGTCGAATACTCGGTGAGGATCGCTTCAGCTTCCTCAAGCCGACCCTGACGGATCCGGAGCGACGCAAGAGCGGCAGATGGGTGCGAGCATCGTGACCGGTGACCGTTCTGTTCGAGGATGTTGATTGTTCGCAGCAGCTCGCTTTCGGCGCGAGCCCAATCGCCAGTGGCGGCGAACACCTCCCCGCAACAAGTGCCGCAGGAGGCGATCAGTGTTTGGTGCCCATGCTGAAAGAGGTAACGCTCGATGAGTTGAGCCCAACTCATGAAAGGGGAGAGGTCGCCGATCAACTCCGCGGCCTGCATCACCGAGCATGCGGTGTCGCCGGCTACCACCAGGTTGTCCTGGGAGGTGGCGATCGCCATCGCCTCATCAAGTTCGGCTAGGCCCTCCTTGACCTCGCCTTTGGTCACGTGGGCCAGGCCGAGTTGTGCCAGCCCGTATGCTTCGAGCTCGCTATCGGACCACCGTTCGGCTTCCGCCAGCGCCTGACGAGCAAGTTGTTCGGCGGTAGCGGGATCATTGGTTCGGCGTGCCTGGGCCAGTGCCATCCAGCCGGCTGCGGGGGCGGCCGAGGAGTCGTCGAGTAATCGCCGAGCGCGCCCCAACCAACCGTTGGCTGCCGCCAGATCGCCGTAGACGTTGTGATATTCATCAGAGACCCAGAGGGCACACCGAACCGCCCGGGCCCGATCCCCTCGCAGCCGGTAGGCGGCGTGGGCGCGCTGGCGGTAATTAAGCGCTTGCTCCTCGTCCCCTGTCCACCACCAGGCCTGCGAAAGGCCCTCCAGCGCCTCCGGAGTCTCCGTGTCGGTGAGGGCTTTTTCAAAAGCCTGACGAGCTTGGTGCCAATCACCCGCTCCCAGGGCTTCATAGCCGCGAGCAACATCGACGGGACGGACCTGCATGTGAGTTGACTCTATCGAGCGGTGGAGACTGCTGAAGAACGGGTCTAGCCGGTACGGGCGAAGCGGTCCTGCGCTTGTTCGAGACTGAGGGCGGTGATGTTGGCGAGCCGTTTTGCTATCTCCTCCCAGGATCGGGCGTTGCGACGGCGGCGTCCCCTGAACCAGCGAACCGTGGCAACGGTGCCCTCGCTCTCTCGGTCCAGGGCCATCTCGTGGAGGAGGGTCGCATCGGGCGCCTTCACTTCCACGACCAACCGTTCATAGGGCCGCCATTCGATGACTTCATGGATGGCAGCGAGACGATCGGTGACACAAGAGTCGCTGCGGCCCGGGGCGAGAACGCTCCAGACGTCGGCCGGAGAGGCAGCAAGGACAACCTTGGCCTCATGAATCGGGGCGGTCGGACTCCTCCACGAGGGTTGATCCTCGTGCCGGCGTTGAAGGCTCCCGACCCAGCCCTCCACCACCCCGAGATGCGGGTACTGCTCCGAGTGGGCTGTCAGACTCTCCGTTTCTGGCTCGATGCTCATCCGCCGGATGCAGGCATCGGTCAGGAGCATGTAGCCGGAGGCAGCACCGGCAAATCCGAGACTGTTCTTGAGCAGGCGGTGGACCACGATCACGTCCTTCCCCGCCAGCTCGGTCCGACCGGCAATCTGGTGGCGGCTGAACTCGCCCGAATGCGCGATCATCTTCAGGTCGAGCCGGGGGGCGAGTCCGCAGGCGGTGCAGGCACATGTCGTGGCTTGGCCGACGCTGAGTAGCCGGCGGCGGAACGCCCCATAGGTTCCATCTATCACGTCGATCAGGTCGGCGCCGGCGAGCTTCGGGTCGCTCGAAAAAGAAAAGACCGCATCACCTTCAACCTTGTTGACCTCGAAGGTCGGCCGCATCACCTCCACGACGCGGGTTATCAGATCGGTAGCGATCGCCGGACCATGGTCGACGTGAGAGTTCGCCAAATACTCGGTGTAACCAGAGATGTCGGCGATGAGAAAAGTCCCGGTTTCAGCCATGACCAAAGTCTGCGGCAACAACGCCGGACAAGCATCGGGAGAAATACCCAAATTGTCGGCGTCATTCGGGAACCGAAACGGGTACTCCTCCCCATGCTCTGTGGTCACGGTTCCGGCATGCTCATCTCGCCACACCCGAGAGCAAAGGAGTGCGAGATGATGGCATATCAGAGCGAGATCGTGATCAACAGACCAGTGAAGGAGGTCTTTGAGTACATCACGACCTTTGAGAACTTTCCTAAGTGGTCTGAGACCCACAGCGTCAAGGTGCTGACCAATGGCACGGTCGGAGTCGGGACCAGGTTGTTGATCGAGATGGGCAAGGGTCCCATGAAATCCCGCAACGAGTTCGACACGGTCGAGTGGGAAAAGGACCGCACTTGGGCGTTCAAAACGGTATCGCCCGCCAGTTCTGTCGTTTGGGACGGGAGCTTCGACTTCGAGCCTGTCGGCCCCGCCTCGACCAGGGTGAGGGCCGACGGCCAGGTGTCCCTCAAGGGATGGCGGCGACTACTTGAGCCGGTCATTCGCGGCGAGCTGCAGAAAGGCGAGCAGGGCGAACTGGAGACTGTTAAGCGTCTGATCGAAGGCACTGGCTAGGGGGCGGATGCCGCCAGCCTCAAGTTCCCCAACCCGTAGGTGGTTGGAACATCCCGGGCTGGTAGTGCCAATACTCCCGAAGTTGGCTGCAGAGCCCCTCGTCATCGAAATCGAGCAAAAGACAGCCAGGCAATGTCACGTCATCGCCGTCGACCTTCATCGTCGTCCAGAACTCGACCGCCGCCCGAGAGCCATCAACGAACGGGCGACCCATCCGAACTCGCACCTCGCTCTGGGATGCCGTCACTGATTTCCAGTAGTCCTTCACGCCTTCGCGGCCCTCGTGCACTTCCTCGAAGATGTTGGACCGGTAGGTAGCGCTGGGCGAGAACAGCTCTGAGGCTGCGACCGGATCCCTTTGTTCCCAGGCCTTCTTGTAACCTTCGATCCACTGATCCAGCGTCTGGCCCACACCGCTCCTTTCAGATACGGGCACGTTACCGGTGGCCGCTGGAGGGCGACTAGTCCCATGTTGCGGTATAAGGTGAACAAGCTTCGTCAGTGGAGCGGGGTATGCAGGGAAACCATGGGCTGATCGGGCGTCGCGTGGTTGGTGGGGCAAGTCTCTTGTCCCTCCTGTTGGCGCTGCAGTTGGTCACTGCCGGTACGGCCACGGCGGCGACGCTCACAGTCGCTCCCAACTCGGCCCCACCAGGTGAGTCGATAGTCATCAAGGGTTCGGCCTTCGTCGCATTGCTTGAGGTAGATGTCTGTTGGGACCAGCCGGGCTGTGACAATCTCGGAAGCAGGCGCGCTAACCCCAATGGCACCTTCACGGTCGAGGCTGTGGTGCCGCTCGCCGCTTCCCTTGGGACCCACCCCATCTACGCCTGTCAACTAAGTGGGTTGGTGCCTGTGTGCACGTCGGCCAGTTTCGTGGTGCTAGAGCCCACCACCACGACCATCATCGCCACAACGACGACCGCCGCGACGACGACGACGATCGCCCCAACTACGACTACCAACCCCACTACCACGTCCCCACCACCCACAACCACCACGGTTCCGTCGACTACCACCTCTTCTCCCGTTCCCACCACTTCCGCCCCACCTCCCACCACCACGACCAATCCGCCGACCACGACCTTTCCTTTTCCAACCGCACCACCACCATCAACCACCACCAGCACCTCGTCGCCAGCCCAATCGACGACTACCACGCGAGCCAACCCGGGGGGTCTGCCCACCACCGCTCCGTCTGGGGCCCCCGGGCAACCGACAACATCGGGGGTACCGGTGGAAGTCGAGGGTGAGGTGGTCACTACTGGTTCGGGATCGCCTCCGGAAGAGGACAACTCGGAGAGCCCCGCGGCTGTCGCATTTGTGCCAAAACCAGACACGAACCAATTGCAGGACGACGGTCAGGCTGCCAGGGACCTCGACACCGATTCCTTTGATCTCGCGGCGTCGGCGACCGATCTGCGCTCGTGGCTGCGAACGCCTATGGGGTTCTGGGCGTCGTGGATGGTCGTCGTCGTGGGGGCAGTGGTGGTAGCGGGGGCGATCCGCTGGTTTGTTGTCAGGCGTCAATAGCGGTTTACTCCTCTTGTCATAGGCCCGAGTTCGGGCTTACGATGGTCGTCCACCGACGCGGGGTGGAGCAGTCTGGTAGCTCGTCGGGCTCATAACCCGAAGGTCGTGGGT
>JBBDQN010000005.1:0-56424 GCA_040905905.1 Acidimicrobiia bacterium
GTCCCCACATTCACATGCGGCTTCGAACGCTCAAACTTCGCCTTACCCATCGAACTACCTCTTTCCTATGTTCCCCGTCGGGAGGCAACAACCTCCTCGGCGATGTTGCTCGGCACGTCTTGGTACGAATGAAACTGCATCGTGTAGGTGGCCCTGCCTTGTGAGAGCGACCGGAGATCGGTGGCATAACCAAACATCTCCGCCAGCGGCACCTGGGACCGCACCGTGCGGGATGTTCCCCGCTGGCCCATCTCGTCGACTTTGCCCCGGCGAGATGAGAGGTCGCCAACCACAGAGCCCATGTATTCGTCGGGTGTCACCACCTCGACCTCCATGATCGGCTCCAGCAGTTTCATGCCTGCCCGTTTGGCGGCTTCCTGCACGGCTATCGAACCGGCGATCTTGAACGCCATCTCCGAAGAGTCGACGTCGTGATAGGAGCCGTCGATGAGGATCGCCCGCACATCCACGACCGGGTACCCGGCCAAGATGCCGTTTTCGAGCGCTTCTTCGATGCCGTCATCGACCGAGGGGATGTACTCGCGGGGGATGCGTCCCCCGGTCACCTGGTCGACGAATTCGTAGCCGCCGCCGGGCCCGGTCGGCTCAAGGTTGATGACCACATGGCCGTATTGGCCCTTGCCACCGGACTGACGGATGTATTTGCCCTCGACCTTTTGCACCGGTCCCTTGATCGTCTCCCGATAGGCCACCTGGGGCTTGCCGACGTTCGCCACCACTTTGAACTCCCGCAGGAGCCGGTCGACAAGGATCTCAAGATGGAGCTCGCCCATGCCGGCGATGATCGTCTGGCCGGTCTCTTCATCGGTTCGGACCAGAAAGGTGGGGTCCTCCTCGGACAAGCGATGGAGCGACTCGGAGAGCCTCTCTTCGTCTGTCTTGGTCTTGGGCTCGATCGCAACCGAGATCACTGGTGCCGGGAACTGCATCGACTCGAGCTGGATCGGCGCCTGCAGGCCGGACAGCGTGTCGCCGGTAGTCGTGTGTTTGAAACCCACCGACGCCACGATGTCGCCCGTGTATACCTCGTCGATATCCTCGCGGTGGTTGGCGTGCATTCGGAGGATGCGGCCAATCCGCTCCTTCTTCCCGCTGGTGGTGTTGAGGACCGTGTCACCCTTGGCGGCGTGACCCGAATAGACCCGGAAATAGGTGAGCTTGCCCACATGGGGATCGCTCATGATCTTGAAAGCGAGAGCCGCAAAGGGCTCGGCATCGGTCATCGGCCGCTCGATGACCACGTCCTCATGCCCGGGTTTGAAGCCGGTGATGGGGGGAAGGTCGGCGGGACTGGGGAGGTATTCGATGATGGCGTCGAGAAGGAGCTGGACGCCCCGGTTCTTGAAGGCCGAACCGCACAGCACCGGCACGAATAGCTGGGCAAGGGTCCCGGCCCGGACCGCCTGGCGGATCTCGTCGGGGGTGATCTCAAGATCCTCGAGGTACTTCTCCAGCAGCTTCTCGTCGGCCTCGGCGGCAACTTCGAGCATCTTGCCCCGCCATTCGTTGGCCTTTCCGAGCAGCTCGACAGGGATGTCGACTGTGTCCCAGACTTTGCCGTCGTCACCTTTCCAGATATGAGCCTTCATCTCGATCAGGTCGATAACCCCGGTGAAGTCGGCTTCGCGGCCAATGGGGAGTTGGACGACCAGGGGTTTGGCGTCGAGCCGATCGATGATCGACTGGACATCGGCATAAAAGTCGGCGCCGGTGCGATCGAGCTTGTTGATGAAACAGATTCGGGGGACGCGATAGCGATCGGCCTGGCGCCACACCGTTTCGGACTGGGGCTCGACACCGGCCACCCCATCGAAGACAGCGACGGCACCGTCGAGCACTCGCAGGCTCCGCTCCACTTCGACCGTGAAGTCGACGTGACCCGGCGTGTCGATGATGTTGATCCAGTGGTCGTGCCAGATGCAGGTGGTGGCAGCCGAGGTGATGGTGATCCCTCGCTCCTGCTCCTGTTCCATCCAGTCCATAGTGGCGGCGCCCTCGTGGACCTCACCAACCTTGTAGTTGCGACCCGTGTAATAGAGGATCCGTTCGGTGAGTGTGGTTTTGCCCGCGTCGATGTGGGCCATGATCCCGATGTTGCGGGTTCGGCCCAACGGCACCTGGCGGAGGTGCGTCAACGCGTTTTTTTCGGCACTCATCTCTGATCTTCTTCGGTCGCTATGCGGTTGTAAAAGGGCCGCTGTTACCAGCGGTAGTGGGCGAAGGCCTTGTTTGACTCCGCCATCTTGTGGACGTCTTCTTTGCGTTTGACCGCCGACCCGGAGTTGTTGGCGGCGTCGAGGATCTCGTAGGCGAGGCGCTCGGCCATCGTGTGCTCTTTGCGGCGGCGGGAGAAGCTGACCAGCCAACGGATGGCCAGGGACATCGACCGACGGGGCGGGACATCGACCGGCACCTGATACGAAGCACCACCCACCCGACGAGAACGGACCTCGACATGGGGGCGGATGTTGTCGACCGCTTTCTTGAGGACCGTCACCGGGTCTTGACCGGCCCGGCGCTCGACGATCTCGAGGGAGTCGTAGACGATGGAACGGGCCACGTCCTTCTTGCCCTTGAGCAGGATCTTGTTGATGACCTGGCTGACCAGGACCGAACGAAAGACCGGATCGGCCTCGATCTTGCGCTTTTGGGCTGGAGCACGACGCATGTCAGCCTCCCTTCTTCGCCCCGTAGCGGGAACGGGCCTGCTTGCGGTTCTTCACCCCGGCGGCGTCGAGGGTTCCGCGTATGACCTTGTAACGGACCCCCGGAAGATCGCGGACCCGGCCGCCCCTGACCAGGACGATCGAGTGTTCCTGGAGGTTGTGGCCTTCCCCAGGGATGTAGGCGGTGATCTCCACTTGAGAGGAGAGCCGCACCCGGGCGACCTTGCGCAGAGCAGAGTTGGGCTTTTTGGGCGTGACCGTATAGACGCGGGTGCAGACGCCCCGTCGCTGGGGAGCCCCGGCCAGGCCGGCGGTCTTGGTCTTCTTCTTCTTTGGCTGCCTGCCCTCGCGGACAAGCTGCTCGATGGTGGGCATTTCGCTCCTGTTACGCGCAAAACCGGCGCCCGGACGCGCTGCCGGGATCGCCGACCCGTTGTTAGGTTGACCCCGCTCCGGTCAGCTCCCGGTGGGGGTCACACCGAAAGCCCCGTCAGGAGAGGGGAATGAGGTCTAAGACCACGGGCCAAAGTATACGAGGGGTGCATCACAGGGTCAAAAGAACGCCGGGGTTGGGGGGTAGGGGGCCACGGAACGCCCCGAAGCCGAACCAGCTTTGGGGGTCTCTGATTAACCGGCACTAGGT
Organism: Acidimicrobiia bacterium; assembly: GCA_040905905.1. Taxonomy (GTDB): domain Bacteria; phylum Actinomycetota; class Acidimicrobiia; order Spongiisociales; family ZC4RG35; genus JAICND01. Next base: position 3,331 of record JBBDQN010000005.1, read on the forward strand.
ACCACCCAGTTCTGTCCCCCTGCGACCTAACGTGCGGGACGTGCCCATTCCAGTCCCCCTTCAGCAGGCACTCGCCAATCGGTCTGGAGCTACCTTCCGCACCGTCGCATTGCAGGTCAATCCGTGGGACTACGTGATGCGAAGGGGAAACCCCACGGGCTATGGCACTCAAGAAGAGTACGACGAGGCCCTCGTAAAGGCCTTGGTTGCATCTCACGTTGACGCTATTGCAATCACAGATCATGACAGGGTGCCTCCGGATTCACTGTGGCACCGAGTCGCGGAAGCTGGCATTTCGGTGTTTCCCGGCTTCGAAATTAAGACCAGCGAGAACGTTCACGTCCTCTGTGTGTTCGGACCGGACAGGTCGAAGGAGGACGTCACCGCCGTCTTGTTCGCTTTGATCGCCGGCGAGGGCCAAATTTCCCAGCGGTCGTTCATCGAAGTAACACGACTGGTTTCTGAGCGAGGCGGCGTTGTCATAGCGCCACACGCTACGGCAGCGGGAGGAATGCTTTCGGTTCTTCAAGGGGAGGCCCGGATTAAGGCGTGGCACGACGAGAACTTCAACGCAGTTGCGATTCCCGGCCCGCTCGAAGAGCTCGACGCTGGTCATCGGTCCATCCTCACGGGACAGGAGATCGCATACAGGCGAAAGCGTGGCCCAGCTGTGCTGAATGCCAACGATATTTGGTCTCCTACTCATGTTGCGAGAGCCGGGTCGTTGTCTCGGCTCAAGATGTCCAACATCACGATCGACGGACTGAGGCATGCCTTCCTTGATCCATATTCTCGATTGAAGCTCATGGACGAACCGCATCGTGAGGAGCATGCCGAGTTGTTGGCTATTTTCTGGGAAGGCGGTTTTCTCGATGGGCTCGCCATTGGATTCAGCGAGGCTCTCAATGTTGTCATCGGGGGACGTGGGACTGGCAAATCGAGCCTGCTCCGGAGCATCAGATTCGCTCTCGGTCGAGATGCCTTGACCGACGCGTCCCAAGAAGACCAACGTACCTTTGTCGAGCAAGTCCTTGGGCCCGGCTCGGTTGTTTGGCTAGCGCTCAGGAGCATTAGGCCAACGGATGCTGAGTATTTGGTGCGTCGGACGGTTGACGGCAATCCCATCGTCCAGAACGTGGCAGGGGAGGTGATGTCTGTACATCCGCGGGATCTCAATCTGCCCATTGAAATCTTTGGCCAACATGAGCTCTCAGACGTCGCTAGGGACAAGCACCGCCATGGCGCCCTGGTCACTAGGTATGTCGACGACCTCATCGGCTTGGAACAGGCGATTTCAACTGCAGCGGCCGATCTGGGTCGCAATACCGAGCAACTCGAAAACGTAGAAGAGGAGCTTGTTGCTGCTCGTGCTCAACTGAGCAATCTCGGAGCAAAGGAACTTCAACGGCGGCGATATCGCGAGTCCGGTCTTGAAGAACGCCTCGGCCGGAAACCGGTCCTGGAGAGGGAGCGGCGAGGCTTCGAACGTGCTGCCCGAATCCTGGACGATGCACAAGAGCAGCTCGTCGACTTCCGTGAATCAGTAGATTTCGAAATGAGATTCCTTGAGGAGCTGGCAGAGGATCCCGGTGCCACGTCCCATTTCTTTGGGGATCTCTTAACGCAGATGAGGGCCCTTAAAGCCCGCATAGCTGTGGAGGTGCCTGACGAGCTTGAGGGGCTACGGCAGGAGAGTCAGAACATCCTGCACGGCATACAAGAGCAATGGCGGCAGGACGAGCTAGCTGAGATCAACGCAATTGACGCTGACCTGCGTGAACTTGGCGCCGAGGGCGCGGACATTCAGCATTTCCTCATACTCGATCGAGAGATCGACACCCTGATGGAGGTAAACAGCGCCTCCCAGAGACTTGAGCAGCGAATGCTGGCTCTACTCCGTGACCGTCAACGCCTTTTGGGTCAAATCAGAGAATCCAGAGATCGAAGGGACCGAGCTTTCCGCGCTGCAGCCGGCAGAGCCATTTCGCGACTTCCGAATCTCGTTCGGGCCACTGCTGTTAGCGGCGCCGACGTGGTCGAAATGAAGAGGCGAATTCGGGATCACCTAGGGGGCCGCCAACATGAGGCGGACGAACATCTGGATCGGTTGGCAGATTTGGGAACCTTCGACTCGCTTGAGTGCGCGGCTGCTTGTCGGGCCGGTGAAGATTCTCTGATAGCAATGGGTTTCAATCCTTTCCAGGCAGGACGTCTATCCGGTGGCGGCGAAGGTCTCGCCCGGCTAATCGAAGAGATCGATGTGCCTCCGTTGGTTCGCATTGAACTCAACACCGTGCGCGGAGAGGGGGATCCGACCTGGCGCGAGCTATCGCGACTTTCAACAGGACAAAAGGCCACGGCCCTGCTGCTCCTTGCCCTAGCCGAGAGGGACGACGACGGTCCGCTGATTATCGATCAGCCCGAGGAAGACCTCGATACTGACTTTTTGGTTACCGGGGTGGTCGAACGGCTGCGAACCGGCAAGATGGGCAGACAATTCTTCTTTGCCACCCATAATCCGAACATCCCTGTTCTGGCCGACGCCGAGCTAGTAGTCGCTCTAACCGCCACGGGCGAAGCAGGCGACGAGGGTGCGGTAGTCCAGATTCAAGCCATCGGATCGATCGATGACGGCCTGGTGCGGCAACGGGTCGCCGATCTAGACGGCGGAAGAGACGCCTTCAATATCCGCAGAACCCGATACGGCTTCTGATCGTACGGTTTTGGTTTTAGTTTTCGGGCGTTGCCTGTCTGGTGGCGCGCATCCGACAGCGGTCGCTACAGAAGCGTGTAGGCCTCGGTCGGCCTTCGAGGGACGATCCACAGACTGGACACACCCGTTGGCGCCTCTCTTCCAAGAAGCGAGCAAGTTCCGGGTCGACTTCGTTCCTTACGCTGCCTGCGACGGCGCGCAACGCCGCGATTACCCGAACACTGGAAAAGCTTCATCAGCCGGACCGGGGTGTCACCGGAACTGCCCGTATGGCCGCCAACCCCGCCAACGCCATCCTCAACTACATGTACGCCCTGCTCGAAGCCGAAACCACCATCGGATGCCACACCGTCGGGCTCGACCCCGGAATCGGAATCCTCCACGCCGATCAGCACTCCCGCGACTCATTTGCCCTCGACCTAATGGAAGCCTCGCGTCCGTACGTGGATAGGTGGCTCCTCGATTTGCTCGAAGGGCACTACTTCCGTGCCCGAGATTTCTCCGAAGACCGCCGCGGCTCCTGCCGCATCAACCCACCACTCACGCACCACCTCTCAGAACTGACATCTGCTCTCGCGAGTCAATTTGGACCGGTCATCGAGAGGGCCTCCCAATTGCTTGCCGACACTCCCGGGGTTCGAACGGGGCGGATACCAACCCCCTTGACAGGCTCCAACCGAGCAACAGCGCGAGAAGCAAAGGCATCGAGCGGCGGGCCAAAGCGGACTCGCCGGGTCCAGTCCCCATGTCCGAACTGCGGCGGCCCGAAGGTCGGCGAGCGGTCCACGTGCGACGGATGCTTTCCCGAGTGGAAGGCGGAGAGTCTCAGACAGATCACCGAGGCAAGTCAGGCAAGGCTCGCCTATCTCCGAGGCCGGGGAGAAGACCCCGCCCACGGTGGAGAAGCTGCGGCAAGGCGTGGATCTGCGGTCAGCGATGGACAGCGTGCATCAAGACTCTGGGACGAGCAGAACGAAAAGCCCCTGCCTTCCACGTTTGAACCCATACAAGCTGCCCTTGAGCCTGTAACTGTTAGCGACTTGGCTCGATGCACCGGTGTCGGCGGGATACTGCTCAATGATCAAGCGGGGGCTCAAGACACCGCATCCCAGGCACTGGGCGACCATCACAGAGATCATCGCCCAGGCCAGTCGATGACGCCGCTGACCACTTCCGTAACATTGGCGGACGTGGATCTCTCTTCGGCGCAGCCCCGATTTGCGCAGCACATCGTCGGGCCTCCGTCCTGAATTCCAACGACCACTCGCTTTATGTCGTGTTCCCGGGAGCTTGCCTGACTGGAGTAGTCGGCCACGCCTAGAGTCACCCCCTGAGAGAGTGGCACGATGACGGACGCAAACCGCAAACTAAGCAGCGCGAAGGCTGCGAAGAAGGACGAGTTCTACACTCAATTGCCTGATATCGAGCGGGAACTGAAGCACTACCGGGACCACTTCAGAGACAAGGTCGTTTACTGCAACTGCGACGATCCTCGAGTCAGCAACTTCTTCAAGTACTTCTCATACAACTTCGAGCAACTGGGACTCAAGAAGCTCATCACTACCTGCTACAGAAGTCAACACAGGGACCTGTTTAGCCAGAACGACTCTGAACGGGCCATCAGCCTGGAGTACACGGGGATAAAGGATCCGGACGGGCGAGTTCCCGACCCAGAGGACATCGGAGTCAGACTTCTGGAAAGCGACGGGGACTTCCGCAACGCAGAGTCCATTGAGTTGTTAGAGCAGGCCGACATCGTCGTCACCAATCCGCCGTTCTCCCTATTCCGTGAGTACGTGTCCCACTTGATCAAGTACGACAAGCAGTTCCTCATCATCGGCCACCAGAATGCCATTAAGTACAAGGAGACCTTCCCGCTCATCAAGGCCGACCGACTATGGCTTGGATACGGATTCCCCGGCGGGGCGACGCACTTCGCCAGCGAATACGAGGACACAGCGACCGCAACTGACAGACGCGAAGGGATGATCCGAATCTCGGGGGTTCACTGGTTCACGAACCTTGAGCACAACAAGCGCCACGAAGACCTGATCCTCTACAAGTCGTACAACCCCGAGGAGTATCCAACCTATGACAATTTCCACGCCATCGAAGTCGCCAAGACCAAGGACATCCCGGCGGATTACGACGGCGTCATGGGCGTACCCATCACCTTCATGGACAAGTACAACCCTGACCAGTTCGAGATTGTGGGCATCACCCAGTCGTGGGCAGGAGCGGCGTCGAAAACCTACCCGCGCCAAGTGCAGGTAAGCGCCAACGGTAAGCGACAGGAGGTCACGAAGCTCAATGACGGGCCTGCCCTGAAAATGGACTCGCCGCCCGGTAACACGACTTACTACATGGTCGGAGACGACTACTTCACCCAGCTGTACGCCCGCATCCTCATCCGACGGAGAGGGGGGAACTAATGGAAATCAAGCAGGTAGACGTCACCGTCCGTGAACTCACCGACGGCTACAAGGACAAGAACGAAGACGGAGTTGTGGCCTACGGCGGCAGGCTCGACGTCAGGCCCCCCTATCAGCGCGAGTGCGTATACAACGACAAGCAGCGCAAAGCGGTGATACACACAGCCACCAACGACTACCCCCTCAATGTCATGTACTGGGCGGTCCGTGATAACGGTGGATTCGAGATCATCGACGGGCAGCAGCGGACCATCTCCCTGTGTCAGTATGTGAGCGGCGAATTCGCCTTCGACGATCGGTATTTCCACAACCTGCAAGACGACGAGAAGCAGCAGATCCTCGACTACGAGCTCACGATCTACCAGTGCAAAGGGGAGGACTCGGACAAACTTCGGTGGTTCGAGACCATCAATATCGCCGGTGCGGTGCACACCGACCAAGAACTACGGAACGCCGCATACCACGGGTCGTGGGTAACCGATGCCAAACGCTACTTCAGTAAAACCAGTGGCCCCGCCTACGCGCTCGCCAGCGCCTACATGACCGGTACACCTATCCGGCAGACCTACCTCGAAACCGCCATCTCCTGGATCAGCCACGGCGACATCAAGGACTACATGGCGCAGCACCAGCACGACCCCGATGCCAAGAAGTTGTGGGAGTACTTCCGGCAGGTCATCGCTTGGGTGGAGGCGACCTTCACGAACAAGCGGAGCGAGATGAAGGGCCTCGATTGGGGCGGGCTTTACGGCAAATACGGGCAGGCCAAGCTCAACGCAGACCAACTCGAAGGCGAGATCGCCAAACTCATGATGGACGACGATGTCCTCCGGAAGAAGGGCATCTACCCCTACGTGCTCACGCGAGACCAGAGGCACCTGCACATCCGTGCCTTCACCAAGGCCCAGAAACGCTCTGCATACGAGCGTCAGAAGGGTATCTGCCCGTTCAAGGGCGACCCCCCGCACGTCAACGGCGACCACTTCGCGTTCGAGGAGATGGAAGCAGACCACATCACGCCGTGGCACGAAGGCGGCAAGACCGTCCCGGAGAACTGCCAGATGCTCTGCCGAGAGCACAACCGCCGAAAGGGAGGCAGGTAGCCGTTGCGCGAGCCGCGCTCTCGTACGTGCACGCAGCCCAACGGTGCCCCCTATTGATCCGGGATTCGAATAGCTGCGAGTGGCGTTGGCTGTGCCGCGCAATGACCATTCCGACGCCGTAGCCTGCGATCACCGTCGATCCGCAGTGTTGGCGGACAGCTTCGGAATCGCCTTCGGATATGGCCCGAGTGGCGATGGCGATCGTCATCGTGTGATCCAAGCATCGAGTTGCTGAGGATCCCGGCAACCGTGGTGAAAAAGAACTGGCCTTCCATGGTCGGCAACCGTATGCAGTTGTGACCCGGGGCTCGAACTTTTCACACCAGATTTCGCACAGAAGGAAAATTCTGTCACACCCCTGCGATAGCTTGAATCTTGCTTCCCCATTCTGAGGCTAGGGGCACCGGGATGGATACAACAGGCGGGACGTTGGCGGATCTCTGCGATGAGATGGACATCTGGCATGCCGCTTCCAACTCGAGCATGGTCAGGCTGTTCGGCCTTGTCTCCGTCTATGACCGCAATGAGCTCTGGAAGACGGACGGGGCGACGTCGATGGCTGCCTGGCTCTCATTCCGGTTTGGGTTGACTCCAGCCACAGCACGAGATTGGCTGAGAGTCGCCCGGGTATTGCCCGAGCTTCCGGCCGTGCAACGCGAGTTTGCCGAGGGTCGGTTATCGCTCGATCAGTTGAGGTTTGTCTGCCGCCTGGCAACCCCCGAATCAGATGAGTTTTGGGCAGCGGAGGCCATCAAGTACACGGCATCTCAATTGGAGCTCATGGCTCGCCGCAGACGAGAGATAACTGCGGCTGAGAGCAACGATGTCCATCGGCAGCGCGTTCATCGGATGCGCTGGGATACCGAGCATCGGGTGTTGCGCTACCGAGGAATGTTGCCTGAAGAGCAGGGCGCAATCCTTGAGTCGGCCATCAACCGACTGGTCGACCAGGCCGGCAAGGATCCAGTAACCGGAGTATTCGACGATTTTGATACCAGGGCGGCCGACGCCCTAGTGGAGCTGGCGTCACAGAGTCTTGGGTCGGATTCGGATCCGGATCGAGCCACCGTGGTCGTCCATGTGCCTGTCGACGCTCTCATCTCGGGTGTCGGTGCAGGCGAGGTCGAGTCCGGACCGGGGCTATCGATCGAAACGGTTCGCCGGCTGTCCTGTGACGGGCGGGTAGAAGTTGTCGCCGAGGATGAACACGGCGCGGTGGTCGGAGTTGGTCGGGCCCGGCGAACCATCCCGGCATGGCTTGGGCGGAGTCTCCGCCGCCGCGATCAGGGATGCCGCTTTCCTGGATGTCACCACCGGCGTTGGGTGCACGGCCATCACATCCGTTTCTGGTCAGCCGGAGGGCCAACCAACCTCGACAACCTGATCGAACTCTGCCCCTCACATCACCGGATGGTGCATGAGGAGGGCTGGGGCTTGGAAGGCGACCCCAACCGCAGCATCGCTTGGATCAAGCCCGATGGCCGTCGGTTTGTCCCAAGATGTTGACTTAAACCGGACACGGACCGCCCACTCGCGCAGGCGGTCCGGTATTTGCTTGCTCGTCCGGCGGGGAAGCTAGTTGGTCACAATCGTGGCGCCATCGTCCTGGGTGGCTACCCGGTCCACCACTGTGGTGGGAAATGCCCATGCAGACAACAGGCCCACGGCGCCGATGATGAGATAGAAGACACCCAACTCGCGGCCTCCACCAAGCGACGAGTCGAAGGCTCCAGGCTCGATGGCGACGATGGCTCCAAAGCCGATCGCAGCCATGCTCAGACCGATCAACGTGCCGCGAACCCCTGAGGAAGCGGCTGCGCCGAGAAAGAACAACCCGGCGATCACGTCGATCAAGCCCATCAGAGCCGTGTGGTCCAAACCGAGAACTGTGGTCGTGTCCGCGGTCAGGTTGTCCAACCCGACCCTTGCCAGGGCCACACCGCCGATAATCACCAGGGTCAAGCCAATCAAACCGGCGACTATCTGCGCCGGGCTGATTACTCGCCTATCCACGGTGCGATGACGCTGGTGGACTTCGTGATGTTCATGATCAGTCATCTGTCACCTCCTATGGGTGCATTCAGTCCCATATGTTCCCCGAAAGCGGGCCTTCCAAACCTTCCCGGTTACCAGTGGGAGGGAGGGGCCTCAGCGCCGGAGTCTTGTCCCTTCAGTCGCAGATCCGCCAGTCCCAGCGCCACCTTCTTGGCGTCGCCGGGGGCACCCATGGTGAGAAGGAATTCGCGGTCGCCCAGGGTGTAAAGGCGCCCGGAGCCGGCGCTGCGGACCGTGGCTGTCCTGGGCACGTCATAAAGCAGGGCGATTTCGCCGAATATTTGTGCTGGACCAAGGCGAGCCAACTCTTTGCCATTCTTTTGAACTATGAACTCTCCCTCGGCGATCAGATAGAGCGAATCACCCGCGTCTCCCTCCCGGATCACGGTTGCTCCCCCGTCAACCACCACCGGTGCCAGGCCCGCAGCAAGGGTCTCCAAGACCAGTGGCGATAGCCGGCTGAACATCGGAACTCTCTTCAGCAGCTCGATTTCGGCAAGAAGCAACGGCGTCGTGCGCTCAAGTCTTCTGATCCTGGCCCAGGAAAATCCGCAGGCGACCGGCAACACCAGGCCAAGTACGAGGAACGTAAATACCGTCCCCAGCGAGGTGTACAAAGCGGAGACGAGTAACGAGCCGAGAGCGAGCGATGCTGCGGCCAGGCCTTCATGGACCCCCAGAACCCGGCCAAGAGTCGTCGCGGGGGCGGCCCTCTGGAGCAAAGTCCGGGTAATGAGCTCGATCCATTGGAGACCGACGGCCGCAACAAAGAAGAGGACCAACGCCCCCAAGCTCAGCCAACCCAGAAGCGTGAGAGGCACCGCCGCGACGATGACCGCCAAGAGCAGCGCCCGGCTCAGCCGGCGGCCAACCAGCGCGGTGGCGGCCATCGCTCCGGTCAGGGCTCCCAGTCCCCCCGCCGACGCTAGGGCTCCGGCTCCGGCTTCACCCCAACCGAGGACGTCGACTGCAAGGATGACGCCAAGAACGTCGAAGGCACCGACCAACACGAACGACGACGCCCCGACGATCACGATCGCACGCAAGTCTCGATCGATCCGGACCATACGGAGACCGGCGAGCAAGTTATTCCTGGTTGAGTCGGCGAGCTGGGGCATAGGAGGTTGGCCCCGTACCCCCAGTACGAGGAGCGCCGCTACGAGTGCCACTCCGGCCATGGTCAGAAAGACATGGCCGGGATCGCCCCCGATGAGGATCAAACCGGCAATGGCGGGCCCGGCCAGCACCCCTACCCCCTCGGCGGTTGACGTGACCACATTGGCGGCGGTGACTTCGTCGGGTCTCGAAGCAAGTTCCGGCACCAGGGAGCCATGAGCGGGGCGGGTGACCGTCACCAGGATGGCTGCCACCGCGGCTAGAGCGATAACGACAGCCACGGGAGCATTGCTCAGCATGGCCGCCGCTACCGCACCGTGGGCAACTGACTGGGACAGGTATCCAAATCGCAGGGGTAGATCCCGCCGGAACCGATCCGCCGCCATCGAGAACATCGGAGCGAGGGCTGCAGCCGGCAAGAGTTGAACGGCTGCAGCTATCCCTGCCAGGGCAGCGCCACCCTTGTCATAGGCGAAGACCAGTACCGCCACCCAGGTTCCGAACTCGGTCGTGGCGAACAGCAGATAGGCGATCTCCAAACGGCGGAGAGACCGGACCCGGAGAACTGCTCGCAGCGGCGAATCTGACCTAATGGACCGTGATGGTACAAACCGAGGCTGGCTGGTGACTGGCCGGCGAGTGTGCCGCGCAGAAACCCGCTCAGATCAAGCCGAAGGCTCGGACTGTGCGGGTATCGGCGTGAAATCCGCGCTCAAAACCGCTCAGACTGGCTGGGGCTTAAGGCGTTTCGTTCCATGTATTGGAACCGGGGTCGTAGATCCAGGTCTCGGCCGGCAATGCCTCCCAGTCCGGACCTCCTCCAACTCTCACTCCACCGCCAAACATGACGATCGAATGGTCAACCGGGTTGTAGGCCATGCCGTGAGTACCCCGCGGTGGCGGAGCCGAAGTCGGAAAGAGTTCGGTCCAGGAGGAACTCTTGGCATCGAACGACCAGGTGTCGTTGAGTGAATCCGGATACGGCAGACCCCCAAACAGGTACGTCTTGTCCGTGATCGGGTCATAAGCCAATGCCGTGTAGCCCCTGGCGGCCGGGCTCACCTCTGAGGTAAGGTCGGTCCAAGTATTGCTGTTGTAGTCGTAGGCCCAAGTGTCGGCCATGGTTTCATCGCTAAGTGGAGGGAACCCACCGAATAGCAAAACGCGGTCGGAACCTGAGTCGTAGGTGAAGGCCGCAAAATCCCTTCCTGGCGGAGACACTTGCGGCTCCATCTTGGCCCACGAGTCCGCACTGACGTCGTAGGCCCAGGTCTCGAGGCTTGGTCCTCGTGGTCCAATCAGAAGCACGACGTCGGACTCCGAGTCATAGACCAGTCGCGGACCGAACATCCCCCTCGGGATGTGCTCGTCGGACATTTTTCTCCAGTGATCATTATCGATGTCGTAACTCCAGACCTCGTTGACGTCTGACCAGTCCCTCGCGGCGATCGTGTAGAGGATGACTTGGCCCGATCCGGAATCGAAAGTGATCGTGTCCCCGGTTGCAGCCGGCGGCTCCTTCCCGACCTCTGCCCAGTCAGTGTTGTAGATCCAGGTGTCTGTGAGTGGCGATCCATCGCCATCGGGTGCGGGAGGTGTCTCAAACCCACCAAAGACCATCACTCCAAGGTCTTCGCTGAGTGAAGACATGGCCAGGTAGCCCCTGGGCGGCGGGACCAACGAGAGGGAAGCCGGCGACGTGGTCGGAACATCTGATGTGGTCGCAGCAGTGGTTGTGGCGGTCGAGGTCGAAGCAGCGGGTGCCGAGCAGGCAGCCAACACCACGATGAACAGGATCCAGCGTTTCACCTTCTCAACCTCCACTAAATGTCCGCAGGTTCCAAGTGTCCGCAGAGGGGTCGAAGATCCAGGTGTCGGCTTGGCAATCAGCGGGATCGGCGCCGCCTCCAAAGAGCACGATCGTGCCATCGGTTGCGTTAACGGTCCTAGGCGAGGAAGTGGTGGGTGGGAGTGTCGAAGGATCCGTCGCCGGAGCCGAACACGCCACATTCGCGGCCACCACGGCTGCAATCAGAAGTCGGAGCTTTCGCATTGGACATCACCTCCTAGTTTCCAAGGGCCCTGGCGATGAAGAACGGCGACATGCCGACTTTGATTTGATGACTTCCTCCTAGCGGCGCATCCAACTGTTAGAACGCACGAGCGCCCGCCCGGGAGGACACGAATCTCGTTGCTAACTGTCGAACCTGCCCACCCAGAAGTGGCGTGAGCCGTCCACCCACCCAGTAACGACAAAGACCAGGTCACCGACCGGGTTGCCGCCGGAACTCGCCATGCCGCCGTTGAGTTCGTAACTAGTGACATCCGGGGCGCGAGGAAGGCGAGACCAGGTAAGGCCATCGGACGACATCCACACATCCCAGGTTTCGAACCAGAATTCTCCCGATGGCGCCTGGAATTGTCGGCTCAGGGTCATCACCCATCCATAGCTGGTCGGTATGAGGCGGTTGGGAAACGCCAACCCGAAGTCAAGGTCGAGTTGGCGCCAGTCGGATCCGTCCAATGAGGTGTACAACGCTGCCCCGGGGTCGGCATCGACGATCCTTCCAAGTAGGTGAAGTCGCTCTCCGTTGCCGACCAACTCGATGCGGTCGACTCCCTCGGGAAGTTGAGGAGCCTGAAGCGACTGCCACGACACTCCATCCTGGCTGCGCCACACATGAAGCACTGGATCCGCGTCGGGATCTGGCCAGGTTCGAATTTCTAGACCTGCTGCAACGAGTCCGCCGGACCCCATGGCGATGTCGACCACGTCGACGGCGATATCTCCCCATGGGGCCTCGGCCAGTTCGAAACCGCTTCCAGAATCGACCACTAGCGACCAGGAGGTGCGTTGGTCTCCGACCAACTGCTCGGCGACGAGTCCAGTTCCGGCGGTGTCGACTCGAAGCACAACCTCGCCAGTCTCAGGGTGGGAGAACTCCACAGCCTCCACACCGGGTTGGATGCGGACATCGAGCGTGAGATCGGGGATCTCGCCGTTCCATTCCCGGAGGGTCACGGTCTGGGCCTCGTAATCCCATTCTTCTATTGCCGCTGCACCGAATACCTCGGTCCAATCCATCGATCCCCCTGAACTCACCGTTGCGAACGTGCGGTCATCGATGGTGACAATCTTGTGAATACCCCTCGGAAACCAGCTCATGCCCTCGATCTCCGGAACGGGCAGAGGAATGTCAACCGGGGTGAGTTCGCCGCCATCCCAACGGAACAGAGCAGGGATCCCCTCGGGGTACTGGATCATCCATACATCGTTGGTGTTGTCCACCATCGCATACGTGTCGGGGTTGAAGTCGGAGCGCTCGATGATCCAATTGATCCCTTCATCCGAAGCCCAAAGTCCGTTCTGAGTGATGGCGAAGTAGCGGCCATCGGCGTAGAAGAAGCCGCCATCTGGAAGAGACGACTCATCACCGTCGATTCGGGTCCAGGTCCAGGCGCCGAGTGGGGTCTCCACCGGAAAGGCTCCCAAAGAGTCAGGAAGTAGCTCGAACTCGGGCGGCGCGGTAGTGGTTGTCACCTCGGTCACCACCGGTGGCTCAGGTCCGATGAGGCCCCGCATGACAACACCAATGGCAGCGAATACGAGGACCAACGCCACCCCGGCGGCTACAGCCGCCCAGAGCCGACGACGGTGGACCGTTGCGATCGGCGGCGCGTCCACAGAAGCCACCATGGCTTTGGCATCGGCAACGGCAACGGTCAGGAGACCTTCAAGCGTCATGGTCTACCTCGACTTTCACACCTAGACGCCTGGCCAGGGTGGCTCGACCACGTTTCAGATGGGTCTTGACCGTCCCGCCGGTACATCCGATGACCGCTCCGGCCTCCTCTACGGACAGGCCGTCCAGGTAAACGAGGGCAATCGACTGCGCTTGCCTTCTGGGCAACCTCCTGACCTCCTCCCACACCATTTCCGACTCATCCGGCATCGTTTCCAAACGCGGCCGACTATTCCCGACCAGCGTCCGCGCCCGGGCCTCGCTAATACTGCGGCGGATGGCCGAAACCGCCTTGTTCGCTACCACCTTTCGCACCCAAAGGTTGGGGTACTCGTAACCACCTACCTCGTCCCATTGACGGTGCGCCGCAGCAAACGCTTCCTGGGCGAGATCTTCGGCTGCCCAGCGGCTACCGGAAAGGACCGCAGCTAGCGAAACCACCGACCGATACTCGGATCGGTAGAAAGAGGCGAAGTCTCTAACGACGATGTTCCGCGGGGCCCCGGCTGCGCCCACCAGGCGCTCCTCATCAGGTGATCGAAGTTAAGTCGTTCGAAATGCCTGGTTGGAGGACAAATAGATTAGGGATGGGTTTCTCTACGACCGCGACTAAGAAGTTTCGTCACGGCATCGCCTCGTCGGATCGTTCCCGCCACCACCACCCGGGCGTTAAGCCCTCGCAGCCGCAGGGCTCTTCCCACCTCCGAGTTGACAAAGCGGAGTGCATCCTGACCAAATCGACTGGAGAACTTCTGGCAACCCCGATGAGGGGGTTCGGTCACCTCTATGACTGCATCGCCGATGGCAAGGCGTGCACCGGCTGGCAGGTTCTCGTGGCTCAGGTCGAGATCCAAGTAGAGCTGATCGCCAGCCAGCGACCAGCGTTCCGGATCTGCGGCAATGAGCGATATCGTTCGGGCGTTCATGACGTTGAGCTGCATTAAAGGATGCGGCGAACCGTCCGGGGTGCTGCGGCTGGGCCGGTGGATCCAGCTGTCTCCCACGAGACCCTTTTCCAAGTCGAGGTCGGCTGCCTCGACCACCTCGCGGAGGTCGACCGCTGGACGTCTCACGATCAGCTCGAGTGTTCCCTGATCTGTGGGCGCTTTGCGGATATGGGCGATGCCGGCTTCGAGCTCCGACATCGACAAGTGCGTCAAGATTGGACTCCTTTCGATCCGAACCCTTGAATGTGCGCTAGCACCTCAGAGGATGGCGGCAGCAGCAACGATGGCAGCAGCGAGGGTCGCTGACGAGCCCAGCGAAGCAAGGACGAAGGTGCGGGTTTGAGCTCGAAGCTCCGAGTGGAATCGGTCTGACAAGCCGAGCATCGACTGACTTAACGAGTCCATCCGCTGTTCCAGCCGGTCCATCCGCTGTTCCAGCCGATCCATCCGCTGCTCAAGATGGTCCAAGCGTTGCCCCACCGCACCGAGTTCAACCCGAATGCCGTTGACATGGGTCTTGGTTGCGGGTTCGTCCCCAGGCAAATATGACATCAGAGTGGCGGCAGGAGCGTCGCCAAGCACCTCCACCAATCGAGAATACAACGTCGTCCGCGCCTCCAAAGTCATGGCGCCAATATGCCGCAATCACCGGACTGTTGCTAGATGGTCACCTGGTTGCGGCGAAGGTGTCGATCATCAGCCCGACATCGGGGCCAAGCGGATAAAGGATCGGACTGGTGCACCCAAGGGCCATGTACTCCTCGACCTTTTCGACACACTCCGCGGGAGTGCCGGCCGCGCAGATCATCTGAACGATGTCGTCCGGTACCAGGCGGGAAGCTTCGACAAGCTGTTCGTGAGTTGCCGGCCAGGTGACGAACCGGTGAATGTCGTCAAGCAGCGACTCGGGCACACCCGAGGCCTTCATGATGTGAGGCTGTTGACCCAGGTACTGGGTGACCAGCATACGAGCGGCATCGATCGCCTCTCCCCGGTCGAGTGACATCGAACAAACGATGAGTTGGGGGCGGTCGATTTCTTCTATCGACCGTCCGGCCCGGGTCGCGCCTATCTCAAGATGTTCCAGGGCCCGGCGGTTGTAGTCCGGTGTGACCAGGTAGTTGAGGACCACCCCGTCGGCGATCTCTCCGGTGAGCTCCATCATTTTCATGCCGGTGGCCCCGATGTAGATAGGCACATTCTTGGGTCCGCGTTCTTGATGGACGTAGTCGATTTCGACGCCGTCGAGGTGAACGTGTTGCCCCTCAAACGTCACCAGTTCCCCGGCCAGAAGTGCCCGGAGCACCGTGACGACCTCTTTCATCATCGCCAGTGGTTTGCTTCGATCGATCCCCACTTTGGCGGCGAGCGGATCCCACCATGCTCCCACTCCGAACAGAATCCGACCGGGGGCAAGGTCGTCGAGGGTCGCAAAGGTTGAGGCCAGACGAGCGGGGTTGCGCGACCAGACGTCGACCACGGCCGCACCCACTTTGATGGTCGAAGTGGTGGCGGCAAACGCAGCCATCGGAATGGTGGCATCCCGCACTAGCCGGGAGTCGGCCTGCCAAACCGCTTCGAAACCCATCTTCTCGGCGTGGCGGACATGCTCGATCCCGTCGGCAATCGAGTGGGCGTCCTGCAGGTAAAGAGCGAGCCGTTTCATAACCGGGCGTGCAGTCTCTGTGCCTGTTCCGAGGCCTTGGCCTTGATCTCGCCGGCGTCGACATGGGAGGGGGCGCCGTCTTTCCACACCACGATGCCGTCGATCTCGATCTCGATCGGTCGCACGGCTGGCGTGAAAGCCAGATGCCACGGCTCCATCGGCGCATACGACCAGGTGACGCGGTCATCGAGGGCGGCCGGAACCAGGTCCCACCCCGTCTTGAGCCACTCCCAGGCGGTCTCGGGGCTGGCCGTCACGTCGACAGACCGATGGAGGTAATAGGCAAGCCGAAAAGAGCTCAGCACGTCACCTCCAATCCCGTCGGTACCAAGCCCCACCGGGTTGCTGAAACGCCGGGGATCGGCATAGCCCACCCCGTTGTTGAGGTTCGAGGCCGGATTGTGGACGATGGTTCCGTCCAGGGGGTGCTCGGTGTCAAGGTGCACGCAGTGGGCCAGGAGCCAGTCGGGGCGGCTGAGCCGAACCAACCGGGACACAGCTTCGAGGTCTTCGGGGCCCTCACATACATGGAGATGGACTCCCACTCCGAGGTCGGCGGCCAGACCGGCGGCCGCCGCCAGTGTCTCGTCGGAACAGGTGAAAGCGGCGTGAATACCTACCAATCCCTGGCCTCCGCCCTTGAGGAAGCGCTCGTTCTCGGCCAGACCCCGTTGAGCGCCGGACGCGCCGTGCCGGTCGGTCACGCCGTACGCCGTCAAGACCCGGACCCCGACCTCGGCACAGGCCTCGGCGATGACCGAGAGGCTCCCTTCTATGGCGTTGGGAGACTCGTGGTGATCGATGATGGTGGTGGTGCCGGCTTCCAACGCTTCGAGGGCGCCGAGCTTGGCGGACCACTCGATCATCTCCAGGTCGAGGGCGGCGTCGAGACGCCACCACACCTGTTCGAGGATGCCACGGAAAGTGCTCGGGGTCTCAGGAACTGGCGGCATCCCCCGGGCCAGCGTCGAGTAGAGGTGATGATGGGCACAAACCAGACCGGGAGTTGTGGACCGGTCGGAGGTCGCAGCCACTAGCCGATCCGCAGGGGCTGGTATTTCTCGATCGGAAGACGATTGCGCCACTCGCCATCTAGCTCCCGGTAGACGGCTGCGACTGCCCCGGCAGTGGGTACGAGGCCGATCTCCCCCACCCCTTTGATCCCGTAGGGAGCATTGGGTTGGGGAGACTCGATCAGGATCACTTCCACCGGCGGCATGTCCTTGGGCCGGATTATGTCGAGGGAGCGCAGGGTGAGGTTGGTCGGCCGGGCGTCGGAGTCACAGGGAAAGTCCTCGCTGATCGCATAGCCGAGCCCCATGTGGACCGACCCTTCGATCTGACCCTCGCACAACATCGGGTTGACGGCCCGACCGACATCGTGGGCGGCGATGACCTTTTCGATCTTCCCCGACTGTCGGTCGGCGATCACCAACTGGGCGGCGTAGCCAAATGTCGAATGGATGACCGGGTTGTCGAGCCCCTCGGACAGGCTGTTGGTCCAGTCGACCCGGTACTCGCCTTCGTAGTCGACACCGGGTCGGCAGCCATCGGCCAACGCCGCCCGACAGGCTTGCGCCACAGAGCCGGCTCCCATCAGCGTCCCCCGTGAGCCGGTGGTCTGGCCTGCTCCCAGTTCCCGGGTCGTATCAACGATGACCCGGACCTTTTCCGGCGCCACCCCCAACTCCTCAACCGCCACCTGGAGCGCCACCGTATGCACGCCCTGGCCCATCTCGGTCCAACAATGCCGCACCTCCAGACCGCCGTCGTCGTCGAACCTCACGACGGCTCGGGCGATTTCCTTGAATCCGTTGCCCAGACCCGAGTTCTTGAGTCCGAGACCCAGACCCACGGCTTTTCCGTCCATGCGGGCCTGTTCGTAGTGAGGAAGCACCGCCTCGAGACACATCAAGGCACCAAGACAGCCGTCGTCCATGATCTGGCCAGCACCCCAAATCGCTCCCGGAGTGATGACGTTACGGCGTCGGATCTCCCAGCCGGTGAGGCCGGCAAATTCGGCCAGGCGATCCATCACCCCTTCCATGGCGAACTGGGCCTGGTTGGCGCCAAAACCGCGGAAGGCTCCGCAGACGGAGTTATTGGTGCGAACCGCCACGGCCTCCACATCCACGACAGGGACGGTGTACGGACCCGTGGCATGACCGGCTGCCCGTTCCAACACTTTCATCCCCACCGAGGCATATGGACCGGAGTCGCCGACCATCCTGGCTTTGAAGGCGGTCAGGTTCCCTTCGGCATCACACCCCGCCCAGACTTCCATCCGGATCGGATGCCGCTTGGGGTGGATGTGCAGTGACTGCTCCCTGGTCAAGGTGCACTTGACGGGACGGTCAAGGAGAAAGGCCGCTAGTGCCGTCTGGGCCTGGTTAGCCATGTCTTCTTTGCCTCCAAAGGCGCCACCGTTGGAGACCAGTTCGGCGGTTACCTGCTCGGGCTCGATCCCGAGAACCGCGGCGACCTGGTTGCGATCGTCCCAGACGCCCTGGCCCCCGGTATAGAGATGGATCCCACCATCACCGGTAGGGATGACCAGGGTCGACTCCGGCTCCAGGAAGGCATGTTCAACCCGCTGGGTCTCGAATACCTCGTGTACGACGTGAGCCGACTCAACCAGGGCGGCCTCGGCGTCGCCTCGCCGATAGACACTCCGCGAAAGAAGGTTTCCCTCAAGACCCCAAACCGCATCCTCGGAATCATCGAGTGCTGCCACCGGATCGGTGATCGTGCGCAGCACCCGGTACTCGACCTCGATCAGATCGGCGGCCCGTCGGGCGGTACGCACATCTTCGGCCACGACGATGGCGATGACATCACCTGTGTAGGAAGTGCGGCCCCCGACCGGGATGAAGACCGGCCAATCCTTGTGGATCAGACCGACCTTGAGATCGCCGGGGACATCGGCGGCGGTGTAGATCGCCACCACCCCCGGCATCGCCAGGGCCGACGCCGTTTCGATCCTCAAGACCTCGGCTCGTGCATGGTCGGTCAGGCGGAGGGCGGCGTGGAGCATTCCGTAAATCGTGAAGTCGTCGATGAATCCGCGGTCACCCAACGCAAGGCTGCGCGACTCGTATTTCGCCCCCTCCTTGCCGATTCCACCTGGGAGACCCACCTCGGGAATCGGTGCCCCCGACGCCAATAACTCCACCGCTTCGATGATCTTGATGTAGCCCGTGCAGCGACAGAGGTGGGCTCCGAGCCGGCTCTCGATGGTGGCCCGATCGAGAGCGGCGCCTTTCTGATCGATCAGCGCCTTGGCCCGAACCACGATTCCAGGGGTGCAAAAGCCGCATTGGAGCGCCCCGGTGGCGGCAAATGCCCTGGCAAGTCGCTCCCTTTCAGCCGTGTCAAAACCCTCGAGGGTGACTACTTCCTTCCCTGACACCTTGTCCATCGATACCTGGCAACTCACCGTGGCTTTGCCATCGACCAGGACTGTGCAACAGCCACACTGACCTGACGGCGCGCAACCATCCTTGGGCGAGGTGATACCGAGTTCTTCGCGGAGAGCGGCCAAGAGGTGAGGGTGGTCGGCCGCCGCACGGACTTCCGAGCCGTTCAGACGGAAACCGACTGCGGCCGCGACGGTCGTCATATGTGGATTGTCGAGTGGCTCTTAGAGAGTGTCAAGCTTTGGGATTTACCTCTGAGACTGGATGAGTCTTATTCGGGAGGCTCGGCGCCCCGCTGTTCGCTGATGAGGTGATATGCCTCGGGAATTCGGTAGCGGTCGAAATTGAACAAGGTCTCTTTGTAGAAGCGGCAATAGTCGAGGTCGATCCTGGCAACTACGGCTTCATCGCCCGTGGTGATGGCCTGGGCCTGGATTTGGCCCGAGGGGGCGATGATGACGGTGTGGGCAAGGGAGTCGACCCCTTCCTCGAGGCCGCCTTTGGCGACTCCGATGACATAGGCGCCGTTTTGGTAGGCACCGGATTGCATAACGAGGTGGTTGTGAAATGCCTGGAGGGCGTTTTGTTGGGTGTCGGGCGCATAATGGAGGGGAGTGTTGTATCCGATGAGTATCAACTCCGCACCCTGGAGACCCATCACCCGGTAGGTCTCGGGCCAGCGCCGGTCATTACAGATCGCCATCCCGACAATGCTGTTGAACGCTCGCCAAACCGGGAATTCCTCTCCGGGTTCGAAGAAGTGCCGTTCGGCATGTTGAAAGGGGCGCCACGGCTCGTTCTGTTCGTGACCGGGTATGTGCACCTTGCGATAGATCCCCACCGTTGAACCATCCCGCTCGACCAGGATCTGAGAGTTGAAACGATGACCATCATCGGTTAGCTCGGCATAACCGAGACAGAAGCCCACACCCAGACGTTGCGCCTCGTCGAAGAGTGGCTTGGTGGCAGGTCCTGGCATCTCCGCCTCAAACCAGGAGTTGATCTCATCCTGGTCCTCGATGAACCAGCGCGGGAAAAAGGTCGTGAGAGCCAATTCGGGAAACACCACCAGTTCCGCCCCGCGCTCGTGGCTATCGCGAAGAAGGAGCAGAAGCCGATCCACAACCTCATCGCGCGAGTCGTTGCGGCCAACCGGACCCATCTGAGCTGCGGCGACGGTGAGATAACGGGCCATCGCCGCAATTCTACGACTGGCCGTCACCGCCGGACCAGGAACACCCCCGATCGGGGTTTGGGGGCGAAGAACGTGGCCTTGGGAGGCATAACCCCGCCAGCGTCGGAAACCGCCATGATCGAAGCCATCGTGAGCGGATGAAGCAGAAGGCCCACTCCTCCGTCGGTGTCGACCTTGGCGCGCAAGGCCTCGGGGCCCGGGTAACCAGGGATGAACACTACGCGGTGATCGACCCGCTCGTCGCGGACGCCGAGGAAGGGACCCAAAACGGTCTTGGTGAGGGCGGAGACATCGTCGTCCTCTTGGCCGAGCGGGATCTCCCACTCACCCTCCCGGGTGACGGCGACCGCAACACCCGGTCTGGTGGCAAGGTTGACGCCATGAGCATCTCGGTCCGGCCTCCAATCAGTGCTGACCCATCGATGAAAAGGGAAGACCGCAAGATCGTCTTCAGGAAACGCCACCGCCAGAAAGCGGCCGCCCGCGGTCGACGGGTCATGGCCTCGCTCCAACGTTGCGGCCACGCGGTGATGGCCGTCGATGATGTAGCTGGCCTCGATTCGGGCCAATTCCTGGGCAAGCTCGGCAATGGACGACTTATCGGTGATCGCCCAGACAACTTGGTGATCACCATCCTCGAGAATGGCGTCCAAATCGGGAAGCTTTTGGGTCAGCCGACCAACTACGTCGTCGACTCCAGGCAGGCGGCGGTAGGTAAGACCAACCGGAGTGGAGCCATACCCGACCCGGTCGAGATAGTCGACGAGATCTGCGACTCTGGCTGGGCGGGTGTCCTCGTGCGGTCGAACAACCTCGGGAAACGCCGTTGCAGGAACATCTCCGACTACTCCGGTCTGGGTGTGATCGCCGCTTCGAATCCGATAGATGAAATAGCCCTCGGGCATCGATCGCCAGGTGGACTCGGCCAATCGAGCCGACATGTAGCGCAGGGCGGTCTCCCGACGGAGCGCCGCATCTTGTTCGGGATCATCCGACTCTGACGAAGGAGTCCCGTTGAGAAAGCTGCGCGGAACCCGTGCTCCGTAGGCGGCCCGATCTGTGGCGGCGAGCAGGTCATAGGGAGGGCTGATGACCTCCGCGGCCATCTCAGCTCTGACCAAACCGGCCGTTACCGGCAGCAGCCAGGTGCTCACGGATGGACGGACCGGACCGACAGGTGGATCACATCGGGATGGGCCGACACCCGGACCCGGGCCGACTCTGGCACCTCACCCTCAACATTGATGGTGGCCACTGCCGCTCCGGCCCCGGTAAAGACCTGATTCTGCATTCCCTGGACGTTGAGTCCCGCCTCTTTCAGCGCCTCCAGTACCGCCGACAGCACGCCCACCCGGTCGTAGTGACGGACGGTGAGAATCGAGCCCACCGGTGGTGGTGGGGTGAGATTGACCGGGTTGCGAACCTGGCCTCGGGCGAAGTCGATGATCATGTCCACCACCTCGGTGGCTATGGCTTCCTGTGCCTGGGTGGTTGAAGCACCGATGTGGTGGGTGGTGTAAACCGAAGGGTGGCGAGCCAGAGCCGAGTCGAACTCCCCATGTCCAGTGGCGGGTTCCTCTTCGAAAACGTCGATTGCCACGCGCAACCCTTTCTCCACGATGGCGGCAAGCAACGCCTCCTCGTCGATGAGGTCGCCCCGGCTGGTGTTGATGATCCAGGTTCCCGGACGCACTCGTTTGAGCAGATCCCGGTTGACCATCCCTTTGGTGTCGGGTCCGGTGGGGACGTGGAGAGAGATGATGTCGGCAGTCGAAACCAGAGCCTCAAGGTCGGGCACCATCGTGGCCCCGGCCTCCTGGATCCGCTGCTCGGCCTCGACTCCTCGGGGCCGGTCGAGGACGAGCGGTTTGATTCCAAAGGCAGCAGCCCGCTCCATCACCGCCAGGCCGATTTGACCCATACCGACGATGCCAATGGTCTTGCCAAGAAGCCCGTCCGCCTCCGAGTACTCCTTCTTGTTCCACCGCCCCGCCCGAGCGTCGGCAACGTTGTCGGGAATCCGGCGATCGAGGGAGAGGATGAGACCCATGGTCAGCTCGGCCACAGCCACCGCGTTCTTGCCCGGCACGTTGGCAACAAAAACACCCCGACGGGCGGCCGCGGCCGCGTCAATCGTGTTGGTGCCGGCTCCGGCCCGGATGACCAGGCCAAGCGAGCTCTCCCCGGCGAAGGTGTCCTCGGCGACCCTGGTAGACCGAACCACCAACACATCGGCTTCCGTCACCGCAGCGGCAAGATCGGCACTCTGGAGGTGGGGGCGATAGTCGATCTGGTAACCGCGCCTGGCCAGGGCATCCAAACCCGACTGCTCGAATGCGTCGGCAAAGAGGATTCGCATGCCCACCTCGGGCGAGTATACGAATCGTTAACTTGGGAGGGCATGAAGGCGCCCGATGTGGCCAAGGAATGAGCGATTTGGGTCTCTTCGACCGCGTTATCGATGACGCGGCGGTAGCTCGCACTGTGACACGATTCACCGAACGGGGTATTCGCCTTCCCACCTTTGCCGAGCTCGCTGAGCCTGACACGATTCCCTCCTCGGTCCAGGCACTGGTCGACAAGGTGCCCCCCGACCACCCCGACCCGGCCAACCTCTTCCGGGTCCATTGGTACAACGACGCCTCCCGGGCTCGACGATCCAGAGTTCCCGACTACATCGAAATACCAGGTGAACTCACCGGTGTCGACGTTCGCATCGTCATGGCTCTCGGCAACCGGTTCCCGATGGTTCGGGCTCACAAGGTGCTGGCCGCCTATGCCTGCTTGGCTCCCCGGGTGGTTGCCGGGGCATTTGATCCAACTCGGGACCGGGCGATCTGGCCGTCAACCGGGAACTACGCAAGGGGCGGGGTTGCCATCAGCCGGATCATGGACTGCCGGGGTGTGGCGGTGCTGCCCGAAGGGATGAGCCGCGAGCGATTCGAGTGGCTGGCCGCATGGATCGGATCACCAGACGACGTAATCCGCACCGTTGGAACCGAATCCAACGTCAAGGAGATCTACGACGCCTGCAAGGAGTTGGCCAGGGATCCCACCAATGTGGTCCTCAACCAGTTCGCCGAGTTCGGCAACCATCTTGCCCATTACCGCATCACCGGCCCGGCCATGGAGCGGATCTTTCAGGTCTCGGGCGGTCGGCGGCTCGCCGCGTTTGTGGCCGCTTCCGGTTCGGCGGGCACCCTCGGAGCGGGCGACTACCTGAAAGAGCTCCACGGCAGCCGGATTGTCCCGGTAGAAGCACTCGAATGTCCGACGATGCTCTACAACGGCTATGGCGAACACAACATCCAGGGCATTGGCGATAAACACATCCCCTTCATCCACCATGCCATGAACTCCGACGATGCGGTCGCCATCACCGATCGCGCCACCGACACCCTTCTGCTGTTGTTCAATACTCCCGTCGGCCACGACCTGCTCAAGGAGAAGGGAGTGGACCCGGCGGTAGTCGACGGACTCAAGGACCTCGGGCTCTCGTCGATCTGTAACCTCCTGGCCGCCATCCGGGTGGCGCGTTATCACCAACTTGGGTCAAACGACACGATCGTCACCGTGGCCACCGACGGCGCCGAGATGTACGGATCAGAGATCTCCAGAATCGCGGCCCGAGACCATCCCGGTGGCTTCGACCAGAAACAGGCGCAGAACGCTTTTCGACGATATCTCACCGAGGGGGAAACGGGTGAACTGCTCGAACTGGGCGAGGCGGGGAGACGTCGCATCTTCAACCTCGGCTACTACACGTGGGTCGAGCAACAGGGTGTGGCGTTCAAAGACTTCGAGGCACGCAAGTCGCACGATTTTTGGAAGGGTCTTCGCAGCTACCTAGAGGTTTGGGATGCCATGATCACCGACTTCAACGAACGAACCGGTCTCGGTGGCCGCTGACCGCGGTTCGTACCACCCGTTCATCCGATACAGGTGGCTGCTCGACTCTTATCGAACGGCCATCGCCGGCGATTGGCCGGACGTTGACTTTGTCTCGCTGGTGGAGAGGCTCGATCAGGCCATAGCTGCAGTTGACGGACACGGGTTTTTCATCACCCCTCTAAGTCGTCAGGCCAATCTGGCATCTGCGGTTGAGCTCGAGTCGAATCGTCTGTGGGTGAAAGACGAGACCGGCAATGTGGCCGGATCACACAAGTCCCGCCACCTCTTCGGAGTGCTGCTCAATCTGGTGATCCAAGAACAAGAACAAGGCGAGCTGGCGATCGCCTCCTGTGGCAACGCGGCAGTGGCGGCAGCAGTGGTAGCCCGCGCAGTGGAGCGGCCGCTGCGAGTCTTCATCCCGACCTGGGCCGACCAATCAGTAGTTGCGCAATTGCAGCGGCTCGATGCGAGGATCGAGGTGTGTGAGCGTCTGCCCGGTGAGCAGGGCGACCCCACCTACAGACGATTCCTCGACTCGATCCAAAAAGGATCAGTTCCCTTCTCGGTCCAGAGCCCGGCCACCACCACCGCCCTTGATGGAGGGCGCACCATTGGCTGGGAACTGGCCGAACAACTGGCCCTGGCCCGGGTGAGCGGGACCGTCCATCTCTTTGTCCAGGTGGGCGGTGGGGCGCTCGCCGCCGCCGTGTGGTCGGGCCTGGCCGACGGCATCCGCGAACAGTGGCTCGGCGTTGCCCCGATTCTTCACACCGTCCAAACCGAGGCGGCCGCACCACTCAATAGGGCCTGGCGGCGGCTGCTGGCTTTCGGCGAGGAAGCCGTCGCAACGGCTCAGACAGACCCCGATCTCTATATGTGGCCCTGGGAACAGGTGGGAAGCTCGGCAGCCAGCGGCATCCTCGACGACCTCACCTACGACTGGATGCCGGTGATGGAAGCGATGCTCGCTTCCGGTGGGAGCGCCCGGGTGGTCTCCGAAGAGATGATCCTCCGCGCCAACGCTCTCGGACGGTCGCTGACGGGCATCGACGTCGATCACACCGGCACTGCCGGTCTCGCCGGTTTGTTGGATCGGGAGGCGGTTGGCGCGATCGGCCCGGAGGACTCGGTGGTGGTGCTTTTCACCGGCCGCCGCCGCCCCCTCATCGATTCCTAGACTCGCCCACCGATGACCATCATCCGCGGCGCACTGGTCCAATCGCAGTGGACCGGTGACAAAGAGTCGATGATCGAAAAGAACCTCGGTTATGCACGCCAAGCAGCGGAAGGCGGGGCTCAGATCCTCTGTTTCCAGGAGATCTTCACGACTCCCTATTTCTGCAACGTCCAGGACCCCGTCCACTACAACACGGCCGAGGAGATTCCCAGCGGAGCGACGATCAAGCGAGTGACCGATCTCGCCCGGGAAACCGGCATGGTGGTAATCGCTCCCATCTACGAGAAGGTCGACGAAGGGACCTTCTACAACACCGCCGCCGTGATCGATGCCGATGGCAGCTTTCTCGGCATCTACCGCAAGACCCACATCCCCCAGGTCAAAGGTTTCTGGGAGAAGTTCTACTTCCGTCCGGGCAACCTGGGTTATCCCGTCTTCGACACGGCCGTCGGCCGGATCGGCGTGTACATCTGTTACGACCGTCACTTTCCGGAAGGGTGGCGGGTGCTGGGCCTTAAGGGAGCCAAGATCGTCTTCAACCCCTCTGCTACCACCAGAGGGCACTCGAGGTATCTGTGGGAGTTGGAACAGCCGGCAGCGGCGGTCGCCAACGAATATTTTGTCGGGGCTATCAACCGGGTCGGCAAAGAGAACCTGGAGGACACCGACTACTACGGATCGTCCTACTTCTGTTCACCACGGGGACAATTGATCGAGGGCCCGGCCTCGGACACAGAAGATGAAGTTGTGATCAGGGATCTCGACATGGACCAGATCGAGGAGGTACGGCGACAGTGGGCCTTCTACCGCGACCGTCGCCCCGAGATGTACGACGAGGTTTCCCAGCCTTGAGCGTTGCGCGAGCCGAACGATGAGACGCTTTCCCATCCTTCACATCGATCTCCCCGAGTGGATCGACGAGGTCTGTCCGACCGGCGCCAGGTTTCCCACGATCGATGAGCGAATGGGGCTGGCGATCGATTTCGCCCGGCGGAACGTGTCCGCCGGCACTGGGGGTCCTTTTGGAGCCGGGGTATTCGACCCCGCGGACGGAGCGCTCATCGCCGCCGGGGTCAACATGGTGGTTCCTGGTCGGGCAGTCATCCTTCACGCAGAGACAGTGGCGCTCGCCCTCGCCGGTCAAGTGTTGGGCAATTTCGAGCTGACCGGGCTAGAGCTGGTGACCTCCACCGAACCCTGTGCCATGTGCCTGGGAGCGGTGCCATGGGCAGGCGTCGCCCGGTTGGTCTGCGGGGCCCGGCATGAGGACGCCGGAGCGGTGGGGTTCGACGAAGGCGACAAACCAGAGCATTGGCCCGATGCCCTGGCCAAGCGCGGAATCGAGGTCATGTTGGATGTACGCCGTCGCGAGTCAGTCGCCGTCCTCACCGACTACGTCAACAACGGCGGCATCGTCTACAACGGCCGCACTGAATTGTCGTGAAGCTCCATGAGGTGCAAAGCCACCGGTTGCTGCTCAACCGGTATATAGCTCCAACCACGATCGCCGAAGCGCTGACGGTCCTCGCCGAACGGGCCCCGCGCGCCCGGCTCATCGCAGGCGGGTCCGACCTGTTGCTGGAGCTCATCCGGGGCCAGCATCCAACCGTCGATACCCTCGTCGATCTCTCCCGGATCAAGGGCCTGGACCAGATAGTCGAACACGGTGACCATTTCGTTCTGGGGCCTACCGTGACCCATAACCAGGTGGTCACATCGCCCGACCTCGTCGCTCGGGCCCTCCCCCTCGCTCAGGCCTGTTGGGAAGTTGCCTCACCCCAGCTACGGAACCGGGCAACAGTGGTCGGCAATGTCGTAACGGGCTCCCCCGCTAATGACACCATCACCGCACTCCGCGCGTTGGGAACCGAAGTTGAGATCTCGTCGGCAACATCCACCCGCACCGTTGACCTGACCGGGTTTCACACCGGCATCCGCAAGGTTGATCTGGCGGATGGTGAGATGGTCACGGCCCTTAGGGTCCGCAAGTTAGGGCTAAACGAACGCGGCATCTTCGTGAAGTTGGGCCTGCGCCGGGCACAGGCGATTTCGGTTGTCCATATCGCTGTCGTGCTCGACTTCAACGGGAGCCTGGTCGCCTCGGCCCGGTTCGCTCTCGGCAGCGTTGCCTCAACCATTGTCAACGCCGACGAGGCCGAGGCATTTCTGGCCGGCCGGGAGCTGACTGACGAGGTGATGCGGGAAGCTGCCCGAATGGTTGCCACCGGCGTTAGACCAATTGACGACCTCCGTGGAACAGCCGCGTATCGAACGGCCGCGATTGAGGTGATGGCCCGTCGAGCATTGGCGGCGCTGTCCGCCGGCCTGGAAAACCGCAACTGGCCCCAGAATCCAGTGACTCTGGGCCGACGGATCGACAACGGCGCCTTTGTCTCCGCCAACCTCGGTCTGGACGATGAGATCGCAACCACCATCAACGGCAAGGCGGTGTCGGCAACCGGGGCAGCGGGCATGACGCTGCTCGATTGGCTGCGCGAACGGGTGGGGCTCACCGGGACCAAAGAAGGGTGTGCCGAGGGCGAATGCGGCGCCTGCACGGTGTTCCTGGACGGGATGGCGGTGATGTCGTGTCTGGTTCCGGCGGGACGAGGGCAGCAGGCCAGCATCACCACCATCGAGGGACTGGCCAACGACGGCATCCTCCATACCCTCCAGCAGGCTTTTGTTGACCGAGGGGCAGTGCAATGCGGGTTCTGCATCCCCGGGTTTTTGATGTCTGGGGCAAAACTGCTCGAGGAGCGGCCCGATCCCGAGCCTTCCGATGTGCTGGCGGCGTTCTCCGGCAACCTCTGTCGTTGCACCGGCTATTACAAAATCATCGAGGCAGTGCAACAGGCGGCCGGACGATGACAGTCGGTCTCTCGACCAGCCGCATCGATGCCAGGGGCAAAACCACAGGCGAGACCCTCTACCCCGCCGACCTCCGGCCCAACAACACTCTGCATGCCAAGGTCGTCTTCACCGACCAACCCCACGCCCGCCTGCTCGGCCTCGACGTAAGTGTTGCCCGTTCGATGCCTGGAGTGGTAGAGGTCTTCACGTCGGCGGATGTCCCGGTCAACGAATACGGGCTCGTCTTTGCCGATCAGCCCGTGTTCGTCGGAGTCGACCACACCGGCCGCGCCAATGTGGCCTGTGACATCTCCCGGTGGGAGGCCGACCATTTGGCCCTGGTGGTGGCCGAGACACCGGAAGCGGCGTCACGCGCCGCCGAGGCAATCGACAGCGAGTGGGAACAGTTGCCAGTCCTGGGTGACGTCGACACCGCCCTGTCGAGTGAAGTCCTCCTTCATCCTGAGAACGGGAAGGACACCAACGCCTATCACCACCTGCGCATCCGCAAGGGCGACGTGGGCGCAGCTTGGAATCAGGCGGCAGTGGTCGTGGAAGGGACCTACGAGTTGCCTTATCAGGAACACGCCTACCTACAGCCTGAGGCAGCCGTTTCGTATGTAGACGAAACCGGACGGGTGACAGTTGAGATCGCCGGACAATGGGTGCACGAGGACCAGGAGCAAATCGCCCATGCTCTCGACCTTCCCATCGATCGGGTGCGGATCATCTATCCCGCCGTGGGGGGAGCATTTGGCGGACGGGAGGACATGTCGCTCCAAATCGTTCTGGCCCTGGCCTCGCTCCGCCTCCACGAGCGGGGGATCGACCGACCCATCCGGACGCAATGGTCCCGCGAGGAAAGCATGGTCGGCCACCACAAACGCCACCGGGGCCGCATCGATGCGCGTCTTGGCGCCACCCGGGATGGACGTATCGTCGTGGTCGAAGCCGACTGTTACCTCGACGCGGGTGGCTACAACTACACCACCACCAAGGTGCTCGGCAATCTCCATCTCACCGTAGCTGGGCCATACGAGGTGCCCAACGCCCGCATCGACAGTTACGGCGTCTACACCAATGCGGTGCCGGCCGGAGCCTTTCGCGGGTTCGGAGCTCCCCAGGGGGCTTTTGTGGCTGAGACCCAGATGAACAGACTCGCCGAGATGTTGAAAATGGACCCGACGGACTTGCGCCTGCTCAACGCTTTGCGGGATGGCTCGATCGGCATCACCCAGGTCGAGATGCCTGAAGGCGTCAGCATGATCCGCGTTCTCGAGGCAGCCGCCGAGGCCGCTAGGGCGCCAGTTGACCCGGTGGAGGTATCACCGTTTGCGACCCTCCCCCCGTCATCCTCGACCATTCGCCGTGGCCGAGGCGTGGCGTGCGCATTCAAAAACATCGGATTCTCCTTCGGCTTCCCCGAGCGATGCGAGGCTTTCATCGAGTTGCACGGCGATGAAGAGATCGACCGGGTGGTGCTATTTCACGGTGCCGCCGAGGTTGGTCAGGGCGCCCACACTGTTCTCCGGCAAATGGTTGCTGAGGCCACGGGAGTAGACCTGGGTTTGGTGGAAGGTGTCTTCTCCGACACCGCAACCTCGGGAGACTCCGGTTCAGCCTCCGCTTCGCGGATGACCTGGATGGCAGGCAACGCCATCCTCGGAGCTTCCGAGGAAGCAGTGAAGAAGTGGAACGATGGCGAACGGCCTGCTCTTGGTCAGTTCCGATTTGTGCCGCCACCAACTGAGATTCTCGATCCCGAGACAGGTGTGGGTCAACCAAACTTCTCGTATGGATACGTCGCCGAGGTAGTCGACCTGTCGGTCGACATTGAGACGGGCCATATCGTCGTCGATCGGGTGGTCTGTGCCGATGACGTGGGGAGGGCGATCAACCCCAACCTCATCGAAGGTCAGGTCGAGGGAGCCATCGTCCAGGCCCACGGCTACGCCATCACCGAGGACCTCCAGGTGACCGACGCCCGAATCACCCACCCCCGGCTTTCGGCGTATCTAATTCCGGGAATCGGGGACATCCCGGCCACGGTGGAAACGGTGTTGGTCGAGATCCCGGATCCCCGCGGCCCTTGGGGCGCCCGGGGCATGGCCGAGATGCCGCTGGTGCCATATGCGGCGGCGGTGGTTGCCGCCCTCCACGATGCCACCGGCGTCTGGTTCAACCGCATTCCTCTCACACCTTCGAGGGTGCTGGCCGGTCTTCGCGCCGACCCCTCTTCCGAGTGACCAGATTCGTGACTACCGTCCCGCCATGGACGACGACCTCGGGGCCTTTGTCGCCACCCTCCCAAAGGCAGAACTGCACGTTCATATCGAAGGGACCCTCGAACCCGAGATGATGTTCGAGCTGGCCAAACGCAACCGGATTGAGTTCCCATATCCGAATGTGGACGCGGTTCGCAAGGCTTACCGGTTCACCAACCTCCAAAGTTTCCTCGACATTTACTACCAGGCGGCAGCCGTGTTGCGAACAGCCGATGACTTCGCCGACCTCATGTCCGCCTACCTGACGACAGCGACACGGGAAGGCGTGAAGAGGGCTGAGATATTCTTCGATCCACAGACACATACCGGCCGGGGAGTCCCGTTCGCCGAGTTCATGATGGGATTCGCCTCGGCCCAGGCGGCCCATGCTGATCGGATCAGCACGGACCTCATCATGTGCTTTCTCCGTCACCTCCCCGAGGACGCCGCCCTCGATGCTCTCGACGAGGCTGAGCCCTACCTCGATCAAATTATCGCGGTTGGACTCGACTCTTCGGAGGTCGGCCATCCACCCGAGAAGTTTGCCCGGGCCTACAAGAAGGCACGGTCGATGGGATTGCGAGCGGTTGCCCACGCCGGTGAGGAGGGAACGTCCGATTTCATCTGGTCGGCGCTCGATGTGTTGGGCGCGGAACGGATCGACCATGGAGTCCGTTGTCTCGAAGACCCCAACCTGGTCCAACGCCTTGCCGTCGAACAAATCCCGCTGACCGTTTGCCCCTTGTCCAACGTTCGGCTCAAAGTCGTCGAACGTATGGAGGATCATCCCTTATCGAGGATGTTAAAAGCCGGCCTCAACGTCTCGATCAACTCCGACGATCCCGCCTATTTCGGTGGATACATCGCCGACAACTACCGCAACGCCGCGGAAGCTCTCGGGCTATCACGTGGAGAGTTGACCCGAATAGCCGACAACTCGCTGGCGGCGTCGCTCAAGAGCGCGGCGCAGTAAGAAACGGGACCCGAAGGTTCGTTTCTCCAACCAGCTTCAGGGGGAGGTCACTCGTCGCCGTCGTCGCCGGCCATGACCAAGTCCTCGGAGAGGTCGAGGTCCGCATCGAGGGGCCGGGTCGTGCCCAGATTCTTGAGCCACTCGGCGGGATCGTCGGGTAGACCCTCGTCGTCGCGGCTCGGAAGCTCCCAGCCGAGGGACGCCACCGTGGTGGCGCCGGGCAGGGACGGCTGGAGCACCTGGTAATCGTTGGCACCGGTCCCGGCCGGGATCAGTTTGCCGATGATTACGTTCTCCTTGAGGCCCCGCATGTAGTCGGACTTGCCAAAGATGGCGGCGTCGGTCAATACCCGGGTGGTCTCCTGGAACGAGGCTGCCGACAACCACGAATCAGTCGCCAGCGAGGCTTTGGTGATGCCCATCAGCTCGGTCCGACCTTCTGCCGGTCGCTTCTCGTCATCCACCAAATGTTTGTTGGCCTCCCGGAAGTCCTTCTCGTCGACCAATTCGGCGGGAATGAAGGACGAGTCGCCTGGGGTGACAACCCGCACCCGGCGCAACATCTGACGCACGATCAGCTCGATGTGTTTGTCGTGGATCTCCACACCCTGAGAGCGGTAGACCTCCTGCACCTGATCGACCAGGTACTGCTGGGTGGCACGCACCCCGCGGATCTCCAGAACCTCTTTGGGGTCGAGGGGGCCTTCGGTGAGCTGGACGCCAGCCTCGATGACATCGCCCTCGGCGACCCGCACCCGGGCTCGACGGGAGATCGGGTACTCGGCCTCGCCTTCCTTGGCGTCGATCACGACCCTCTTGCCTGATTCGTCATCGACGATGCGGATGCTTCCGGCGATCTCGGCCATGACGGCCTTACCTTTGGGGGCCCTAGCCTCGAAGAGCTCGACGACCCGGGGGAGGCCGTGAGTGATGTCCTCACCCGCCACCCCACCCGTGTGGAAGGTACGCATGGTCAGCTGGGTCCCGGGTTCACCGATCGACTGAGCAGCCATGATCCCGACGGCTTCTCCCACCTCGACCACCTTGCCGGTGGCGAGGGAGAGGCCGTAACAGGACTGACAGATCCCGATGGGAGCGTCACAGGTGAGTGGCGAGCGAACCCGCAACTCCACGATCCCGTCGGTCTTCTCGATCAACTGGAGCTCTTTCACCCCGATGAGGGTGCCAGCCTTGAGCTTGACATCGTCGCCCTCGACCAGCTTCTTGTCGATGCGGACATCGTCGGCCAGCACCCGGCCGTAGACCCGCGAACGCAGGTTGCGGATCCGCTTACCACGATCGTCCAAAGTGGCGATACGGATGCCCTTGTCGGTCTCGCAGTCGACCTGCTTGATGATCACTTCCTGCGACACGTCGACTAGCCGTCGAGTCAGATAACCCGAGTCGGCGGTACGAAGCGCCGTATCGGCCAGCCCTTTACGGACTCCGTGGGTGGAGATGAAGTACTCGAGGACCGAGAGGCCTTCACGGAAGTTGGAGACGATCGGCCGGGGGATGATGTCACCTTTGGGGTTGGCGACCAGCCCACGCATGCCGGCGATCTGGCGCACCTGGAGCATATTCCCGCGGGCTCCCGACCCGACCATCATGTCGAGCGGGTTGAACTTCTCCGCCTTGAGGTTGGCCTCCATGGCCTCTTTCACCTTGTCGGTCGCTTCGGTCCAGATCTCGATCAGCTCCTGACGCCGCTCGTCTTCGGTGACCACACCCTTCTGGAAAAGCGATTGGACCTTGTCGGCCCGCGACTCGTACTCGGCCAGGATTTCCGCCTTGTTGGCGGGGGTCTTCACGTCCTCCAACCCGATGGTTAGACCGGCCTTCGTCGCAAAACGAAAGCCAAGGTCCTTGATCGCATCCAGTGTGAAGGCGACGTCCGAGCGTGGGTAGTGCTCGATCACTACTTCGATCAGCCGCCCGATGTCGGCCTTGGCCACCATCGAGTTGACATAAGGGAAGCCGTCCGGAAAGGCCTGGTTGAGCAGCGCCCGACCCAGGGTGGTTTCGTAGGGTTTGGTCCCGTCGACCGGCTCGTCGGTGATCAGATGACCCAACGAAGCCTTGAACTTGGCGTGCTGCTCGGGCAACCCGGCCTGCTCACCCACCCGCAGACGTATGGGTGCGTGCAGGGAGAGCTGACCGAGGTCATAGGCCATGGTCGCTTCGGAAATGTCGGCAAACCTGCGTCCGGCTCCGGGCGCACCTTCCAAGATCTCGGACAGGTAGTAGACACCGATGACCATGTCCTGTGACGGCGTGACAATGGGACGGCCGTTGGATGGCCGCAACACGTTGTTAGTCGACATCATCAGCACCCGGGCCTCAGCTTGTGCCTCGGCCGACAGCGGAAGGTGGACTGCCATCTGGTCACCGTCGAAGTCGGCGTTAAAAGCCTCGCAGACGAGGGGATGGATCTGGATTGCCTTGCCTTCGACCAGAACCGGCTCGAACGCCTGGATGCCGAGACGGTGAAGCGTGGGCGCTCGGTTGAGTAGGACTGGATGCTCCTGGATCACTTCCGAGAGCACGTCCCAGACCTGGGGTCGCTGGCGTTCTACCATTCGCTTGGCCGACTTGATGTTCTGAGCCTGGTCCTTGTCGACCAGTCGCTTCATGACGAATGGCTTGAACAACTCCAGTGCCATCACCTTGGGGAGCCCGCACTGATGGAGTTTGAGCTGGGGACCCACGACGATCACCGACCGGCCCGAGTAGTCGACACGTTTGCCCAGCAGGTTCTGACGGAAACGACCCTGTTTGCCCTTCAGCATGTCGGATAGTGACTTCAAGGCACGGTTGCCCGGTCCGGTCACCGCCCGGCCACGACGACCGTTGTCGAACAAGGCGTCGACTGCTTCCTGGAGCATCCGCTTCTCGTTGTTGACGATGATCTCGGGAGCACCCAGGTCTAGGAGCCGCTTGAGGCGGTTATTGCGGTTTATCACCCGGCGATAGAGGTCGTTGAGATCGGACGTGGCAAATCGCCCACCATCGAGCTGCACCATGGGCCGCAGGTCGGGCGGGATCACCGGAACGGTCTCGAGGATGAGATCGCGGGGCCGGTTCTTACCTTCGAAGAAGGGTTTTACGACCTTGAGACGCTGGGTGGCGCGCTGTCGCTTTTGCGCCGAGCCTGACCCGAGATCGTCACCGAGACGGTTCATCTCGGCATCGAGGTCGAGTTTGTCGAGCAAGTCCTTGACCGCTTCGGCGCCCATCCCTCCCAGGAAATAGCCGTCGTAACGCTCGGCGATAGCCCGCCACAGTTGTTCCGACTCGATGAGGGTTTTCCGGCCCATAGTGCGGAAGGTCTCGTAGGCGTCTTCGACCAGTTCCACTTCGCGACCGGAACGGTCTTCCCGCTCCTTCATCTCTTTTTCGACTTCACGGCGTCGCCCGGAAATCTCCTGGGTGCGGGCTCCACCCTCCTCCATCTGAGCGAGCTCGACTTCGAGGCGCTCGAGACGAGCGGCCTTCCATTGATCGAATTCGTCGCGGACGACCTGGATCTCGGCCCGCATGTTCTCTTCGAGCTCGGAGAGGTCCTTGTGGCGCTTCTCGTCGTCAACAGAGGTGATCAGATAGGCCGCGAAGTAGATGACCTTCTCAAGTTCCTTGGGAGACATATCGAGCAGATAGCCGAGCCGACTGGGCACACCCTTGAAGAACCAGATGTGGGTTACCGGGGCGGCCAACTCGATGTGACCCATCCGCTCGCGCCGAACTTTCGAGCGCGTTACCTCCACCCCACACCGTTCGCAGATGATCCCCTTGTAGCGGATCCGCTTGTACTTGCCGCAGTAGCACTCCCAGTCGCGCTGGGGCCCGAAGATCCGCTCGTCGAACAGACCCTCTTTCTCGGGTCGCAGCGTGCGGTAGTTGATCGTCTCGGGCTTCTTCACCTCGCCGTATGACCAGGCGCGGATCTGATCGCTCGATGCCAACCCAATCTTTAGCTCGTCGAAAACCTGCCTAACCAAAGTGCTCTCCTACTCCGTCTTCTTGCTTCCGTCTTCTGTCTTCCGACTTCCGACTCAAAATTCAGTCTGCCTCCGGCCGCTCCGGTCTCGAGAGATCAATCCCGAGAGATTCCGACGGCCGGAAGGTGTCCTCCTCGAGGTCGCGCAACTCGACTTCTTCACCGGCAGCCAGCATCTCAACGTTCAGGCACAGGCTCTGCATTTCCTTAACCAGCACCCGGAAGGACTCGGGGATGCCGGGTTCGGGGATGTTGTCGCCCTTGACGATCGCCTCGTACACCTTGACCCGGCCTTGAACGTCGTCGGACTTGATCGTCAGCAGTTCCTGGAGTGCGTAGGCGGCGCCGTAGGCCTCGAGGGCCCACACCTCCATCTCACCAAACCGCTGGCCGCCGAACTGGGCTTTCCCACCAAGGGGCTGCTGGGTGATCATGGAGTAGGGGCCGGTGGAACGGGCGTGGATCTTGTCGTCCACAAGGTGCACAAGCTTCAGCATGTAGATGTATCCGATGGTGACGGCGGTATCGAAAGGCTCGCCGTTGCGTCCGTCGAACAGGATCGTCTTGCCCGATTCGCCCACCAACTGGTCGCCGTCACGGTTGGCGCGGCTGTTGGCCAGGACGGCTGCGAGTTCGTCCTCGCGGGCTCCGTCGAACACCGGCGTCGACACCTTGGTCCACGGCTCTGCGCCGCCCGAGGCGGGGCTGTCGGACTTGAATGGCTTCCAGCCAGCGGCGGCAGCCCAGCCCAGGTGGGTCTCGAGGACCTGGCCCAGGTTCATCCTGGAGGGAACCCCGAGCGGCGACAGGATGATGTCAACCGGGCTGCCATCCGACAGGAACGGCATGTCTTCCTCGGGAAGGATCTTGGAGATCACACCTTTGTTGCCGTGCCGACCAGCGAGTTTGTCGCCTTCGGAGATCTTGCGCTGCTGGGCCACATACACCCGCACCAACTCGTTCACACCGGGCGGAAGATCGAAGCCCTCGGCCCGTTTGAACACCTTGACGGCAATGACCTTGCCCGACTCACCATGGGGCACCTTGAGGGAGGTATCCCGCACCTCCCGAGCCTTTTCACCAAAGATGGCCCGCAAGAGACGCTCCTCAGGGGTCAGTTCGGTTTCGCCCTTGGGGGTGACCTTGCCAACCAGATAGTCGCCGGGTCCGACCTCGGCACCCACTCTGATGATCCCGTCCTCGTCGAGGTTGGCCAAGATCTCTTCGGCCACGTTGGGGATGTCCCGGGTGATCTCCTCGGCGCCGAGCTTGGTATCGCGGGCGTCGATCTCGTGCTCCTCAATGTGGATCGAGGTGAGCATGTCCTCTTTGACGAGGCGCTCGGAGATAATGATGGCGTCCTCGAAGTTGTGACCCTGCCAGGGCATGAAGGCGACCAGAAGGTTGCGACCGAGAGCCAGTTCGCCCGACTCGGTGGACGGTCCGTCGGCTAGTACGTCACCTATCTTGACCTTGTCACCCTCCCTGACCAGCGGCTTCTGGTTGATGCAAGTCCCCTGGTTGGAGCGCTCGAACTTGTCCAGACGGTAGGTGACCTTGCGATTGGTATCGGCCTCCTTGACGACAATCTGCTCGCCCGTGACCTCGACCACCTCACCCGTCATTTGGGAGAGGATCATGTCCCCGGAGTCGCGAGCCGCCCGCTCCTCCACCCCGGTCCCCACCAGGGGGGAGTCGGAGGTGAGGAGGGGCACTGCCTGGCGCTGCATGTTCGAGCCCATCAGGGCTCGGTTGGCGTCGTCGTGCTCGAGGAAGGGGATCAACGCGGTCGACACCGAGATGATCTGTTTGGGCGACACGTCCATGTAGTCGATGACCTTGGGCGCCACCGTGTCGACCTCACCGCCGCCACCCGCTTTGCGCACAAGCACCCGGTTGTTGCGGAACGAGCCATCGTCCTTCAACGGAGCGTTGGCCTGGGCAATGACGTAACGCTCTTCTTCGATAGCGGTCAGATAGTCGATCTTGGTCGTGACCTTGCCCTCGACCACCTTGCGGTAAGGAGTCTCGATGAACCCGTACCGATTCACCCGGGCGTAGGTTGCAAGCGATCCGATCAGACCGATGTTGGGGCCTTCGGGCGTTTCGATCGGACACATCCGGCCGTAGTGGGAAGGATGGACGTCACGCACCTCGAACCCGGCTCGCTCCCGCGACAGCCCGCCAGGCCCGAGGGCCGAGAGACGGCGGCGGTGGGTGAGACCAGCGAGCGGATTGGGCTGGTCCATGAACTGGGAGAGTTGGCTGGTGCCAAAGAACTCCTTGATCGCAGCGGTGACCGGACGGATGTTGATCAGGCTCTGGGGTGTGATCGCATCCGGGTCCTGGGTGGTCATCCTCTCCTTGACAACCCGCTCCAGGCGGGTGAGGCCCACCCGGACCTGGTTCTGGATCAGCTCGCCAACGGTGCGGATACGGCGGTTGCCGAAGTGGTCGATGTCATCGATCGCCACCGCGACCTCCACCCCGTTGTGGGTGGTCATCGTTCGCTGGCCGGCATGGAGGGCCACCAGGTACTTGATGGTGTCGACGATGTCCTCGTCACGGAGCATCTTGCTGCCGGTCTCCGACTCTTCGTTGAACTTTTGGGCGACCTTGTAGCGCCCGACCTTGGTTAGGTCGTACCGCTTAGGGTTGCGAAACAGGGTCTGGATCAAGTTGCGGGCCGACTCGACCGTGGTGGGCTCGCCGGGACGTAGCTTGCGATAGAGATCGATCAGCGCCTCGTCCTTGTCGTGAGCGGTGTCGCGCTCGATCGAGTTGCGAATCGAATCGGCTCCATCGAACAGGTCAAGGATCTCCTGATCGGTCTCGGCAATGCCGAGGGCGCGCAAGAAGGCCGAAACGTACTGGCGACGTTTGCGATCGACCCGGACTCCAATCGTGTCGCGCTTGTCTGTGTCGAATTCGAGCCAAGCACCCCGACCGGGGATGATCCGACCCGACCAGATGACGCGGTCGGTGCCCTTGTCCGGGGTGGCGTCGAAATAGACGCCTGGAGACCGGACGAGCTGGGAGACAACGACTCGCTCGGTTCCGTTGATGATGAAGACGCCGTGTTCGGTCATCATGGGGAAGTCCCCGAGGAAAACCTGCTGCTCTTTGATCTCCCCGGTGCCACGGTTCATGAAACGGGCAGTCACGAAGAGGGGTCGGGCGAAGTTCTGATCCCGCTCTTTGCACTCTTCGAGTGTGAGGGGGGAGTCACCAAAACGGTGATCGGTCAATTCCAAAGCCAGCGATCCGGTGAAATCCTCAATCGGGGAAATCTCCTCGAAGATCTCGCGCAGGCCTTCCTCTATGAACCACTTGAACGACTCGTGCTGGACGGCCAAAAGATCGGGAAGGGGAAGAACTTCCGGGATCTTGGCGAACGACAAACGACTGGCGACGCGCGAAGCCAACGGGGATCCTCCTTGGGGATGTCGAGACACCGGTGGGGCATGCTAGCAGAACGCGCAAGCACACCCCAAACCAGATCTCTAGTCGTTACGGCCGTGTTGGCGACACGGACCCGTCGGCCTCAAAAGGCGAGGCCATCCTATCGCAAGAGTGCGAAATTCGTCAAGGGTTCTTAGAAAAGACGGAAGACGGATGTTGCAACCCTGGGACCGATCTCCCAGCTGCCGACTTTCGACTTGTCGCTTTCTGACTTGTTTAGGGTGCCGCCATGGATGTCCCGCCGCTTCCCGCCGTGCTCCGGCGAACTCCCACCCACCTGACGGCCAACATGGCCGAGGCGGTCTTGGTGCAATGGTCACGTCGTTTTCGGACGGTGGAGGTAGGCACCGGGCTGACTCCCGAGCGCCTTGAACTGTTGGCGGTGATCGCTGCCGAGGGCACCATGTCGGCCGGCGAGCTGAGCGGGGCCTTGGGGGTCACCGCCCCGGCAGTCACCCGGATGGTCAACGGTCTGGAAGTGGAAGGGTTGGTTCGGAAGTCCACCGGGCACTTAGACCGTCGCATCGTCTTCGTCCACCTCACGGCAGCCGGACGCAGGGTCATGGAGCGAGGGCGCGCCAACCGAGTGCGGGACATGGCCGCCAACCTCCGCGGGCTCAATGATCGAGAGCTAGCCCAGTTGGACAACGGACTTCGGATTCTGCGCCTGCTTCTCGATTGATCAGACTCACTTGCGGAGTCTCGACAGTCTCTCCACGGCCTCTCGGAGGGTGCCTTCGTCCTTGCAGAAGGCGAAACGGACCAGATCGGCTCCATCGGCGCCGTCGTGATAGAACGCACTCGGAGGAATGGCCGCCACTCCCACGTCTTCGATCAGCCGACCCACAAAAGCCACGTCGTTTTCGCCACCGAATCCGCGGTGGTCGGCCAGCATGAAGTAGGTGCCCTCGGGCACGAACACCTCGAAGCCCACCCTGGCTAGGCCCTCGGCGAGGAGATCGCGTTTGCTCCTATATGACTCGGTGAGGTCGCGGTAGTAGTCCGGCGGAGCCGCCAGGGCCCGGGCGGCGGCATGCTGGAGCGGGGTAGCGGTGGCGAAGGTGAGGAATTGGTGGGCAGCCCGGACTCCGGCCGTGAGATGTTCGGGTGCCACCGCCCATCCGATCTTCCATCCCGTGAGGGAGAAGGTCTTTCCGAGGGAGGAAAGCGTCACCGTCCGTTCCCACATCCCCGGG
Source organism: Acidimicrobiia bacterium (assembly GCA_040905905.1). Taxonomy (GTDB): domain Bacteria; phylum Actinomycetota; class Acidimicrobiia; order Spongiisociales; family ZC4RG35; genus JAICND01. The sequence goes on from JBBDQN010000005.1 coordinate 43,530, forward strand.
AGCGCCGCCAACGACCGATGCTCACCCACGTAGACCATGTGTTCATAGACCTCGTCAGTTATCGCAATGAGATCATGGCGGCGACAAAGTGCGGCGACCGCCTCCAGTTCCGCCCTCCGGTACACCCTTCCACACGGGTTGTGGGGCGTATTGATGACGATTGCCCGGGTGGTGGGCTTCACGGCCGCTTCCAAATCGGCGGCGGTCAACTCGAAAAGGGGAGGGCGAAGAGTGACGAAGCTTGGGACCCCCTCCGCCAGCGCCACCCCCACCGGATAAGCGTCGTAGGTGGGTTCGATCAGGATCACGCCGTCGCCAGGATCGAGCAGCCCGAGGAAGCTAGCGGCCAGTGCTTCGGTGCAGCCCGAGGTGACCGTGACGTTCTCAGCCGCGGTGACTCCGATGCCGGTGAACTCGGCGAATTTGGTTGCGATCATCTTCCCCAGCTCAGGGATCCCTGCCGAGGGGGCGTATTGACCGTGCCCACTCTTGATGGCCTCGATCGCCGCCTCCTTTACAAAATCGGGCCCGTCGAAGTTGGGAAAGCCCTGACCCAGATTGATGGCGCCAGTGGCAACGGCCCGCCTGGTGATCTCTGTGAATACCGTCGAACCGAACGGGGCCAGGCGTCGGGAAACTTTCATCGCGTTGATTATTCCCTCCTTTGACCGAGCCGATACTCTCCCGGTCGATGAATCCTCCGATCGCCCAGCGTCGTGGTGTCGCGCGGACACTTCACAAAGAAACTGTTACGGACGACTACGGGTGGCTCCGCGACCGCCAGGACCCCGAGGTTCTCTCCTACCTCGAGGCCGAAAATGCCTACACCGCGGCTGCCACTTCCCACCTCGAGGAGCTTCGATCCCGCCTCTTTTATGAGATCAAGGACCGGGTTCAAGAGACAGACCTCTCGGCCCCGGTTCGCTGGGGGAACTGGTGGTACGGCCGCCGCACGGAGGAGGGCCAGCAATACCCGCGGTTCGTGCGATGGGGGGAAACGCCTGCAGGGGAAGGCCAGGTCTATCTCGACCAAAACGAGCTCGCCGCCGGCCACAAGTTCTGCGACATCGGGGTGCTGCTGGTAAGCGCCGATCAGAACCTCCTGGCCTACTCGGTAGACCACTCTGGCAACGAGAACTTCACGCTTCGCTTTCGCCACCTCGACACGGGCGAGGACTTCCCGGAGGCGCTCACCTCGACCTACTACGGAGGAGCTTGGTCGACGGATGGGAGGTATTTCTTCTACACGACTATCGATGATGCCCACCGGCCCCACCGGCTCTGGCGTCATCGCCTGGAGACCGGCCAGGCCGAAGATGTCCTCGTCTACGAGGAGACCGACGAGCGGTTCTATCTGGATCATGTTGGATCGACTCGCGACCACACCCACATGCTGATCCCCGCCGAGAGCTCCACCACCTCCGAGGTATGGGTCATCCCCACCGACCAACCGGAGTCCGATCCGCAGGTGTTGCTCCCCCGTGTCGCGGGAATTCGTTATCTAGCGGAGCACAAAGCTGGCGACTGGCTGATCGTCACCGACGCAGACGCCCCCAACGGCCGCCTGTTCTCGTATCCGGTTGGTGACTCCCCCACCGAGGGCACAGAGCTGATCGGACATGATCCGGAGACCAAGATCGGCCGGGTCCTCCCGTTTGATCGGCATTTGGTCATCGTCGGTCGCAAAGCCGGGCTCCCCGTCGTGACGATCTGGCCCGACAGCGGCACTGCATTCGATGTGGAATTCGACGAACCCTCGTATCAGCTCGCGGTAGGGGAAAACCTCGAGTTCGACGCCGCCGTGATCCGCCTCGCCTACGAGTCGTTTCTCACCGCTGCTCGCATCATCGATGTCGATCTCGACAGCGGGGCACTCACAGTTGTCAAAGAGACCGAGGTCGCCGGTGGCTTCGACGCCACCGAATACGAGCAGTCGCGGTTGTGGGCCACCGCCGCCGACGGAGTGAAAGTCCCTATCTCCCTGGTACGACGCAAGGGAATCGAATTGCCCGCCCCGACCCTCCTCTACGGCTACGGCGCCTACGAGTCGGTAGTTGATCCCTGGTTTTCGCCAGCCCGAATCTCTCTATTGGACCGGGGTGTTGTCTATGCCGTTGCCCATGTCCGGGGGGGAGGCGAGATGGGCCGGCTCTGGCACGAACGGGGACGGATGGCCTATAAACACAACACCTTCACCGACTTCATCGCAACGGCCGAGCACCTGGTCGCCGCTGGAATCGCTCAGCCGGGAAACATCGCCGCCCGTGGTGTCTCGGCCGGCGGCCTGTTGATGGGAGCGATAGCAACCATGCGACCCGACCTGTGGGCGGCGGTGGTGGCCGAGGTGCCATTCGTCGACGTTATCAACACGATGCTCGACCCCACCATCCCCCTCACCGTCGGCGAGTGGGAAGAGTGGGGCAATCCAGTGATCGTGCAGCAATACCAGTGGATGGTGGCCTACTCACCGTACGAGAACACCCGGCCGGCGGAATATCCGGCGATCCTCGCCACCGGCGGGTTCAACGATCCCCGGGTGGCCTATTGGGAGCCGGCCAAATGGGTAGCCAGGCTGCGCCGGGCCAACCGGGGAAGCCGACCGGTTCTGCTCAAGACCGAACTCGGTTCTGGACATTCCGGGCCCTCGGGGCGCTACGACAACTGGCGCGAACAGGCGTTTGTGTTGGCGTTTGTGCTGGATCAACTGGGCGTGGGGACGTGAAACGTGAGACCTAGCGACTGGGCTGGGGTGGGTCGTCACTTCCCTGCAATTGCGGATTCGAGATAATGGCGCGAACCCTCGCGCCGCACATGTCGCCGATGAGTCCAGCCACGGCGCCAGTTGAATACCCTGCAGTCGAACCGCCCTGAAGGGCTGCCCAAAGGAGATCGAGTTCGAGGGCCAGTGGCTCCGAGTTCTCCGCCGGCAAGTACTCGATTGCCAGGCGTCTCAGGTTCTCCAACTCGGGACGGAGTGGTGTTCTGCCGTCGATCATAGCCACTGCCTCCTCACAGAACGGCGCTACGTCAGACGGGTAGCCGCACGCGCTGATCAGGAAGGCGAAGGTCGCGTAAAGCCCTGCGACTAGATTCCGAGAGGCCGAGGTATTGGCATTCAGCATCGTGGGCGGCGACAGTCAATCTAGTTCAACCCCCGGACACGGTATATGGCTCCGCGTCGTCATTTTGGTCGCTGCCTTTCACCTTCTTCTGGCCTGCGAACGAAGCCGACCCGAAGCCTCAGGTACGTCGTCCGTCGAGGGTCCAGCAGTGGGAATCGCAACGGATGATGGCGGGTTCGGTTTCATCCTTCCGAACGGCGTTCAAGCCGTGCTGCATCCGGGCAATATTGCCGAGAGAGGGGTCACCGGCGTCTCGCTGGGTGTTGCCCCGAGAGGAGTTAACCGCGACTGTGTGGTCGATTTGAACCTTGTCCCAATCGATCAATTGGAAGAGGACGAGGTGGACCTCACTGCCGAGCCTTCCGAGATCTATCCCACTCCGAGAGAGGCCGACGCCTGGCTGTTGCGCCCTGCTCCCGGGCCGGCCGAGTCGGTACTAGTCATCCCGGTTGAAGGTTGGGTCGGAACGGTTGGATTCTCGGAGGGTGATGCTTGCCCACCGGAGGAAGTCGCTCGGGCGTTGGCAACGCTTCAAATCCGGATCGATCCGGACCGGAACATGCCTGTCGTGGAACCTGGCGAGTTGGCCACGGTTGCTGCGCGGGTCCCTCCAAAGTGTCGATCGCGACTATGACGGGCTTCGTGCAGATCACGCTCGGCCCTTGTTCCGAGGATCCCGGCCCGAACGGGGTCTGTCTGGCGCAAGGCGGCGCTAGTACGATCAATCAGGACCCCCGCCCGAACATGCCAGCCCTCGCCGATCGAGATCTCGAGCTGATTCTCGACGAATGAAGTAGCGTCGCCCGCAGGATGACCGGTCAAAGCGCTTTCGAATACGCCCGCGATCTGGCCAGTCAGGCTCCGGCCACCCGCAACCGCTACGTCGACTTCTTGCGAGCGGCCTCGATCACGGTGGTGGTGTTCGGGCATTGGCTGATAGCAGCACCCCAGGTCCTTCCCGACGGGCTCCGTTTCGATCACCTGTTGTCGGTCACCACCTGGACCCACTACCTGACCTGGATCCTCCAAGTCATGCCGATCTTCTTCCTGGTCGGAGGTTTCGCTAACGCGGTGAGTTGGCGCTCGGCCCAGCGCAAAGGCGAGCCCTTCAGCGGATGGCTGCGCTCCCGGCTTCGCCGTCTGATCCTGCCGGTGCTGCCATTGCTGGCGGTGTGGACCGCCGGCGCCCTCATCCTGCTTCAGAGCGGCTTCGACCGGACCCTGATCAGGGTGAGCTCGCAGGCAGCCTTGGTGCCGGTTTGGTTCCTCGCGACCTACGTGGTGGTGGTTTCCCTGACCCCGATCACTCTGCGGGCATGGGACCGCTACGGGTGGAACGCCATCCTGGCCACCGCAGCGGTGGCCGGTCTGATAGATGTCCTCTCGATCGGTTTCGACCTGACGCTGCTCGCCTTTCTCAACTACATCTTCGTGTGGTGCACGGTGCACTCGCTCGGCTACGCCTGGGCCGACTCGAAGCTCGGAGGAGTGAGCAGGAGGCTGCTGATGTCTGCGGTCGGGCTGGCCGCCACCGCCGCACTGGTCATCTGGGGTCCCTACCCGGTGGCGATGGTCGGCCTCGACACGGAAGGGGTCACCAACAGCCAGCCGCCCAAAGTGACGCTCGTCGCGTTGGCTCTCTTCCAGGGTGGACTTCTGCTGGCCATGGAGGGTCCGGCCCGGAGGTGGTTGGAGCGGGGACGGGTGTGGGCCAACGTCGTATTGGTCAACGGGCGGATCATGACCGTATATCTATGGCACCTGACGGCCATGATCGCCCTCATCGGCATCTCGCTCCTATTTGACGGCGTGGGGCTGCGGATCCCCGTCAACACCGCCGAGTGGTGGCTGACCCGACCGATCTGGTTGGCGGTGCTGGTGATCGCCACCGTTCCCTTCATCCTCGTGTTCGGCAAGTACGAGCGCCCCAACCCCGACAACCGGCCAGCTCCGCCGTTGTGGCGGCCGATCGCAGCGGTGGTCGTCACCTGTGCCGGCCTGGGTCTCCTCGCTTATGCCGGAGTCTCCGACGAGAAGGGTCTCAATGGCTTGACTCTGGCTCTGCCGTTTGCCGCCGCCGTCGCCGGCGGGATCGGTGGCGCCCGCCGTTGGGAACGTCGAAAGAACCGCGAACCCAGGGTTCACGGACCCAAAAATGGGCTCTAGAACCCTGGGTTCGCCGGTTCTACCTGGTTTGGCCATTCCAACTCTTGGGTAGTGGAAGACATGGAGCACGCAATGTGCTTTACGTCAACTGCAAGGGAGCAAGGCAATGAGCACCACCGGATGGATCATCCTCATCGTGGTTCTTTTTCTCGTCTTCGGCGGGTTTGGCTATGCCAGACGGAGCCGTTGAGCGAACGCATCTGAAAACTTCACGTAGGGAGGAGGAAATCATGCAAGATCCCACACAGATGAAATGGGAAGGCCGTTGGGAGCAACTCAAGGGCAAGGCCCGCCAGGCTTGGGGGAATCTCACCGATGACGACGTCGATGTCGTCGAAGGCAACTTCGAAGAACTCGTCGGACGCATCAAGGAGCGGACCGGAGAGTCGGCCGAGGAGATTCGCAGTCGGCTCACCGACGACCTGGACATGCCTGCTGACCGCAGCAGCCGCTGACATTCCGACAAATACTTGACGCCGCCCTCTTTAGGGCGGCGTCAACGTTGATCTACTGAGAGGGGCGATGGCCTCTGAAGTGGCGCCAAGCGAAGCCTCATAACGAATGGTAATAACAACAACATCGTCTTCCCGGATGGTGGCTACTCCCATCTCTTCCAACAGAATGTCACAGATCTCAGAAGCAGATCTGTTCGACACTTCTCGTGCCGTCGCTTCGAGACGTTCCATGCCCGCGTCGAGGTTCTCGCCTCGCCGCTCGACGAGTCCGTCGGAGAAACCTATCAATATGGACCCAGGTTCGAGTTGCACCGATGCCTCGGAGCGCTCGACTACAGCAGCACCGTGCAACGGAAGCGATCGACCTTCCATCAACCACCTGGTTGCGCCCGATGGGGAGATCACCAGCATGGGTGGGTGCCCGGCAGACGCGAAGGTGAGGAGACCGTTCGTGGGATCCAGGATCGAGTAGGCGGCACTGGCGAATTCGACCCCGTTGGTTCCCTGGGAGTATTCATCGAGATAAGACAGCAAGGTTCCGGGACTGTCGGTGTGAACTGCCAGCGCTGCCACCGCGGTGCGAAGCCGCCCCATGGCTGCCGCCGCCTCCAGGCCGTGACCTACTACATCGCCAATGGTGATACCGATCCGACCACCCGACAGTGCGATCACGTCGTACCAGTCTCCCCCCACCACCATGGCCTCGCTGCCTGCTTCATACCTGGCAGCAATGTCCACTCCCGGATGCTGCATGGGTTTCTCAGGGAGCAAAGCCCGTTGTAAACGGACTGCGATGTCTTGCTCGAGTCTCCGCTCGATCTCCGCAATGGCGGCCCGGGCAGTCGCCTCGGCCGCGGTCTTACTCGCCTCCTCGAGCTCGTGTGCCTCCGCGGCAACGATCAGCCCCGCCATCGTGAACACCCACAGTTGGAGTTTTACGATGATTAGCGCTGCCGCCGGTGATAGACCGATTAACAGTCCACCGATTCCAAACCCCACCTCGATAGCGACGGCCGTCGCCACCACGTTGGCTGTCATGGCTACAGCGCGGGTACCGAATATGGCGCCAGCAACTGCGACCCCGATCAGGACCAGGAACAACAAAGGCAGCTCAGTCAGGGCCAGCAATCCGAAGGTGAGGACAAGGGTCCCACCGATGAGGCCGGCGCCCCCCGGGGAGGCGAGCGAGCGGCGATCGAGGCTCGATCCCCAGACCAGGATGCCGCTTCCCACTAGGACCACACCCAAGGAGTCACCGAGCCACCACTGCCAGAACTGGGTGACAGCGCGACCATCACCGAGCAGTAGGGCAGGCAATGACCCGAAAGCCGCTCCGATGGCCGGGCCGGTCAGGACCGCACCGACGAAGAACCACCAGACGTGGCGAAGACGCGCCAAGTCCACAACACCGCACTGACGGGTCACTATGAGGGCACCGATGACGGGCTCGATCATGTTCGCCACCGCATACCCTGCGGTTGCACCGACCGACAAGCCGGCGATCAGGTCCATGGTCGCCTCGGCGATACCGGCCGCGAGCACGACCACCCACCATGAACGTCGCTGAACCCGGAGGAGGAACGCGACTGTGATTCCTGCGGGAATGAAGAACACGCTGGAAAGACCTGAGTCTTTGATCAGAAGCAGAGCCAGTTGGGAACCCGCCGAATACCCCAGTGCGGTAAGTAGAAAGAGCCGTACCCGCCCCCACCGTTGTTCGTACGGCCAGCGCCAGATGCTCCCGCCAACCGCCAAAGCTACTTCATGGTCACTGGCCGCCAACTCAGCGGTTCGAGGGTTGATCGGTGTAGCGGACGGCAGACCAAACAGACTCGCAATTTAACCTACCCTGCCGTTCCCAGGGCGAGACGGTATGGTTTGAGTTCTATCGAACAGCGAGTCAGGAGAGAGCTCCAAGTGATAAGGGTTCGACTGGTCGATGTTCCCGTCCAGATTTGGCAACGGGCAACCACTCACCAGGAGACGATCCAGCGTGAGTTCGACATCATTCGGGCCGATCTGCCGGAGGACGCCGTACCCAACCGACTCCACCAGCTGGTGAGGCGGTTTGATGCCCGTTTCGGTGACGCCAGCGAACCAACCATGGCCGAGTTGTATGCCGCCGCAGAGAGGGGCGACACAACCATCGACCTCGAATTCTTGGTGCCATCGGAGGCATCGGGAGCGTCACAACAGTTGGAGGTGATGCTCAACGAGGTGGATGACTTCTGTCGGGCCGGGGATATTCTCCTGACCCTGGCGACACCCCCCGACCTGGTCCTCTTCCGCCGCTGGTTCCTCGGAGAGTTCATAAGACAGATCGACCAAGACCTAGATCCGATGCCATGGCCAGAATATACCGGGACGGCCGTCGAGCAATCCGGAGCTAAAGCCGAGATACAGTCCCGATCAGAGCAACACGACACCATCCGCTTTGCCGGAGATCTCGATATCGCCACGGCCGCTGGCCTTCGCGATCAACTCGTGAACCGTCGGGCCTCGGGAGTATCACACCTCACTCTGGATCTCGCCGGTGTCAAGTTCATGGACTCGGTAGGGATCAGCTTGCTCGTTTCGGTTCACAACCGGGTTGTCGAAGACGGCGCCGAAATGACTCTCATTCTCTCCAAGGGTCTCAAGCGATTGATGGAGGTGACCGGCCTCCTCGAACTTCTCCGCCCTGACTTCGTCGAAGGCCAGAACTGAAGCGAACCCGAACCCAGGGTTCACGGACCCAAAAATGGGCTCTAGAACCCTGGGTTCGCGGTTCTAACGGTCCAAACCTGCCAGCGGCCGTCGATAGCGCGGAGTTCGATGTCCCAGAGGAACACCTGGTCGGTCTCACCGCTTCGTGAGATGATTACCGATCCCCGAACCAAACCCGGCTGCAATACCGTCGAGTCCGAAAACACAAATACATACGATGCCCCACCCCGGCCGTCGGCCCTCTCAGCTTCGGCCGAGAGCTGGCGGAACTGCGGTCCGTCCTTGGCGAAGATTCCCGCCACTGTTGCCAGGTCTCCGGTGTCCGCGAACCGGGCCCACGCGGTCATGGCCTCCTCGACGGCCTCGATCTCACCCTCGAGCTCCGCCCCCGGTTCTTTGGGTTGGATCGCAACAAAGAGGCCACCGGCGAGGCTGATCACCACGACCAGACCGATGGAGATCCGGACCCGATAGGTCACGGCGAGAATGGGTATGCCATCGCCGAGGCCGACACGGTAAACCGGTCCCCTTCCAGGGCAAGGATGCGAATCAATCCATAAGAGACCTCTCGGACCAACTCAACCTCGACCGACTGGCCGCCCTCGGCGACCATCACCAGAGGCGGCGACGACAGACGGCTTCCACCGGAGGCTGCTGCCAAAACTGCCAGTGCCCGGTCAACCGCTTCATCCGGATCGAGCCGCACCTCACCGGTCTGCCGGTACAAGTCGATATCGATGGCGCCGGCTGCGGCGATGGCGGCCGTGTCGGCAAGCGCCGTTAACTCCTGTCGCTCGCCGATTGCCCGCCACAACTCGGCGGAAAGGGCGCCGACCATCAAGACACAAAGGGCGAGGCCGAGGAACCAGATAGGGGCGGCGCCATGCTGGTCGTTCAAGGCCTGCTCCGATAAGGGTCGACTTGCTCACTGTGGACTGCGCTGATTGTCATGTCCCCGATGGGGAGGAACGCCGACACCTCGGGGACGGTGACCGAAACCTCCACCGAAACTATCGAGCCACGCTCCAGGCCACAGCTGCCACCTCCACAGAACCGCACATCGACCAATCCCGGGTCTATGTCATGGCCGATTGCCAGCGAAGTCACGAGAGCCATGGCTGCCTCGTGGCCGTCGCCGGTCGCAAGCACAAGCGTCCGGGCGGCCTCGGCTGCCGCTCGCCGTGCAAAGTTGTGATGTTCAAACACCGGAGCCACCGAGAGGACCATGACCGCCACCGGGACGACGATGAGCATCAGCCCCAGGGTCAGCTCCAACGGACTTGCGCCCGTTTCCTTAGGCATCGGTCTCCTTGACGGCCCGCACTTCGATGTCGAAGGCAATATCGGGAACCCCTGGCACCCAGGCGGCGAACCTAGCCTTCGCGGAAGCAATCACTTGACCCGCGGCTACGACGCATGACGTGGTGACCTCCTCGCCCAAGGGCCCGGCCATCAGGTCCTCAAGAACATCGCTCATGCCCTCGTGGCAGTCGGTCACTGAAGCCTGGGCAGGGGCTGCTCTCCTGACTCCTTCGTCGAGGGCCGCTCGTACAACACCGCGGGCGTACTGGATCGCAATGAGGTTGAGCAGGATCGCCAGGAACACCATCGAGAACGAAGCGACCAGGGCCCACTGGGCCGTGGCTAGCCCGCGCTCAGCTTTCAGTTGGTTCCCCCTCCGAGGATCTGGGTCCTGATCCAGTTGACAACATCCACACCCAGGGTCTGCAGGACTCCCCAGATCACAACCAACGCAGCGATGGCAAGGGCGGCATTGCCTAACAGTTCCGCAGTTGAAAGGCCCCTCTCGTCGTTGCGCACCTCTTCGAGGAAACGGCCGACCCGTACCAATAGCCCTTGCATATCCAGCCTCCTTCGAGCATTCAGCTCCAGTTGAAGAGAAGCGATGGAAGCGGCGCACCCACGAACAACAACATGACGGGAGCCAGGATGCCGATGATCGGCACGAGCATTGCCGCCCTTCGTTTGGTTGCAGCCCTTCGAATCGCTTCTCGCCTTCCTTCTCGTACGTCTTCGGCCAATGCCAAGAGTGCAGATCCGAGATCGGCTCCTCGTTCGTCGGCTGCGCCCAGAAGCGAATAGGTGCGGGCGCACTCCGACTCCGGCGTGAGGGCGGCAATCCGAGCGAAGGCCTCCGAAGCCCTCATCCCGGCTCGATGCAATCGCAGAGCCTCGGACAACTCCCCGACAACTTCACCCTGCCCGCGCTGGCAGATCTGGGAGACGGCATGGACAACCCCTCCACCCGCTCTGATCCGCATAGCCAAGAGCTGGTTGACGGTGTAGATCTCGATGCGCATTAGTTGGCGTCGGTTTTCCACCGCACGGTCGAGACGACCGCGTTGCCTCGAAACTCCGATGACCGATCCGAGCAACGCCAGGGCCACCGCTCTCCCCCCGGGCAATTCCAGTGCTATCGCCCCCATCACCGAAACTCCCAGCCATGTGAAGCCGGCAGTCAGTTGCTTGACCCGATATGCGTTGACTGCCTGAGCGCCGTCGATGCCGGGGAATAGTCCCGATTGCCGGAGCCGGAGGGCCAGACCCGCTTCCACGTCGAAATCGAAAACACGCCCCAGCCGGGAGGCCAGCACAGCCGTCGCCTGAGAAAGGAACATCAGCCCGCCTGTCGCATTGGCAAACTCGACGCTTCCGGGAGCGCTGCGAGCGGCCAGCCCATAGGGCCGAACCCGGGTTGACAACCGCGGTGCGGGCGGCACCAACGTACGCATGAGTAGAGCCACGGCGCCCGCGCTGAGGAGGGCTGCGACGACCGGCCAGCCCACATCGCTCACGAGGCACCACTAAACACACGGGGCTCGTCGGGCTCGCGCCCTAGCCGACCCACCAACCACAGACCGAAGAAACTGGCGGCACCTCCTATAAGCACCACGAACCCCCCCGCAATCGAGCGATAGAAGTCGCGGAAAGGCCCCGGCCTGAGGGTCATGAACATCAGCACCAGCCAGGGGATTACGAAGACAATCCGGGCATTGATCTTCTGTTCCAGGGCCAATGTCTCCATTTCCTCCACTGCCCAGACATCGCGCGTCGTGGCCGCGGCTAGATCGCGTAGGATTTCAACGACTACAGCACCGCCCCGATCGTGGGCCAGAATCAGGACTTCGAGAATCCGGTCCGAGCCAGGATGGGCAAGGTCGGACTTGATCCCTTCGAGGGCAGCCACCACACCGACCGCCCTTGACAACTTTTGGTATGACCCGAACGCCTCTCGCAGAGGCGCCGGGCCAGCCGACGCGAGATGGTCGAGGGCCCTGGTAAGCGACATTCCTGAGGAGATGGAAGCGATCAAGTCGCGGAGGCCGTCAGGCCAGGCACGCTGGAGGTCCATCAATCGTTGAGTTCGTTTCTTCTCCACCAGAGCTCTTGGTATGTAGGCCGCCCCGATGGCTGGCACCACCGCGATCGTCCAAACCCCCGAAATTCCCCACACCAAAACGAAGATCACAACCGCTCCGACGAAAACGAGAGTACGGAACTGCCCGCGACCAAAGCCCATACCTTCGCGCACAAGGCGCTGCCGTCCGCGTGGCGACCGCGCCTTTCTCTTTGAACGGACCGGTGGCCAGGCACCTGTAAGGGTCCCAACCACCAGGGCAGCCACGACCGCCGTAAGCCACGATGCCAGAAGGTTCACAGGAGACTCATCCGGCCTTCGAGGACATCGCGCAGCTGCACACCTTCTGGTAGAGAGCGCTCGAGTCGGTCGGCCAATTGGTCCGGGGGGAACGCACCGCTCCACGTAAGGGGCGCCCCCAAGCGCGGTCGGATGAAGATCGGCTGGGTCGAAAAGTCATCATGGAGCGCCGGCACCAGCGCCATGACCTCCATTACCTGACGGCGAACGGGTCCCTCGCGTACTCCGGTGGCATCTCGATCGAGGTGGATGACGAAGTCGAGCGAGGACGAAAAGATCTTTCGCACCACCGGCTCGGCGACGTTTTCGCCTGCCATCAAAGCGGCGTTGACCAGGGCAGCCAACGCATCCCGGGCTGTGTTGGCGTGGATGGTGCAGGCAAAGCCACAGCCGGCATTCACCGCTCGCGTCAACTCAAACGCCTCCGACCCTCTTACCTCACCTACAACGATTCGGTCGGGTCGCATAGCCAAGACCACCTTTGCTTTTTCGCACCCCTCCAACCCAATGTCAGAAACCCTGTCAGCCCGATGACAAACACCCTGTCACCAGCTGATCACGCGGCATCCTGAGCCGGGGCCTTCACCCAGATGAGCGGCACCGTGGCGCTGAATGTCGGCGGGAGAGACCAAGTCACCGAACGTGGAATCCCAGTAACTGGCAGGTAGCGCCGAGTGCCGGGTAGCGTGCGCCGGGTCGGCTCGTTCGTAGTGTCGTTGGTGAGTGTTATGCACGGGCGTGCTCGTGACACGTTGCTGGAGTGAATC
>JBBDQN010000006.1:0-36087 GCA_040905905.1 Acidimicrobiia bacterium
CGCTTTCTGTTCTCGAGCCAGGCACGGGGCTTCGACCCTACACGGTCCTATCTGGTCTGCTACATGACTCCGTGGGATCAACACTGTCGCTTTTTCAACCAGAAGCAGAGCCTCGCTCTTGAGTCATGGCGATCGGGAACATCCGTGACAGCCGGGGCTGCGACCAGATGGCGTTCCTCCCGGTCAGTTTCCTTCAGCACTGAACTCGGAGCAGATGGCATTCGATGGTGGCTACAGCAGTCCCAACCCGGGGGGATGGAGGACGCATAACACTTGATCAGGTGCAGTAACGCTCCGATGGAGGGATGAGCCATATCCTCACTTCCTGGTTGGCCTCAGACCAATCCGATCGCCGGTTCTCACGTGGATGTAGGAGGTTCAGGGGCGTCGACATGCGCAATGATGCCGAGTGCCCGTAACTTTCAGGTGCGGTTGCCCGCGGCAGCGTCCTCTAGCACGACCTTCAGCGTGGCCAGATCGCGCTCGACCTGCTTCGCGTCTCCCGCGGCCACGTCATCCGACATGTCCGGCGCTTGAAACAGCGTAAAGAGCACCTCGCTGCCTTCGCCGTTCAAGATCACGCGCATCGGCACGTAGATCTCCACAGCCAGATCAGGCGGGTCGTCCTTCTCGAACATCGCCAATTGCAGCCTGGGACCGTGCGAATCGTGCCGCCCCAAGACGGTTGATCGACCGGCTGGACGACGAATGGATATCCCCGGGCTGGCTACTGGCGTGTCACCAAGGACTCACGTAGACCGGTCGGGATCACAAAGCTCCGTGACGACCTGCGTTGCGCGCGAAGGAGCCTGCCCATGGTCGCAGCTTCCTCATTCGAGAGATCCGCGACTCGGACGACGTGACGTTCCGGCTTTTGGCGGGGTATTCCGTCTGGGATAGCGTCCGGGGATCGGCCCACCCGCGCGCTGTCGAGCTTGTAGGTAGCGTGGAGCGGCCACCGGAGGTAGTGATGCTCGACCCGCAACTAAGAGCCCAACTAGAGCGCCACTGGGAGTACTCAGGCACGGATGAAGACATCGCACATGAGGTCTATGCCGAGAGCGCCGTCCTTGAGTTTCCCCAGGGAGGTGAGCGCTTTGAAGGCGTCGAGAACTTCCGCGAATGGCGCCGACAGTACCCAGCCGATGTCGCTTTCAAGGTTCGGCGCATGAACAGGTGGGGCGCCCTCGTCGTGGCGGAACTTCTCATCAGCTATGACGGCGCACCGCCTCTGTACACGGTCAACCTCCTCGAACTTAACGCTGACGACAAGATCGCCCACGAGCGCGTCCACATCATGGAAGGCTGGGAAGCGCCTGATTGGCGGGCCCCTTGGCGCTCCGACACATCAGCCGACTCGGTCATCTGGGACTAGGCGGATCTGATCGACGGACAACTCGCCAGCCCCCCCACAACACCTTTTATCGAGTTCTATCACACACCGAATCGACCGCTCGTGACCGGCACGTCGAGGGTCGGTAAGGTCTTAGAAGGCTGTCGCGTTGGGGCGATGGCTTTCAGTTCAGGTTGCCCGTGAGGGTGGTCCGATTGCTCCGAGTTGGCGCATGATTGCCATGTCGTCGCGGACTGCCCACCGGTCTTTGACTCGTCCGTCTTCGAATCGGAGGAGATGGATGTAGTCCATCTCGACGAGGCGGCCGGTGGGGGCGATCCCCATGAGGTCTCCGGTGTGGGTGGCGCGCATGGTGCAGTGCACCGCCACCATGTCTCCCTCGGCGAGGACGTGATGGATGTCCCACTGCTGGTCCGAGAAGACGCCGTGGAGCCACACCATGGTGGATCGGGCCCCTTCGAAGCCCTGCGGTGCGCCGGGGGGGTCGTCGTGGTCGACCACATCGGGGTGGATCACTTCGGCCAGTGCCTCGATGTCGGCGTTGGGGAAGATCTCTTCCCATATCCGTCGAGCTTTCGCCTTCAGGTCCTCGGACATGGTCTACCGTCCCTTCTGGTCTCGAGAGACCCGCAGCGGCCCCTAGCCTTTGGCCGGAACCGACCTATATTGATGTCATGAGTGTTCCATCGAATGAGGAGAATGTCAAACGGCGAAAATACGATTCGCCCCGGCGGCGCGCCCAAGCCGCCCGCACCCGCCAAGACATCATTGACGCCGCCCGGCGCCTGTTCCAGGAGAACGGATACGCCGGGACCACCCTGGCGGCGATAGCGTCGGAAGCCGGCGTCGTAGTAGAAACGATCTACCGAGGCTTCGACGGCAAGGCAGGGCTCTTGGAAGAAGTCATCCAGGCGGCGGTTGCCGGTGGTGCCGACCGGGCTCAGGTCCCCGTGCGGGAACGACCCGCCATCCGGGCCGTAATGGAGGAGCCGGATGCCCGCAAGAAGATCGCCCTGCACAGCACCACCCAACCCGGAATCCATGCCCGCTCCGGTCCCCTACTGCGCGCCGTCCGAGAAGCGGCCGCCACCGACGAGAACCTCCAAAAAGTCCATCAACGTCTCGAACGGCAGCGGCTCAACGGCATGAACCAATACGCTCAGGACCTCATAGCCACCGGACAGACCCGCAAAGACCTGAACCAAGACGACATACGCGACATCCTTTGGACACTCACCTCCATCGACGTGCACGACCGCCTCGTCATCCAGCGAAGATGGTCACAAGCGGATTACGTCGACTGGCTGACCGACACCATCGCCCGCGTCGTACTCCAGACCTAAACCCAACCAGCCGACTCAACGCCCCCATTGCCCAAATCGGCCCAATAACCCCCGGATGGCGGACTGCGCCTGAACGATGAGCCCGGACGAGGAGAGCAAATCTCCGGAAGGGGCTGCTTCTCGGCAACCGATAGCCGCCTTGCGTATAGTGAGTTGGGGACAAGGGAGAGGAGTCGCGAATGCGTCGCTTAACAATGTTTGTGCTCGTGCTGGGGTTGATTTCAATTGCCACCACCGGCTCGGCCAGCCCGTCACCTGACGTGATCGTCCTCCCGGGTGCCAACTCGGCTGAGGGGATCGCCACCGGCGCTGGGTCGACTTTCTATGCAGGAGAGCTCTTCACCGGGGACATCTTCCGGGGTGACCTCCGCAGCGGTGACGCCGAACGTTTCATCGACGCACCCGCCGGTCGGCAGGCGCTGGGGCTCAAGGTCGACCTGAGCCACGACCTGCTGTTCGTAGCTGGCGGATTCACCGGCCAGGGGTACGTCTATGACTTGAGTACCGGCGCGGCTGTTGCCGACTTCCAGCTGGGCGCCGTTATCAATGATGTGGTGGTGACCAAGGACGCAGCCTGGTTTACGGACTCCGCCCAGCCGCACCTTTACCGGGTGCCGATCGGACCCGGAGGAACGCTTGGACCCCCGAGCACTTTGGTTGTCGAGGGACCCGCCGCCAACATCGGATTCGATTTCAACCTGAACGGAATTACCGCGACTCCGAACGGCAAGACGCTGATCGTCGCCCATTCCGGTCTCGGTGCGCTCTTTACGGTTGATCCCGACAGCGGAGACAGCTCTTCGATCGAAGACGTGGCCGTGCCCTTCGTAGACGGCATCCTTTTTGAGGCCGGCCGGCTCTACGCGGTACAGAATTTCCTCAATCAACTCGCCGAAATCAACCTCAGTCCGGACCTCTCATCCGGATCGGTGGAGAATCTCATCACCAGTTCGAATTTCCAGGTGCCGACTACGGTGGCTCGCTCCGGCAATCTGCTGGCAGTGGTCAACGCCAAGTTCGATACTGGTTTCCCACCGACGGCAGACACCTATGAAGTGGTGATTGTCAACCGCTAGTCCGCTCAAACCCAACCCCAAACTAAAAGCCACCGTTCTTTCCGGACAGGCGGTCTTGCCGTCCTAATCGGTGACATGGGTTCCACTACATGCTGACGCCACTCGGCTGATCGCGACGGGTTACCGCCAGGTATCTCGGAATCAGGTTGCGGGCTCGCTCGCCCAGATCGATCTGATCGGGCTCGTTGCTTGCCGATCCATCTCCCCCCGAAAAAGGGATGCCGACGAGTTCGGCGATCACTCTGATGGTCGCTTCGGCACCAGGTACGGTCGATATCCTCGTGGAGGGAAGCTACCGGCCGGATCTCGAACTCAGGGAGGGTCTGCAGCCGGAATTGCTCCTCATCGACGGGACCTGACCGCCGCCCACCGAAAGGTACCGTGAGCGGCCTGCCCCCGACGTAGAGAGCCCCACCGATCCGGCTCGCATCGCCAGTCCACCTTTGACTTTTCGCACCCCTCCAATTTCAGTGTCAACCACTCCTGTCAGTTCCGGTGACCGAGGGCTTCAGCCAATGGGGCTCTCCCCGGATCGCTCAGGAGCTCACAGTGACGTCGGCGAGGGCTTGCCTGGCGAAGGCCAAAGTTGAGCGCAGGTCGAGATCTTCACCCACGCGGTGCTCCGTGTCGAACCGGTTGATCCCTAAGACATTGCGGCAGGCTGCCTCGACACGAGTCATGGCCGCCTGCTCGGCGTGCGGGGACTTGAAGCCGATCGAGGTGAGGATCGAATGGAGAGCACCAGATAGGCGGGCGGCTTGGGCATGCCGGCCGAGTTGCTCCAGCCAGTCGGCGACCCAAACCATCGTCAAATAATCTTGGACAGGGCTGCCGGAGAGTTCGGCAAATTCAAGACCTGTCGCCAGGGACGATTGCGCCTCGGTGAATCTGCCGGTTCTGATCTCGCCGATCGCCTGCGCAGTCGCAATAAGTGTTTCGGCGACCGGATCACCCACCGCCTGGAGGTCACCGCGGCTCGTTCCAATAGTCGGATGCCTTGGTCGAAGTCCCCGGCCAGGATCAGGGTCCGACCGAGGAAGGCTGCCGCACCGGAGGCCAGCCAAATGTCGCCTGCCTGTTCGGCGAGGTCGAGTGCCTCGGCCAGCTCGGCGGCCGCCTCGGGTTCGTCGCTCGAGGCGCTCAGTTGACCTCGGGTGAACCGAGCCTCTGCAGCGTTTCCGAGCCGGCCGCCCTGTATGGCGGAAGCGATGACGTTGTCGAGGACAGCGCGGGCCCTGTCCGTATTTCCGCGGTTGATGTCCAGGAAGGCCTTGTACGAGAGAGCCTCTTCGACGATCCCTTGATAGCCTCCTCGCCGGGCCATGTCCTCAGCGGCATCGAAATGCTGTTCAGCCAGGTCGTAGAGGGCGAGCTCAGTTGCGAACAGGCCCATGCCGGTGAGAAGTCTGGCGTGCGATAGCCCGAACGGAGGCCCGGCCGCTACCACTTCGCCCAGTAGGTCAAGACCTTCTCGGTAGCGGCCCCGCACCTGCCAATGCCACCATAAGGACCCAGCGAGGTCGACAGCCGTCTCGGAGTCGTCGTGATTCAAAGACCAGGTAATGGCAGTCCGAATATTGAGTAGTTCTCGATCGATGCGCTGGTAGAGCTCAATCTGGCCCGGTCCGCGCATTTCCGGTCCATTGGCCAAAGCCCACTTCCGAAAATGCTGAGCGTGTCGGTGCCGTGGGATGGTCTCGTCCTCAAATTCGGTCAGACGGGCAAGGGCGAATTGTCGCAATGACTCAAGTAGGCGGTAGCGGCCGGCTTCCCCGGAGCTAACCCGGGTAACCATGGAACGGTCGACGAGTCGGGCGAGCAGGTCCGCCACGTCGAACTCGTCCAGGGGCGGGTACCCGGCCGTCGCCTCTGCCGCTGCGAGATCGAAGTTGTCTGCGAACACGCCCAGCCGGGCGAAGAGAGTCCGTTCCCGATTCTCGAGCAGGTCGTAGCTCCAGGCTATGGCATTCTCGAGGGTCTGCTGGCGTGGCAGGGTAGATCGGTTCCCTGAGGTCAGCAGTCGGAAACGGTTCTCGAGGCCTGACCGCGACGTCTTCCAGGCTCAGGCCCCTTAGCCGCGCCGCCGCCAGTTCGAGAGCCAGGGGGAGACCGTCAAGGCGCCGACACACGGCGGCGACCTTGATAAGTTGTTGATCGGTCGGCCGAAACCCGGCCTGACCAGCCCGGTCCAAGAACAGTGCCACCGCCGGGTTTTCTCGCACCCAGGCCGGTTCGGACAACTCAAGGGGGAGCGCCAATGGCGAAACCGACAGAACTCTCTCACCGGAAAGGCCTAGGAGCTCACGGCTGGTCGCCAGCACCCGGCTCTCGGTTCCCGCCCGCAGCATCCTCTCCACCAGGGGCACCACCGAGTCGAGCAGGTGCTCGCAGTTGTCGAGGACAACCAGCATGGTCTTGGTACGCGCGAACTCTTCCAGGGTCTCCTCCGAGCTCCGGCCCGGTTGCTCTGGCAATCCCATAGCACTCCGCACCCCAAGGGCCAACACGTCAGACGTAGTGACCGCGGCTAGTTCCACCAACCAGACACCGTCAGCAAACCGGTCGGTCACCTCCGAGGCAACCTGCACGGCAAGGCGGGTCTTACCGACCCCACCAGGACCGGTGACAGTGACCAGCCGGTGGGTGTATAGAAGCGCCTCCAACTCGCCGATCTCCCGATCCCTTCCAACGAAGCTGGTCAACATGACGGGGAGGTTGTGGCGTCGGGGGTTGAGACTGCGGAGGGGAGGAAATCTCGATCAAACCAGGCGAGCGGAGTTGCCACACGTGTTCGGATCGCGTCAAGTCCTTGAGCCGGTGCTCACCAAGGTCGACCAACTCAACACCCTCGAGGAGCTCGCGGGCCGCTTGGGAGACGAGAATCTGACCGCCCCAACCCACCGTGAGCACCCGGGCGCACCGATTAAGTGCTGGGCCGAAATAATCGCCGTCCCGCTCCTCTGCTGCGCCCACATGCAAGGCCATTCGGACTCGCAGGGGGGCGTCGGTAGCGACCTGCATACCGAATACAGCCACCTGCGCCGCCACCGCCGCGTTGGCCGCGTCGCCAACACGGTGAAACGCGGCGGAGAAGGCATCCCCAGCCGTGGAAGCCAAAACTGTCAACGATGTCCTGACGCCTCCCGCCTACCCCCATCGCAAGCACCTGAGCTGTTGAGCGAGTTCTCCTCAGCGGCCTTCCCGTTGCTGGCTGAGGATGACTGCTAGCAAACCACCGAAATCGTCGACACTCGCGCTCACACTGCCAACGAGCAGAATGCGGATCCGTCGATGGTCCTGTTCTCGGCACCTCCAGCGGCGTTTTCCAAGGCCTTCATCTGATCAAACAGGTGAAAGCCCGTGGCGCAGATAACCCGATCAGGATCGATAACACACCGATCCCCGAGCTGAGCAGAACCCGACATCGGGGCCTACCCGCGAAGTAGAGAACCCCACCGATAAGGACCGCACCGCCAGTGCCACGTTTGCTTTTTCGCACCCCTCCAATTTCAGTGTCAACCACCCTGTCAGCCAATGACCGAGGACCTGTCAGCCCGGGGAATCGCAAAATGCCGGCTGCTTGCGGGGGAACAACGTCCGGCGGCGGTCGAAACGAACACAAGGTTGCCCTCGCAAAAGGACAAGACTGGACCGGCTGAACGCCGTCGAAGGTGACCGGCAATCGCCGTCGGAACTATGGCGAGATAGTGGTCCGGCTAGGACGGCTTGACCAAGGACAGGTGAGACCTCCGTTTCCTCCACCTCGCCACGGTCAACGCCACGAAGACCAGCGTGACCAATAGTTGGGCGGCACTGGCCCAGGCGATAAAGGAATCTCCCCGCTGCCAAGACAGGACACCGTTGACCACCGCCGAGAAGCTGAGGAGGACTGCCCAAACTACAGTCCCGATCAGGTTTGCACGGGTTATCCATCGAGAGGAGGACGAGTTCTTCGTTGTCTTGTCGGGCGAGGTGCGCGTCCAGCTTGAGATGATCTGAACAAATCCCATATCGGGCCTCCGTCGCTGAGCGTGCGATGAGGCTACGCCCTGAACAATGGCCAACAGCAGGTCCCCACCTCGGGCATAGCCAGGAAGCCCTGGCCAGGCGGCGTTCTACCTTCGTTTGGACTTGCCCATGCGGGCAGCTCTCGCATTCGGTGACCACGACGACCGCGTGGCGCAGGAGGCGGTCGAGGATGCTGGGCGGCGTGCTCGGGCAGCAACCCGGCCCAGCCGGGCCCTCGGGTCACCCCAACGACACAGCGAGATTGGCGGGGTCCATTGCGTGGAGGCGAGCCTCGGTCGGATCGCGTAGGTACTCCTCAGCCCGTTGGGTCATGAGGTGGAGACCTGTAGGCGTCCACTCCTTGGAGTTGCCTCCCGTCATGTTCGCTCTCTTCCGATTCGCCCCAGGCCAGAGGGACCGGCCACCACCCCCCGCGGACGGCCGCGCTACGTTTGGCCGGTGGCCTGTCGCACCACCTCAGCGAAGTCGACGAAAGCGCACGGTTCATCACCAACGACCCATGCGTCGTGCCCGGGGTCAATCACCCCGATCTCGCCTGGGCCAAACTCCATCTCTTTTCCGTCTCTCATGCGCACGCCGAACCGGCCGTGCAGAAAGAACTTGACGTGATAGACCTCGCAAAGGTCGGTTCCCACGACTGGGCGCGTCTGCACGGTCCATCTCCATCCGGGCTCGAGGTTGACCCGCTTGACGGGCCATTCCCCCGTGTTCACAACATCCACCCGCCCCTTCTCGTACGGGGTTCGTACCTCATCGGGAGACTCGAAGCTTTTGCTCTCCAAGACACCCATTGGTCCCTGCACCTCCCTGCTCGACGGCATCCGCGAGTCTAAGATCTCGGCCCTTGCGCCTCAACCGCGATCGACGAGGCAAGGCCCCCGTTTACCGTGCTCACCACGAAACTGAGCCGTCAGCGTGGCTGGGAAGGAGCGGGTAAAACCCCGAGTGAATGCGCCGACACGATGCTCTATCGGGTCCGCCAGCGACCCGGACCACGCCGCCAGTGCCACCTTTGACTTTTCGCACCCCTCCAATTCCAGTGTCAACAACCCTGTCAGCCAATGACCGAGGACCTGTCAGCCCGGGGAAGCGCAGAAATGCCGGCTGCTTGCGGGCGAACAACGTCCGGCGGCGGTCGAAACGAACACAAGGTTGCCCTCGCAAAAGGACAAGACTGGACCGGCTGAACGCCGTCGAAGGTGACCGGCAATCGCCGTCGGAACTATGGCGAGATAGTGGTCCGGCTAGGACGGCTTGACCAAGGACAGGTGAGACCTCCGTTTCCTCCACCTCGCCACGGTCAACGCCACGAAGACCAGCGTGACCAATAGTTGGGCGGCACTGGCCCAGGCGATAAAGGAATCTCCCCGCTGCCAAGACAGGACACCGTTGACCACCGCCGAGAAGCTGAGGAGGACTGCCCAAACTACAGTCCCGATCAGGTTTGCACGGGTTATCCATCGAGAGGAGGACGAGTTCTTCGTTGTCTTGTCGGGCGAGGTGCGCGTCCAGCTTGAGATGATCTGAACAAATCCCATATCGGGCCTCCGTCGCTGAGCGTGCGATGAGGCTACGCCCTGAACAATGGCCAACAGCAGGTCCCCACCTCGGGCATAGCCAGGAAGCCCTGGCCAGGCGGCGTTCTACCTTCGTTTGGACTTGCCCATGCGGGCAGCTCTCGCATTCGGTGACCACGACGACCGCGTGGCGCAGGAGGCGGTCGAGGATGCTGGGCGGCGTGCTCGGGCAGCAACCCGGCCCAGCCGGGCCCTCGGGTCACCCCAACGACACAGCGAGATTGGCGGGGTCCATTGCGTGGAGGCGAGCCTCGGTCGGATCGCGTAGGTACTCCTCAGCCCGTTGGGTCATGAGGTGGAGACCTGTAGGCGTCCACTCCTTGGAGTTGCCTCCCGTCATGTTCGCTCTCTTCCGATTCGCCCCAGGCCAGAGGGACCGGCCACCACCCCCCGCGGACGGCCGCGCTACGTTTGGCCGGTGGCCTGTCGCACCACCTCAGCGAAGTCGACGAAAGCGCACGGTTCATCACCAACGACCCATGCGTCGTGCCCGGGGTCAATCACCCCGATCTCGCCTGGGCCAAACTCCATCTCTTTTCCGTCTCTCATGCGCACGCCGAACCGGCCGTGCAGAAAGAACTTGACGTGATAGACCTCGCAAAGGTCGGTTCCCACGACTGGGCGCGTCTGCACGGTCCATCTCCATCCGGGCTCGAGGTTGACCCGCTTGACGGGCCATTCCCCCGTGTTCACAACATCCACCCGCCCCTTCTCGTACGGGGTTCGTACCTCATCGGGAGACTCGAAGCTTTTGCTCTCCAAGACACCCATTGGTCCCTGCACCTCCCTGCTCGACGGCATCCGCGAGTCTAAGATCTCGGCCCTTGCGCCTCAACCGCGATCGACGAGGCAAGGCCCCCGTTTACCGTGCTCACCACGAAACTGAGCCGTCAGCGTGGCTGGGAAGGAGCGGGTAAAACCCCGAGTGAATGCGCCGACACGATGCTCTATCGGGTCCGCCAGCGACCCGGACCACGCCGCCAGTGCCACCTTTGCCTTTTCGTATCCCTCCAACCCGATATCAGCGACCCTTTCAGCCCGATGACAAACACCCAGTTACTAGCTGCTCGCGCGGCATCCCGAGCCGAAGCCTTCACCGAGATGAACAGCACCGTGACGCTTGTTGTCGGCGTGAGGTGACAAGTCGCCGAACGTGGCCATCCCAGGTAACTGGCAGCACCGAGTGCCGGTGAGCGCGCTGTCAAGTCGGGCGGTTCGAGCCGTGGCTGGCGCGCGTTATGCGCTGTTCGCTCTGCAGCGTCGCGTGGATGCAGCTGCTCGCTCGTCGCGGATTTGTACCATGAGCGATAGTGCAGCCCGATGAGTTGGTAGAGCTCTTAGTGGATTGGTGGGACCGGACTGACGAGCTCCTTGGGATTTCGGAGAACGTAGCGATCGAGTTCAAGAGTTCTCCACACCGACTTGATACCGATAAGGGGAAACTCGAATTCGCCAAGGACGTCAGTGGGATGGCCAACGCCG
Source organism: Acidimicrobiia bacterium (assembly GCA_040905905.1). Taxonomy (GTDB): domain Bacteria; phylum Actinomycetota; class Acidimicrobiia; order Spongiisociales; family ZC4RG35; genus JAICND01. The sequence goes on from JBBDQN010000006.1 coordinate 10,862, forward strand.
GAGGTGGCTTGATTGTTATTGGTGTGAGGACGACCACTGAGGAAGCTCTCGGTCGCGACATCGTTACTGAGATCACGCCCCTTGCCCCTGGGGGAATCAGCGTTGACCAGATAGGTTCGACCGCACGAGATTGGATCTATCCGCCTGTTCGCAACATCGAGGTCTTGGAGTGGAGTGATCCAGACGGTGCAATGATCGTTGGCCTTTGTATACAGGCGACGCCAGAGATTGATGTTCCTGCGATGGTTCGAGGCGCCGAGGTCGATGGGCGAGTAAACAAAGCCCTGACGGGGATCGCTATCCGACACACCGATCGAGTCTACTACTTGCGGGCTGATGAGATCCACCGTTTGGTCGTGCGAGGACGGCTTGGCGAGGCGGATCTGCCGGTTGAAGCCAAACCGGAGCTCGCTTCAGCGGAACCTGACGTCGCCCTCGAACCCATTCGAGTTCTTTACGTGGATGACGAGTGGCCGGTTTTCTTGCTTCAAGCATGGCCCGCGAGCTCGTTGCGCCTCGAGCACCTTCATGACGCTGACGGCATTAAGGGTGTACTCGACGAACCGCCAACACTGAGGAATGGAGGTTTCAATTATCGCTGGAAGCAGGAGCCCGCGGTCCATGGGCCCGGAGGGATTCAAGTCTCGGTCGGCATGAGGGAAGGCCTCAGGATCGAGCCGACGGGTCTTGTCACTTTCTTTGGAAGTGCGGGTCCTGGGCTCTTGGGCTGGGGAATGGAGAAGTATGCGGGACCCTCAATTAATCCGGTCGCGCTCGCCGAACTTGTCTTTGAATACGCGAGGCTGTATTCGGCGGTACTTCGAGCTGGCGATGTACAAGAATCCGCCTGCTTCTACAGGATTGGAGTGCCACAGCACAGTCAGTCTCTAAGAATCACCAGTGGCAGGAGGCCGACCGGAACTCACGTTCTCCGTGAACTTAGCCTTGAGCAGGACGTTCTAGAACAAGTCGGGCCGCTTGCCGACGGACGGCACCGTGAGATTACCGGAGCGCTTCTCGCCCGCTTCTATGCGCGGTTCGGGTGGGGGGTTGAACACATCCCCTATTTGAACCAAGAGGATGGTTCTTTCAATGAGGAGATTCTCATCGAGACTGAAGGTCCAGGTCTCTGACTCGGGAACTCAACGATAGTGAACGAGAGGGAGCGCTCATATGTGCGGTTAGTAGCTCGCCCGCCCAGCGGCGCCGCTCAGAATCCCAACTGCCAACGGATACTTGCCCGGATGATTGGGTCAAAGGGGTTGAGTGTCCCTCCCGCGCCACCTTGGATAGGCGGTACCTCTTGCGGTGGGCTGTCTACGCCAGGCAATCGTTCAACCGGGGTTTGCTGCATCAAGCTATTGAGCAGTTCGAGCACAGCGGGGAACAGCTGGTCAACCAGGATGCCCGGATCAATGTGGAACCTATCGGGAAGGATGGACCGTAGACCCCATTTCTCGTGACCTCCGAGAGCTTCAGCTGCCTCGAGAACTTCCTCTGCGGCGGCTGGTGGAAGGGCGATCAGACTCTGTTCCTCTTGAGAGCCCATGACGCCGATGCCCTGCAGTGCGGCGCCGTGTATCTGGTTACGGAGCCGACGAAGGATGGTCAGAACGAGGGTTGCTTCCGCTCCTTCGCTCACAACCGCTGCGTGCGGTCGAGCGCCCTTTCGTACACGCGATAGCCAGTCTTCTCGTTGCCAGCCCGCTCGGTGCTCTGGATAGTCGAGGTTGAGTACGTGGTGAGCGACGCGGGCTGCCGCGTCGACTGCACCCATGAGCAGCATCAGGACAACGTCAAGACTGGAGAGGGCTTGGTCGCGGGTGTCGTTGTTCTGAGGTTGATTGAGGGCTACATGGATAGCGTCTCGGGCCTGCAATGCCCTGGCCACTCGCTGTAACGCAGACTGCGCCAAGTACGTGAGCGAATTCTCGTTCTGCTCTGCGTCGTGCTGGACAACGGCACTGAACCAGCGCCAGCCACTCGGAAGGAGCTCGCGGGTTCCGACCCAAAAGAAGAGTCCCCGGTTGAAGTTGAGCTCGCGGAAAACGTGAAATCGTCCTTGCGCCCGCAAGTACAACCCTAGGAGGGAAAGGGCTTCCTCGGGAGTACAGGCCGCCACATCGGCGTGCAGTGCCAGGGCGCGCTGGGTCCGAAGATAGGGGCGCGCTCGGTGACGTAGATGTCGGCTCGTAAGGCCTGTGAAGCGACCTGTGCGGCTAGTTCGTCCGCATACCTTCGCTCGGCGGCATGTTGAGGAGAAAGGTCGGGGTAGACGGCAGCTTCAATATCACTCGCGGCTACCTCGGGTGCGTTACCCATGACTCCACTCATGGTCCAGCTGTCCTGTCCCAAGGAGGAAACAACCGACCAGATCTGATCCCTCTCGTTGCTGTCTCGGACGACCGCCTAGCCCTCGTAGGCCGGGTCGGAAATGAACGAGTCAGTCTTAACCATGGGCGAAACCTCTGGCCGCGGTCCGTTGTCCGCGTACCGGAACAGTTCGACCAATCCGATCTCCAAAAGATCGGATAAAAGGTGCTTCTTCGTAGGTGGCTTGGGCGGTTCTGGCTTCTCGAGGAGGTCGGCATCCACCATAACGCGGACCTTTCTGAAAGGGGTCCTCCCAGCGAAAAGATGGGTTGCGGTGTCGGAGGGCTCGGCCGGCCAGGTGGGGCTGGGGAGCCCGACGCCATATCGGGAGTGTGGGAGGCGGACGATCATCTCAGTATCGGAACCAGCTTGTGGTGCCTGCATGATTGCATCAGCTGTGAGCGCTGAGTCCATCATGACGCGCGATTCCGCGCTAAGGGGTGAGGTTCCCGAAGAGGACGCTGAAGACGTCCTCCCGGGGTCCACCTGCCGCCATGCGGCCGCTACTCGAGAGCCACAGGCCAATTAGAACACCGACTTGTGTTCGCAACGCCCTCAGTGGAAGTGCTCGGGAACGGCATGCACCTTGATTCCCGACGACGAGAAGTTGGACGGGACTATCGAAGTGGACGAAACCTATCTCGGCGGGTATGCGTACGGGAAGAGGAAGGGCTACAAGGGGAACAAGTCGCTCATCCTCGGCGCCATCGAACGGGGCGGCGATGTCAGGCTCAAAGTGGCGGTCAGCCGTGACGGTGCCGCCTTCGGGAAGTTCGCACGCCAGCATTTCGCTCCCAATGCCGAACGGGCCATCACCGACGAATGGCCGCCTATACGACGGTCAGGGAGTTCAGGGACAATGACACCCGCCAACACACGGTCAACCACCGTCAGGACGAATGGGTCCGGGGCGATGTTTCATACCAACTCGGTCGAGTCGGTCTGGTCGCTCCTCAAGCGGTCTGTGGTCGGTTCTTACCACCAGCTCTCCAAGAAGAATCTGCCCGCATACCCTGGACGAGTTCACCTTCCGTTTCAACAACCGGGAAAACCCATACCTTTTCAGGGATACACTCATTCGGCTCTGCCGGTCTGATGATTTGGGATACGAGAGGCTCACGGCGTAAATCACCAAACCTCATGTGGATGGAGGTACTGGCCGCGGTTGACAAGACGGGCCACAAGCCAACGGTGCGGAACAAGTCTGAGACGTCTGACCAGGGGAGATATTGGTCGGCCATTCTTAACCCTAAGGGCCTGTCTGATAATGACCCGCCCCCCTGTCACGCAAACGACTTCAAAGGGCCGTCAGTTAACCGTGAACCCTCTTTGAATCCCTGCGGATAATGTACGGCCAACAGTCGTCCCATCATCTGCCGAGCTTTCGGCAGCGAGAGGCAGGAATCGACCCAGGCGATCACGGGTGCGCTGTTCGACTCTTCACGATCAGCAGCCAGCCGCAAACGTGACCATAGAGCTTGACACGACAGATGCAATCGGCGAGGAGGCACCTAGGAGCCTCATGATGGACGCGATTGCACTTTTCCGCGCACCTCCTGCTGTATTCGGACTCTCTGAGCGCTACGGACCTGATCATGAAGGTCGATCTGAACTGTGGGAGCCACTTCGAGTGAAGCTGCGCAGATCCTCGGGGCCTGGCGATCCGGACGAGAAGGCTACTGCGACGTGTACGGCCTCTCCTGACCGCAAGCTGTCTGCAATGTGGCGGCTCCCGTCTTCGACCTCGGTGTGGCTCCGGTAACTCACCATTGGAGGCCGTCCTACGGCTCGTGACTCTGAACTATTTGCCTCATCCTCTAGGCTTCGCAGGCCGTGACAGACAACATCCGCTCGTTTATGAACCGTATGGATGTTGACCATCGCGACAGACTCGAAGGGCTCCCAGCATACTTCATGGACCTACGAGACATCGGAGCCGCGCGGCAAGCGCTCGCCAAGTTCGTCGATGAAGCCACCGCCAATGCGCCCGATGTAGGAGGTATGGTCGCGGACTACCAGGTCACAGCATCTGAAGGCCACAGACTCCTTGTCCGAATCTACTCACCTGATCAACTCCGAACGCCAGCTCCGGCCCTCTATTGGATGCACGGGGGTGGGATGGTGCGCGGGGACGTCAGGATGAGTGATATCACATGCCAGACGATGGCGCGTGACGTTGGCTGCGTTGTTGCCTCGGTCGAGTACAGGTTGGCTCCTGAGAACCCTCACCCGACCCCGATCGAGGATTGCTACATCGGGCTCATGTGGTTGACCGAGAGGGCCCCCGAGTTGGGGTTGGACGCGAATCGGATAGCAATCGGCGGCACGTCAGCAGGAGGTGGAATGGCAGCATCCCTTGCTCTGCTATGTCGAGATCGGGGCAAGCTGAACATTGCGTTCCAGTTGTTGCTGTCTCCAATGCTCGACGATCGCAACCAGACCTTTTCCAGCCACTATGCCGTTCACTCGAAGGTGTGGAATCGAAGCGCCAACCTGATCGGCTGGAATGCGCTACTAGAGGGTGCAGCCGGCACCGACGGAGTTTCGCAGTACGCCGCTGCTGCCAGGGCGACAGATCTGACGGCCCTTCCCCAGGCCTACATCAGCGTCGGAGAACTCGACTTGTTTCTCGACGAGAGCATCGCGTACGCAACTCGGCTCTTACAAGCCGGCGTCCCAACGGAGCTCCACGTCTACCCCGGCGCCTTCCACGGTAGTGACACCCTGGTGCCTGGCTCTGATCTCTCGAATCGCCAGGTGATGGATCGAAACTACGCCCTCCGCACCGCGCTACACCCCCGATTAGCGTAGGCCTTACTTTCGCAAGGCCTTCGAACGGCAAGACCCTATTCGTCATATCTGGCGTTCTCGGACAATTGACGCCAAGGTGAGATTTAGTACACTCAAATGGTTGGTACCGCCGCGTAACCGATAAGGCGCAACGGACGGCTGGGGGCACCACAATCCCCTGCTCTTTTGCCCGCATTCTGGAAGGAGACATCGCCAATGGAAACCGGAGAAAGAGCCCCCAGGAGAATCCGCCTCGATGACCTGACCGACGACACGGCACAAACGACCAACCTTCATCGATTCGTCGCCATTGACCCAGCTCACATGGATATGAGCGGCCCCTGGAAGCTCTATTTCGGCCGCGCCACGACGCCTCCTCACTCCTCGTCAGGGCCACACCACCACGGCGACGCCGAAACTGGGGGTTATGTCTTAAGTGGGCGATGCCGCATCTACTTCGGCGAAGGTTTCAAGAAATTCATGGACTTCGAGAAGGGGGACTTCATATACGTTCCCCCTCACCTTCCGCACATCGAGGCAAACGAGGGCGATGAGCCCTTCGTAGGGCTGCTCGTCAGGAGCCCAGACAACATTGTGGTCAATCTGGACGAGGAATGACCACAGGTGCAAGAAGTCTTCCACACAGGGACCTTGCAGGAGTGTAAGTACTGCGGCTACCTCGAAACTGGTGTAGGAGGCGGCTTGGTCTATGAGGACGTGCACTGGATCGTCTCGTCATCGCCCCTCGTCGACGTTCCTGGATGGCTAGTCGGCATCCTCCGCCGTCACGCAGAAGGATTCGAGGGCCTGACGTGGGCCGAACTCACGGCTTTTGGTCCTTTGGTGAAACGTCTCACCCTGGCGATCAAAGCAACCACCAACGTTGAGAAGGTGTACCTCTTCGTGATGGGAGAAAAGGTCCCTCACTTTCACTTCGTCCTACTTGCGCGCCATGAAGGAATTCCAAACGAACATAGGGGCCCTGCACTATTCGCTCACCGCGACAGATATGAAGACAGGGAGGCTGCTCTCCGCCTTGCGGGGAGTCTGAGCAGCTACATGACGCATGGATCGATTTAGTTGCGGCGCCTAGATCTCGTTGCAGACAGCATATCTGGTAGCTGGGCACGAGGTTTCGTGGTCGTCTCGATCGATCGATAGGAGCCGGTTGCGATCCACCGAGCGAAGGGCCCAAAAGACAATGACTACCAATCCTACCGACCTCATTTCAAATCGGTTTCTCGGCGCCATCCGCGAGGGCAGGCCTGCCATCGGGACATGGATACTGGCCGTGCGCACACCGAGCATCGTGCGGATGGCTGCAAAGGCGGGCTTCGACTACGTCTTCATCGACATGGAGCACTCGAGCTTCGACTGGGAAACGGTGGCCGACATGTGCGAACTCGCCCGCGCAAGTGGTATCACACCGATTGTCCGGCCATTTGATCACGCGTCGGGAGTCTTAAACCGCGTCCAGGATCTAGGAGCGCTGGGTCTGATGTTCTACGATGTCTCACGTGCGGATCAGCTTTTGCAGCTGCGAGAGCGGGTCATGTACCCACCGATCGGAGAGCGCGGGCATACCTCTGCTTCTCCTGCCCTGGACTACAGCTCCGCCAACACCGACTCATCAAAAGCATTCGTAAACGAGAACATGGCCATCGTGATACAGATCGAGAGCCGAGCCGGAGTAGAGAACATCGAAGACATCGTGGACGCGGGGGGCATTGACCTCGTTGAGATAGGCACAGGTGACCTCTCCACGTCACTGGGCGTCCCATTCCAACAGCGGCACCCCGACGTCATGGCGGCCGCAGACCGCGTAATCGAGGCGTGTAGGCAGAAGGGAATCGTCGTGGGAATGACGTGTTCCTCGGTTTCGGATGCTGAGGACCTTCTGGAGCGGGGGGTTCGCTGCCTTACCTACTCAAGCGATAGGCACATTCTGATGGCCACATATAGGGAAGCCGTGGACCAACTCCAGTCCCTGGTCATGGATCTCGGAAAGTGAAGCAGCACGAAGCCATACTTGACGGGCTCACGCGACAAAGGCACGAATCGAGATCGCGGGTCACGATTGGATGGGTTTGAGTGGCTGAAGGAGCGAAACTCGCGGAGATCCTCGCCTATCAGCTCGAATCCGAGATCATCGACGGCGACTGGACCGTTGGCGATGTGATTGGTCAAGAGCCCGAGCTGATGCGCCGATACCGCGTCAGTCGCGCCGTGTTTCGAGAGGCGGTAAGGATCGTCGAGGGCCACCTTGTCGGCAGGATGCGACGAGGTCGCAACGGTGGACTCGTAGTCACCGAGCCGACCCCACAAGCCGTCAGCGACGTCATGCGCATCTACCTTCGCTCTCTCAAGGTCGACGACGCGGAGCTCTTCGAGGCGCGTGTCTCGATCGAGTCGGTCTGTTTGACCTTGGCCATGGAACGACTCACTTCGAGTGACGAGCAACGATTGTTAGAGCAGGCCTCGCTGGAGCAAGAAGCGCTGACCAGAGAGACTTACGAGGATTATGCAGCCGGACATGGCCTTCACCTACTAATTGCTGAGCTGAGCCGAAATCGCCCTTTGTTCCTCTTCGTGCATTCCCTAGTCAATCTTACGCGTCATCACCCAAACCATCCGTCCGTGCTCGTGCATCGCGAAGCCGGCTGCAGGGCCCATCGTTCAATCACCGACTCGATCCTGAATGGGAACCTCCCACAGGCGACCGATCAAATGACTCGCCATCTTCGTGACATCGCCACCTGGTGGCAGAGTTCCGACAAACAACAACCAGAAACACGCGCCTCAGCCTGAGTCGCCAGAACCACAAAGATGCCGCACTTGGTCTTCTGTGTTCGATTTGGCCTGGGAGCCAGATTTAGTATACTTTTTGCGGTGCATCGTCGGACCGTGGACATGCCTCGCCGATCAAGATCGTCGGAAGTCTGTCCTCAATCATGAGGGTCACCTGGGGAATGCTCATAGCCGGGGAATGGCGAGAAGCATCGTCGGGACTCTCATTTGATGTCCACGAGCCGGCAACCGGTCGGGTCTTGGCACAAGTTGTCAACGGTGAGGCTGAAGACATCGACGCTGCAGTCACCAGTGCACGAGAATGCTACGAGAAGACTTGGTCAAACACGACCGCACGGAATCGGGGCTCTCTGTTACTCGAGGCTTCACAGCACGTCCTCAGCCATATCGAAGAACTCGCAGAGCTTGAGACAAAGGAGATGGGTAAACCCCTCGAGCAGTCGCTCTCTTATGACCTTGCAGTGACCGTCGAGATTCTAAGGTACTTCGGTGGCCTTGCTGACAAGGTCCACGGCGATTTCGTGTCACTCGGGTACCTCGAATCCCACACAATCCCCGAACCTTTTGGAGTTGTCGGAGCAATAATCCCTTTTAATTGGCCGCCCGTCTCCGTAGCCGGCAAGGCTGGCCCCGCACTCGCTGCGGGGAATTGCGTCGTGATGAAGCCCGCAGAGCAGGCCCCGCTCACTGTCCTCCGACTTGCCGAATTGCTTCAGGATGTTCTTCCTCCAGGTGTGATAAACGTTGTGCCCGGTAAGGGGCCATCAGCCGGTGCAGCATTGGCTGGGCATGCTGGGATCGGCAAAGTGAGTTTCACTGGATCGACGACAACCGGAAAGGCCGTACTTCACAGCGCTGCCGACAACATCACCCCTGCTCTTCTGGAACTCGGCGGAAAGAATCCACTGATCATCTTTCCAGATGCAGACATCGATGCAGCTGTCAGAGGTGCTATCGAAGGAATGTTCTTTAACCAAGGGGAAGCGTGTACAGCCGCTTCCCGTATTCTTGTCCACGAGGCGATCCGAGACGAGTTCATGGCGCGGTATTGCAGCGCAGTTTCCGCCCTCCGAGTGGGGGACGGAATGGAGCCTGATACAGACATCGGGCCAATGGTCACGGCGGAGCAAGCAGCCAGGGTCCGCTCGTATGTCGAGAAGGGCCTAGAACAAGGAGCTGTTGTTGCGGCCCAGGCTCCACTTCCCGACTCCCCAAGCTTAGAGAACGGCTTCTACGTAGCCCCCCTTGTGCTGGATCGGGTGGAACCATGGATGGTTGTTGCCACAGAAGAGATCTTCGGTCCGATCTCGACCGTCATCACTTTTCGTGGCTACGAGGAGGCGATCGCGCTTGCAAATGGGACGGAGTTTGGACTCGTCGCGGCGGTGTACAGCCGAAATCTCGAGACAACACAGCGGGCGAGCCACGACATACGCGCGGGCGTCGTCATGGTGAACAACTACAATCGCAATCTCCTAGGCACGCCGTTCGGTGGTTATGGCCATAGTGGTTACGGTCGAGAGCATGCGATGCAAACCATCTATGAATACACACGTACGAAGAACGTGCGCATCCCCTCAGGTAACGGTGAGCCTCCCACGTGGCGAGCGGTCGACCGCGTTCTCTCCCGAGCATCGCGAGTTGGCCGCACAGGCCCTACCGATCTAGCTCATCCGCCCAGATAGAGACAGTTCGACAGGCCTCACCTCATATCAACTATGCGAGCTCTTATCGTCACTCCCGAGTCCGCACTGGTCACCTTGGCAGACGTGCCCGAACCCGAATTGCATCGCGATGACGTCTTGGTAAGGGTTCATGCCTTCTCGCTCAATCGAGGAGAGGTGACCCGCCTGCTCTCTCCACCGCATGGCTGGCAACCAGGATGGGACTTTGCCGGCGTGGTCGAACAACCCAACGGCTCGGATCTGAGCGTGGGCGACAGGGTTCTTGGTGTCGTGCGCCAAGGTGCATGGGCCGAGTACGTTGCGGCTCCCCGTGGTCACCTGGGCGCCGTTCCTGACACGGTGACGTTCGCCGAGGCGGCCTCTCTGCCGATTGCCGGCCTGACCGCCCTTCGCTCACTTCGAGTCGCTGGACCCATCCTCGGACGATCGGTGCTAATCACCGGGGCGGGAGGATCGGTGGGACGCTTCGCCATTCAGTTGGCGACTCTGGGCGGCGCTGAGACATGTGCGCTTGTTCGGAGCGAATCGCACGTAGGAGGCCTCCAGGCACTCGGCGCCCCTGTTGTCGCTACATCGATCGAGACTCTGGATAGCGAGTTCGACCTTATTCTCGAGACAGTTGGCGGCGAGACACTCGGTAAAGCGATGCTGAAACTCACGCCACAAGGAAGGCTTGTCATTATCGGCAACACCTCGAATGAACTCACTACCTTCGACGCTCGCGGATTCTATCCAGGCGGCTCCCGACAGCTAATTGGCTTTGCCCTACCCGCAACTTATGCTGCGGACCCACCTGCCCTGGATCTCTCCTATCTCGCAGCGGAGGTCGCACGAGGCAGGCTTGACCCTCAAGTCGCCGAAGTGTTCGACTGGTATCAGATGGAGACTGCTATCGACCACATGCGTTACAACAGCTCCGCGGGCAGGACCGTGCTTAGAACGTCGGCTGAACCTGGTTAGAGGTCGGGCACCGGAGAAGCCGAGCGACTCACCCTGCGCGCTGAAGTATCCGCATCGGGTTTGTCACCATCATTTGGTGTATGTCTTGGCGAGACACACCTTCCTCCCTCAGGCGCGGCAATACATTGCGCATGAGATGGCTGTGGTTCCAGTTTGGTTCTACCAACCTGCGATACGAGGGTTCGGAGTTGACGCTAAAGCATGCGGCGTCGTGGGAAAGCGTTATCCGATCCGAGTATCCGAGTCGACATAACTCAACGGTGGTTCGGATCCTCTGTTCATCCGAGAGGATTCTCGTCAAGCCGAAACGGTCCAGGCCTATATACGCCCCTTCGTCCATGAGCTCGCGCAAATAACCTATGTCCGTACTGTCGCCGCAATGGCCGATGACGATCCGATCCGGGCTCACACCATGCCGCCTAAGGAGCTTGAGTTGGTCGCGGCCGCCCTCAATCCCTGCATTGGCATGAGTCGTAATGGGTGCCCCGGTCGCATGATGTGCGACGGCCGCCGCATCGAACACGCTTTCCACGTCCGGACTCATTCCATCCACGTCGCTTGCTACCTTGATGATCGCCGCCTTCACTGCGGTGCCTGCTATGCCCTCCACAATGTCCCGAATAAATAGGACTTCCAACGGATCGGCCGACTCTATGGCCCGTCCCGGTCCGTGCATGCGAAAGTAAGCGGGCAGATCCCGGAACGTGTAAAAGCCAGTGGCAACAACAACGTTGAGGTCAATTCCTTCAGCGAGCCGCTGAATACGGGTTATCGAGCGTCCTAGACCCACAACGGTCAGGTCCACCAGAGTTGAGATCCCTGCCTTGAAGAGCCCCTGGAGCCAAAGCCTCGCTTCTTCAACGGTGCGATCCTCATCCCACTCCGAGCTCGGAAGATTCTCCTCGAGTTCCGGATTCTTGACGAAGATGTGCTCGTGCATCAGAGTCCAGCCCAACGCGGACGCTTCCACTGGACCCCTAACTGACTCGACCGTCGTCATTTGGCGTCTTTTGAGCCAGCGCTCCCAGGTCTGACAGGATCGGAGCTCCCACGCGAAAGTCGGGCAATTCTCTCACGCGCAGCCTCTGACACTCTGACGCCACCCCCGACGACACCCCGGACGCCAGGTACGCTCATCAGTGCAGGCCGCACACAGGCCTCAATCGTCGTTGCAATGGCTGGACAGCCCCTACAGCTTCCATCGAAGGCAATGGTTACAACGCCGTCCTCAACGTTGACCACGTATACATCACCCGCATGGGCCCTGATCCTGGGCCGCACTGCTGTATCCAGGGCCGAAGCGATGCTCTCTTTGAGGGTCCGGTCGCCCATCACTGTGGCCCCACCACGTCAGGCTTTGGCGCAGTCACCGACAGCTCTCTCTTCTTCCGCTCCACATCGACGCCAAATAAGCGCGCGGCATTCATCCCCATGATCAACTCCTTGTCCGCCATTGTGGGGTTCGGGTATCCGTAACCCTCCTGCAGCTCCTCTGGCATCTCAAACTCCATGAATAGGTCTATATAGCCCTGCAAATTCGGCCATATGAAGGCCTCCGAACCGTACATCAGACGGTCAGCTCCGACGAACATCAATGCCTTCCCCAGCATGTGCTCACACTCCTTGGGAGCAATCGGGTACATGTTGATCCACGCGGATAGCGCCAGCCATACATTCGGGAACCGGTGGGCAATGTTGATGGTTTCCTGAACGTAGGGAATTCCAAAATGATGAATCACGAACGTGAGTTCAGGGAAGTCTGCTGCCGCGTCCTGGATATCGTTCGGCTGAAGGTCCTCCACGTGTTCCGTACCGAATGGCGCTCCTTTGTGGAACTGCACGTTCGTCACACCGAGTTCCAGACACCTTTCGTACAACGGATAAGCTAGCCGCCTGTCATCAGCGCGCCACGACAGGCCTTTCCGGTGCGCCTGGTAGAACTTGAATCCAACTGAGCCCCACTCCTCTACCTGGCGCTCCATTTCCTCCAGCGCGCCCTCCAATCCTTGATAGATCGGGTCCACGCCCCCGCAAAACAGGACTCGGTCGGGATATGCCTCCTTGAGGCGATATTGTGCTTCCGCTGGCGCGAATCCCCTCTTCCACCATCCGAGTAGGGGAACAGCTTGTGCCACCGCCATATCGGTCGCTGCGTCGGCGAACAGAAGCTTATAGGCTTCCGCCATGTCCATCGCTTCACCCATGAACGATTTTCGCAGTGGGAACTGAGGAGAAGAAAAGAGGGCGCTCAATCTATGGAGGTTGTTCGCCGTCTGCCTCCCCTCATCGCCAACAATGTTGTCGTCTTGCATGTCGTGCATGTGTATGACTGAGTCGATAATAAAGACGTCACCTTGCATCGTCGCTTCCTCCTTCTTCCCGAATTCTCTCGTCATTGTTGCCGCCCACAACCTGCGATGTCGCGACCTCCCGATTCGCGATTGAACGTCTGATGACGTGCTTCTGTACCTTGCCTGTCGACGTCCTCGGTAACGCCATGACGTAGACGGCACGCGGTGCTTTGAAGTGCGCTAGCTGAGATTTGACGTGGTCAATCAGCTCTTGTGGATCGAATCGTTGACCGCTCTGTAGTTCGACAACCGCGATCGGCACCTCCCCCCAGACATCGTCAGAGCGCCCCACGACAGCCGCCTCGAGCACGGCCGGATGAGTTGTCAATGCTCTTTCGACCTCGACTGACGAGATGTTCTCACCACCGGAGATGATGATGTCCTTCCTTCGATCTCGAATCTCGACGTAGCCGTCCGGATGCATGACCGCGAGGTCACCTGTTCGAAACCAACCATCTCTTATCGCAATCTGAGTTGCAGCTGGGTCACGAAAGTAGCCAGCCATAACGTTGTTTCCCCTGATGGTTATCTCGCCGAGCGTCGTGGCATCCGCCGGGACGTCGGTTCCCCGATCGTCCACGATGCGGATCCCCTCCGACACGATATTGCCTACTCCTTGCCGCGCCTTGATTTGCGCTTGCTCTCGGAGAGGTAGCTCGGACCACTCAGGTCGCCACTCGCAGATGGCTGCAGGGCCATATGTCTCAGTCAGCCCGTAAAGATGAATGACCTCGATTCGAAGTTCAGCGAGCCTCTCGAGGAGAGTTGGCGTCGGCGGTGCGCCCCCTGTCATCACGCTAATTGTACGAGGTGCACCATCTCTTGCGGCTGGGTGGTTTGCAACCATCAAGAGGACTGTTGGTGCAGCGCAGAGGTGGGTGACACCCTCCTCCCTTATGGCACGCCAGATCTCGGTCGGATCGATTCTTCTCAGGCACCGATGGCGGGCTCCCGCGGCCGTGACCGCCCATGGAAAACACCAACCATTGGTATGGAACATCGGCAAGGTCCACAGATAGCAAGACTCCGGTCCCAAGCGCGTATGAAAAGCCATCGCGAGTGCTTGCAGGAAGGCGCCGCGATGTTGATAGATAACGCCTTTAGGTTTCCCCGTCGTTCCACTCGTGTAATTGATCGATAGCATCGTCAGCTCGTCACTCGGCTCTGCCCAATAGGGGGTGGCCTTGGATAAAAGGGACTCAAAAGGCGAGTTCGCTTCACCTGCCTCAAGCAGCTTGATTCCTTCGGAACCCTGCGCTGCGTCTTGAGCCACGGCAGCCATGTCCTTGTCGTAAACCAACACCTTGGCTTGGGAATGCTCCAGGATGTATCTCACCTCGACGGGCGCGAGCCTGTTGTTCACAGCAACGAGGACTGCTCCTGCCCCGGGAACCCCGAAGTGGGCTTCGAGCAGAACATGACTGTTGGGTGAGAGGACCGCGACTCGGTCTCCCACTTCGACTCCGAGGTCCCGAAGTGCTCCAGCCAGGGACCGCGACCGCTCGCCAAGCTCGCCGTAAGTGAAGGAGAGAGATCCTTCTGTCACACCAAGTCGATCGCGATAGACATGAGCCGACCTCTTAAGGAACGACAACGGCGTCAGAGGCGTCTGAGTGATAGGCCCGACCTCCGCGTGCATAGTGCCTTAACCCTGCCCTTCGCCGGCAGCACCGACTCGACTGTCCGTACGACGAAGTGACGACTCAATATCTCGGCGCCATTTGCGGGTGATCCCAGCAATTCCTGAGGGCAGGTACAAGAGGCAAAGCACCAGAACGATTCCATAGACATATGTGGCTGCTTCTGCAGCACTGAGACCGCCTCCACCCGGTTGGGCGATGAACGGCAAGCTGGAGCTGAAGTGAATGATTAGATCTCGGCCGACCATGACAACCAGGGCACCCACGACTGCGCCCCAGACCGAACTCAGCCCTCCAACAACACTGATTGTTACCAGAGTGACAACTAAGCCGAGCCCAAAGAGATCTGGGACGACAGCCTGTAATGAGATCGCGAGGAGCACACCCGACAAACCTGCATACATCGACGAGAGCATGAACAGCTTCGCCCTGTAGACGCCAACCTCCACGCCAAGAACGGCCGCGGCTGCGGCTCGCTCGCGCATGGCGAAGAGAGCCAGTCCTGGTCGCCCCCGCAACAGATTGATGCCGAACAAGAGACCGACACAGAGGCATATAGCCACGAGGTACCACCTGAAGGCCGAAGCGTCGAGCTCGACGCTCCCTATCGAGGCGCCATCACTAAAGCGAAATGGCCCGACCTCGACGCTGGGAGCACTCCGGCCATTCACACCGCCGGTCAACGAGCGCGCATTCAAGGTGATGTGTTCTCCGATGAACACCAACCCAATAGAAGAGACGGCAAGGTAAATCCCGCTCAAGCGGGCAGCGATCGGAGTCAGGGCCAATCCTGCTATCCCCGCTAACATGACGCTTGCCACAATTGCGACGATCGGTGGCAATCCGATGGCCACAAGCCCGGCATTGGCTCCTGAGTCGTGAGTGCTTGCCAAGACACAATAGGAGTACGCGCCGAGCGCCATGTAGAACGGGTGTGCCAATGACAATTGATTGGCGGCACCAATCAGCAGATTGAGTCCTATAGCACCAATCGCGACGGCCAAGGCTTGTGTGACTGAGAGCAAAAAGAGTCTGTCCAGAACCAGGGGTAGACACAACACGCCGATACCCGTTGAAATGTAAACGGCGAGGCGTAGGGGTCGCCCTTGAGAACCGCTTGGGATGATGGTCGTTGTGCCCCTTCCTCCGACGGCAGCCTGAGTACTCATTTACAGCCGACTTACCTCAACCGAGCCGAAGAGGCCGGAAGGACGGATGAGCAGCACGCCGATCATCACGACATAGGCGATCACACCAGAAAACCCCCGTCCCAAGAACCTGATGTCGGTTGCGTATCCTTGGGCGAAGGCTTCGGCTACACCGATCACCACGGCACCCGCAACGGCGCCACCAGTCGAATCCATGCCGCCAAGTACGACAGCTGGCAGAGCACGCAAGGCGGTATTGGCCACTCCGGCCTCGACTCCAGGAGACGGAACAAGGACTAAGAACGCCCCACCCAGAGCCCCGAGGGCCCCGGCAATCCCCCAGGTGATTGCGGAAACCGCACCCAAGCCGATTCCCATATGGCCCGCAGTGACGGCATTCTCGGAGGCGGCTCTCAGAGCCACTCCCCATACGGAATACTTGAACCACACGAAGAAGGTCGTCATCACGACCAGTACAACTGCCATCGCCACGAGACGAGCAGCTGGCACTGTGATCGGTCCCAATACCAAGGTTGCGGTGCCCCACGGGTCGCCCGTCGGCAAGATGCCCACACCGATCCGGCGCGTGACGTCTGTTCGGATAAGCAGATCAATAGCGATCGTCATGATCACAACGACGATCAAGGGCTGGTGTCTGATCGGGCGCACGAGAAAACGCTCAGACACAATGGCGACACACACCAGCAAACAACAGCCCGCGAACAGGGCCAGCCAATAGTTCCAATCGTAGGATGCAGCCATGAGTGAAACTACGTATGCGCCCAGCAATATGAAACCAGCCTGAGCGAAATTAACTATGCGCGTCGCCTTGTATACGATCGCGAAGCCAAGTGCTATCAATGCATAGATACTTCCAAGAGAAATCCCTGCGAAGAGCAGACTCACGACTTTGCTCATAGCGGAGTGCCATCGTCGACTAATTGACGTCCGGCGGAGTCCCCGAGATAAGCCCTGATCACACGAGGGTCTTCGCGGATATGCTGAGGTGGGCCTTCCGCGATCAGTGTGCCGAAATCGAGGACCGATACTTGGTCCGATATCGCCATGACGAGGCCCATGTGATGCTCGACGATGAACACTGTGACTCCGAGGGAACCCCGTGTGGAGATGATCAGATCGGCCATCTGAGCCACCTCGCCGCCCGTCATTCCCGCCACAGGTTCGTCGAGAAGCAACACACTCGGCTCCATACATAGAGCGCGTGCGATTTCCACGCGCTTCTGGGTCCCATATGGAAGATTGCCCACCGGCTCCTGGAGGATCGGATTCAGCCCAACAAACCCTGCGACTTCACGAGTCCTCTCCCTGTTGATTGAGTCTTCGGCAAGCGCAGATCGAGCGCGGATACCAGCGGCGAGGAACCCGGCCCTGGTTGCACTGTGCCGACCCACCATCAGGTTGTCCTCCACGCTGAGTGCATGGAAGAGCGCCAGGTTCTGGAATGTTCTGGCGAAGCCGAGGCGAGCGATATCGTGAGGCCGCAGACGCGTGATTTCGTTACCACGATACGTAACGGAACCGGCGGTTGGAGTGTAAACACCTGATAACACGTTCAGAAGAGTCGATTTGCCCGCACCGTTTGGACCTATCAAGGCGTGTATGGACTTTTCCTCTATCGAAAGGCTGACATTGGACAGAGCGGACAAGCCTCCGAACGCCACCGACACGTCGCGGACGGCCACGATCTCTTCGCCAGCCCCGGCCGGCGCTAGCGACGTCTTTCCACGGTCTGGGTTTGTTGAGTTGCTCGTCAATCAGTACCTCGTCTCGCGTACTCCCCTCCGAGATACAGAGCCCTGACCCTCTCGCTGTTTTTGAGCTCCTCGGCAGATCCGGTAAGAGAGACTTCGCCGAGGGAGAGTACGTACGCCCTCGACGCGACACTTAGAGCCATGGCGGCATTTTGCTCAACTAGTACGACCGTCGTTCCTGCTCGGCTGATAGACCTAACGACGTCGGCCACTTGATCCACCAAGATCGGGGCGAGTCCGAGAGAAGGCTCATCCAGCAAGATAAGGCGTGGATTCGAGATCAGCCCTCGGGCAATCGCCAGCATTTGTTGCTGCCCGCCTGAAAGAAGGCCTGCCCGCTGTGTGCGTCGCTCCGCGAGGATGGGAAACATTTCGAACGCATGCTCTAGTCGGCTCCTAAGCAAGCGGTCGTGTCGCCGTGCGAACTCTCCAGCGCGGAGGTTCTCCTCCACCGTCAAGCGGGTGAACACCTGTCTGCCCTCGGGCACGTGGACCAGTCGACTCTTGACAATCTGGGCAGGAGACTGATTCGTTATCTCGTTCCCGTCCAACTTCACACTCCCCGAATCGACGCGACCTCCGTGCATCGAGAGCGTTCCTGAGATAGCGCGAAGCAGTGTGGATTTGCCCGCACCGTTGTTCCCCAGGACAGCCACTGCTTCATTTGCTCGCACGTCGAATGTGACGTCGTTCAAGACCCGAACGTCGCCATACGACGTCGTCAGCCCACTAACGCTGAGCATCGTTCCCTAACCAGGAATCAGGGTGCGATTGTGTCGACGAAGCTAATACCGATAGGGGTGTCGAAATATGGGACTGCAAGGCGCATTCCACCGTCAACCTCAGCGTCCGGCTCCGCTATGTAACTCTGATTCGCCGGCGGCCGACCTGGCTGTGAGTAGTCCAGCAGAGGAACCAACCCCCCGGTGTCGACTGACTCCAGTAATTGAAGTGCCTCTTGCATCCCAGACCTGGTGATGTCTCTGTTCTGGCATGCCCTCGCCAAGATCTCTCCAGCCAGTATCCCTTGAGAGAACGAGTTCATGACTCCGAACGTGCGAGGTTGATCCGGATACTGAGCCTCGAATAGCTCACGCACTCGCGTAGGCCCTGGATCGGGAGAGGAATATACGCCGAACGAACCCACGAGATCCACCCGCGACTCAAGGGCGTCCTTGACGGCCGTATCAAGCAGGGAGGGATCGAAACTGAAGGTTGTCGCCAGGATCGGAATGTCGAATCCGATACCTGTAGCGACGGCCACGATCGAGGCGAGCTGTCGAGGAGAAGTAGCGACGATGAACGCAGACGCTCCAGCTTCCTGGGCAGCTATAACCTGCGCAGTCAAATCGGCTTCGGTCACCTGCACTTGCTGACTGTTGAGCTCGAGCCCCAACTCATTGGCCGCATAAGTCACCCCTTCGACGGTGTCCTCACCCACGGGCCCCTCGAAATAGATGTAGGCGAGAACATCACCTTCCGCTAGGCCATGTTCCTCGGCGAACCAAGAGAGCCCGTTGATGAGATCAACCGAGAACAGCGTGGTCGGCACGACGAGATATGGATGTCCAAGGTGGGTGCTTATCGGGGTCCCCAGCGTGAGCATCGAGTCGTCGGCCAAACGTGGAGACAGCTGATTGACCAGAGGTGCGCTGATCGTGTGGATGATCGACAAAACGTCTGGTTCCAGTCGCTCGTATGCCGCGACACCGAGTTGTATATCGAATCCAAAATCCTCGATCTCAACTCTGAGGTCACGTCCACAAACTCCGCCGGCTGCGTTGATATCGTCAAACGCAAGCTGCAACCCCTGGGAGCTGGCGATTCCTTGCGCGGCAAAGGGACCTGTCAGGTCGGTTATTGCTCCGAACACAACCTCATCTTCAGTAACGCCGACATCGAATACGACCTCGGCGTTGGTTGTGGTCGTCCCCTCAGCCGAGGAGGTCGGTGATTCACTGATCGTAGTCGCAGTAGCAGGCTCCGTCGTTGTCCCACCAGTTGGAGTGCTACATGCCACGAGAGCGAGTAGACACATCACCGCAAGTGTTCGCCGCAACGCCTTCGCTGTCGACCCACGCCTCACAACGGACATCATGCGTCCTCCTCTCCGGTCGAACCTTGGCACGGATGCCGGTGCCAAGGGGTCTCCTGCAAGCCGGAGCCCTTTACCATCAGCCCCTGTCGCCGAATTGAGTATACTAAAGATGCCAAAGGCGTGTCAAGGAGTCAGACGCTGCCGCCTGAGGCGACTTGAGCGCGGGTCATGACACAGTGAGATTCAAGACATGGAACCCCATGGTCGCCATCTCGGACACCAGCGTGAACCTCCCCGGTACCGCGCAGGCTCCAGACCTTGAGAGGACGCTGCTTTGGAACCACCGGGGCAAGCTTCGAAACGGCTTCCAGGCGGGCGTTCGAAGAGGCTCTTCCCAGGAGCTGGACTGTTCAAGATCGTCGCCACGATTACGGCACGATAAGGGTCGGGTTGCTCCTCTGGGTGTTCCTGCCACGAGGCGCAGCACTTACTCGGGAACTCGCCGGCCCTGACATCTGGCTTCTGCGCAATGCACGCGTAGTACCGGTCCGCATCCTGAGCGCACGGGTCTCGTCACCGGCCACCTGGAACAACGACAGCGAAGAGATTGAAGAGGTCGATCTCTCTTGGGACGGCACGCACGGCGTGCAGCTGAGTTTGGACGATGACGTCGCTGACACACATTGGGGCATTGGCAGACGCCCTGGTCGCAGGTCACACTTTCCCCCGGCGACACGATGACTGCCAACGTCCCTACAGCTCGACCCTCATGATCCGCTATCGACGCTCGGGCTGGTCTGGACTAGCGGAACGCCGGGGGATCACCGTCAACAGCGGTGCATGAAGCAGCCAGTCCACGCGATCTTCCGTGGAAGAACTGTCGCAACGCCCCGAACGACGAGCGCGAAGGCTATGAGAATCTCGCGCAGTGCCGCCGACGGCTGCGGCACCTGAGGGAATTCCGAGGCCAGCTGCGGAGGCGGTCACCTATCGTCACGGGCATGGCCGGGAAACGTCCGAGGAACCCACGCGTCGGTAGTACAGCGGAGCGCCTGGCGGAGTTCGTGCTGAGCGGGTTCGCCTTCACGACGGCGGTGCCGTGGCAGGAAGATGTCGGGCATGACTTCCATTGCGTGCTGATCCATCGAACTGCAAGTGGCCAGAGCCTCATAGCCGGTCCATCGTTCGCGGTGCAAGTGAAGAGCCGCAAGCAAGTCATCCGCTACGAGGGATCGGAGGAGATCCGGTGGATTGCCCACCAAGAAAACCCTCTCTTCATCTGCTTTGCCAATCCGCGCGAAGCTCTGGTCGACCTTTACTCAACATGCGCGCTGGTGCCGGCAGTACTTCTGTACGGACCTTCGAAGACGGTGCTTGAACCTGACGTAATGGCCACGTCCGCGAACCTCCACAAGGATGAGGCTGGTGTCCTGCATGTCCCGATGGGGAGACCCGTACTTAGCCTGCGGGTAGAGGATGTTCGGGAAGAAGGGGACCTTGCTCGCTGGGGTAAAGTCCTTGAACCGTGGATCGAGATAGATCGCCAGAACATTGTCAATAGTCGTGCACGTATCCACTGGGTCCATTGGCCGGTGGATGCACTCACGAACGAGGTTCTGGATCTGGCGACGACACCGCTGGAAGTCGGCTTCTACTGGAACCCGAAGAACCTTCCGACTAGTCGCACGAACTTTCTCCGGTCGGCGACCCTGCTGCGTCTTGAAGAGGCCCGACGTTCATCGGAGTTCCCCGGTGTCGACTTCATGACAGAGGGGCAGGTGGCTGCGCTTAATCAAGTGCTCATCGGGTTCTGGCCGGTTCTCGGTCCGACTGCTCGGGTGAACCTCCGTTCAGCCGTCGACAGCGTTGAGTGGCCGACAGAGCCTGATCCATAGAGGAAGCCACCTGGATCAAGGTTCCGGATGCGCGCTCGCTCGTTGCAGGACGAAGTGCGGGGGCGGTAACGAGTGAGTCGTGCAGCGCGGACCGCTGCCACGAAACTTCGGGGAACTACTTTCTGGATGTGACCGCCCCACCAGAGGACCAGCTTGATGTTTGGCGAACCCGTTTCGAGAGTCTGGTAGGGACGTCAAATGGCTGTACCGGAATCTCCTGGTCTGGGATGCCCTCACGACTACGACGTGAGGTCGGTACAGCATCGCCAAGGCCACCTTTGAGTTTTCGCACCCCTCCAATTTCAGTGTCAGCCACCCTGTCAGCCAATGACCGACGCCCTGTCAGGGGCTAAAGCGCAGATTGCAACTCGGCCGACCGATTCCTTGTAAGGGAACATCTGCCGAAGCCGAGTACCAGGGCAAACTCCGAAAGCATCAACTCACACAGGCGTTTTCGGTCGTCAATAGTGATGACATCGCGCAACCCTTCGTACTCGGACGCGGACCTAACAAGTGCCGCCGGTAACGACAAGTCAACCCTCCCCCAACCCGGCCGGAACAAGGAAGACGCCAAACCCGCTTAACCGAGCGAATTCACAGCCTCGACGATCCGGTCAACCGAGGGGATGTACGCATTCTCCAGCGGCGGACTGAGCGGTACGGGAGAGTGAGGGGATGCGACCCGACGGATGGGAGCCGTCAACTGCCCGAACAGCTCCTCGCCCACCGTGGCGGCGATGTCTGTGGCGATCGAGCATCGAGGTGGGCTCTCGTCCACGATCACCAGCCGTCCGGTCTTGGCGACCGAAGTGCAGATTGTGTTGCTGTCGAGCGGGGAAAGCGACTGGGGTCGATCACTTCCATCGAGACATTTTCGGCGGCGAGGCGATCGGCGGCTTCCAGCGACTGATGGACCATGTAGGCGGTGGCGACGATGGTGAGATCGGTTCCGGGCCTCACCACTTGGCGGTGCCGAGTGGCACCCGGTACCTCTCCTCGGGTACCTCGCCTTTGCGGCCGTAAGCTAGCGCGCCTTGGCTGAGGCGGCGGTCGATAGGAACCCAGGGTTTGACCTCGCAAAAGACAAGCCACGCTCCTTGCGCGACACAAAGCCCAGCGCGCTCTTCGTCAACTCGTCGACATCGACGAACTCAGCTGTCCTCGCCTTGCAGGTCGCTGCTGTGCGCCAAGAAGGCATCCCTGATCGCTGCGCGAGTCCTCAAGCGAGGCCCATGCGGAAAGCGTCAAAGAGGCACACCTCCCCACGGGCGTCGGCCTTCTCCTAGGTTATCTGCCGGTCGGATTGTGGAAGGCGTAGGGTGAACACGCTGGTTCCATTGTCATGACGATAGGTCAGGCGGCCGTCCATAAGCTCGGCGAGTCCTCGAGAGACGGTCAACCCGAGTCCGACTGCTCCGGGTTGAGTGATCTCCGAGTGGTATCGGTAGTACGGCTCGAAGATAGTCTCCCACTGGTCTTGGGGCAGGCCTGGTCCATCGTCGCGCACCTCAACCAGCACTTCTGAATCGTCGAACCCGATTCTGACCTCAATGCTGTCACCGCCATAACGAAGCGCGTTGGCGATCAGATTGCGCAGAATCTGGCGTACTCTGGCCGGGTCGGCCGACGCTTTCGCGTTGTTTCCTGTGACCGTGACACCGGACACGGCCAGCGGATCCCAACCTTCCAACACTTGGGCAACTTGTGCCCGTAGTGCCGTCGGCACTTTGGCGATCTCGAGCTTCCCGATCTCGATCCGGGCCGCCACCAGTAGATCATCGATAATCCCGGAGAGGTCAAAAGCTTCCCGGGCTATGAAGTCCACCATCTCCGTCCTGTCTGCAGCCGCCATCCCGGTCTGGTTACCGATTCGTAGCATCTCGGCGAATCCCAGGACCGCTGTGAGTGGAGTGCGAAGTTCGTGGCCAACCGAGGCAATCAGCTCATCTTTGGCATTGAGCATCTGTTCCAGTCTGCGCTGAGTGTCCCGTAGTTCCACTTCGACCTTCTTGCGATGCTCAAGCTCATATTCCAGAGTCGTTCTTACGTCGCGCAGCCGTCCGACCACGATCCCGGTCATCACGAACATGAGTAAGGGAATCCCCCGGTAGGTACCAACTATGTTGTCGATTCCACGCCCGACGAGTTCGACAACCAAGCCGGTGGCAACGATGAGGCCGGCCGCAACCACTAGCGCATACCTCAAACCGAAGACGCTCCCAGCAACGACGAGAGGCACCAGCGCAAGTACAACCACTGTGGGATCGTCCACTGGCGGGAATACGATCAGAACGGTCAGGTAGCCAGCGCTCGTCACGACAAGAAGGGCGCGACGCCACATTCGCTGGAACAACCCATGCCGACCGAACGCACGCACCGAAACCGCCTGATGTCCTGCTGGTAAAACGGCGCCTGGTCCCCCTGGTGCCGTCCATCACCGCCACTGACCGCAACATGCATGCCAACGGTCAACTGCGTGAGGCTTGAGAGGGATAGTAGACACAGTCACCGCAGAGACAGCCCATGGCACATGCCCAAGAATCAAGTGATCCCGACATTCTCGCCAGCGCCACCTTTGCTTTTTCGCACCCCTCCAATTTCAGTGTCAGCTGCCCTGTCAACCAGTGACCGAGACCTTTCAGCCGGGGAAAGCGCAGATTGCAACTCGGCGGACCTCTTCTTGTAAGGGAACATCGGCCCGAGCGCCCTATCAGGACAAACACCAACATCATCAATGGTGACGGGCATTTTCGGCCTCACCGGTCGTCAATGTTGCGGATCATTTCGTAGCCTCGTGCAGACCAAACGCGGACCGACAACGTTGGACTGGGCGCCCTCAACGATCATTGTCTTCAGGTCCACCGGCGAAGCGTCTATGCCTGCCGGATCGATCTCATGGCGACACGTTCGAGTGTCCGTCTCGGAGAGGCGACGAGACCCGTCACATGGGGTGCTGCCATCGATGTGCCGGTCAATGGGCCGTATCCATCACCTACCTCCCCAAGATCAGCCTCCACGACCTACGCCACACCCACGCCACCCTCCTCCTCAAAGCAGAAGTCGCACCTACGGGGCACCGAGGGTCCATGGCCAGCCGACCAGGCGGGGATCCGTGTGGGCCGCAAACGGGTGGCCCGGCTGATGCAGGCTCACCGCCTGGTCGGAGCGCACTCGAGGAAGAAGGGGCGGCGGTACCGGCAGTTGCCGGAAGCTGTCGCGGTAATTCGGCAGCCGGTCCGCCAGTCGTGAGATCAGCAGTCGGAGCCTCACTGGTGAGGGTTAGACAAGTTCCCTCGCGCTCTGGACAACGAGTTCAAAACGTCGGTGGCGAGATGATCCAGACAGCCACGAGAGTTTCGTCGCCCGGGTTGGTCCACCTGTGAGGCAGCCGACTCGAGAGATAGATCGAATCCTGCTTTCCGAGCAGGTACTCCTGTTCGCCGGCCCAAAAGCGCATTGTGCCCTGGAGCACGATGCCACACTCTTCGCCGTCGTGTTCGTGTGGATGGCCGCCCGAGCCGGCTCCTTTCGGTGCCTCGACCCAAATAACTTCCATTGTGCAGCGGAGGTCGGGGGTGAGGAGTTCGTTCGCTATGCCGCTTCCTGGATAGACCACTCGTTTCCGGTTGCCAGCTCTCAATACGTGAGCTGTGAGTTTCTGGCCGGATCGCTCGTGGATCAATCCGTTGACCTCTGAGTTTGAACCGGCCAGTTGTCCAGCGTGTACCGGCTCAGGCTCGATTGAGTCAGAGTTGTGGGGGGGGGG
>JBBDQN010000006.1:36097-56292 GCA_040905905.1 Acidimicrobiia bacterium
CCCACACCCGTCCGTGGCCGACAACCAAATCACATTGGGCTGACTCCGACGGTCACCGGCCAAACACCACGACACATGGCGCGAACGGCGTCGGCGACCCCGCCTGGGGCTGATTGGGGAAAACACCAACCAAGACAGCTGCGATTGCACGCCGTCCTGAGGATGCCTGCAACGCTCCCATGAAGCAGACGCGCAAACCGGCTGCACCCTCAGCGGACCGCAATTGTCGAAATTGCGGTCGATTGACGTTGGCCATGACACTCTCCTGCCGACCCGCGGGGCACTCTGGCTTCACAGCAGGCTGCTGGGAGCCCGCACTCTGTTCTCATAACATGGCTGCTGGAAAACGAAAGGCGTTACGACTATGACGATTTCGCCGTTTCTCGCTGCTCTCGGATCCGAAGGTCCCCCAGCCGACCGAGCCTGGTCGACGCGCCGGCCCGTACAAGCTCCGAACCTGATCGCCCATCCCAGCCCGAGATCGCAGTCACAGCGAGTTCTCGGGAAACCCGGGACCAAAACACTCCACTGCAGTGTTATTTCCAGTGGCGTCGCAGCCAGCGGCGTCAGAAGAGGAGAAATCGTGTCACACGACTACCGCAAGACTCCGAAGGCGCTCAGCCGCCTCACCGACAGCCAGTTCCGCGTCACTCAGAAGGACGGCACCGAGCCCGCATTCCGAAACGAGTATTGGGACAACCACGAGCCCGGGATTTACGTAGACGTGGTCTCCGGCCAGCCCCTGTTCTCGTCGACCGACAAGTACGACAGCGGCACGGGATGGCCCAGCTTCACCAGACCGATCGCGGCGGACGCTGTCCGCACAGAGGCGGACAACTCGCTCTGGATGACCCGCACAGAGGTGCGGTCCACCGGCGCCGACAGCCACCTCGGGCACATCTTCGACGACGGTCCCGCCGACGCCGGAGGCCAGCGCTACTGCATGAACTCGGCCGCGCTGCGCTTCATCCCCGTCTCTGAGCTCGAGACTCAGGGCTACGGCGAGTACCGCTCGCTGTTCGAGACAGCCGACACCACCAACACAGAGGAGCACGCATCATGACCAGCGGAATTAACGACACCGGACAGATCACCCGCACAGCAGGCACCGAGACAGCGGTTCTCGCAGGCGGGTGCTTCTGGGGCATGGAGGACCTCATTCGCCGACAGCCAGGAGTGCTGGACACGCGCGTCGGATACACCGGTGGTGAGATCGCTTACGCAACGTATCGCAACCACCCCGGCCACGCCGAAGCAGTCGAGATCGTCTTCGATCCGACGGAGACGACCTACCGTGACATCCTGGCGTTCTTCTTCCAGATCCACGACCCGTCGACGCCGAACCAGCAAGGTAACGACTTCGGCACGAGCTACCGGTCGGCAATCTTCCCGATCACCCCCGAACAGGAGCATATAGCCCGCGACACGATCGCGGATGTCGATGCGTCGGGGTTGTGGCCGGGTAAGGCGGTCACGACAATCGAGCCCGCCGGCCCGTTCTGGGAGGCCGAGCCCGAGCACCAGGACTACCTGATCACCTACCCGAACGGCTACACGTGCCACTTCCTGCGGCCAGACTGGGTGCTGCCCAGGCGCACGGCAACCACCGCCTGACGCTGCTGCTATGCGCGGCGCGCTCACCGCCGAAGCGATGGGCGCGCCCTCACCGGTTCGGCCACGAACGGAACCGACCGTGCGCCTGATAAGGGCGCTGTCGCCGACCGGAGAGCAACTATCCCAACCCAGCCAACCTCACTTTTGATCGGCTTGGGCTTCGCTCCTATCGGTTTCCCTGGCTGACGAGCGTCGGCCGGGCTGATTCAAGGGTCAGCGTAGTGGGCCGCCTCGACTTACATCGGGTGCTCATCCCGAATCCCCCGCAGAGGCGCTGGTTGTTCCACCACCACACGTATTCGAGCGTCGCGAGCTCCACCTGCTCAACGGCGCGCCAGGGACCGCGGCGGCAGATGAGCTCGGTCTTGTAGAGCCGATTGACCGCTTCCGAGAGTGCACATCCTGCTCGCAGCATGCTGGCCTCTGCGAAATCTGACCGCCAGGCGCTCGCTGCTTGCCGGGCAATACGACTCTGCAATAGCCTGAACGAAATCGTCCAGTTCTGGCTGGACGGTACACGCCGCGCAGGCAAAGACTCGATACAGGGAGGTGCCGGATGAAGGCGATTGTGGTGACGGACCAGGCCGCAGGAACGGCCGGGATGACGCTGGCCGAGCGTCCGGAGCCGGAGGCTGCGGGCAACGATGTCCTCGTTGAGGTTCACGCCTCGGGATTTACCCCGGGCGAGCTGACGTGGCCCGGAACCTGGACCGATCGCCTCGGCCGGGACCGCACACCGTCGGTCCCCGGCCACGAGGTGGCCGGAGTGGTCAGCGCTCTCGGCTATGGCACGAGGGGGCTGTCGGTTGGACAGCGAGTGTTCGGGCTCGCGGACTGGACGCGCGACGGCACCCTGGCAGAGTACGTGGCCATCGAGGCGCGTAACCTCGCGCCGCTGCCGAGTGATGTCGACTACACGGTGGGCGCGAGCCTGCCGATCTCGGGCCTGACCGCATGGCAGGGGCTGTTCGTGCACGGCCGCTTCCAAGTGGGTCAGACCGTTCTCGTACACGGCGCGGCCGGTGGCGTCGGCTCGGTGGTGACGCAGCTCGCCCGCGAGGTCGGCGCCTACGTCATCGGAACCGGACGCGCCGCCGACCGGCAGAACGCACTCGACTTCGGCGCGCACGAGTTCGTCGACCTCGACAACGACGCGCTGGAAGACATCGGCGGAGTAGACCTGGTTTTCGACGTAATCGGTGGCGACATCGGGACGCGGTCGTCGGGTCTGGTTCGAGCGGGAGGGATGCTGGTGACCATCGCCGGCCCGCCTGAGACGCAGCCGAAGGACGGCCTGGCGGTTGATTTCGTCGTCGAGGCCGATCGCGCACAGTTGGGTGAGGTCGTGCAGCGGGTCCGGGACGGACGTCTGCGCACGAACATCGGCCAGGTCGCGGACCTGGACGACGCCGTTTCCGCTTTCAACCCGACCGAGCGGATCAAGGGGAAGACGATCATCCGCGTGCGTCCCTAAGGACACGGCACACCCCGGACGATAATCAGCGAAGGGACACCCTCATGGCCGACCCAGCCGAGCCGACCCGCTACGCCTTCGAGCAACCCGACGAGGCCGGATACCCCGACCGGATAGGCACCCTCAGTCAGGACCAGGCAGTCCTCATCGACGGGGTAATCGATGATCCCCATGCCCCCGCGTTCGACTTCTACGTCGTCAACGACGAGAAAACCGGTATCAACGAGGCCATCGTCGACGACACAGAAATCGCCGACCTACAACGTCGCCGGCGGCCCCGTCTCAACCGGAACTCGAGGGACCCTCAACTATTTCGTCCAGCAAGGTTCGCAGACAGGCACCATGGAGATCGGAGTGCGAGCCGACATCACAGATGTCAGCGTTGAATGCGGCCATCCGATTGCAAAGGCGACGAGGGACTGTTCGAGGACATCCCGGAGGTGCGGTTTATCGTCGAGGCCGACGGGAAACTCGTTAAGTATCTTACCGCCGACCCGGACCGTGGTGAGTGCGGCGACCGGGGGCACTCGACCAGGTCGCGGTGGGACAAGGGAATCTCGTCAGATCCGTGCTCGCTAGTCATGCACCAATGGTTCGCACAGCCGTCACCTCTGGTTCCGAGACCGGGAAGCAGCCCACCGACCACGTCCATCAGCACGAGTGCGGAGGCTCCCAGCAGCGCGGCGGTCCTCGCCCTTACCGCCTGTCCCCCTTCCAACCGTCCAAACCCTTGCAACGTTCGGTTTGAATCAGGAGACGATCAGCTTCCGATATCGAGCAGTTGAGGGGTTCCATTTTCCGGAGCCGAAGTCGTACATTCCAGCTAGGGCCGGGCTCACCCTGGAAGTGGAGCTTCTAGCGGCTCGGTGGGGGACGGCTCGGCCACACATCACTTGTCGTTGCCCTTTTCAACATTGCCGGATAGATACCGTAGAGTGCCTAATAGGCTGGCTCGGCTCCTAGCGGTCTCCTCTCGTCAAGGCCTCACCGCCCTGGGCGGGTCGGTCGTCTCGGGTTGCGAAGGCACTTTCGGGAGGTCTGAGCCCGGGCGAAAGCTATCTGCAGCGGCCATCCTCGGAATTGATCTGCCCGTCGAGGGCGCCGATCTGTCGAACCGGATAGGCTTCAACTGTCCGGGCTCGGCGCTGCCCCATGGCTAGAACACCGAAACTGCACCCCGAAACGAACAAACCCCCGACCCCCCAAACGGCCTGGGGGTTTGTCGTCGGGCCCGCCGATCGGAAACGCCGCCATGACCGACAACCCAACCGTGGCTCGTCATCATGCTTCGGTTCGAAGGTCTCGGCCTCCTCGAAGGGTTGAAAGACGCAGCCCTCACGGCGCTGGAAAGACTCGGCTTGAACCCTGACAACGCCACCGAGGTTTGGGAGCTGACAGTGCGAGCCGGGGGCATCCGCTACAACGCTGGAGCCAACCGGGACTCTCCTCGTCCGGTCGTGCGACTGCGATGCCCTAGGAAGTGGATAGACGTCGAATGGGGTCGCCAGCGCCACCGCGCTTGCCTGGCAACGGATTCCGAGGATCGACCTGGTCGTCGCCCGGTATAGGGGGCAAGCACTGGTTGATGCCTGGTCGTCGCGGCCTATCTACGGCGGCGTTGCTTCAGCCAGTTCTATTTATGGCCGATAGGTCTGGCATCACGACAAGGTTGGTCCCGGCGTGAATGAATTGCTGAATGATTCTTACATTGTTGTAGTCGACGACGACCCGGCCAGCCTCAGTTTGATGGAACAGGTTCTAACGCTTGACGGGTACGGCCAGCTCTCCCTGACATCTGACCCGCGCCAGGTCAAAGACTTGTTCGCTCGACGCGAACCAGATCTTGTCATCCTCGATCTGCATATGCCTCATATCGACGGTTTCGAGCTTCTCGAAAGGTTGAGCCAACTGATCCGCCGCGATTCGTTCGTGCCGTTTCTCATGCTGACGGCTGATGTCTCGGACCACACCAGGCGACAAGCGCTGAAAGTGGGGGCCACCGACTTCCTTACTAAGCCGATCGACCTCGCCGAGCTAAGCCTGCGAGTCGGGAGACTCTTGCAAACCCGCCACCTCACACTGCAGCTGGAACATGAGCGGGCCATGCTTGCAACGGTCGTGGCCGACCAGACCGAAGAGCTCCGAACAGCCAACCTCGAGCTGCAGCATCTGGTCCGAGCCAAGGACGAGTTCGTGGCCAGCGTCAGCCATGAGCTGAGGACACCGCTCACTGCTGTAGTCGGATTTGCCCGTGAACTCGCCGAAAGTCCCGAAGGGTTCACGCCCGCTGAAGTGTCCGCCATGATCAGGACGATCGCCGACCAGTCATGCGATGTCGCCGCCATCATCGATGACCTCCTGGTTGCCGCACGGGCCGAAATAGGCCGCGTCAGACTCCTCACTGAGAAGGTCGACCTCCGCCTGGAAGTCCGAGCTGCGAGTCAGACACTGTCGGAGAAGGCCAAACGAATTCAGATGCCTCGGGAAACCGCCGTCGCGATTGGAGACCGGCTCCGAGTTCGCCAGATCCTCCGCAACCTACTCGTGAACGCCGTGCGCCATGGTGGCCCCGATGTAGTTGTACAGATCAAGTCGGAGAGCGCAATGGTCGGCGTGAGTGTGGCCGACGATGGACCGGGGATACCACCCAAGGACCGGGAGCACCTGTTTGACCCCTATTTTCACGGTGACGCCATCAAGGGTCAACCCGCGTCTATCGGCCTCGGCCTGACCGTCTCCCGACAGCTCGCCCGAATGATGGGAGGCGACCTGACCTATCAGGAAGCCGATCGTGGCAGCACCTTTCGACTGCTCCTCCCCCGGGAGATGGCTGGTTAACAACAACAAATGTCCTCTTCCGGCCGATGGCCTCGCTCTCGTTCCGCATTAGTGTGCGACAACAATTGGAGCAGGGTCCAAGTCGTCAGTCATCGCAAACGACCACTGCACTCGCCGCAGCCTCTCGGAGAACTACACGTATATCGGCTTGCTCAAGTTTGGGCACGACCGGGCCACCCGTCACCCTGTCGAGGAGCGATCCACACCCTTCGTCGATGAGCGGCATGAGTTTCGATCGCGAACGCGGAATGACAGGATGGGCACCAGGCGGCACTCTCGACACCGAGCGGGTAGCGTTCGATTGCCGAGGGCCCATGAAGATCGCGGCTTTCAATGTCGAGAATCTCTTTGAGCGTGCAAAGGCTTTCAACAAGCCAACGGTCGAAGATGCCCAGGAGACCTTGAAGGACACCGCCGTGCTGAATGCCCTGTTTGAGCTGACAGCTACTCCGGCGTCGAGGGCCAAATCCTCGACCTTGTCAAGAAACTGGGATTGGACAAGTCCGACCAAGGCAACGACGCCGTCCACCTGCGACGCATTAGAGGCAAGGTCCTAAAGCGATCCGGCACGATGGAGCTGGTGGCGATAGGACGGCTCGACTGGATCGGCTGGGTGGAAGCCAAGACTGAACCTGTCAATGAGATTGCCATCGACAACACCGGAAGGGTCATCCGCGACGTCAACGCCGACATATTGGCGGTGATAGAATCTGACAACCGCATCGCCCTGGGACGGTTCTCTGAGGATGTGCTTCGGAGGATCAAACCCGCCGGTGTCCCCTACGACCATGTCTTGTTGATCGACGGCAACGACGAACGCGGCATCGACGTCGGATTGTTGACCCGCACTGGCTTTCGTATCCGTCACATCCGTACCCACATCTACGACGCGGACCCCGCTGGCGGTCTCATCTATAGCCGAGACTGCCCCGAATATGCGGTAGAGACCCCGACCGGTGAACTCATCTGGATTCTCCCCAACCACTTCAAGTCGAAGTTCGGGGGTGACAACGCCCAATCCCGGGCCCGCCGCATGGCCCAGGCAACCAGAACCGCGGAGATCTACGAGGAGTTGCGTGCGGCCGGGGAGAACCTCGCGGTGGTCCTCGGCGACTTCAACGACACTCCGGACTCGCTACCGCTGCAGCCGCTAGTAGCCAACACTGACCTCAGTGATGTCTCCGACCATCCCAGCTTTAACACCGGAGAGTTCGGCGGGAAGGGCACGTACGGGCTGGGCAACGACAACCAGAAGATTGACTATCTGCTCTTGTCACCCGCCTTATTCGGTCGGGTACAGGCGAGCGGACTATTCAGGATGGGAGCCTGGCCCGGGAAGAGCCCGGTCCGCTGGAAGGTCTATCCCGAATTAACCCGCGAAGTCCATGTCGCTTCGGACCAACATGTCATATGGGCGGACATCGCTTAGCGAGTCGCGGTCACCGCCAATAGTTGGTGATGGCTAGATGTTGTGCCTGGTAGTACGTGACGCATATCAGCGAGAAGAAGCTCGTGAGCTACGGGTCGCCTTGAGAGAACTATTCGATGGCGTCACCTGGGATACGGTGGGCGTCTACTTGTTCTGGGATCCCGAGACGCGAGACATCCTTTACATCGGGAAGGACAGCAAGTTGTCGGTTAGGTTCGCAGACCACAACGGCCTGTCGCACCGAAGCCGTCCAGGCGACAAAAGGCAAGAGGTTGACTTCTGGTTCTCGAATCATGCAGCGCTCGGCTTCAGTGTTGTGGGCCAGTCGGCCGCTGCACACGTCCCAGGTGAGGACTCAGCCAGCCGCGCCGAGGGCCAACTTCTCGAGACATATAGGTTGCTGATGGATACCCTTCCGCCGTGGAACCGGATGGGAGGGGCCACAGTCGGGCGAAGACACGCACGACCGAGGGAGTCGATTCTCGACCTTGCAACCGGGCCGCTTAACAGTCTCCTCGTAGCTCGCCTAACCATTCGTGAACTGGCCGCTAGGACAGATGCCCAACGACATGAGGCCACGATTCATCACGCTCGGCTGCTGTCCTCCTTCGAGGCGGGTTTGTCGACAAATCCAGCTGTCAGCGACCAGGACATCCGGCGTTGGCTCACCAAGCTGGTAGCAGAGCCTGACAAGTACGGAGCCACAATGGACGACCACATCGCCTTGGCCACCAGCGGATACCTACTTCTCACTGCTCCGTTCTCGTCCTAACTGATATCTATGCATGCGAAGTCGAAGCCAGTGAGTCAGCACCTCGTCTGGCGGAACCGCTAGTTCGGGCTCCGCTCAGTAGATCCTGGATGAGTGGCGCAAAGCTTCGACATGAACTTCAGCCCATACGCCACGCCGTCGGGGAGCCAGCCACCGAGTTCACTCACGAACTTCCTGTGAAAGCGTGAAGGAAGTCGCCACATGAGGAACTCTCGAAGACAAAGGCGGACCTATCGATGCCTATCACAGGCGGTCCCTGCGCGAAGCACCCACCTGACCCCGCACTCATAGTGCTTCCATTTGGGCCGAGGAGCACCATGTCCCCATCCTTGCCACTGACGTAGATGGTTCCGTCGCCTCCAATCGATATCCCCCCCGAGACAGCTGCGAGCCCCTTTTGCTCCCAGAGAACCAGTCCCGTACCGGGATCCACAGCCATCACGTCCTCTCCAGCCTGGACAAGGAGAGTTCCGTCATGCGCGATCGCGAAGCCAACTTGCTCAACGGTCTCTGGGTTGTGGGCAAGGCGCCATTGTTCCTCACCCGATGCAGACACAGCGACAACGCGCGCAACCCCGGCCCAGATGGGCACATACAACTCGCCCGTGGAGCCGATCGCTGGTGTCGATAACACCTCACCGAGAGAGCCCGAGGAGGGGTACTGCCGTACCAGATCTCCCACAGAGTCGACAGCAAATACCCGACCCCCGCGAGTGACTACGTAAGTCAAGCCGCCATTCGACTGTGTCGGATAGGCATGGATCGCATCTGCGTTCGGATCGCCGGTGTTTGACACGCGGGTTGCAAACCGTGTAGAGCCATCGGGATCAAGCCCATACAGAACACCCGAACAACTACCAATGTAAATCGTGCCTTCAGAATCTACCGTGGGACCCGAGCACAAAGAGCCAAGACGCCTGGTCCAAAGGGTGCTTCCGTCTGCCACTGAGTGTGCCCGGAGACCGTCTACGAAGTCGTTCACGTAGAGCGTCGAGCCTGCTGGGCTTAGAGCGGGGGAAGCATTTATGAAACCCGCCGGTATCGCCCATTGCTGCTCACCCGTGCTCGAGAGTGCCCATAAGGAGAAGCGGCCAGCCAAGTAGACCGTCCCATCTGTTCCAACGACTGGAGGTTCTCCCAGCTCCTGTCCGGCATCGAAGCTCCAGGTCAGGTCAGCTGGAACCGGGCCTAGTAAAGGAGTCTGGCTCGTATGTTGCGCATCGTGGCCAAACATCGGCCACGGTACGCCATCGCCTGCGCCTGGCGGGGCACTGGGTCGGTTGAGGGCAATGAATGCGCTCGGCTCCGTGTAACGAGCCCGCACATACGCATCGGGCTTGCTGCAGGGAAAAGAACCTGCCGAATGGAGTCTCTGTTTTCTGATTTCGAAGTGGAGATGGAAAGCGTTCCCAGACAGGTACGGGTAGTCACCGACTGACCCGATCTGCTCTCCACGGAAGACTGAATCGTCCGGTTTCCAAGGATTCCCGGTTCGTGGATTCGTTGCGATCGAACCCATGTGACCGTATTGAGACCAGACCGTTGAGATTGATCCTCCCTCGGGAAGAGCGAAGTCGCCATCGTGGCGGATAAGTAGCAGATGACCCCATCCGTCTCCGGCGCCGGACGGCGTTCTTGCTTCAACGATCACCCCATCAGCAACGGCATGGATTGGGTCACTCGAGTCGTCGCCGTGCTTCTCGTCGTTCCAGTCCTCGCCCGGATGGAAGACCCAGCCGCAACGCTCGCCGTAATAAGCATGCTCGAGGAATCCGAATCCGTTGGCTGCGTAACCGGCGCCATCAGGAGGACCCAGGGGGTAGTTGAACCCCGGAGAGCTCGTCTGTGCCTGACTTGTACTAGATGAGAGAAGTGAGCCCAACCCACCCGCGACCAACAAAGCCGCGGCAATAGCGAGAAGACGCCGCACCTAGATCAACTCCGAATCTCTCTGCGAATACACGAGGATTTGGCTAGTCACAGGGGGTGTCCACAGATTCGAGAACCAGTCCGAAGGTCGTGTTATCCAACATCGGTCGATCTTCTCGCCCGACACCATTCGTTACGTAATGAACACGGTCGCAGCCCAGGAAGATCATCACGTCTGACTCAGTCGCATGAAGTGCGTCTCGATCTCCAAGCGAGACCACCTCGTAGTGGTTCCTCCAGTCGTCGGGGAACGGCCATCTTTGTGAATCGGCCCAGGCCTCCACGGTTCCGATACCCGGCGGAAGAACGTCAGTGTCTATCGAGAAGCCGACTTTGGTCTGGGGATCAAGGAAGCCGACGGAGCCAGCGGGATCTCCTACGCCTGATTCGACGACGTCAAGATATGCCGGGTATGACACGATAAGGCTGGCATCGAGACTCTCAAACGTCGGCCAAACCACATCAACCTTCACTGGGAGCGGCCGAGCTAGCAATTCGTTAGCGTCCACGCGTACCAGAACAGTCCCATCTAAGCGCGTCGGGTCCATTCGCGGGTTCGGCTGAAAACTTAGAAACACCTCATTCTCAACGCCTGGAATGAGATCCGACATCACACTGGGCTGAACCGACACGACCAGCGTCAGCTCTGGGACGACTTCGATGCCCACACCGACTACCGACTGGTCGACGACAAATCGCGCTTCGACAGTTGAGTGGGTCCCTGCGATCACCGTCTCGTCAATCTCTGAAGGAACCCACGAGACCTTCGCCGGCTTGCCAGCCGGTATGGCCTCGGCCCGGCTTTGAATCAGCCATCCGACTGCGAGGACGCTCAACGCAAGACCCGCCAAGAGGATCCAATTCGAGCGTCTTATTCTGCTGCTGATGCTTTCGCCCATCAGCTCCACCATCGAGGAAGCCGCTATGAGGCAGCGAAGTTCGACGTCCAGCTTATGCGATCGCGCGTCGTGATGCAGGATGACCCCCGGGAACCGTTACGAATCGACGTCCTTAAGGCCACATTCCTGCACCCGTACGAGCTGAAGGGAATTGATTTGCATCCCCGACCCGCTGACTGCCAGACAAGGGCCGTCGTGCGTGCTACTCCTGCTCAGCCATCTTCAGTCACCAGTGCTGGCCTCTCTCGGCCAACGGGTATCGGCTTTCGCTCAGGCCACGGCAAGCTCAAATACGAACGGCAGTCCGGTTGCCTGTTCGACGCGGCGCTTCCATGAGTCATCGGTCGCTAATTGGGCGCGCTTTCGGAAGCGCCCCACGGCGCGATGACGGAAACTCGGTCATTCAGTAGGTGTCTTCTTGGGAGATCGCGTCGACCGCTCGACGTGGACGATCTGCCGCGAAGAGAGCATCAAATGACGCGAGCCTGTCTCTCCAGCACTCCCGCCAGAGAGTCCTCGCGTTGTCGTCGGCCAGGGCGGCATCGACGCCCGGTTCTGCGTCAAGGGGCCATAAAGACTCTTCATGGTCGGCCGCAAGGCAGATTCGGGCAAGCAGGCTCCGCCGCACGAGGTCCCGCACTCGGTCGACTACGTACCCGGTCGCTGTCCCGAGCAGGGCATCCGGTGGCACGGTCGAGACCCTCATGATCAGGTTCCTGAGCCTCTTCTCGGATAATTCTCCGCCGTGAACCAGGCTGGAACGGAGGCTGTAGAGCGTGCCTACGTCGGCGAAGACAGCGGCCGCTGGGTCCTGGTCGGTCGCGAGTAGTGCGGCGGCCCGAGTCCTTAACCGGAGGAGCACATCGGTCGTGTCCCTGCCCGATAACGCAGCCTCGAGCGCCGTTGCTAAGTCGACCAGCTGGTCGTACCACGTGTGTGCGTGGTACGAGAGCTGAAATTTCTGGACCGCGACCGCGAATGAGGTCAGCGCCATTCCCTCGCGGGGTTGTTCTGCCGCCTCAATGGCGCTCCAGAGTCCTTGGATCCGCGGGCCGTCGTCCGCACCCAGGCGCACCGTTCGGCGAACGCGAGTCGTGGGTGACAGCAAGCTCGGCCCAGCACCGCGGAAACGCACCAGGGTCGGCGTGAACCGGCGAACGAGCGCGATTTCACCCTGAACCTCAAAGACGGACTCGCAGGTTCCCGCCCACAGCAGACGCAGGGCAAGGAGAAACCTCTCAATTCGACTGGAGAGAACTGGTGCAACGTCGAACGGCTTTGGGGCCATGGCACGCACGATCAAAACACTTTCGGGTGGGGCGTACACGACCGGGGCTTCGCGACCGAACGCCGTATCAGCGCCCTTGATCACGGAGCCGATCACGTCGACAACCTCCCGCCTGGTCGAGTGAGCAGCGTTACCGAGGGGGCTAATGGTCACACCGCCGATCTCAACCTCATTGGAGTCCACCGTCGTCAGGTGCGACACCACACGACAACACCCCACCTCCCAACTTGTCGCATCGACGGCGGCGACGAGATCATCGATCGAAGCCTCAACCGGGTGGCCGGTGGGCGCAAACAGGCTGGACTCGCGAGCGGACCTGGCAACGAACGCTTGAAGGAAGCTGAAGATGTACTGGGCCGGAAAGTCGCGCTCGCCAAGCGGCATGCCGTCCCCGAATCGTGGGGCACTCGCCGATATCAGGTCCTCGAGGCTCTTGTACTCCGGCAGCGCTGCGACGTCAGGTCCGGAGTAGTCGCGCCCCACCTCGATGTACGGGTGGAACCACGATGTCGGAACGACATGCTGGCATTCGAGAACGACCCAGGCGGCGCGCAGGAACGCCTCGGCCGCCCGTCTGAACTCGTCTTCTCTTGTCATCTCGAATCAGCCTCGCATGCCGCGCTGTGTGATACTCCCATCGCCCTCATCACGAGGTCTGGCTACGGCGAGACGCAAAAACCAGACCCAGAGGGACCTTGAGCGCTACAACGCAGGCGCAGCCGTCCATCCTCAAGTGCCCAGTAGGACCCACAGAATGAGGCCACCGATGATGCTCCCTCCGATGCTCAGGAGCCAGTTGCGCACCGATCGATGGAATCGCCTTCGACTCTCCTCACGCCACCGGATGTGTTCGGCTGGCGTCAAACCCGGACGATGCTTGATGAAATGTGGGCAGTCGTGAGGCCGAACAACATTCCATATGAAGGTCTGCGCGACCCCGTTGATCTTCCCCAGTGGCCCAGGAGCTGCCGGATCGGGAACACTCACGACGGCTCCCGTGTGGCCCATTCTCATGAAGCTGCCGATGTCTTCCCGGGGTCCGGGTACTGCCCAGGTGGTGGATGCTCCTCGATGGTCTCCGATGCCACACTTGACGCCTCCGTACAGCCAATCGGCGATACCTAGGTCTTGCCCTATGCGATGGTCATACTCATCATCCCGGATCTTTCCAGCCTTTCGAGCGTTTCTGAGCATCCCTTCAAAGGTCCCTCGTCGACCGACCGGCAACTCCTCGAGATCGTCGAGTGAGGAATCGCTCTGCTCTGGGAGTCTGTAGAACCCGAGCAGTCCGCATCGGTGGCAGCGGGAGTCGCGTCGCTTGGTGCGCCTGATCCGCCGGCGAATGGTTCTTGACCTCGACCAACGCTGAAAAGTCTTCATCGACACGTGACCCTAAATGAAGGACAGACATCCGGGTGCGCCACGACATTCTGCCTCATGAGCCACCAGCGATTGGAGAACTGCGAGACCGGAACTTTCACCCCTGAGCACTCGCGTGAAGGACACGCGGGGCAGTACGGAAGCGACCCATCGGATGACCGCA
Source organism: Acidimicrobiia bacterium (assembly GCA_040905905.1). Classification (GTDB taxonomy): domain Bacteria; phylum Actinomycetota; class Acidimicrobiia; order Spongiisociales; family ZC4RG35; genus JAICND01. Next base: position 49,884 of record JBBDQN010000006.1, read on the forward strand.
ATCGACGCTAACTGCCGACTGACGTACCGAGTGCCTTACGCGACGGCAAGCTCGACTGCAAACGGCAGGCCGGTTACCTGTTCGACGCGGCGCTTCCGACCCTCTTACCTCACCTACAACGATTCGGTCGGGTCGCATCGCCAAAGCCACCTTTAAGTTTTCGAATCCCTGTCATCGAGAACCCTGTCAACCTGGTAACGGAGGGCCTCAGCCAAACCACCGAATCAAGAAGAATCGGACCGGGATCGTCGCCCCCTTCGCTCACGGGCTCTCCAACGGACTCACCGAGAGCGTGAACACCAAGCTCCGGCTCCTCACTCGCATGGCCTACCGGATTCCGCTCCACCGACAACCTCATCGCCCTCTGCCTCCTCGACCGCGGCGGGCACTGCCCACCCCCTACCCGGTCGGACATGACCCACGGATCCGCTCCGAGAGCCTGTTTTGTTGACGTAGTTCCTGTCTGCGTTCCGCATCAGCCAGTTCAACAGCTTGGACGTGTTCGATCGAGTCGCCAGGAATCCAGTAATGGTCGTTGTTTTAGCGCCAGTCTCGGACCAACTGTCTTGGTAGAGTCGAATCATCCGACCCTGCGCTGAGAGATGAAAGGACCATTGTCGCATCGGTGGCGGCTGGGGTGATCCTTGCACTAGTCGGGATCGGGCTGAACAACTACGTCGTACCCCTTATCTTCCAGGCGAAGAAATTGTCACTCAGTCAGGGTGGGCCAGTCGACCTGCTAGCAGGTATCCGAGACGTGGGGGTGACAGTTGAGCTCGACGGTGTGCCGGTTAGGTCGATTTAGCAGTACACAGCAAGAGTCTGGAACTCTGGTGATGAGACAATTGAAGACGTTGATGTCGTCGTTTCATTCCCAACGCCGACGATGACACATATCCTCCAGGTGGTTCATGAGTTCGAGCCTCGGGTGGTGGATCGGCAACTGACCGTCGACGACAGTGACCCCCAGATTCGAGTGTTCACCTACGAGTACATGAATCCTAGGGACTCCGACACGGTGACTCTGCTGCTGAGCGACAACACTGACATGTCATTAGAGGCCACTGCTCCGGGCGTCGACATGCGTCGAGTGATCCCAGAATCTGACGAACCAACCGACGGAATCGGCTTTGAGGTCCTCATAGCTCTGATCGGTGCCATCGGCGCCATGACTACATTCACCTCTGAGGGGATCAGGAGACTTCTGGGTCTGGCATCCGAAGATACGGAATCCGACAAACTTTCCGACACCGAACGAGCACCGAAATCCTGACAACAAGCAAGTTCGACGAACCACGATCTACAGATCTGAACGAGGGAGATTCCTGGTCCTGACCACCATCGTCGATGCGTGGTGACAGGCGGACAGTGACATCTGAGCAGACTGCTGTCGAATCGCTAGGTCCTCGTCTCCCATCGTCAACGACTTCGTCGGGCATCTGGGCACCACTGATGCGATCTCGGTGACAGTTGGTCAGTGTCATTCACAACCCATGGGATTAGACCCTCCTGGGTTTCAGGCATGGCGAGGTAAAACCTTTGATGCACGAGCATGTAGTGCTCTATAGTGCTCTGAGCAAGAAGATGATGTCGTTAATAGGAAGGAAAGGGCTTTGAGCGCACTACTCACTCCAACTGATGTGGCGGAACGGTTCCAGGTGACTGAACGCACCGTTTATGAGTGGCTTCGGTCTGGCGACCTCGTGGGAGCAAAATTTGGGAGTATGTGGCGGGTCGAGGTAACCGACGTTGAGAACTTCATCGACCGCCACCGGGCCACAGAACTGATGAGTCGAGTACGCAATGACTTCCCGGACACCGATTGGATTGAAGGGCGCTGCTACGAGTGTGGCCGGCCCATCCCCGTCCCCCGGGGATCCAGAGGCCACGTGTGCGGCAGAGCGTGCAAGGAAGCATACGACCACAAGCTCTACCTCTACATCGACCCCGGCACCGAAGAGGACACGATCAGCTTCCATCCGGACGTCGTGCCGTACTGGACATGACCGCAGGTGGCCTTGACCTCAAGTGTTTCCCTCGACCTCTAGCAAAGCGTCGCGTTGGAGACAGCGTGGCGCGCTCTGGGAGCGGCCGCCGAAATGCTCTATATGGATGGGCCGGCTTCTCTACTCTGGTTGGCATGAGACAGGCCGACGCCGAAAGACGAGTTGAGGCGCTGGTCGAGTTTCACGGCGCAGTCGGCGACGTACTGAGACTGACCGATTTTCCGGAGGACGGGTACGGTGAGAGGCGAGCGACACCAAAGCCTGGCCGCGATCAAGAGTGGATGGCGGCCAGGGCGAAGGCAGACCGCCTGGTCGCGGCCGCATCACGCTCGTTCATGACCGTCAACGCAACGATCATGTACAAGCCGCGCGGTACATGGAATCAGTACCCAATCGATCCCGCTACCCACTGGGCGACCGTTCTGAGCGATGACCCGATGTTTGGGCCGGACATGCTCGACACGATGACGAACCGAGCGATCGGCGCATACCAGGATGCCGTTAAGGATCCCCTCATGAAGGGCAGTGTCAGTGTTGAAGGCTTCTCGCTTCCAGCTTGGTTTGGAGCGCTGGCTTACACAGTGTTGGGCGGACTGATCGTGGCGGGCGTGGCGTTTTGGCTTGGTTGGGTCGGCTGAGCCTCGGGAACCACGTCTAAACCCGAAGGACATCCACCTGTCGAGGATCCAATCGACTGAGGCCTTCAACTCCGAGAGAAGCCCTTCGCCAGCCTTCGCAACAGATGCCTGAACAAAGGTCTGCCACTCAACGCCCGCCAAGAAATCGGCAGGGCATCCCTAGAGCCAATTAAAGACTTCCGGTCTCACTGGCTTAGAGGTCGGGAGACCATGTTGAGTTCAGTGTCAGAACCAGAGTGCCCTCTCTGCTTGCGCCGTAGCAGGCATATTCTCATCGGCCGGATCGCCAATCACCAGTACGCCCCTCAAGTGCCAAGACTCCTATAAAAGGGCTGAACTTGTCGAGTGACATGAATGCAATCCTCGCGGACCAGCCAGTTGGACCGGCTGTTGATTGCGTGCCAGTCGGTGTTCGTCGAGGTCCGGGCCGTGAACCTCGAACGGATGACTTCCACACTGCGATGCGGCTACCCGGGTGTGCCGAGCGCGTATCGGCGACGCGCAGTTCGGTACCCCGGAAGGCGACGTGCTGGAGCCGTCCACTAGCTTTCGGATCATGCAGGACTTCGTGGGCGACTACGCGGGCCCACTGCCGGCCAGTCGAACCTGTGGAACGTCCAGATGCCGGAACCCATGGTGTCATATTGGACCCCGAGGAACGAAACGGATTTGGAGCTCGTGCCGCAGCATCTCGCCCGTGCGGTCTGGCGGACCGTCCTAATAGGGCGACAGGCCCCTTGAACCCGATGAGCCGCCTCATTGCTGGACTCCGATGGGTTCGGTGACGGTGCTGACGAGCGCTGCTACCGCAGATTCGAAGGCTTTGCGGGCCGCCACGGGTTCCGTGTGTTCGGACAGGACGAGGACCAGTAGGAGTCGGGCCTTGGCGGCCGTAAGTTCGCCTGCTTCGAGGACTCCAGCACCGTGGAGGGTTGCGACTCCGCCGTCCCCGCCGTAGATTGGTCCAGTTCCTCCGCTATCGGTCCGTGTAGCGATCGCGACGATAACGCCATCTTCGATTGCTGACCGGATCTCGGGCACGATGACGCCTGGGACGTTGCCGAGCCCGGTGCCCTCGATGATGAGTCCCCGTGCGCCGGTGGTTTTCAAGACGGTTTCGAGGATCCCCTCATCCATCCCCGTGTAGGTCTTGAGGACCGGCACGGAAACCTCGACCGAGGCGGGTAAGGGCAGGATGAGGCGTGCGTTTGGAGGTGCGAGTAATCGCAAAGCTTCCGGGGTCACCAGTCCGAGCGGACCCCGGTCAGGCGAGGCGAACGCCGACACCCGCACCGAGTCGAGCTTGCGTACCCAACGGGCGGCGTGGAACTCATCGTTCATGGTGAGGACTGTGCCGTAGCCACGCATCCGCGGGTGACCGGCGAGGAGGCATGCGTTGAGCATGTTGCGGGGACCGTCTGCTCCGACTTGGTTGCTGCTGCGTATCGCACCGACCACGACAACGGGTTTCGGCGACGCAACGGTCAGATCGCAGAAGAAGGCGGTTTCCTCGATGGTGTCGGTGCCATGGGTGACGACCACTCCGGTGACGTCGTCATCTTCAAGCGCGGCGATGGTCTGTCTGGCTACGGCAGCCATCGTGTCTGGCGTCACATTCCATCCGTTGACGCGGACGATCTCCTCCACTCGAATCGGGCCGAACCTGTCGATCCCCGGAACGGTGGCGAGCAGGTCGGGTGCAGAAATCACTGATCGGACGGCACCAGTCTCACCGTCGGGCAACGATGCGATGGTGCCCCCTGTGGAGATGATGACGATACCCATCGACGAATCAGCCCTTGTGTCCGGGGATCAATGCCGGAAGGAGTTCGCTGAGGATGGTCGGATCGTCGATAGCCGCCGGCACGTCGTAGGGTCGCCCCGCTGCCATACGGCGGAGCGTGCCTCGCAGAATCTTGCCGGACCGTGTCTTGGGCAACCGAGCGACAACGACGACCTTTCGGAACACGGCGACGGGACCGATCCGGTCGCGCACCATCTCTTGCAACTCCGACTCGAGTTCGGGAGCCAGCCGTTCGACTCCAGCCTTGAGCGTTATGAGTCCGAGTGGTATCTGGCCTTTGATCTCATCCCCGACGCCGATGACGGCCGCTTCGGCGACGTCAGGGTGAGCCGCCAGGACCTCCTCCATCGCCCCGGTCGACAGACGATGCCCGGCGACGTTGATCACGTCGTCGGTTCGGCCCATCACGAACAGATAGCCGTCCTCATCGATGAATCCACCGTCGCCCGTCAGATAGAAGCCGGGGAACCGTTCCAGGTACGATGCGACGTAACGGTCGTCGGCGTTCCACAATGTCACGAGCGTTCCGGGTGGGAGGGGGAGGCGGATCACGATGTTCCCCTCCTCATTGGGACTTAGCGCGTTCCCCTCGTCGTCGACCACCTCGATCCGATAGCCGGGCACCGGTTTTGTCGGCGATCCTGGTTTTGTTGGGAGCAGACCGAGGCCGACACAGTTGGCCGCTGCCGGCCACCCGGTCTCGGTCTGCCACCAGTGATCGATGACGGGTATCCCGAGGAGGTCGCCAGCCCAGGTGAGCGTGGCGGGGTCCAATCGCTCCCCGGCGAGGAAGAGTTGGCGCAGTGACGACACGTCGTAGCGACGCAGATGTATGCCGCCTGGATCCTCTCTCTTGATGGCGCGAAACGCGGTCGGAGCTGTGAACAGCACGTTGACTTTGTGGTCGGACACGACTCGCCAGAACGCTCCAGGGTCGGGTGTTCCCACGGGCTTGCCCTCATATAGAACCGTGGTGCACCCGCGCAGCAATGGTCCGTACACCGTGTATGAGTGTCCCACGGCCCACCCAATGTCAGACGCCGCCCAGTAGACCTCGCCGGGCTGGATCCCATACACAGCGCCGATGCTCCAACACAGGGCGACGGCGTGGCCACCGTTGTCGCGCACCACCCCTTTTGGCGCTCCCGTGGTACCTGACGTGTAGAGGATGTAGAGGGGATGATCTCCGGCAACCGCGACGCATTCCGCCGGTTCGGCATCGGCCACCGCGTCGGTCCAGGTGATGTCGCGACCGGCCGTCAATGGCGCCTCGAGCCCGGGTCGCTGCACGATGACGCAGGTCGCCGGAGGATGGTTGGCGAGTGCGATGGCTTTGCTGAGGAGGGGCTTGTACTCGACGACGCGAGCCGGCTCGATGCCGCAGGATGCCGCCACAACTACGTTGGGTCGGGCGTCGTCGATGCGGGCTGCGAGCTCTGGTGCGGCGAATCCTCCGAACACCACCGAGTGCACAGCGCCGAGGCGGGCGCAGCTCAGCATGGCGATGAGCGCCTCGGGGATCATCGGCATGTAGATGACGACGCGGTCGCCCTTGGCGACTCCGAGGCGGCGGAGCGCCCCTGCGAACACAGCGACACGGTCTCGGAGGTCGGCATATGTGTATCGTTCGACCTGGCCAGTGACGGGGCTGTCCCAGATGAGTGCATCCTGATCTGCCCGGCCCGTCTCGACATGGCGGTCGAGTGCGTTGTGGCACGTGTTCATCAGTCCATCGGGGAACCAGCGATAGAACGGCGCGTGCGACTCATCGAGGATAGTCCGTGGTGGCTTGTACCAGTCGATCATCTCCGCGGCCTCTCGCCAGAACCCGATCGGGTCCTCCACGGTGCGCCGGTAGGCGGTCTCGTAGGAGTCGGCACCCACTGGGCTCACACCCCACCGGGTCGGGGGTCGACGCACATCGGGGAGAAGTGGGCATGGACGACGCGCCAGCCCTCCGG
>JBBDQN010000007.1:0-54961 GCA_040905905.1 Acidimicrobiia bacterium
CGCGTAACCTTGCTCCCCAGGGAGCAAGGTTACGCGCCAGAACGGAAGTTAAGCCCGGATGGTTGCCGGGGTGAACGTCAACTCGTCGCCGGCCACGTCCACCCGAATCGTTTCCCCTTCGGCGATCTCCCCGGCCAGAAGTTTGATGGCGAGGGGGTCGGCGACCAGCCTTTGCAGGACACGCTTGAGCGGTCGCGCCCCGTAGACAGGGTCGAAGCCCTCTTCCGCCAGGTGATCCTTGGCCTGATCCGAGAGTTCCAGGGTGATCCGCCGATCCGCCAAACGACGCTGCAGCTGGACTAGTTGGATCTCGACGATCTGTCTTAGCTGATCCCGCGTAAGCCGGGAGAACACGATGATATCGTCCACCCTGTTGAGGAACTCCGGACGGAAGTGCGCCTGCACGGCTCTCAACACCCGCTCTTCGACCACCTCGTCGGCAAGGTCTGGCTGGATGAATTCAGAGCCGAGGTTGGAGGTCATGATCAGGACCGCGTTGGTGAAGTCGACCGTGCGACCCTGTCCGTCGGTAAGCCGCCCATCGTCGAGCAACTGAAGCAGGACGTTGAACACGTCCTGATGGGCTTTCTCGACCTCGTCTAGTAGCAACACCGAATAGGGCCGGCGCCGGACCGCCTCGGTGAGCTGGCCACCCTCCTCGTAACCGACGTATCCCGGAGGCGCTCCGATCAGCCGGCTCACCGAGTGTTTCTCCATGTACTCGGACATGTCGATGCGGACCATCGCCCGCTCATCGTCAAAGAGGAACTCGGCCAGGGCCCGGGCGAGCTCGGTCTTGCCAACACCGGTGGGTCCCAGGAAGATAAATGACCCAATTGGTCGGTGAGGATCCGCCAACCCGGCCCGACTGCGCCGAACGGCGTCGGCCACCGCCCGTACTGCCCGGTCCTGACCGACCAGCCTTTGGTGGAGGTAGTCCTCTAGTTGGATCAGCTTCTCCATCTCTCCCTGCATCAATTTGGAGACGGGAATGCCGGTCCAGCGCGCAACTACCTCGGCGATGTCCTGGTCCGTGACCTCCTCAGAAAGCATCCGGCCCTCGGCGTGAAGCTTCTCGAGTTCCTCCTGGCGGCGGGCCAGGTTGGCTTCAAGCTCCCGCATAGTGCCGTAGCGAAGTTCGGCGGCCCGGGCCAGGTCGCCTTCCTTCTCGGCCCGCTCGGTGAGCGCCCGGGTTTCCTCCATCCTCTCCTTGACTGATCTAATGGCGGAGATGACCTCTTTCTCCAGGTTCCAGCGGACCGTCAGGGAATCGATCTGTTCGACGAGATCGGCCAGCTCCTTTTCCAAAGAATTCAGGCGCTCCCGGCTGGCCTGATCGGTTTCCTTCTTCAGCGCCTCTCGCTCGATCTCGATCTGGATCTTGCGACGGGTGAGCTCGTCGATCTCCTCGGGCATCGAGTCGATCTCGATGCGAAGACGCGAGGCGGCCTCGTCGACCAGGTCGATGGCTTTGTCGGGGAGCTGGCGCCCGGTGATGTAGCGATCAGAGAGAACCGCCGCCGCCACCAGGGCCGAGTCGGTGATGCGGACCCCGTGGTGGACTTCATAGCGCTCCTTCAGACCACGCAGAATTCCGATCGTGTCGTTGACGGACGGCTGTTCGACCAGCACGGGCTGGAAACGACGCTCCAAGGCGGCGTCCTTTTCGATGTGCTTGCGGTATTCGTCGAGGGTGGTGGCGCCAATCATCCGCAGTTCACCCCGAGCCAGCATCGGCTTGAGCATGTTGGATGCATCCATCGCCCCCTCGGCGGCACCGGCGCCGACCACGGTGTGGAGCTCATCAAGGAAGGTGATTACCTGACCTTCGGACGCCTGGATTTCGCGAAGGACCGCCTTGAGACGCTCCTCGAACTCGCCCCGATACTTGGCTCCGGCGACCATGGCGCCCAGGTCGAGGGCAACGATCCGCTTGGTCTTGAGAGGTTCGGGGACGTCACCATCGGCGATGCGCCGGGCTAAACCTTCGACAATGGCGGTTTTGCCCACCCCCGGTTCGCCGATCAGGACCGGGTTGTTCTTGGTCCGCCGGGACAAGACCTGGATCACCCGGCGGATCTCGTCGTCGCGGCCAATGACCGGGTCGAGTTTGCCCTGGCGGGCGATGGCGGTGAGATCGCGGCCATACTGCTCGAGAGCTTGGAAGGTAGTTTCGGGCTCCGCCGATGTGATCCGTTGGTTCCCCCGAACCGCCTTGAGACCCTCGAGGATCCCCTCAGCCCTGACACCAAGCTGGCGAAGTGCTTTGCCGGCGGCGTCGTTGCTTTCGGCAAGAGCGAGCATGAGATGCTCAACCGATATGTAGTCGTCTTTGAAGTCCGACCGCCGTTGGTCGGCGATTTCGAGCACCGCGGCCAGGTCCTGGGTCATCTCCGGCTCGGCGCCGCCAAATACCTGGGGAAGTTTGCTCAACTCCACCTCGGCGGCCTGGCGGACATCGTTGGGCGCAACTTCGATTGCGGCCAACAGGGGTAACACCAGACCATCGGTTTGGGCGACCAGCGCCCGCAACAAGTGGGCGGGATAGATCGCTCCGTGGTTGCGAGCGGTGGCCTGGTCCCGAGCCGCCAACAAGGCCTGTTGGCTGCGAGTGGTGAGCTTGGAAAGATCCATGTTTACTGGACTCCACTAACAAACTTGAGTGCCCCATTGTAAAGGATGAAATTCTTTATCCAGGAGACCAGCAGGACGGTGTCTGGTGGTTCGACCAACGAAGCGAGACCGGCCTCAACCACCTCGTCGGGGATCGGGTTTCCCCGGCGTGACTCCATCAACACCGCTGAATATTCCGGAGAGAACTCGGGGTGTCCTTGAAGTCCGAGGATGTGGTCCCCGACTGCCAGAACCGAAACCGGGACGTCATCTGCTCGGCCGAGGACCCTCGCCCCGGGAGGCAGCGACGTAATCTGATCGGCGTTGCTGTGAAGGATCCGGAAGCTGGAGGCCACCGGGTTCATCCAGGGTTGAGGTGCGGGCACCACGACGGTCTTGATTCCGACGGCCCAGCCGTTGGGCGCCGGCCCGACCACCCCTCCCAGTGCATAGGCAATCATCTGGGCGCCAAAACAGACGCCTACCAGCTTGCGCTCTTCGTCGTGCAGCCGACGAACCAGGCGGGCAAAGTCCAACACCCAGCCAATATCCTCGTAAACCGATCGCCGTGATCCCGAGGTGATCCAGGCGTCGCACTCCCCGAGGTTCTCGGGGAATTGCCCGGCCACCAGGTCATAGACGACAAGCTCTTGATCCGGGAGCAGACGGGCCACAAACTCGGGATAGTCTCCCGAGACCACTCGAAACCCGCGCCGAACCCGGTCACAAAGCAGGAGCCCGAGTCTCACGTCTCTGCAATGAACACGGTCTTGTAGTCCGAGTAGTGCTCCAACGCGACCATTCCCTGTTCGCGACCGATTCCCGACTGTTTCACACCTCCAAAAGGCGCCTCGATGTGGACACTTGAGGAAGAGTTCACCGACAACATCCCCGTTTCCATGGCCCTGGCAACTCGCAAGGCCCGGCCGACGTCTCGGGTCCACAAGGAACCCGACAGACCGTAGATCGAATCGTTGGCGAGACGGATGGCCTCGTCCTCGGTGTCAAAGGGGATGATCCCCACGACCGGACCGAAAATCTCCTCTTGCATCACTCTCATCTCGGGACGCACCTCGACCAGGACCGCCGGGGTGAGGTAATGACCTACGGAATCCAGGCGCTCGCCTCCGATGATCCGACGAACGCCTTCGCCAGCCCCGATCTCGAGATAGGACTCGACCTTGTCGCGATGGGTCGCCGAAATCAGCGGCCCCATCTCGGTCGATTCGGAGCGGGGGTCCCCCACCTCGATTCGAGAAGTCGCCTCCACGAACCGATCCACCACTTCTGAGTAGACCGATCTCTCAACGATTATCCTGCTCCGGGCGCAGCAGTCCTGGCCCGCATTGTCGTATGCCGACCACAGTGAAGACGGAACGCAGGCGTCGAGATCGGCATCAGCAAAGATCACGTTGGCCGACTTGCCGCCGAGTTCGAGAGAGACACGTTTTACCCCGGCGGCGGCCTGGCGCATCACCTGGCTCCCAACCTCGGTTGAACCGGTGAAGGAGATCTTGCGGACCAAGGGGTGGAGGACCAGGGCATCACCTACCTCCGATCCCTTGCCGGTTACGACCGTAAAGACGCCAGGCGGGAGACCGGCCTCAGTCGCCAGGTCGGCCAGGGCCAGGGCCGTCAGCGGTGTGATCTCGGCGGGCTTGGCCACCACCGAGTTGCCCATGGCCAACGCCGGTGCCGCCTTCCAACCAAGTATCACCATCGGGAAGTTCCAGGGAACGATGGCGACGCACACCCCGATGGGTTCCCGGAAGGTCAGCAGGGTGCCGACGGCGTTTCCGGGGATGGTCTGCCCATGGATTTTGTCGACAGCACCGGCATAGAAGTCAAAGGTGGCCGCCACTGCCCCGATCTCGCCCCGAGCCGCGGTGATCGGCTTACCGGTATTGACCGACTCCAGGCTCGCCAAGCGTTCCTGGTCGCGGCGAATCAGATCGGCGATCCGGCGGAGGACATCTCGCCGCTCTCGCACCGGCGCCTTGCTCCACACCCCGCTGTTGAACCGCCGATGAGCCTCGGAGACCGCCTGGCCAGCTTCGGCCGCGGTCGCCTGCGGCACTTGTTCGACGAGCTCGCCATTGGCGGGATTGGTGAGGGTGGTGACCATATCGACGGGTTTCTAATCACTGTGACCGTAACGCGCACGAAACAGCCCTGTAACAGGAGTTTCCCAGGGTCGACTCCGACAAAACGAGGAGGAGGCGAATGAGCGAAGGAACAATCGCCTGGTTATTGGTCAGCAGCGCGCTGGTGTTGTTCATGACCCCTGGCCTGGCGCTCTTCTATGGCGGCATGGTGAGGTCGAAGAACGTCCTCAACATGTTGATGAAGAACTTCTTCACTATCTCGATTGTCACGGTCGTGTGGACCCTGGTGGGGTACACGCTGGCGTTCGGGACCGATATAGGCGGGATCATCGGCGGGTTCGACTTCCTCGGTCTCAAAGGAGTGGAAGGCGACGCCCTCTTGTTCATGGTTTTCCAGATGATGTTTGCCATCATCACGCCCGCCCTCATTTCCGGGGCCGTGGCCGAGCGGATGAAGTTCTCCGCCTGGGTGTTATTCACCACATTGTGGGCGTTGATCGTCTACCCGATAGTGGCCCACTGGGCCTTCGCCGCCGACGGCTGGCTGTTTGCCTGGGGAGTGCGGGACTTTGCCGGAGGACTCGTCGTCCACATCAACGCTGGAGTCGCCGCCCTGGCCCTGGTGTTCGCCCTCGGCCCCCGCAAAGGCTTCGGCGCCGAGGCCATGAGACCGCACTCGCTGCCGTTGACACTGTTGGGGACCGGCATCCTGTGGTTCGGGTGGTTCGGCTTCAATGCCGGATCAGCCCTCGCCGCGGATGGCATCGCCATCACAGCTTTTGTCACGACTCAAATCGCAGCATCGGTAGCCGCCCTGGCGTGGGTGGTGGCCGAGTGGTTGAAGACCGGCAAACCCACCACGCTGGGGGCCGCCTCGGGAGCAGTGGCGGGACTAGTGGCCATAACGCCGGGAGCAGGGTTTGTTTCGCCACTCTCGGCGATGGCCATCGGGCTAGTTGCCGGATTCGTGTGCTTTTCGGCCGTGAGCCTCAAGTTCAGATTCGGCTACGACGACTCCCTCGACGTCGTCGGCGTTCACCTGGCCGGTGGCATCGTCGGATCTGTGCTGCTGGGGGTGTTCGCCCAGAGTTCTATCAACGAATTCGTCCCAGATGGCCTCCTCTTTGGCGGGGTCGAATTCTTCTTCAAGCAAATAGTGGCGGTCCTGGCAGTGATGGCCTTCACCTTCGTTGCCTCCTACATCCTGGCCCGGGTCGTCAAGGCGATCACCGGGCTGCGGGTGGATGAGCATCAAGAGACCGAAGGCCTCGACATCTCGCTCCACGAGGAGCGGGGTTACGTGCTCTCGGAATAGGAGGAGCCATGAAGCTGATCATCGCCTTTATCAAGCCGTTCAAACTCGAAGAAGTCAAAGATGCCCTTAAGGGGATCGGGGTCAACGGGATGTCCGTCGGGGAGATCCGCGGGTTCGGCCGTCAGTCCGGTCAAACCGAGGTCTACCGGGGAGCGGAGTACAAGGTCGAATTCGTGCCCAAGGTGAGAGTCGAAGTCGTCGTAGATGACGACAACGTCGATCGGGTGGTGTCAGCCATTGAGGCTGCTGCCCGGACCGGAGAAATCGGGGATGGCAAGATCGTGGTGGTTGGGGTAGAACAGGTGCTCAGGATCAGAACTGGTGAACGAGGACCAGAAGCCATCTGAAACATCGGCTCCGATTGGAGCATTGGAGTCTGAGCGGGTCACGCCCAACGGTGGCCCGCTCGACTCTTATTTGTCGATTCGCACTGGTCTCCTGGCCCGAGGACCCGGCCTCATTCCGCCGGGGACAATCGGTTCGCTGCTCACTGATGCCCTCGACCAGGGGCTGCAAACCCTGGCAGCCGACGCCGTGGCCGTGGTGGCGGTGGGTGGCTATGGAAGGAAGGAGCTTTGCCTCTTCTCCGACATCGATCTGCTCCTTCTCCACGAGGGTCTTGTTCCCGACGGGGCCGTGCGGGCGATGCTCTACCCCCTATGGGATGCCGGCCTCAAGATTGGCCACGCCACTCGCACGGTCAAAGCAACACTGAGTTTTGCCCGGGACGATTTACAAACGCTGTGCGGTCTGCTGAGCGCCCGGCTGGTCGCCGGACCTGTCGAGCTGATGGACCAACTCATCGGCGGTCTGACCAGGTTGTTGTCCGGGGCCCGCTCACTGCTGCCGGAGCGATTGGCGGCAGAGGAACGCGCCGTCTGGGAGCGCGAGCCGTTTGCCTTGCAGGAACTCGACCTGAAGAACGGAAGGGGTGGGCTGCGGTCGTTACATCGCCTCATGTGGGACAGGCGACGGGCGGAGCTTTTGGGCGAGGAACCATTCCTCCCTGTACAGCCGTTTGAGGACGCCGCTCTCCGCACCCTGCTGACCACACGTCAGGCCCTCCATGCTGTCGAGCGACGCTCGGCCGATGTCTACGCCATCGAACTCCGCACCCGGGTTGGAACGTGGCTCGACCAGGATCCGATCGACCTCGCTACCGAGGTATATCGGGCGGCCCGGATCGTGGACGCGAGCGCTGCGCAGAGGTGGGGAAAGGTCAGGCAGGCAGGAATCGACCCGATTGCCCATGCCGGGCTGTCGGTAGTCAGATTCGTCAGGTCGCGCTGGAGCCGAGGCGCAACTATTGCCACCCCCCTGGCATTCGCCCGGGCCGCAGCCGCTTCCGATGCAGCCGGGCGACTATCGCCCTGGGAGCGAGACTTCGCAGCCCGGTCGGGTCCACCCGACTGGACGGCCGGTGACCGCAGCGGGCTCGTCGACCTGCTCGCCGCCGGACGTTCAGGTTGGGAGGGCCTGCTCGGCTTGTGGGAAGCCGGCTGGTTGAGCAGGGCCCTGCCCGAGATTGCCCACCTCCGGGGGCTGGCTCAGGCGGCCCCGTTCCACCTGCATCCGGCGGACGCCCATCTCGGGGCCACGGTCGGAAGCCTGGTCGAGTTGGCGGAAGGCTCGCCAGCTTGGTGCGGCGAGATAGCCGAAGAGTTGGGCAGCCTTGACGAGGTTGTGTTGGCGGGTTTCCTCCATGACGTCGGCAAAGGACTGGGCGGAAACCACTCCGAAGTGGGTGCCCGCCTGGCCGAGTCCATGTTGCAACGCCTCGGCTTCGGCAGCGCCAGTGTCAACCTGGTGGGCAGGGCGGTTGAGCACCACCTGCTCCTCCCCGAAACGGCTTTTCGTCGCGACATCGACGACCCGGCCGTAGTGGCCGCGGTGGCTTCAACGATCGGAAACCGCGATTTGCTCTGGGTGTTGACGCTGCTCGGGGTGGCCGATGCCCAAGCCACCGGAACTGACATGTGGAGCTCCTGGAAGGAGTCCCTGCTGCGGAAGCTGGTCGACAAGGTGGCGGCCCTTCTAGAGGGGACCCGGTCAGAGTTGCCGGCGGAGATGCTTCTGGCCCTGGGCCTGTTGTCTCCGGAAGTGAGCCAGGAAGTGATCTCTTCGCATCTGGAGACGATGCCGCCCGGTTATCTGGCTCGATTTGGGCCTGAGATGGTGAGCCAGCATCTCCGCTTGGTCGACCCGCCCCCGCAGCCAGGCGAAATGAAAACGGCAATCGTTGCGGGTGCGCCTGTCTCGACCTTGGTGACGGCAACTCGAGACCGTCCCGGCCTTCTTGCCACCATCGCTGGAGTGTTGTCGCTGCACAATCTGGCAGTGTTGGAGGCACGGGTGGTGACGAGCACCGATGGCATCGCTCTTGACACCTTCCGTGTCCAAGATGCCCTCGGTTCCGACATGGTCGGCCCGGGCCGCTGGCCGGCCGTTCGAGACACCCTGGGCAAGGCCATTAGGGGCGACCTCGACCTGGACCAGCGCCTGGCCGACAAACGGGCCGTCTACCGAGCCGGCGCGGGCGTGATCCCACCGACCATCCGGGTGTTTTCACGCCCTGACGGTCTGACCATCGACATCAAGGCGCATGATCGAATCGGGCTCCTCCATGACTTGGCGGCTGTTCTCGCTCGTCTCAATCTCGACGTGGAGCTGGCCAAGGTCGACACCAGAGGCAGCGAGGCGGTCGATGTCTTCGAAGTGAGGGATCGATCGGGCATACCCACCGAGGAGATCCGGGCGGCTCTCGTGACGGCGGCGAGCTAGAGCGGGGTCACGTAGGCAGCGGTGATCCCGCCGTCGACGAGGAAATTGGTGCCCGTTGTGAACGAAGAATCATCAGAGGCCAGCCACAACGCTGCCTGTGCCATCTCTTTGGCTTCGCCGAAGCGACCGAGGGGGACGTGGACGAGACGACGTTGTTTCTTTTCGTCGGTATCGAGGAACTTCATCAACAACTCGGTGTTGATTGGGCCTGGGCTGAGGGCGTTGACCCGAATGTTCTCGCGGGCATGGATCACCGCCAGCTCCCGGGTCATCGAGAGGACCGCGCCTTTGGATGCCGTGTAGGCCACCTGGGGAGTAGCCGCGCCCAAAGTTGCCACGAAAGAAGCCGTGTTGATGATCGAGCCACCACCTGCCCGTCGCAAAGCCGGTATTCCGTGTTTGCAGCCCAGGAAGACCCCTTTGGCGTTGATCGCCATGGTCAAATCCCAGACGGCCTCGTTGGTAGAGACCGCATCGTCATCGTCGGAGTGCATGATCCCGGCGTTGTTGAACAGGACGTTGAGCCGACCGAACTCCTCTTCGGCGGCGGCCACCATGGCGGCGGCATCGGCCCCTTTAGAGACATCGGCGGTTACGGCGATCGCTCGACCCCCGGCGTCTGTCAGCAGACGGGCGGTCTCGACAGCCGCCTCCCGGTTGACGTCAACCACCACCACCTCAGCCCCCTCCGCCGCAAAGAGGACAGCCGACTCCCTACCTATCCCCGACCCGGCCCCGGTGATCAGGGCGACCTTGTTCTCAAGTCTCACGTCTCAGGTCTCGCGTCTCACGGCTCAGATCCGCTCGAAGTAGCGCCACCGCTCCCAGTCGGTGACCGTGTTGTCGAAAGCCTCCTGTTCCTTGCGATAGAAATGGGTGTAGTGCGCCTGCACCTCCTCGCCAAACGCCTGGCGGACAAAGTCGGAGTACGCAAAGAGGTCGGTCGCATCACGCAAGGTGTAGGGCACCCGGGGTAGTTGGCGGGCCTGGTAGATATCGCCCGCGAACAGATCCGGAGGTTCTATCTCCTGCTCGAGGCCATCCAGACCAGCGGCCAGGATCGCCGCATAAACCAGGTAGGGGTTGCAGTCGGCACCGGCGATACGGCACTCGATGCGCAGGCTGTTGTCGTGGCCGACGACCCGGAAGCCGGCGGTGCGGTTGTCGTAGCTCCAGGCGATTCGGGTCGGTGCCCACGATCCATCTTGGTATCGCTTGTATGAGTTGATGGTCGGCGCCAGAAAAGGCATCAACTCGGGGACATGGGCCATCCACCCACCGAGGAAGTGACGGAACACCGGACTCACGTGGACGGGTCCGGCGTCGAGCGAGCCCGGGAAGGCGTTGGTGTCCTTCTTCCAAAGGCTGAGATGGACATGGCATGAGGAACCGGCCTCGGCCATGTTGGGTTTGGCCATAAACGTCACACTCACCCCGAGCCCCTCGGCAATCTCTTTCATCGCCAGCTTCATGATCGTGTGGCGATCGGCCATGGTCAGCACGTCCGCAAAGCGAATATTCATCTCGTGTTGGCCCCGGCCCCACTCGCCCTTGGAATTCTCGACCGGAATTCCCGAGGCGGCCAGGTGGCGGCGTACGGCCCCGTTGTAGTGCTCCTCCCGGGTCCCTTGCAGCAGGTGGTAGTCCTCGATGTACCAGCCAGCAGGTTTGAGGTCGTTATAGCGATGTGCGGCGGCTTCCTGATACGAGTCCTGGAAGAGGAAGTATTCGAGCTCGGAGGCGCCCTTCGCCGTGTATCCGGACTCTGCCGCCCGTTGCAGTTGATGTCTGAGGATCGACCGGGGAGCCACACCCACATGGTTGTCGTGGTGAGGATCATGCAAGTCACACAACACCAGCGCCGACCGATCAAGCCACGAGGCCATCCGCAGGGTGGAAAGGTCAGGCACCATATGGAAGTCGCCGTAACCGAGTTCCCAGTTTGCATAGGAGTACCCAGGAACTGGCTCCATCTCCATGTCGACGGTGAGCAGGTAGTCGCACCCATGGGTGCCTTCCTCCAGCACCTCGTCGAGAAAGTGGAGGGCGTCGAAGCGCTTGCCGTGGACGCGTCCGTAATGGTCGGTGAAACCCACCACCACGGTGTCGATTTCACCGGAGGCAGCCCGCTCCGCCAACTCGTCAACGGTCAACATTCCGCGGACCATCGCCTCCTCCTCCTCACCAAAGACTCCAGACAGGACGGCCGGAAGCGTAGGGGGAAGGGCGTCATCGCGTCGTCAGAGAGGCCCTCCAAAAATCAACGCCTCCAGACGACGCCGCCTCATGCTGAATTCCTAGAGTCCGAGCCAACCAACCGGCTGAGGAGGAGAGAGCATGGCCACCGAACGGAAGGTCGGCTCGGTCACTTACACGGACGTCGACAAGCAGTATTTCGAAGAGCGCGGTCTTCGACGCCACGCCGGCGTCTGGTCGCTCTGGGCCCTGGGTGTGGCCGCGGTCATTTCGGGCGACTTCTCGGGGTGGAACCTTGGCCTCCATGTCGGTGGCTTTGGTGGGTTGCTTGTCGCGACAGTGGTCATCACGGTCATGTATTTCGGCCTTTGCTACAGCATCGCCGAGATGTCACCCGCCCTCCCCCACACCGGTGGCGCCTACTCCTTCGCCCGGTCGGCGATGGGACCGTGGGGTGGGTTCATAACCGGCTTGGCCGAGAACATCGAGTACGTGGTGACGACAGCGGTGGTCGGCACTTTTGCTGCCGCCTACGCCCGTCCGGTGTTCGCGGAGCTGTTGAACTTCGACCTCGCCGAGCTCTGGTGGCTTGTGATCTTTTATGTGCTCTTCGTTGGCCTCAACGTCATCGGAATCGAAGCAACCATGCGCTTCTCGGTGTTCATCTGCTTCTTGTCGCTGGCCGTGCTGGCCGTGTACTTCGCGATCGCACTGTTCAACTTCGATTTCGCCAGATTGACCGATATCGAACCAGCGGCGGGCGGAACCCCGTTCTTACCGTTTGGGGTCGGTGGCATCTTCGCCGCCCTGCCGTTTGCGATCTGGTTCTACCTGGCGATCGAAGAGCTGCCGCTGGCAGCCGAGGAGTCGATGGACCCCAAGCGCGATGTGCCGCGGGCGACAATCTGGGGCCTGGTGACCCTCGTCATCACCGGCTTCCTCGTCCTCTTTCTCAATACCGGTGTGACTGGGGCGGAGGCAATCAGGGAGTCAGGTGAACCACTCCTCGACGGGTTCCGAGTCATTCTTGGCAGCGAGACCGGAGCGGCGTTGTTGGGCTTGGCCGCGCTCTCGGGCCTGATCGCCAGCTTCCACACGATCATCTACGCCTACGGCCGCAACATCTATTCGCTCTCGCGGGCCGGTTACTTCCCTAAGTGGATGTCTGTCACCCACGGGACCCGCAAGACCCCGTGGTTGGCCCTCTTGTTGGGGGCTCTGGTCGGAATCGTCTTGGCCCTGATTCTCCAGTGGGCCGGTGGCCAGGACTCCGGGTTCGCATCAACGGTGTCCGGAGCCCTGCTCAACATGGCTGTCTTCGGTGCCGTGATCTCGTATGCGATGCAATGTGTGGCCTTCGTGCTGCTGCGGAGGAGGATGCCAACCATCACGCGGCCTTATCGGAGTCCAATGGGCGTACCCGGTGCGGTCA
Organism: Acidimicrobiia bacterium; assembly: GCA_040905905.1. Lineage (GTDB taxonomy): Bacteria > Actinomycetota > Acidimicrobiia > Spongiisociales > ZC4RG35 > JAICND01. Next base: position 12,443 of record JBBDQN010000007.1, read on the forward strand.
TCGCCGGGATCATCGCCTCGATAGCCCTGGTGGCAACGTTCCTCGACCCGGGCTATCGCCCGGGCGTCTATGGAGTGGCGATCTGGTTCGTGCTGGCGATTGCCTACTTCGGCCTGTCGGGCCGGAACAAGCTGGTCCTCTCTCCTGAGGAGGAGTTTGCGATGACCCTGGGCGAGCACGGCCATCCCGAGACCGAGGGCTACGGGACCACCACCGTCGCCGAAACTAAATAGCGGCTCGGTCCGGAGCTTCGAGGGCCCGGTTGAGGGCGTTGAGGACGGCTTTGGCCGTGGCCATCACCGGGTCGCCTCCCTGGACGACTGCGCTCCCGACCAGGTCGTGACCGTCTTCCCGCACCTGGGCCAGCGCGACTTTTACGGCGCCCAACTCCGAAGTGGCGACCGCCCTGAGATCGAGGGCAAGGCCCGGGGCAATTGCTTGCAGCGCTCTCAAGGTGGCCTCCCCCACCAGACGGGCACGATGAATCGGGTCACCGTCTCCCTCCGCCCGACCCGTGTGGCGGTCGTGAACAAGGGTCAGGGTCACTTCCACCACAGCCTGAGTGCCAAGTAGATGCTGATCGATGGATGAGAGCGCCGGGCGTGATCTGGACATGAGGCAGGTTAACGACTGCAACGCACCGTTCCGGGCGAGCGAGGTATCTTCGCGACAACAAGGAGGCTTAGTCGCTCAAAGAGTTTCGTGAATTCATCAACAGGGGCAACCTCATCGACCTGGCCGTGGCATTCGTTATCGGTGTCGCCTTTGCCGGGGTGGTTTCAACCTTGACCCAGGGGATCGTGACTCCATTGATCGGCCGCATCTTCAGCATCGAACGTCTTCAGGATTGGTTGGTCGCCGGTGACATCCAACTCGGTGCCTTCCTGGCTGCTCTGATCAACTTCGTTGTGGTGGCTTTTGTGATGTTCTTAGTGGTCAAGGCGTACAACAAAATGAAGAAACCGGTCGAGGCCGCCGAAGCCGAGGAGATCCTGCTGCTGCGCGAGATACGCGACTCGCTCCGGCGGTCATAAGCGTCACATTTCTTGACCTATCGGGCCTCACCCACTACCATGCTATACATGGTATCTAGGAGCGCAGGGCACGACCGCAGCTCCCAGCTCTTGAAAGGAGTGCTCGATATGTGCCTCTTGGCGGTTATCTCGGAAGAGCCGACTTACGGCTACGAGATGGCCCGCAAGTTGCAGGAACGCGGGCTCAATCTGGTTTCAGAAGGCAGCATCTACCCCCTGCTCTCCCGGCTCCAGAAGCAGGGCTTGGTCGACGGATACCTGGTCGAGTCAGCGGGCGGGCCGGCTCGCAAGTACTACCGCCTCGCCACCCCAGGCCGCCGGGCTCTGGAATCTTGGACCGCCGATTGGCGGGCGTTGGCGACGGGAGTTGACGGAGTGCTCACAGGAGGCGGGGATGGCTGATCGCTGGGATCTGATTCGGGTCGTAGAGAGTTGCGAGCGTTATTGGCGCGAGACCGGTGTTCCCCATCGGGCCTCCACCGAAATGCGGCTGCAACTCGAAGAGCACCTCAACTCCGCCATGGCCAGCGGGCGACCGATCGAGTCGGTGATCGGTACGAGCTTGGCCGAGTTCGCCGAGAACTGGGCATCGGAGTATCGCCTCCAGCCCACGGCAACCTGGGATGACGTGACGAGTGGTAGGACGGGTCGTGATCGAGCGGCCCGCCGGGAATTGATCACATATGGCGCCGGGATCACCTTGGTGGTGGCCGCGGTGGCACTGGCCGCAAACGGAGGTGACCAAGTGGAGAACGACGTCTGGCGATGGTTGTGGACGGCCTTTGCCGTGGTTATGGGGATCGGAGAGATCTTCACAGCAGGATTCTTTCTGCTCCCTTTCGCCATCGGCGCAGCTGCCGCGGCCGTCCTGGCCTGGTTGGGTGTAGCTCTGCTCCCGCAGTGGCTGGTCTTCTTTGGGGTTTCGCTGGTGGCGATGGTCTATCTGCGCCGTTTCATCGCCCGCCAGGACCAGGGTGACCAGCCGGCAGTCGGGGCCAACCGCTGGGCCAATCTCAGAGGCACGGTCCTGGAGACGATCGATCCGATCGCCGTCACCGGACTGGTCAAGATCGGCGGTGAGGAATGGCGGGCAACCACCGAAGGTCCACCCATCCCTGCCGGGACCGAGGTCGTGGTGAAGGAAGTCCGGGGCGCCCGCCTGCTGGTGGTCCCCAAAGAAGAAGTGTGAACAGGTTTGCTCAGAACACAGGTCGCTAGTTAGAGGAGAAGATGCAGATGGACCCGGTCGTATTCCTATTCGTGGTGGTAGCAGCCGCCTTGATTCTGGTGGCCGCCACCGGATTCCGGGTGGTACGTCCCTTCGAGAAAGGACTCGTCGAGTTCCTGGGAAGGTACGAGAAGACGGTTGACTCCGGTCTGCGGTGGGTAATGCCGTTCGTCAAACGGCTGACCAAAGTCGATATGCGCGAGCAGGTGGTCGACGTTCCTCCGCAGGAGGTCATCACCAAGGACAACGTGGCGGTGACGGTTGATGCTGTCATCTACTACGAGGCGACCGACCCCGTGAAGCTGAAGTACAACGTCGCCAACTTCGTGCTGGCGGCCACCAAACTCGCCCAGACCAACCTGCGCAACGTCGTCGGCGATCTCGACCTTGACACCGCTCTCACCTCGCGCGACATCATCAATGCCAAGCTCCGCCAGATCCTCGACGATGCCACCGACAAATGGGGCACCCGGGTGGTTCGGGTAGAGATCCAGCGGATCGAGCCGCCGGCTGACGTCACCGAAGCGATGCATCGCCAGATGAAGGCCGAACGCGACCGACGGGCGGTCGTTACCGAAGCCGAGGGCGAGAAGACCGCCCGGGTCTTGAAGGCCGAAGGTCTCAAACAGAGCCAGATCATCGAAGCCGAAGGCCAGGCCGAAGCCATCAAGAGAGTGGCCGATGCCGACCGGTATCAGAAAGAGACCGTGGCCGAGGGTGAGGGAAGAGCGATCGAGCGGGTATTTGCCGCCATCCACAATGGCAACCCCACGCCAGACCTTGTGGCCATCCGCTACCTCGAGGCACTCCAGGGAATCGCCAACGGCCAGGCCACCAAGATCTTCTTGCCTCTGGACACGGCCGGTGTCCTGGGCGGGGTTGCCGCGGTCGGCGAGCTGTGGAAGGACTCGCAGAAAAGCTAGTAAAACCGCGAACCCTGGGTTCACGGGCCCATAAGTGGGCTCTACAACCCGGGGTTCGGGGTTTTAGGGGTTGCGGAGGATCGAGGCGAGGCTCAGTTCGACTTCTTCGGCGTCGACGGGTGGGTAGAAGACCATCGTATAGAGGTCACATCGTTGGCCCTCTTCCTCGAACCAGGCCGCTACCCACCGACCATCATTAAAAGGGCCCACCACGGCTCGGGAGCCAGCGACGTCAACTTCTCCTCGTTCGCCGGGCCACTCCTCCGGGGGCAGGGTGCCCCGAATCAGCGCTACCGCCACCTCCCCGGCCGCATCAACCCAAAGAATGGAAGTTGTGCCACCAATCGAGGTGAGGTCATCGAGTTCGACCGCATCGGCGGGAGCAGGGTCGACCGACACCCTCTGGGGCAGACGCCGCACCGCGTAGGGCACGGTCGGACACTCGGGGGGCAGCGTTGTGGTGGGGGCGGAAGCGGAGGTCTGGCTAGTTGTGGTTCCGGCAGTTGTGGTCACCGGGTCAGCAGGACCGCTGCACCCGGCGACTACGACAGCCGTCAATAACAGAGTCCGCCTCATGTCTTCAACACTAGGACCGAGGTGGAACAAGCCCTGGCCGCTCAATTATGGTGAAGAGATGGACCTGAAAGAGACCGCCCGTCGGGACTTGACCGCCCACCAGACCGAGCTCCAGGCAATCAGCCACTGGATGTACGAGAACCCCGAGGTCGCGTTTGAGGAGCGGGCTAGTTCGGCCCGGTTGGCCAAGTTCCTCGAAACAGTCGGCTTCGATGTCGAGTATCCCGCCTATGGACTCGAGACGGCGTTTGCCGCGCGGTCCGGCACTGTGGGGCCCGAGGTAATCATCTGCGCCGAATATGACGCCCTCCCCGGAGTTGGCCATGCCTGTGGTCACAACATCATCGCCACCGCTGGTCTTGGGGCAGGGGTGGCGCTGGCCTCTCTGGTCGATCAACTTGCGATTCGGCTGACAATCCTCGGCACCCCGGCAGAGGAGAAGTTTGGAGGCAAGGTCGACCTCATCAACGCCGGCGCCTTTGGCGGTGGGGCGATGGCGATGATGGTCCACCCTTCAACCCACGACGTGGTCGATCCTCGCATCATCTCGGTGGCTCACATCGATGCCATGTTCTATGGCAAGGAGGCCCATGCCTCCGCCTTCCCGTTCCTGGGGATCAACGCCCTCGACGCCTTCGTCCAGAGCTACGTGAACGTCTCCACCCTCCGCCAACAGCTAGAGCCGACCGACAAGGTGCATGGCATCATCACCCACGGCGGTGAGGCGCCCAACATCATCCCGGCCTACACCCGTTCGTCCTGGTACGTCCGGGCGCCCCAACAGGATCGGCTCGATGTAGTGCTGCCGCGGGTGTTGGCCTGCTTCGAGGCAGCGGCTACCGCCACCGGTTGCCGGCTAGAGATCGAGAAAGTCGGCCACACGTACGAGGACATGACTAGCAATCCCGTCCTGGTCGACGTCTTCCAGAAGAACTCCACCGCCCTCGGCCGTCCGATGATGCGAGGCACCGACCTGCCCCCCAACATCGCGGGATCCACCGACATGGGCAACGTGTCCAAGATCCTGCCGTCGATCCATCCCATGCTCGGAATCGACTGCTTCCCGATCAGTAACCACCAACCGGAGTTTGCGGCACACACCGTCACCGAAACCGGCGACAAGGCCATCGTCGACGGCGCCCTGGCGATGGCGTGGACGGTTATCGATATTGCTGCGGAGGATCGGTGGGGGGAGCTCTAGCCACCCCGCTTGCGGGTAGAGATCAGTCTCCTACTGAATAGAACCTTCCATCCCGCGATCCCACATAGATCGCCCCTTTCCAGACCGCCGGGGTGGACTCGATACACGACTCCGACATCTTCATCGTCCACAACGGCCTCGGCTGGCGTGGATCGGTCAGGGAATAGGCGCGCAACTCCCCGAAGCAGTTGGCCGCCAACAGTTGGTCGCCGACGACCACGGGGGACGACCAAGAATGCCACCCCAGGGTTTCCTCCCAAACGATCTCACCTGTTTCGGTGTCAACTGCGATCAGTTGCCCCGGGTGGGTCGCGGCATACAGAACCCCGTCACCGAGGGCGGGAGTCGCCCACATGCCCCCGACATCGTTCTCCCCCGGAATCGGGATCCCCCAGACATAAGGATCATCACGAGCTGGGTCGAGTTTGATTAGTTGGCCCAGGTCGCGCGACCTCTGATTCTTGCGCTCCTCTTCTACCGCGACATAGAGGTTGCCTTCGGCGTCCGAGACCAGGGTGGCGTCGGTGTCATCACCTACCCAATAGTCGAAAACCAGGGGGGCCGAACCTGTTTCCACGGCCGAGATATCAAAACCGGCTACCCTGCCACCGGAATTGGCGAAGTAGGCAACCTGGTCGTGGACCATCACCGAACTCTCGATCGAAACGTTGCGACCCACCAGGTCCAGAAGTTCATGGGTCCAGCCCGGTGTCTGGAACACAACTTCGGGAGCTACCCCCACGAGACCGTCGCCTCCGATCGACCGATTTAGCTTTATCGCAAAGAACCACGAGTTCTCACCGCCCACGTACATGATGTCGTCGACGATGACCGGGTTGCCGTCCCAGTCGTTGTTCCAAATCCCGGCGACCGCAGACGCCGGCAGGGCCCACAATTCGGTTGGTTCAGCCCGGTCGAGAGCGACTATCCGAAGGTTGTCATCGCGGGAGCCGAAGTAGAGCAACGGGTACCCGTCGGGGTCGAGCGTGACCGAACCTTTGATGATGTCGCCCACCCGGAACGCCGGTCTGGTTTCGGCACCGGTGACGGCGTCGAGGAAGTGAACGGCTTTGTCATAGGCGCCAAACATGACTTCGGTTACTCCGTCGGGCCGTTCCCACACCACCGGTTGACCGGTCCATCCGGTGCCACACCAGACGCTGGACACCCCACCCACCGACGATGATCCACACATCCCCCCTTCCCCCGGAAAGGTCCACAGTTCTCGGGGGTCGGTCGGCAGGGGTCCTTCGCCGTAGTAAGTCCGGGTGGGGTTGCCCCGGAACATCGTCAACCCGACGGTGGTGCCCCACGGCCGCCCGACCGTCCAACCAGGGACGGTCCCGATGCTCCTCACGGGGAGGGTGGTCGTGGTGATGGGAGGGATAGTGGTCGTAGTCGTGGACGGGACCGTGGTGGTGGCCACCGAGGTTGCCGTGGTAACGGTGGTGGTTGCTGCCAAAGCCACACGGTTGAGCTCCGGTTCCCGGTTGGCGACATACAGGGCCGTACCGGTCAGGGCTCCGAGCAGTCCGACCATCACGACGACAGAGCGGACCTGCAGGCTCCGTTCGGGGCGTCCTTGCTTGCTCACGAAGGGGCCGCACAAGTCGGCTCACCGGTGAGCACCGGATGGCCGGGGCTTTCTATGTAGGCGGGGATCAAACATCCGGTGACTTCTCCATCAGGAGAAACGACCACCCGGGCAACCCCAGACGTTGCTCCAGCTACCGAGTTGGCCTGCCAGACGAAGTTACCGAGGCTCCAGGCCACCGGCCGGCCCTCGAACATCTCGAACGGCTGCATACGGTGAGGATGATGACCGAAAATGGCATCGGCCCCGGCTTCGATCATGGCGCGGGCGCTTTCGATGTCTTCTGCTCGAGGAGAGAGCTCGAGTTCAAAACCCCAGTGGACGGTCACGATCACCAAATCGGCGATTTCGGAAGCCGCAGCCACGGCGGCCGCCATGGTCTCTCTGTCATCACCAGTGGCCATACCAGGATCATCTTCTTCCGCCAGCCAGCCGCTGTTGGGGACCACACCACCAAAGCCGAGGACTGCCACCCGCCAGCCATTGATCGCAAAAAGCGCCGGCGCGTATGCCTCGGCAATGTTGGCTCCCGCTCCCACCGGGGCAATGCCGTTGGTCATCAGGTTGGAGCGGCCTTCCAACATCGCCTCTTCGCCGTAGTCCATCGAGTGATTGTTGGCCAAATTGGCTGCCTCCACCCCTGCCATCCTCATCACAGGCAAGGCATCGACCTCGCACCGGAAGGTGAAGGCTTTGGGGACTGCCACCCCCAGTGCCGAGGGAGCACACTCCAGGTTGACGATGGTGAGGTCATCGGTGAGGAACAGCCCGTCAAGACCGCTCCAGGCCCATGCGTGGCCGTTCCGGGCGAGGGATGGGAGCGAGGAAATGTCGAGGTTGACGTCACCGGTGCCATGAATGGTCAGCCAGCCTTTGGGTGGCAAGGTGGTCGTCGTTGTCGTCGAGGGCGGCGGCCGGGTGGTGGTCGTGGTGGTGGGATGAGCCGTACTGGTAGTCGTGGCGGCCGCAGTCAAAACGGTGGTTGTGGTTGTTTCTGGGGTCGCCTGGTTGTACGAAAAGAGACCCACGCCCACGACCAGACCGCCAACGACGATCATCGAGAAGCCGGAGCGGCGAATCTGCATTAAGGACAGGCTAGGCAGCCACAGGGTGCGCTTCTGACCCGGCCCTTTTACAGAATCTGGGCCAGAAACTGCTTGGTCCGGGTTTCTTCCGGCGAGGTGAAGAAGTGTTCGGGGGTGCCCACCTCGACGATCTCGCCGTCGGCCATAAACACCACGCGGTCGGCTACCGCCCGGGCAAAACCCATCTCGTGGGTCACCACGATCATTGTGATGCCGGTAGCGGCCAGTTCCTCCATCACATCGAGCACTTCTTTGATCATTTCCGGATCAAGAGCCGAGGTCGGCTCGTCGAAGAGCAGAACCTTGGGCTGCATCGCCAGCGCCCGGGCGATGGCGACCCGCTGCTGCTGACCGCCCGACAGTTGTCCCGGGTACTTCCTGGCCTGCTCGGGGATCTTGACCCGCGTCAGCATGGCCATTGCCAGTTCCTCGGCTTCCTTCTTAGGCATCCTTCGCACTTGCCTGGGAGCGAGTGTCACGTTCTCGAGCACCGTGACATGCGGAAAGAGGTTGAACTGTTGAAAGACCATCCCGGTCTCGCGCCGCACCTCCTGGATGTTCTTGATGTCGTCGGTGAGCTCGATCCCATCGATGACGACACGGCCCCGATCGTGTTTCTCCAGCCGATTGATGCAGCGGATCAAAGTTGACTTGCCACCGCCAGAGGGGCCGATGACAACGACGACCTCCTTTCGGCCAATCCGCATGTTGATATTGCGAAGAGCCTGAAAGTCACCGAAGTACTTGTCGACTCCTTCGAGGATGATGATCTCGTCACCTTTGGCGTGGGTGGCGTCTGCCAATGCACCGGTGTCGGTCATCTCTCACCCACGCCGAGTTTGCGCTCCAACCTCCGGGCCTCCCGCGACATCGTGTACGACCCTACCCAGAAGATCAGACCGGCAAAGGGAAGAGTCAGCCGCTCTAGACCCTGGGCGAGAAACTGCGGTTGGGTGTTCACGTCCTGGCCCACGCTGAGAACTTCAGGAAGCCCCACCACCCCAACCAGAGTGGTGTCCTTGAAGAGGCTGATGAACTGACCGACCATGGCCGGAATGGTCGCCCGCAAAGCCTGTGGCAGGACAATCAGGCGCATGACCTTCCAGGGGGACAAACCCAAAGCCTGCGCAGCCTCGACTTGGCCTCGCGGCACCGCCTGCAAGCCGCCCCTGACCACCTCAGCGATGTAGGCCGATTCGAAAAGGGTGATGGCGATCAGGACTCGGGTCACAATCCCAGGCGCGAGACCCGACGGGAGGAACAAGCCGAGTGCAAATGCCCCCATGAGGAGCAGGGTGATCAAAGGAACGCCGCGGATGAACTCGATGTAGGCCACCGACAGGGTCCTCACGGCCGGCAGCGAGGAACGTCTCCCCAGGGCGAGCAACAATCCCAGCGGGAAGGCCAGGAGGATTCCGGCAAAGGTGAGGAAGAGGTTGAGATGGAGGCCACCCCATCCACGCCAGCCCACTCCCCCCCAGCCGGCCAGGATGAAGTAGACGGCCAGCGGCAGCACCAACAGGAAGGCCCATGACGCTTTCCGGGCGTTTTCCGGGAGCCTTTTGCCCAGCCAGGTGCCGGCAAAACCCAGGGCAGCGGCGCCAACGGCGAGAAGGGTTGGCGTGATGGTTTCGGTCAGGGCGAGGAAAATCACCACCAGAACCAGGGCCGGCCAGAATCGGCGGACGACCTCCCTGGTGCGACCCGGCCGATAGGGAAGACCAGCGACCGCCGCGATTTCGCGCCTTTGCGCTGACAACGCTCCCGCCGCCAACCCCACGGCCAGGGCGATGAGAAGGAGCGCGGCCGCCGGCCGGTGTAGTTGGTTGCGGGGGAAGCTGCCCAGCATGAAGAGGGTGAGGTTGAGCCGGAGGATTGTGTAATCGGCGGTTAAGAGGAACCGGACCACTCCTACCAGGACCCACGCGAACAAAGCCCCGAAGCCGGCGGTGATGAGAGCGTCGTACCAGGTGCGAAAGAGGTGGCGGCGGGTCCATTGGCGGGGCGACAGCCTCTGCACGGGTCTCGCGGTGTCGGTCGTCTCAACCTCAGCAACGGTCACCTGGTAACCACCTGGAGCCGCCGGTTGAGGAGGTTCACCGCCAACGAAATGGCCAGCGAGAAGAACAGGTAGACCGACATCAGCAACAGGATGACTTGGGGCGCCGGTTGACCATTGCCAATCGACTGAAAGGCAAGGGTGGTGATCTCGGCATACCCGACGGCCAGTGCCAGCGAGGTGTTCTTGGTGAAGTTGAGGTACTGGTTGATGACGGGAGGCAGAGCTATTCGCATTGCCTGGGGCAGGGTGACGAAACGAAGCCGCTGGAACCCGCTCAAGGCCAGGGCATGGGCCGCTTCGGTCTGACCTTTGGGGACGGCCTGGAGGGAACCGCGCACGATCTCAGCCACATGACTCGCCGTATAAATGACTAGGGCGATCAGCACCGCGAAGAAGCCACCGAGTCCGCTGAACCCGCCGGTGACAACCCGGCCATCGAGGGTGGGTCGCGAGATGCCGAAGGGGCGATCAAAAAGGACAAAGCTGATCGCCCCGACCGAAACGACCAACCCGAGCGACCACAACCACCTGTGATGAGGAGCGCCGGTTCGATCCGACAGCCTCGTCCGCCACCACCAGACGACCGCCGCCCCAATCAAAGCGGCGGTCATTACCAGGCGGAATACCGCAAACGTCTGATTGGCTTCAAACCCGGGAACGGTGATACGCAGGTTGCTGATCACCAACCAACCAAATGGAGTGATCGGCGCCCGGGAGGGTGGAAGCTGGAGGATCAGGGCCCGGAATACAAACACGATGATGAGCAGTGGCGGCAGGTTGCGGAACAACTCCACGTATAAGGCGGCCGCTCTGGCCGCCAGCCAATTGGTCGATAACCGGGCCACCCCCACCACCACTCCGATGATCGTCAGCAGCGGCAGGCCAACCACAACCAAAGCGAGGGTGTTCTTGATCCCCACCAGGAACGCCTGCCGAACCGGGGCACCGCGGCTGAGCGCGGCGTCCGGTATCTGCACGCCAAACGGTTGGTCGAGGAACCCGAAGTCCGTCCTTATACCCTGAGCGCGCAGGTTGTTGGTGAGGTTGAACCAGAGCACATAGAGCAAAAGCCCGGTACCAACCAGCGCTGCCACCTGCAACACAATCCGAAGAATCCTGAGATCACGCCACAGGGGCGGTCGCGAGGCCTCGGCCCCAGTCGTCACATCAGCCAGTCGTCACGTCAGGTGGTCAAGTTAGAGAGTTTGGGGGGCGGGACACAGCCGCCCCCCTCTCTTGTTATCAACGGAATGGCGGGGCGTAAAGGAGCCCACCGTCGGTCCAGAGTGAGTTGACGCCTCGGGGAACACCCAACGGCTCCACATGGCGGGCGTAGATCTCGGCGTAGTTGCCAACAGCCGTGATGACATCCACAGCCCAGGTCGAACCCAGTCCGAGTCCCGAGTCAAAGATCGCCACCGTCTCGGTGCCGTCTTCGGCCGTCGTCGTGATCTCGAGGCCGAGGAACCTCCGAAACTCATCGTTCTCGGTGGTCTCGAACGAGTTCACATTGGCGGAGTCGATGCCGAGTTCCTCGGCGAGCACCGGTGCCAGGGTTGCCCAGTCGACGACCTGAGCCCATTGCGTGTCGCCATCACGAACCACCGGTCCAAGCGGCTCCTTGGAGAACGTCTCATCCAGTATCACCAGCCCTTCGGGGCCGCCATCGGCTTCAGGGAAATTGGCCCGGACCCCGGCCAACTGGCTCTTGTCCGATGTCCAGCCTTCACATTGCCCAGCTACGAAGGCTGCCTGCAGAGTGTCGTTGGCGTCGAAGGTCAAGGGTGTGAATGGAATCGAGCCGAACCGCGTCGCCAGGTTGAGTTCGGTCGTGGTGCCGGTCAAAACGCAAACTGATGTATCAGCCATGTCTTCAATGCTGGCAAAGCCGCTATCGGCTCTAACCATCATTCCTTGACCGTCATAGAAGGTCGTGTGGAGGAAGGTCGCTCCTTCCGAACCGTCACGGGTAGCCGTCCAGGTGGTATTCCGGATGAGTACATCGATCTCCCCCGATTGCAATGCTGTGAAGCGCTGCTGGGCGGTCAGCGGAATGTACTCAATCGCACCAGGATCTCCCAGCACGGCTGCAGCCACCGCCTTGCAGAAATCGACATCGAAACCGACAAGGTTCCCATCAGGGTCGCGGAATCCGAAGCCTGGCACGGCATCGTTGACGCCGCAGTTGAGCGTTCCTCGCGCCTGGACGGCGGCCAGGGTCTCGCCGGCGGGTGCTTCAACTCCGTTTTCGCCAGCAGTGGTCGTCGTGTCGGCGGCTGGGGTACACGCTGCCAGAGCCAGGCAAATCACCCCAAGAACCACCAGGTTTCTTCTCATTTTTCCTCCCAAGCTTTCGCGACCGTCCGACCATAGCAACTGGGCAATACCTTTGGCTGGGCAGCCTCTTCTGCGAAATGCGCCTGGATGTGCCATCCTTGTAGCTCAGAAATGTACGAGGCAACGGTCGCAGCCATCGACGCCAAACTCCTCGACGATGCCGCCCGCGGCGATGCCGACGCCTACGCCATCTTTTTCCGCCGTCACGTGGGTCCGGTCACTCTCTACGGGGTCCGGCGCTGCAACGACCCCGAGGACGTCGCCGATCTTGTTTCCGACACTTTCTTGATAGCCCTCCAGGCCGCCGGGCGTTACATCCCCGAAACCGACACAGCCCTTCCATGGCTGTTCGGCATCGCCCGGCGCGTGTTGGCCAGGCAACGGCGACGCAGGGCAGGAGCGCTCCGCCTCCTGGTCAAAGCCAGCAACACCCATGTGCTTTTCACTTCGTCTGAGGACGACGCCGTCGCTTCTGCCATCGATGCTTCCCGTCAGGCGCCGGTATTGGAAGCGGCTCTTGCCTGCCTCTCTTTGGGGGAACGCGAGGTTCTCGAGTTGGTGGCATACGACGGCCTCACCCCTTCCGAAGCCGCCCTGGTGCTCAACCTCAGCCCGAACGCTGCAAGGCTGCGGCTCTCCCGGGCTCGGCGCCATCTGCGACAGATGTTGGAAGGTCCCGCCATCGAAGCCGAGGCTCGCCATGCCTTCTAAGTTGCACCGGCCACCCGCACCCGAGACGCCCGACTTCTGGGACCGCCTCGAAGCGGAGCTCCGTCGACGGATAATCTCCGATCCCCACCGACCCCGCTCTCGCACCCACGGGATCGTCCGCATCCTTCGCCCGTTTGCCCGGCCCGCTCTCCACGGCTCCATGGCGGTCGTCGCCATGTTGATGGTGGGCGCACTGGGGCTCCCGGGTCGCAACGCGGTGTCTGTCATCGAGAGCCGGGATCTGACCCGGTTCACGGGATGGGTGCCAGTGGTGGAGGTGGAAGATCCCCAAGCCCCCGTCGTCTTCTACGCAGCAGTCGACAGCGCTCCCCGCTTCATCACCTTCATCGAGTCACAGCCGGGCGAGCACCTGCCAGAGGAACAGGATCTGTCGGCGGTCTAGCCGAACAAAGCGCCAACCTGCTTGACCACCCCTTCGGCATCAAGACCGAGTTCGCGCATCAATTCGTCAACAGACCCGCCGGGCAGGAACCGGTCAGGAAGTCCCAGTATCGTGACCTTGCTGGAATCGGCCGTCGCTGACAATGTTTCCAGAACGGCGGCGCCGAATCCTCCCGACCGGACGTTGTCTTCGATCGTGACCACTTTCCGATATCGGGAAACCCACTCCACTAGTCGGGGGTCGAGCGGTTTGACCCAACGAGCGTTGACAACGCCACAAGAGATCCCCTTCCCGGCCAGGCTCGCAGCTGCTTTTTGCGCCACCTCCACCATCCGGCCGACGGCCAAGAACAGCAACTCGTCGCCTTCGGAGAGTTCTTCCCAGACTCCGATTGGGATCGGTTCAGCAGGCAGTTGGGGAAGGGCCGACACCGACGCCTTGGGAAAACGAATTGCGATCGGCCCGTCGTGATCCAACGCACTTTCAAGCATCCCGGCTAGCTCGACCGCGTCGGCGGGAGCGCCCACCACCATGTTGGGAACCATCCGCAGATAGGTGAGATCGAAGGCGCCATGGTGGGAAGGTCCATCAGGCCCGGTGATTCCCGCCCGGTCGATCAAAAACGTGACCGGGAGATTGTGCAGGGCGACGTCGGTGATGACTTGGTCGAAGGCCCTCTGTAGAAAGCTCGAATAGATCGCCACCACCGGGCGTTTGCCGGCCATGGCCATCCCGGCCGCCAGGGTGACCGTGTGTTGTTCGGCGATGGCGGTGTCGATCACCCTCTCCGGGAACTCCTCGGCCATTTCCTGGAGCCCGGTGGATGAGATCATGGCAGCCGAAATCGCCATGACCTCTGGTCGTCGCCGGGCTGCCTCGAGCAGGGCCCGACCAGCCACGTCCGTCATCTTCAGTTCCGTTTTGAGTGCTTTGCCCGTGGCAACGTCGAAAGAACTCACGCCATGCAGCTTCTCCAACTCGTCGTCGATGGCCGGGCGATATCCCCGGCCTTTCTCGGTGAGGACATGAACGATCACAGGCTCGCCGAATTCCCGGCCACGACGCATCGTCTCTTCGAGAAGACCGAGATCGTGCCCGTCGATCCGTCCTGAATACTTGAGACCCAGAGTGTCGAAAACCGTGGAGGGCTCGACGATCTGTTTGACGGCCTCCTTAAAGCGATTAGCGAGTTCGTCGGCGGTTTCACCCACCAATGGAAGCCCCCGCAACAACCGGCCGAAGGTGCGTTTGGCCCACTCATAACGGGGGTCGAGGCGGTAATGGGCGAGGCTGGCAAGAGCAGCCAGGCCACCCACCGTCGGCGCGTATGAACGGCCGTTGTCGTTGACGATGATCATCAGGTTGGATGGCCTTGTCACGGCGATGTGGTTCAGGGCCTCGTGCGCCATTCCCCCGGTAAGGGCGCCATCGCCGATTATCGCCACGGTCCAGTAGTCGGGATAGGTGAGGGCATGTCCGAGCGCATAGGACAACGAGGTAGAGGCGTGGCTGTTTTCGACAAAGTCGTGGACACTCTCTTCCCGACTCGGGTATCCGGAAAGACCCCCGTATCGACGCAGCGATTCGAAGTCGGCCTGACGGCCCGTTAGGAGCTTGTGCACGTAACACTGGTGCCCGACGTCCCAAATGAGCCGGTCATGGGGGCTGTCGAATACCCGGTGAAGGGCCACCGTCAGCTCCACCACACCAAGGTTGGGGCTCAGGTGCCCACCCGTCCTGGAGATGTTCTCGATCAGGAAATTCCGCACATCGGCGCACAGCTCCTCGAGTTGTTCCGGGGTGAGGTGACGAAGGTCGGATGGTCGCCGGATCTGAGAGAGCATGGACACGACACGTCAGACTACTTAAACCGGGCCAGAAGACAGACAGCCGGGCTTTTCCACCAGGTTGGTAGCCTGGCAATTGGCAGACCAGGAGGTCTCAATGACGCTCAGGCGTTGGCTGCTCGCTCCGCTGGCGGTGATGATGCTGGTGGCGGCCTGCACGGATGACGGCGAAAGCACGACTACCTCAGGCGGAACGACGCTGACCACCGGCGCTACCACCAGCACCATCGGCGACGGGTCGGGGACTACCGAGCCCACCAGCAATCTTCCCGACTTGACCGGCCGAACCGTCACCGTCGCGGTGGACAACGCCACCTTCCCGTTCAACTTCACCGACAACGGCGTCAACAACGGCTGGGACTACGAGGCATTTGCGGCAATTTGTGACGCTCTCAACTGTCAGATCGTGTTTGACGAGGTGGCCGAGGACGCGGTCACGTCATCGGTGGCACAGGGCGCCGCCGATGCGGCGGGAGACGCGAGCCTGGTGTCCGACCCGGCGGGCGCCGGCGTCGAGTTCTCCAACCCCATTCTTCCCATGGAACAGCGACTGGTCGTTCGTGCCGACGAGACCAGGTTCAACACAGTGAGTGAGTTCTCCGCCAGCAGCGCCACCGTGGGCGCGGTGACAGGGACCGCCAATCATCAGGTGGCTCTCGACACCTGGGGCACCGGTCGAACGCGTGCCTTGCCCACGCTGG
Source organism: Acidimicrobiia bacterium (assembly GCA_040905905.1). Classification (GTDB taxonomy): domain Bacteria; phylum Actinomycetota; class Acidimicrobiia; order Spongiisociales; family ZC4RG35; genus JAICND01. The sequence goes on from JBBDQN010000007.1 coordinate 28,145, forward strand.
AGGCAGCCATCGCGGGCATGATCGGCGGTGAGGTCGACGCGGTGGTGATCTTTGACTACGCGGGCCAGGGTTATGTGGGCACCGGGGACCAGGATGTCAAGCAGATCGAAGGGGTTCTGGGCTCGGGTGAGCTCGCTTTGATCTTCACCCCCGGCTCCGATCTCGTCGGGCCTTTCAACGAAGCCTTGCTGGAACTGACGATCAACGGGACCCTGGGCACCCTCAACACATTCTGGTTCGCACCGGCCTCGGCTTCCTGACCGCTCAATCCACTAACGCAGGCAGGTCGATCCGAAAGCTCGATCCCACTCCCAATTCGGACTCGACTGTCACCGTACCGCCGTGGCCCTCGGCGACGTGTTTGACGATTGCCAGGCCCAAGCCCGTTCCTCCTGTCGATCTCGACCGAGCGCTGTCAACTCGATAGAAGCGCTCGAAGATTCGGGGTAGCTCCCGTTGGGGGATACCTTCGCCGCTGTCGCTGACCGCAATGGCGCAACGGCCGTCCCGGGTCAAAACCGTCACCGTCACCGATCCGCCTGAGGAGGTGTGGCGCAGGGCGTTGTCGAGAAGGTTGCGAACAGCCAGTCTCAGATCGTGGGGGTTGCCAGCCACGCGGACAGGTTCGGCCTCCAGCCCGAGATGGCAGCCTGCTTCGTCGGCGGTCCCTTGCAGCCTGCTCACCTCGGCTTGCACAAGTTGATCGACCCGCACCGGTTCGGCTTCCATCACGGTCGACTCCACCCGGGAGAGGTCGAGTAGATCGCTCACCAATCTGGCCAGTTGCTGGGCGGAGCGTTCGACCTGAACCGCGAATCGCTGCGCCGACGCTGGATCGCGAGTCAGGGCCAGGTTGAGGGCCTCAGCCGATGCCAGCATCGCCGCCACCGGGGTCTTGAGCTCGTGCGAGGCCGCGGCAACGAAGTCGCGGCGGACCGCCTCGATCCGGTTTTTGGCGGTGACGTCGGTGATGGTGATGAGGACCCGCTTGTCCGCCGGAAAGAGCACGGCGGCAGCGCGCAAGGTGCGCACCGGAGAACCGTGCTCCATATCGCCTTCGGCCACGGTCTGTTCGAGCCGCGCCTGGCGGACCAGCCGCTGGAGGCGGCGGGGGACCAGAGTGGCCAGCTTCTCAGCCGGTCGAACCAGCTCAAGGGCAGCCTGGTTGGCGTAGGCAATGACGTCGTCCTCCCCCACCAGGACAACTCCCTGGCGGACCACCGCCAGGACTTGCTCGAGGAGGCGTCGCTCCTCCTCCGCCCGTCGGGCTCTGTCCTCGGCTTCGCTGGTCTCGCGGTCCATCCGCTCGTTCAACCGGTCCGCCTCCCCCTGCAGGCGCCGTCCCTCAACCAGGATCAGCGCAGCGCCGGCCAGGCCCCCGATGATCACGCCGACCACCCGACCAGCAGAACTGTCGACCCAAAGAACCACAGCCAGGATCAGGTTGAAGGCAACGGCATACGCGGCCAAGAGCCGGGGGGCGAGGCGCCGGTGCTGACTACTCATCAATGAACTTGTAGCCCAAACCTCGCACCGTGACGATGTGGCGGGAGCCCGCCCCGCCGGGTTCGAGCTTTTGTCGCAACCGCTTGATGTGGACGTCAAGGGTCTTGGTGGCGCCGAAGTATCCCGGACCCCAAACCTCATCGATGAGAGCGTCTCGGGCAGCAAGCCGGCCCTTGCGTCTCATCAGCGACTCGAGCAAATCGAACTCCTTGGGGCGCAGAGGTATCGGCTGACCTTCCACCCGCACCTCGTGGGCGTCAACATCGAGCTCGATGCTGCCGCCGCGCAGGACCTCATTGGTGTCAGCCAGGGCGCCCGACTTCTCCGAGCGCCGGATCTGAGCCCTCACCCTCGCCACCAGTTCCCGCATCGAGAAAGGCTTGGTCATGTAATCGTCGGCACCCAACTCCAGGCCGGCCACCTTGTCCGCCTCACCTTCCTTGGCAGTGAGCATGATGATCGGGACGTCCGACTCCCGCCGGAGCTGGCGGCAGACATCGAGCCCGGACATGCCTGGCAACATCACGTCGAGCAGGACGAGAGCGGGGTTGAGCAGCCGGGCGGCCTCCAGCCCTTCCCGGCCACCCGATGCGGAGGTGACCTGGAAGCCCTCGAGGTCGAGGGCATATTTGATTGCCTCAACTATCGCGAGCTCGTCCTCCACTACCAGCACCCGCGGCCGGTAGTCGCTAGTCGGTGCCGAGGATCCCATCTTCGTTGAACTCCATCATCTCGCCGGTAAGCAGGAACGCGGTTTGTTCGGCAATATCGACAACCTGATCGCCGATCCGCTCAAGTGCCCGGCTGACCAACATCATCCGGATCGCCCACTCGAGGAGCGACGGGTCTGAACCGCATTCCACTACCTCCCGGTACATATTGCGATTGAGCCGATCGACCGGTTCGTCCATCGCCGGCAAGAGCAAGGCTTCGTCTATGTCGCGGCGAACTAGTGCTTCCACTCCCGTGCGGATCATCTGGCGGACCAGATCCCCCATCTCCCGGATCTGGGCAATGATCCGCTCAGACCGCGGCAACCCGTAGGTGATCTGCGCCATCTTGGCGATGTTGACACACTGGTCACCCATCCGTTCGAGGGTGGTGTTGAGATGAAGCAGAACCGACATCATTCTCAGGTCGCTGGCCATCGGCTGTTGGCGCGCCATCAGGGTGAGCCATCGGTCGTGGACCTCCAAGTAGATCTTGTCGATCTGGTTGTCGAGCGCCACCACCCGTGCAGCCAGTTCCATGTCGGGCAGGCATACGGCGTCAACCGCCATACCGACCATCTGCTCGGCCTGGTCGGCCACGTTGAGAAGGGTCTGCTCCAAATCAGAGAGCTCGTGATGGAAGTGAGAGCGAATGTCAGTCATCCGAACCGTCCAGTGATGTAGTCCTCGGTGGTCTGCTCGCGGGGTTTGGTGAAGATCTCCTCGGTGCGGCCATACTCGACCAGGTAGCCGGCCCGGTCCGAGTTCATGTTGAAGAATGCCGTGTAGTCAGAAGCGCGGGCAGCCTGCTGCATGTTGTGGGTGACGATGATGATCGTGTAGCGCTGTTTGAGGTCCTGCAACAACTCCTCGATGCGCAGAGTGGCGACGGGGTCGAGGGCCGATGTGGGTTCGTCCATCAGCACGATCTCCGGCTTGACGGCAATCGCCCGGGCGATGCACAGCCTCTGTTGCTGGCCGCCCGACAGCGAGTACCCGCTCTCCGCGAGCTTGTCCTTGACCTCGTCCCAGAGAACCGCCTGACGGAGAGCCCCTTCGACCAAACCGTCCAGGTCGCCTTTGAAACCGTTGACCTTCGCTCCCCAGGCAACGTTGTCGTAAATGCTCTTCGGGAACGGGTTGGGTTTCTGGAACACCATCCCTACCCGTCGACGCACCTCGACCGGGTCGACTCCGGGACCGTAGATGTCGACGTCATCGAAGAGGATCTGGCCTTCCACCCGGGCAGCGGGGATCAGATCATTCATGCGATTAAAGGACCTGATCACGGTGCTTTTACCGCAACCAGAGGGGCCAATCAAGGCCGTGATCTGGTTGGCGATGCAAGCCAGGTCAATGTCCTTGACGGCCTGGAAGTTGCCGTAGAAGACCGACAGGTCCCGCGCCCGCACCACTACCCGCTTCGTCGGAGCTGCCGGGGCGGGAGGCAGGCTGGCGGTCAAGTCGATGCCCTCCTCTTTCTCCAACATTTCCATCAATAGCCCCTCTGGAACCTGTTGCGAAGAATGATGGCGGTGCCATTCAAGGCCAGCAACATGACGAGTAGAACCACGATGGCGGCTGCGGCGATGTGTTGGAACTCCGGCTGCGGTCGGGAGGTCCACTGAAAGATCTGTATGGGCAGCGCGGTGAACTTCGAAAAAGGACCGCTCGGGTCGACGGTGATAAACGTCGACGCGCCGACCACCACCAGGGGGGCACTCTCCCCAAACGCCCGGGCCATCGACAAAATCGCCCCGGTCAGGATTCCCGGAGCTGCGTTGGGAAGAACGTGGGCCCTGATCGTTTGCCACTTGCTTGCCCCTAGGGCGAGACCCGCCCGACGGAGCGATTGGGGCACGGCTCTGATGGCTTCCTGGGCGCTGATGATCACCACCGGCAACACCAGCAACCCAAGGGTGAGCCCGGCCGAGAGCACCGTGCGGCCGTTGGCCACGTCGCCTGCGGCAGTCGCCCCTACCGCTGAACCGCTGGTGAAGCTCTCCAGAGCCCTGACGAAGATGGCGAGGCCCAGCATTCCGTAGATGATCGAGGGCACGCCGGCCAGGTTGTTGATGTTGGTCTGGATCAAACGGTTGAGCCGGCTGACGCCGGCGTACTCCTCCAGATAGATCGCCGCCGCCACTCCCACGGGAAAAGCAAAGAGGGCGGTGACGGCCAACAGCCACAAGGAGCCGAGTATGGCAGTGCGGATGCCCGCCACCTCGGGTTCGGGATTCTGAGGCGAGCGCACGAAGTTCCCCGACACCCAGGAACGAAAGTCGAGCGTCGCCTCCGGGTACTCGGCCGCAACCAGGGCCTCGATCTGGGGGCGGGAAACGATGCTCTCGACCAGGTTCCACGTGGCCACCGCGTTGGGTTCAATCACCCGCTCGAGCACCAACTGATACACCGAGGCCTGGTCGCGGGCGGGCAGGGTGCATCCGGGCGTGGCGTCGGGTCCGGCGCACAGCACATCCCAGCTCTGTTGGGGCTCGAAAACCAGGCGATCGTCGTAGAACCGCTGATCCCTCTCCAACCGGCGGCCGGCATTGGCGGCGATATGCCCCTGGAGGATCACTACCAGCATGTCTTTGTCGACGGAGGCGAGATCCTGGTCGGGCGGGAGGTTGAACTCAGCGATGACCTCCTCGGGGGCGATGGTGTTTTCCGTAGCCACCAACCCGAAAGCCTGGTTGATGACGGTGTAGACCAATGTCAGCAGAGCGAGCACCGCAAGCAAGAGCGCCCCCAGAAACAACAACCGGTAGGCCAGGCCGCGCCGCGCTCGACGACGAGCCAGCCCCACTGCAGCCGGCCCCTCTGGAAAGGTCCCCTTGACCACCCCGCGCACCGCCTTCATCTCCTTCTGCAGGGTCATTCGTAGACCTCACGGAAGCGCCGGACTATCCGCTGGCTGACCAGGTTGAGAAGCAACGTGATGACGAACAGGGTCAAACCGATGGCGAAGAGGCTGTTGTATTGCAGGCTGGCGTAGCTGATGTCGCCCCCGGAGATGCGGACAATGTGACCGGTCATGGTCTCACCGGCCACAAACGGGTTCAGGATGTATCCGAGCAGGCTGTCTTCGCCAAGGACGAAGTTCTTGGGCCCGGCCCCGGCCGCGATGGCCACGATCATCGTTTCTCCGATGGCCCGGGATATCGCGATCATGAAGGCGGCCGAGATGCCCGACAGGGCGGCAGGGACAACTATTCGGACCGCGGTCTCAAATTTGGTGGCGCCCAAAGCCATAGAGGCTTCCCGCAATGATCGCGGCACTGCCGACAGGGCATCTTCAGCCAAAGACGAAACCAGTGGAATCACGAGGATCCCGATCACCACCCCCGCCGAAGCATCGTTGAAGATCTCGACAGTGCCCTGACCGAAGATCCTGCGGAGCAGCGGGGTCATGAACAGCAGGGCGAAATACCCGTAGACCACCGTTGGGACTCCGGCCAGGACCTCGAGAACGGGTTTGAAGAACTTGCGGACGCGACTCGAGGCGTACTCGGAGAGATAGATGGCCGAGGCGAGTCCGATCGGCAGCGCCACCAACATACCAATAAACGAGGTCAGCAGGGTTGCCAGCAATAGCGGTGCGATTCCAAACTCGCCCAGAGAGGGCTGCCAAACGGTCGAGGTAAAGAACTCAACAGGAGAAACGGCAGGATCTTGGAAGAAGAGCAGGGCCTCCTTGCCAAGCTCGTAGACGATGCCGATCGTGGTCAGGATCGACACCGCGCCGGCCAGGAACAGACCTCCCTGAATGATCGCTTCGGTCGGGCGGGAGCGACGCCGCAGCGAATGGCCGCTGGCGGTGGTTGTTGCCAATTCGGTGGCCATGGAACGCTGCGGGATGCTACCGGTCACTCACGTACCCGATGCCTCCAACCAGGCATCGACGGCTGACTGGAAGTCGGCCTCCGGGGCGGGAAAGTAGCCCACGTCAGTGATCAGGTCGTTGACCACATCCAGGTAGTAGGCAATGAATGAAGCCACCTGCGGTTTGTCCGCCATGATCGAGGCATCGCTATAGATGAACAACGGACGCGCCAGGGGGTAGGTGCCATTGTCAACATTGGCCTGACTGGCATCAACTCCGTCCACGCTCAGGATCTTGAGGTCACCTTCGTTCTCGAGGTAATACGCGTAGCCGAAGTACGCCACGGCACACCTCGAAGCGATGTTCCCCTCTTCGCAAGTGTCTCCTTGAATGCCCTGCACCAGAAAGTTGTCGTCCTCGGAAAGCTGCAAGTTCGATGCCCTTAGCAGTGGAGCCGGGTCGTCGTCGAGAACCGCTTCGACAAAGTAGTCGAAGGTGCCCGAGTCCTCGCCGGGGGAGAATCGCTGAATGGGGTGCGCCGGGAAGCTGGGATCGACATCAGCCCAGGTGGCGGCGGTTGAGAAGGCCAGTGCAACCTGTGCAACCGTGAGGCTTTCGACGAAGTAGTTATTGGGGCTTACCACTACCGCGAGGGCATCGGTCCCGACGCGGAACTCGATTGGTTCCCGCTCGATCGCCTGGCAAAGGGCGACCTCGTCGCCTTCAATGGCCCGGCTGGCGTTGGAGACATCGGATTCACCGGCCACACAGAAACGCTCGAACCCGGCACCGGTGCCAATGCTGTCGATGGTGATGGTGTCGGCGTAACCCTCGTCTTCAAACCGGGCGGCAACCGCCTCCGAGAGGGGGAACACGGTCGAACTACCGGCCGTGACGATGTCACCCGAAACGGAAAACGGGTCAATCAGCGGCAGCCCTTCCTCGGTGGTGGGAGGGGCGCTACCGTCGGTCGTGGTCGTAGGAACAACCGTTGCTGTTGTGGTAGTGCTAGAGCCACCGCAGGCGGCCACGACCAGCAGCAGCACGCCTAGCAAGGCCGGCTTTGATCGATTCATTCTCCTCAATCTCCTTGTCGGCGAGCGGGATTAGCCCGCGCCTGGCCAACGTAGGAAGGACCGTTTACGGAGCCGCGGCCCACTGGTTAACAGGAGGTAAACGTTGTCCGCCCCTCCATCCCCGTTTTTGCGTAGATCCACGCCGTTTTCGGGCGGTTTTCTACGCAAGAAGGGGGTTAGAGGAGAGCTCGGGCCCGTGCTTGGGCAAGCCCGATCAGGGCGTCCTGGGCGTTGACCCCCTGTTCGGAAGCCACCCTGGACCACGACCCGTCAGGGCCCAATTCCCAGGCAAGTTCGTCAGCGGAGAGAAGAACGTCGAAGATCTCGTCGAGCCGGAACTGGAGGTCGGGGTCCTCAACTGGAGCCAATGCTTCCACCCGACGATCGAGGTTCCGTGGCATCAGATCGGCCGAACCAATCAAATAGGTCCGACTCCGCGAGCGCGAGCCAAACCTGAAAATGCGGGAGTGTTCGAGATAGCGCCCGACGATTGAACGGACCCGGATGTTCGACGACTGACCGGGCACGCCCGGCACCAGACAGCAGATGCCGCGGACGATCAGGTCGATGCGGACCCCGGCTTCGGAGGCTTCATAGAGGGCGTCGATCATTCCTGAGTCGACTAGGGAGTTCATCTTCAGTGTGATCATCCCGTCCGGCATCGCCGACTCGTGATGGATCAAATCCATCAAGCGCCGGCGGATCCCATCCGGGGAAACTGCGAGCTTGCGATAGGTCCGCTGACGGCTGTAACCCGTGAGAAAGTTGAAGAGGTCGGAGAGGTCGGCACCGAGATCCGGATCGACAGTGAACAGACCCACGTCCTCGTAGATGCGGGCTGTCGACTCGTTGTAGTTGCCGGTGCCGATATGGCAGTAGCGGCGAATGGTTTCTCCCTCGTCGCGAACCACCAACGAAAGTTTGGTGTGAGTCTTGAGGCCTGCGACGCCGTAGACCACATGGACTCCGGCGTCTTCGAGGCGTTGCGCCCACTCGATGTTGCGTTCTTCGTCAAATCGGGCTTTTAACTCGACGAGTGCCACCACCTGTTTGCCTTCATTGGCGGCGTGAATGAGCGACAGCATCACCGGGCTATCGCGACTGGTCCGGTAAAGGGTCTGTTTGATGGCCAGGACCCGTGGATCACGGGCCGCCTGGGTCAGAAACGCTTCGGTGGAGGATGCAAAGGAGTCGTAGGGATGATGGACCAGGAGGTCTCCATCCCTGATCACCCCAAAGATCTCGGGAAGCGACCCTTCAACTGGCGACAACCTGGCAGGAATTACGCCGTTGAAGGCGTGGTACTGGAGATCGGGACGGGTCAATGTTTGCAGGTTGGCGAGACCACCCAGATCGAGGGGGCCCTCCAGGTGGTAGACCTGGTCGTTGCTCGCTCCCATCTCCCGCAGCAGTAGATCGAGGACGTCGTCGGGGAGGTCAGGCGCCACTTCCAGACGAACGACCCGGCCAAACCGACGCCGTGTGAGTTCGCTTTCGATGGTGAGGATGAGATCGCCGGTCTCCTCTTCGTCCTCGAACTCGAGATCGGCGTTGCGCGTCACCCGGAAGGTGTGATGGGCAAGGATCTGCATGCCGGGAAACAGATCGGAGAGATGGGCAGCGATTACCTGCTCCAGGGGCACAAATCGCTCGCCGTCGGGCAGCACCACAAAACGAGGGAGAATCGGTGGGACCTTGACCCGAGCAAAACGGGTTAGCTGCGTATCCGGGTTGCGGACCACCACCGCCAGGTTGAGCGAGAGATTGGAAATGTATGGAAACGGGTGGGAAGGATCGACGGCCAGAGGCGTAACAACCGGAAAAACCCGCTCCCGGAATTGGCCGTCCAGGTGATGCCGGTCCTCCTCGTCAAGGGCTCCATAGTCGGAGAATCCGATCCCGGCGGCGGCCAGCCTTGGGGCCAAATCGGTGATAAAGACTTTGCTGGCCCTCTCGTATTGTTCGCTGGCGAGCTCCCGCGCCGCCGCCAGAGTCTCAAGCGGGGTCCCACCATCGGCGGTGGGTGTCCAGATCCCTCGAGCGACTTGTTCGAGGAGGCCGGCTACCCGCACCTGAAAGAACTCGTCCTGATTGGACGACCAGATCGCCAGGAACCGAACCCGCTCCATGAGCGGGATGTCGGAATTCTCCGCCAGAGCCAGGACCCTGCCGTTGAAATCGAGCCAGGAAAGCTCCCGATTCAGATAGCGGTCTGCCATTTCGTACCCATTGTGATCGACCCGAGTGATCTTTGGGTTAACAAATAACGAAGCCAGTCGGAGGACGGACGACGAAAGCTAGTTCGAAAGGCCGTGGGTGAGAAAGTCCCTGAGGGCACCGGTCACCTCGGCCTGACGGCGACGGGGATCGGCAGCAGCGATCACTGCTCGGGCACCCGACATCATCACATCCTGGATAAATCGCCCGGCCAGGTCGGGTGGCATCGAACGAAACGACCCGGCGGCCACTGCCTCGCCGTAGGTCTTCATCACTGCAACCGCAAGGTCGCTGTGCGCCATCCGTATCCGATCCTGCGCGGCGGCGCTCAGCCTGGGCACCTCTCGATGCAGGATGAGCCCCAACACGGGGTCGGAAGCAACAAACTCCACGACTGCCACCGCCAGATCGAGGAGTTGATCCGCGGCAGGTTGATGTCGGTCGACCTTCTCGATCAGACCCTCGATCACACCCGGCAGGCTTTCTTCAACGAGAGAGGCAATGAGATCATCCCGATCTCGAAAGTATTCGTAAAGGGTGGTGCGACCGATCCCGGCGGCGGCCGCCACGTCTCCCAGGTTGAGGTCACCGCTGCCCGTCTCCTCCAGCAACTCTCTGGTCCCGGCCAGGATCTGGGAACGGGTTATGGCTTTGTGCTCGCCGATGGAATTGGCCCGAATCCGGGGCATGGCTAGACGTTACCAAGAGGTTCTCTGTAGATGAGGGCCCCCCAATGGGCCCCCGCCCCAAAGGCGGTAAAGCAAACCAGGGCTCCCGGCTTCACGCGCCCCGCCTGGCGCAGCTCGTGAAAGAGGATGGGAAGGGTCCCTGAGGTGGTGTTGCCATAACGGGCAATGTTGGACGGAATCTTGTCCTCCCCCATCGCCAACTGGCGTCTGACCCCCTCAAGGATGCGATCGTTGGCCTGGTGAGCCACGATCAAGTCAAGGTCCTCCACGGCAAAACCAGCCCGGGCCGCCACCGACCGCACGACCTCGGGCAGCAACCGCACGGCCTGTCGATAGAGCCCGACCCCATCCATCACCGGCAAGTGCAGATCCTCAGCGAGTTGTTGCTGGTCGACATAGGGCCGATGCCGGAAGCCCAGGCCGGGAACCTGGATGAGCTCGAATTGGCTGCCGTCCGTGCGCAGCTCAGAAGCCAACATACCTTCGAATCGAGAACTTCCTCTGGTGACGACGACGGCACCGGCTCCGTCCCCGAACAGCACCGACCACGAGCGATGGTTGGTGTTGTGAGCGCGTTCTCCAGTGGTGGGTTCCTCGTCCGATCTGCCCATCACGATGTCAAAACCCCTTCCCCAGGGAAAGTAGCTGCCATGAACCTCAGAACCCACCACCAGCACCGTTTCGGCTCGGTCAGAAGCGATAAGTGAATCGGCGAGATCGAGGCCATAGAGGAACCCGGAACATTGTTGGCGAAGGTCGAACGATGCCACCGTCCCCAGGCCCAAAGCATGCTGAATGAGCGGGGCATTGCCGGGAGCCTGGTAGTCGGGAGTCATGGTGGCGGTCACCAGTGCATCGATCTGATCGGGAAGCAGACCCGCGTCTGCCAGTGCGGACGTCCCCGCTTGCGCACCCAACGCAGCCGAACCCACTCCTGCGTCGACAAACCTCCGTTCCAGCACCCCGGTTCGGGAGGAGATCCACTCGTCAGTGGTGTCCATGATTAGGGTCAGGTCGTCATTGGTCACCACGTTGTCGGGCACGGCCATTCCCGTGCCGATTATCACTGCCCCCATCCACCGGCCTCGGTTGGTCGTCCTGTCGTAAGAGGTTGGAAGACTGCCACGGCCGCGAAGCTAGCGTCTGCGGTCATGCTGGTCGCCGCCATCACTGTCGCTGGCCTCATGTTGCTCACGTGGATTGTCAGCGGACTGGTCAAAGATGCCTCGATCGTGGACCTCATCTGGGGCTTCGGATTTGTGTTGGTGGGGTGGGCGGTGATGGTCGCTACTAGTCCCGCTGGAAGCCGCGGCTGGCTGCTGGCCGTACTCACCACAGTCTGGGGTTTGCGGCTCACCGGCTATTTGACCTGGCGCAACCTGGGCAAGGGAGAGGACTTCCGATACCAGGCTATGCGGCGCCAACACGGTGATCGGTTTTTCGTCGTAAGCCTCGGCACTGTCTTCGGCCTCCAGGGTGTGTTGATGTGGCTCGTTTCTTTACCTGTCCAGGCCGGAATCGCGGGCAGCGACTCCGGAGAGACCCTGTCGTTGCTTGATGCCATCGGGATAACCGTATGGCTGGTGGGCATCTTCTTTGAATCTGTTGGCGACTGGCAACTTGCTCGCTTCAAGGCGAATTCCGCCAACAAAGGCCAGGTCATGGACCAAGGCTTGTGGCGTTTAACCCGTCACCCCAACTACTTCGGGGACTTCTGCGTGTGGTGGGGTCTCTTCTTCATCGCTATTGCCGGCGGGGAATGGTGGACCCTTGTCGGGCCGCTGGTTATGACCGCTCTGCTCATGAAATATTCGGGGGCGGGCCTGCTGGAGAAGACCATCGGCACCCGGCGTCACGGGTACGACGAATACGCCCGGCGAACCAACGCCTTCTTTCCCGGACCACCTAAGAAGTCGTGAGGTAGAAGTCCTTACTTCCGTCTTCCGCCTTCCGCCTTCCGACTAGTTTCTGCCCGTGTACATCGACGCCGCCCTCTACCAGAAAGGGCTTCGCCTGGAGGGCGCTTTCGACCTGGAGGGTGCCTCCGACCGCTGCCAGGAGCCCGACACCTTCTGTTGGATCGGCCTTTACGAACCGTCGATCGACGAGTTCGATGCGGTGGCGCGCGAGTTCGGCCTACACGAACTCGCGGTGGAGGACGCCATCCATGCCCACCAGCGTCCCAAGATCGACGTTTATGGCACCACGTTGTTGGTGGTCCTCAAACCGGCCCGTTATGTCGATCCGGTCGAAGTGGTCGAACTCGGCGAAATCATCCTTTTCGTTGATTCCCGATTCCTGATTGCCGTCCGTCACCGCGAGGCTTCGAAGCTGGTCGAGGTTCGCCGCGGTCTCGAGGCCCGCCCCGATGAGCTTGCGGTGGGTCCGGGGGCCGTTCTCCAGGCGATCTTCGACCGCGTAGTCGACGATTACGCCTCTGTGCTGGAAGGGCTCGACAAAGACATCAGCGAACTCGAGGTTGAGGTCTTCTCGGACTCCGCCACTTACCCCACCCAGCGGATCTACAGGCTGAAGCGCGAAGTCCTCCAGTTCGAGCACGCAACCCAGCCCCTGGTCGAGCCCTTGCTGCACCTGGCCATGGGTCGCCACAAAGTCATCCCCTCCGACTTGAACCATTACTTCGCAGACGTCCATGACCACCTGGTGCGAGTCGTCAACCGGATCACAAGCTACCGCGATCTTCTCAATTCGATCCTCGAGGCCAACCTCACCCAGGTAACCGTCCGTCAGAACAACGACATGAGAAAAATCTCGGCGTGGATCGCCATCGCCGCCGTTCCAACCATGCTGGCCGGGGTGTGGGGAATGAACTTCGACCACATGCCCGAACTCAACCAGATCTGGGGTTACCCAGTTGCTCTGGGGCTGATGGCGGTGTTGTGCACCGGGCTTTATCGCAAGTTCAAGAAGAGTGGCTGGTTGTAACCCCCTAAGGGGCCGCCATACTTCCCCGCTACCAACGAGGTAACACAAATGAACAAGCAAGCAGAGTACGTGCTCCGGACCGTCGAGGAGCGAGGGATCCGCTTCGTTCGCCTGTGGTTCACCGACGTTCAGGGCTTCCTCAAGTCGGTTTCGATCAGCCCAGCCGAACTCGAAACGGCCTTTGAAGAAGGAATGACCTTCGATGGCTCGGCCGTCGACGGTTACGCCCGGGTCCAGGAAGCCGACATGCTCGCCCAGCCCGACCCGGCCACGTTCCAGATATTGCCCTGGCGCCCCGACCAACAGGTAGCCCGGATGTTCTGTGACATTGTCCTCCCCGACGGCACTCCCTTCGAAGGTGATCCCAGGGGGGTGCTCAAGAGGAACCTGGCCAAGGCGGCCGATCTCGGATTCACCTTCTACGTCGCGCCCGAATTGGAGTTCTTCTACTTCCAGGACGCCGGTCCGGAGCCCCAGGTGCTCGATCGAGGCGGCTATTTCGACCTAACCCCCCTTGACACTGCCCAGGAGTACCGTCGCAAGACCATCAACGCGCTCGAGTTAATGGGGATCCCGGTGGAACACTCCCACCACGAGGTGGCGCCCAGCCAGCACGAGATCATCGTGCGCTACACGGACGCCCTGACCATGGCCGACAACATCATGACCTTCCGATTGACGGTCAAGGAGGTGGCTATGGAGCACGGCATCTATGCCACCTTCATGCCCAAACCGCTGGAAGCACACGACGGCTCAGGCATGCACCTCCACCTCTCCCTGTTCGAGGGTGATCGCAACTCTTTCTACGAGCCGGGCTCTGACAATGGCTTGTCCAAGGTGGGTCAACAATTCGTGGCCGGTCTTCTCACCCACGCCGCCGAGATCACTGCCGTCACCAACCAGTGGGTCAACTCCTACAAGAGGCTCGTGGCCGGCTTCGACGCCCCCATCTGGATCTCGTGGGCTCGCAACAATCAGTCTGCGCTGGTGCGAATCCCTCTGGCCAAGAAGGGGAAGTCGCAGTCGGTTCGCGTGGAATATCGCTCACCCGATGCGGCCGCCAACCCTTACCTCGCCCTCTCGGCAGTGCTGGCAGCCGGCCTGTCGGGGATACGCAACAACTACGAATTGCCTCCCGAGGCCAACAGCAACGTTCACGCCCTGACCAGCGCCGAACGGCAGGCGGCCGGGATTGCCCGCCTTCCCGAAACCCTTTCTGAGGCGCTCGATCGCATGGAGCGCTCGGAGTTGATGGCCGAGGCTCTGGGAGAACATGTCTTCGACTGGTTCCTTCGCAACAAACGGCGGGAGTGGGATCGCTACCAGCACCATGTCAGCCGCTTCGAGCTCGACACCTATCTCCCCGTCCTTTGATCGATGGATGTAGCCGTATTCCCCGCCGACCACTCACAGGCGCTGGCCGCAGCGCTGATGGCGGCAGGAATCGAGGCTGGGTTGGTCGATGAGCTAACCGGGGAGTTCCCCGGGGACGCCGGTGCCCTGGTAGTCGAACTGGGTGAGGAGCCGCTCCGTCGATTGCGCATGCTCGAGGCCCTGGCGGTCGAAAACCCGGTGCCGGTGCTGGCCGTGATCGACCCCTCCCAGCTGGCGATGATGGAGGTGGCAGTGGGGGTCAGCGACTTCGTCATGGCCCCACCCGACCACGCCGAACTCAGGCTGCGCGTGCGTCGACTTACTCACGCCGCCGGCACCGATGAGGTCCATCACTTCAAAGACCTCGAGCTGAACGTCCTCACCTACCAAGCAGCGCTGGCCGGACGACCGATCGACCTCACCTACATGGAATACGAACTGCTCCGCTACTTCATCGAGCATCAAGGCCGGGTTTGGAGCCGCGAACAGCTTCTGTCGAAGGTGTGGGGTTACGACTACTACGGCGGGGCCAGGACAGTTGATGTCCACATCCGGCGTCTCCGCGCCAAGCTCGGCGAAGAAAGAGCCTCCTGGATCATCACGGTGCGCTCGGTCGGCTACCGCTTCGGCTAAATCTTCCGACTTCCGTCTATCCGAAGGTGATTCCCTGCGCCAGGGGAAGATCGTCGCCCCAGTTGATGGTGGTGGTCTGACGGCGCATATAGACCTTCCACGAATCGGAACCGGCCTCCCGGCCGCCACCAGTTTCTTTTTCGCCGCCGAAGGCACCACCGATCTCGGCTCCCGAGGTGCCGATGTTGACGTTGGCAATCCCACAGTCCGAGCCAACAGCCGATAGGAATCGTTCGGCCTTCTTGAGCGACTCGGTGAAGATCGCCGACGAGAGGCCCTGGCGCACACCGTTCTGGACAGCGATCGCCTCTTCCAGATCACCAACCTCGATTAGATAGAGAATCGGGGCAAAGGTCTCCTCCTGGACGATGGCGGCGTTCTTGTCGATGCGGACAATGGTGGGCTCGACAAAGTTGCCGGGCCGTTCGAGGCGGTGGCCACCGTATAGGACCTGACCGCCCTGATCCTTGGCTATGGCCAGCGCCTCCATCATGTCGTCGATCGCCCTGGCAGTGACCAGGGGTCCCATCACGGTTCCACTCTCGAGAGGATCACCAATCGGAACCTGGCGATAGGCGTCGACCAGCCGATCGATGAGCTTGTCGGCAATCGCCTGATGGACGATCAGCCTTCGCAGAGAGGTACACCGCTGTCCGGCGGTGCCAACCGCGGCAAACAATGAAGCCCGCACCGCCAGTTCGAGGTTGGCGTCGTCCATCACGATGATGGCGTTGTTGCCACCCAGTTCGAGGATGGAACGCCCGAAGCGGGTCGCGACCGCCGTGGCGACCTGACGCCCCACCCTCGTCGAACCGGTGGCGCTGATCAGGGGGAGACGTTCGTCGTTGAGCATCCGCTCGCCGACGACCGAACCTTTGCCAACGACGAGGTTGAAGACCCCTTCAAGACCGGACCCTGCCATCACCTCGGCGGCAATCCGGGTCACGGCGATTGCAGTCAGCGGTGTTTCTGACGATGGTTTCCACACCACGGTGTCACCGCAAACCGCGGCGATGGCAGCGTTCCACGACCACACCGCCACCGGGAAGTTGAAGGCGGTGATGACACCGACCGGGCCCAGTGGATGCCACTGCTCGTACATGCGATGAAGAGGGCGCTCCGAGGCCATGGTGAGACCGTAAAGCTGGCGGGACAGTCCGACCGCGAAGTCGCAGATGTCGATCATCTCCTGCACCTCGCCCTCGCCTTCAGCCCTGATCTTTCCCATCTCGAGAGTGACCAGGGCCCCGAGGGCTTCCTTCTTCTCGCGAAGGGCTTGCCCGATCAGCCGGACGTATTCGCCCCGTTTCGGGGCAGGAAGGATCCGCCACCGCTCAAAGGCCTCGACCGAACTGGCCACTACCTTCTCGTAGTCCTCGACTGAGGCCTGGCCTACCGTCGCCAGGCTTGTCCCGGTGGCGGGATTGAGGACCTCGAGGCCATCACCATCACCCGGTAGCCACTCGCCCGCGTAGCTGCCAGGGTTGTGTTCTTTCAGTCCAAGCACGGCGAAGACCTGCTGCTGCTTCATTTGGCCAACTCTACGTATCCGGCCCCGCGTATCAGCGGGCGGCTATGGCTTCGATCTCGATCTTGAACTCGGAACGGGGAAGGGCTGCCACCTGATAGGTGGAGCGGGCGGGTGGTGCCGAATCGAAGTAGGACCCGTAAGCCTCGTTGACACGCCCGAAGTCGGCGATATCGGTCAGAAAAATGGAAGTCTTGACGATGTCGGAGTAGTCGAGGTCGAGATCGCCGAGAATCACCCCGAGGTTGTTCATGATCACGCGGGTCTGATCGACGACATCTTCGGGTGTAGGACCACCCGCCACTTCCAGAGCCACCTGGCCCGACACGAACACGAACCCGTTTGCCTCGGTCACCACCGAATACGGCGCCAGCGGTTTAGGAGCGTTTTGAAGCGAAGGGACTTGCTTGGGCAATGATCAGGAGAAGCTGTTCCCGCATCCACAGGAGCGGGTCACGTTCGGGTTGTTGATGGCGAAGCCGCCACCCATCAAGCTGTCCTTGTAGTCCAGGGTTGCCCCCTGCAGCCGCTCGGCCGACTCTGGATCAACCACAACTTTGACCTCGCCATATTCGGCTACCAGGTCGGTCGTCTCGATCTCGGAATCGAAGAACATCTCGTACGAGAAGCCCGAGCACCCTCCGGGGCGGACCGCCACTCGCAGGGCCAGACCAGGCTCTCCCTCGGCAGAGATCAACTCGCCCACCTTCAAAACGGCGGTATCGGTCAGGCTCACCACCGGAATCGGCTTCGAAGACTTGATGCTGAGAATCTGGGTCATTGCCAAGATTGTAACCCGGACCGGGGTGGACGCTATTCCCTGTCTTCCGCTCGGGGCATATCCAGCCGGTCGGTAGCCTTGTTATCTATATGCCAGTTATCGAAGCCATCTACGAGGCGCTCCGGGGGGTGGTCGACCCTGAGTTGGGTGGCAACGTGGTCGATCTGGAGATGATCACCTCGGTCACCGTGGACGAGGACGGTGTGGCCGAGATCGGCCTGATGTTGACAGTGGCACAATGTCCTATGCGGGGTTTTCTGGAAGGCGAAACCGCCCGTCGGGTCAAGACGCTCCCCGGGATAAGTGATGTGGTCGTGCGAACCACGGCGATGACCTCGAAGCAGCGGGCCCGCCTCATGTCAGGGGCCCGGATGCGGGCCCGGGAAACGGCTCTCTCCACAAGGGTCCACCCCACCACCAGGGTGGTGGCGGTGAGTTCGGGCAAAGGAGGAGTAGGTAAGTCCACCATCAGCGCCAACCTGGCAGTGGCGCTCGCCGAGGAGGGTTTCGAAGTCGGTTTGCTCGACGCCGACATTTGGGGATTCTCCATCCCCCGCATGATGGGGAGCGACGCCCGACTGGAGGCTGACGACTCCACCAAGCTCATCATCCCCGCCCGGGTCGGTGGCATCAGGCTGGTGTCGACCGGTCTCATCATCGAAAACGAAGAAACCGCCTTGATGTGGCGCGGACTGATGCTCTCCAAGGCACTCGAGCAATTCCTGCACCAGGTCGACTGGGGTGAGCTCGACTACCTGGTCATCGACATGCCACCCGGTACCGGCGACATACAAATGGCCCTGGCTCGTCTGCTCCCCCAGGCGGAGATGGTGGTGGTCACTACTCCCCAAATGGCCGCCCAGAAAGTGGCGATCCGCGTCGCCGACA
The DNA here is from genome assembly GCA_040905905.1 of Acidimicrobiia bacterium. Taxonomy (GTDB): domain Bacteria; phylum Actinomycetota; class Acidimicrobiia; order Spongiisociales; family ZC4RG35; genus JAICND01. The sequence continues at coordinate 46,319 of JBBDQN010000007.1, forward strand.
TGGCCCGGCGTTCGCACATGCCGATAGTCGGAGTAATTGAGAACATGTCTTCGTTCACCTGCGAACACGGGGTCGAGTACCAACTCTTCGGAAGCGGGGGCGGGGCGGAGCTATCGGAGGCACTCCTGGTGCCACTTCTGGCGCAGGTGCCACTCGATCCGGAGGTCGTAGCCGGTGGTGACGGAGGCATGCCGGTCACCAGGTCTCACCCCGACAACCCAGCGGCGCTCGCTTTCAGGGCAGCAGCCAGGAGAATCGTGGAACTGTTGCCACCAGTGGTCGACGAGAGCTGCACGGGCCGGATCGCCAAACTTCTCGAGCAGCTCGCGGTCAGTGGAGAAGACGTTCCTCCGCTGGTCGCCAGTAACTAGTCACTTGGGGCGTACTCTAAACGTATCCCCCTTAACCCGGCCCCAACGCCGATGATGTGCGAGAACGTGCCCGGTAAAGACGGGGGAGGGCTGGGAGGCTGTCTTCTCTTCGGGGCCTTGGATCCCCCAACGGGGCCCCGACCAACACGAGGGCCTGTCGTCCCCCACAGGCCCTCGTGCTTATGGTCCTTCAAGAGTGAGTTAGATCCGGCCCTCCGACGCCAGCTTTTCCATATGGGCCTGGACCGATCGAGCCGCCAATGGGTGCAGCGCCGGATCCACTTCTCGATACACGACCTTCACCACCTCCTTCACGGTCCTAGCTCCCGCCAGCACGGCAGCCAGGATCTCCTCTTCTCGCTGGCGTCGATGGGCGACATACCAGTCGATCACCACTTGGGGTTCATCGATGTCCGGGCCATGTCCGGGTAGCAATCGGGCGAGATCCATCCGCTGCAAACGGGTGAGCGAGGTCATGTACGCCTTGGCATCTTCGATCATCACTGAGGTACCGCCGATGATGTGGTCTCCTGAGAAGAGGACTCGCCCGATCAAAAAGCAGAGATGATCGTCGGAATGACCCGGAGTGTGGATGACCACGAGCCGATCGTTCCCAAGCTCGATGATCTCGCCGTCGGCCAGCAGTCGATCAGGCACGAACTCGGGGCCCGGACGATGCCCTAGAGCCGCCACTTCGTAATGCCGGGCCAGGGGGTTGGCCATCGGGGCGTGGTCGGGGTGAGTATGGGTGACGAGGACCAAAAGCACCTTCCGATCACCCACGGTTTCCTCGATAGCCGCACGATGGGTGGAGATGATCGGTCCGGGGTCGATGATGACCACCCCGCCAGAGTCGAGCAGCCACGTATTGGTCCCGGGTCCAGTGAATGGTCCCGGGTTGGGAGCAAGCACCTTCTCGATCTTCACCAGTTTTCTCTCTTCACCGGGGGATCTCGACCTCAACCACGGACCCGTCCTCGCTCAGGCGCGCTTGGATTGGCTCGGGCCGCGCCGCCGCGGCCGCCCGCTCCGCCTCGGCGCCCGTGCCAAAACGTGAGAGCCAGCGCAGATGCGACACCGTTGGCAAGACCATGCGCCATTGTTGGGCCTGATGGGCGACCAGGGCGGTGGCGGGCGACACAAAGGCCGCTTCCATCACCTCACCCAGAGCCAGCGTGAGAGGAGGTCGGCTGGCCACTACCGCCAGAAAGAACCTGGTGTCGTAGCGACGCGGCAGCTCGACCGGGGTGACCCACCTCGACACGAACACCATTTCGCCCGGATTGACGGCCACCCCTGCCTCTTCTAGGAGTTCGCGGGACGCCGCCAGACGAAACGCCGATAGATCGCTGCCGTTGACTGCGCCGTCGCTGGTTTCGAGCACACCACCAGGGAATACCCAGGCGTCTCCAAACATGCCCCCGGAGGGACGCCGCATCATCAGGACCTCGAGCGGGCTGTTGACGACGACGATGACGCTCGCCGCCGACACCGGGACTACCAAATTCGCTGTCACCTTTTCAGGGTAAACGAGGGGACATTCCTGGCCTGAGCGGGTTATGAGCCCATCGGTAGTCTGATGGACCCATGTCCTTGCGAGATCTCCCCTCAGTCGACCGACTCGCCAGTGAACTGGCGGTCGGTGATCTTCCCCGACCCCTGGTGGTGGAAGAGGTCCGCAGGGCCGTGGGACAAGCGCGGGCGGACCTGGCAAGGGGAGGCGAGGCCTCGGCGGAAGAACTCGCCCGGGCCGGTATCGAGCGTCTCGGTCGTGAACGACCTACAACAGTCGTCAACGCCACTGGCGTCATCCTCCACACCAACCTGGGTCGAGCCCTCCTCTCTCCCGCGGCTGCATCCGCGGCCACCACGGCTCAAACCGGCTACGGCAACGTCGAGATCGACCTCGCCACGGGTGAGCGAGGAGCCCGAGCGTCATACCTGCGGAAGCTGGCCGCCACCCTCACCGGGTCCGAAGACGCCCTGATCGTCAACAACAACGCCGGGGCGCTTTTTCTGGTGCTGATGGCCCTCGCCCTCGGTCGTCCGGTACCGGTGTCGCGAGGCGAAATGATCGAGATCGGTGGGAGCTACCGGCTTCCCGAGTTGCTCGCCGCCAGCGGGGCCCGACTTGTCGAGATCGGGACCACCAACCGGACCAGGGTGGCGGATTACGCCGCAACTATGGCGCTCCAGCCCGCTCTGTTGCTGAAAGTCCATCCTTCCAACTTCCGCGTGGAGGGGTTCACGGAAGAGACCGCTCTCTCCGATCTGGTCGCTCTTGGCAGGGAAAGCGGGGTGCCGGTCGTCTTCGACGCCGGCTCGGGCTTGCTCGACTCAACAACTCCCTGGTTGCCCAAACCCCCAGACTGGCTGGCCGGGGAACCCGGAATCCGTCAGGCGGTCGCTCTCGGAACCGACCTGGTGTTGTTCTCCGGAGACAAACTGCTGGGGGGACCGCAGGCAGGCGTGATCGTGGGTAGGGCCGCTCACATCGAGCTCCTCTCTCGACATCCGGCCGCACGAGCGCTGAGGATCGACGCGGCGACCACCTCCGCATTGACCGCCACCCTGGAGGCATACGCCGACGGCCATGGCGGTGATCTTCCGCTCTGGGAAATGGCGACTCTCTCCTACCGCGACCTGGAGGCTCGCGCCAAATCTGTACTCACCACCAGCCAGGTCAAGGGTGTGATTGTCAGCGGCCACTCGACGATTGGGGCGGGGTCGGCTCCGGGCTCGGCGTTGGCCACACCGCTGATCGAGGTCGAGGCTCCCGAGAGCGCCTACTTCGACCTGTTGAAGGCGGACCCCCCGATACTTGCCCGACGTCAGGCAGGGCGGCTGTTGATTGACGTACGCACCGTTGATCCTGGTTCCGACCTGCACCTGGCGGCGGCCCTGCGGGCGGCATGCCAGTCGTAGGGACGGCGGGACATGTTGACCACGGCAAGTCGACGCTGACCCTGGCCCTGACCGGGCGCGACCCCGATCGCTGGGAGGAAGAAAAGCGCCGGGGTCTAACTATCGACCTCGGATTCGCCTGGACCAGCCTCCCTGGGGGTTTGGAGGTTTCGTTTGTCGACGTTCCCGGCCACGAGAGGTTCATCAAGAACATGCTGGCCGGTGTCGAGGCGATCGACGTAGCCCTCTTCGTCGTGGCAGTGGACGAAGGATGGAAGGCCCAGTCCGAGGAACACCTGTCGGTACTCGATCTGCTCGAAGTCCGCCACGGGGTAGTGGCCTTGACCAAGATCGACCGGGTCGACAACGACACCGTCGAGCTGGTCAGGCTCGGGATCGAAGAACAGCTGGCCGGCACCACCCTGGAGGGGTCGCCCGTGATCCCGGTCTCGGCTACCACCGGGGAGGGAATGGACCAGCTCCGTGACCTTCTGGCTACCAGGGCCCGGGCCGCCGACCCGACACAAACCGGTCGACCCCGGATGTGGATCGACCGCAGCTTCACTATTGCCGGAGCCGGGACGGTCGTCACAGGCACCCTCCTTGGCGCCCCCCTGGAGACGGGGATGACGATCGACATCTGGCCGGCCCATGGAGGAGTGGGGGCCGATGCCGCCCGCATCCGCAGCATCGAGAGCCACGAAACACGCCTGGAGACGGTTCTCCCCTTTCGACGGGTGGCCGTCAGCCTGGTGGGAGTGGAAAGGGATGAGATCGGACGTGGAGCGATGTTGGGTCGACCCGGGGATTGGCAACCTACCCGCAGGTTTCTCGCCACCTTCCGCCATCCACGTCGGGTCGAAGGGCTGGGTCCACGGAATGCACTCCATCTTCATATCGGGAGCGGTGCCTGGCCGGTCCGGGCCCGCCAGCTCAGCGACACCACCCTGCTGTGCGAGTTGAGGACCGAGCTCTGTCTTCAGGTTGGTGATCGGTTCATCCTGCGTGACACCGGACGTCGGGTTGTCGTCGGCGGTGGACAGGTGCTGGACCCCTCACCACCTTTGCAGGGCGCTGCCCTGAGGAGTGCCGCGGTGGTCATGTCCGATCAGCTGAGGTCGGGTCCCGATCACATCGCCGCCGCGCTCCTCTCGATTCGCGGATCTGCCACTCCGGCCACCCTGCGGGCCCATTCGGGTGGAGGACGCCCACCCGCAGCGGTGGCGGTCGGTGAGCTGATGGTCGATCCTCACGAGGCGGCCCGCCTCACTACCGAGCTTCTCGACATCGTCGGACGTTTTCACCAATCGTCGCCGATGCGACCCGGCGCCCCGACCGCCCTGCTCGCCGACCGACTCGGCACCACCCCGGCCATGGTCGAGACCCTGGCAAAGGCCGAGTCACGGCTCCAAATCGACCACGGGCTGGTCAGCCAACTCGATCGGGAAGAAGCAGCCGACCCCTCCGCTTCCCCGGTTTGGCTCAATGCCCGGCAGCGACTGGAGAACGAGGGACCATCGGTCCCCCGCATCTCCGAACTCGAACTCGATCCCGAACTTTTACATGCGCTGGTCCGGGCCGGGGAGCTCGTCAAGATCAGTGAGGACTTCGTCTATTTGCCGACTCAGATCAGAGAGCTGATGTCTGTGTTGGAGACGATGCCCGCCGAGTTCACCGTGAGCCACTTCCGGGAATCAGCGGGCATCACGCGCAAATACGCGGTGCCATTTCTCGAATGGACCGACACGCAGGGCAAAACCCAACGACGCGCCGACGTGCGGGTTGTCCGGGATACGACCTTTTAACGGTCAACCGACAATCGAAAACTCCCGGCGTTCCACCTCGGTCAGGCCGCCCCAGATGCCAAACGGCTCTCGAATATCGATGGCGTAGTCCCCGCAGGGCTGACGCGCCGGACAGACCTGACAAATCGCTTTGGCACGCGCTTCCCGCCGTTCTCGCTCGTCCTTGCGTTCAAAGGTTGAAGGGGGGAAAAACAGATGGGCGTGATTACCTCGACAGAGAGCCTTCAGCTGCCAATCATCCGACAACCTCACGAAACCTCCCTCGGCGACGCGAACCGGCGGGAACCTAACCACACCTGGCAGAAACCGCCAGGGAAAATATGGAAAGTCATAAGGTCAATTTTCGCGAACTGGCTCGACCTCGAGCTGCCAGCCCACCACTCCGGTGACCGTTACCGACTCGCCGGTTCGAATCGCAGCCTCTCGATGGGCGGTGGCCGGCCACCGGGCGCCGTCAACCTCGACCACTCCATTCGGAGTGAGGTCAACCCGGGCCACTCCCCGCCGACCGACCAGGTGATCGCGGCCCAGGGTTGGGGTTGAAAACCTCGCCCGGCCGACCGTCGGCATGGCCAGCAAGAAGAAGAACAAGACCGCCAGGATCGAGGCCACAACCCCCACCACTCCGATCTTGACCTGAGGTGCTCCGTAGGTGAAGTTCAGCCCTCCCACGGCCAATGCCACCGTTCCCAGCGCGGTCAGCCCCAGGACCCCCCCTTGCTGAAACCCGGCTACGAGAAGCGCCATGCCCGCGAACACGGCCGCGAGGGCCCAACCTCTCACCGGAAGGATCGATATTCCATAGCCGCTCAGCAAGAGCGAGAGAGCTGCGACTGCCGCCGCGGCGCCAGGCCCGAGCGCGTAGAACTCAAAAGCCGCCAGGGTCAGACCAGCCACGAGAAAGAAGAAGGCCGCTTCCGGGGCGGCACCCAGATGCAAAAACCGATGCAGCAGACCGGGTTGGTGGAAGGTCACGGGGATGTTGGTGACGCCCCCGTCGATCTCCACGATGGTTTCCAGAGCCCGGGTCTGTCCTCGCACCACTACCTCCAAACCATCCAGTTCCTGCAAGAGCTGGCGAGTCGACGGGACCACCCGGTCGACCAATCCGGGAACGGTGGCGTCGATCACCATCCCGTCGGCCAAATTAGATGGGGGCTCAACGAGGTCCCGTTCGTCCCCGACCACCGCCGGCGACCAGTTCTCGATGATCGAACCTGGGGCCGCCACCCGAGTGGAAGCGAGCGACAAGAGTTGGGCCGCCCCTCCGCCCGCTCGGGCCGGTGCCGGGCCCAGCCACACCACCAGAGGCAGGGGAGGATCGGCGATCAGTCCCGCGACCAGTTGCAGCTCCTGGTAGCTCGCGACCACGGCCGGTGAATCAAACTGGATGATCAGGAGCTCTCGTTCGGTCTCGGAGGCATCATCAATTGCGCGGGCCAGATACCGCAGGGTGGCGTCATCGAGGATCCCGTTGACCTCGATCACCTCGGCTGTAGGGCCTGAGTCACCGGTTCCGGCCGCCAACAACAACGGGACAAACGCGATAAGGGCCAGGGAGAACCACCATGGCTTCGGTCTAGACACTGGCCGGCATGGTATTGCTCAGTCACTCCAGGCCAGCCGAGCGCTCTACTGACCGCAACTAGATTGACGCATCCATGAAGCTGCTGCTGGTCACTGACTCGACCTGGGTCCAAAACGACGTAGCGGCAGCCCTTCCGGCTGGCTGGATCATGCAGGTGTCGGACTCCCGGGTCGTCGTCGCCGCCACCGCCCAACACCAACCCGATGTCGTGGCGGTAGACCTGCAAGTCGGCAGCATGGGTGGATTCGCGTTGGTCCGGGCGCTGCGTGCTGCCGAGTCCCAGGGAGATGTGCTGCCCACGAAGGTGGTGTTGCTCCTCGATCGCAGTGCCGATCGTTTTCTGGTGGCCAGAGCGGGAGCCGACGGTGCCCTGGTCAAACCGTTCACGGCCCAGGACCTGCGCAAGGTGCTCACCGAGGTGACCGCACAACCCCCGGTCCGCACTTAACCCCCACCGGGTAGGATCTCCACATCGGGACGTAGCGCAGCTTGGTAGCGCGCAGCGTTCGGGACGCTGAGGCCGCGGGTTCAAGTCCCGCCGTCCCGACCCACAAAGGTCCTGGTCAGGGTCCTGCCACCAGGGCCCTGACTGGTACCACCCCCTATCCATCCCGCGCGGTTTGTGGTCTCGCGCGACTGGACGGGACCTGCCTGTTCATCGAGCAAGCTCTGGTCTCTTAGGTGTTTGCGCGCCGCTCCCTCAAGGTCTCGAGGAGAAACCGACAGAAAGTTTGGGCCGCTCCGACTGCGAGGTGAGCATCGGGGCCGAACTCCCGACGTTGAGCGGGTTCGTCCGTGGTCCGGTCCGTATTCCTTGCGAAACTCGGCTAGACCGATCACCAATTGAGAGAGATTGACAGGATCCGAACGATTGTGTCTCGTCCTTTGGCGGTGGGAGCGATGTCGTCCTTATGTATCCAGGCGTGGAACGCCCACCTCCGCGCGTGGGAGAGCGAGCTCGAGACCCGCGTGCGGCGAGGCGAGTTCGCAGTGAAGACGGGTGCCCAGCCAGTTGAGGCGGAGACCAAAGACGGCCGCAACGAACGTTGCCCGTGCGGGTCAGGCCTGAAGTACAAGCACTGTCACGGTCTGCCCGACCGATGACGCCGGGCCTGCCAAATAATGGGTCGCTAGCGCAGATTGCATGATATGCCGGTTATGGGCGGTCTGTCCGCTGAGCGTCGGAGGGTTCAGGCACGTTTGCCCGAGGGGATTGTGGTGACCCGTGAGTGCTAGCGGTGTGGTCTCCTGACGATGAGAACGAGGCAAGCCACAATCAGCCAGAGGAATAGGGCGAGACCTCCAACACCAAGACCGGTCGGGATGAGCGCCACAGTGGCCGCGACGAGTACGACGCCCACCCAGGCAAACGGCTTGGGGAGCAATCCCACGACGAACGAGCTGACGCTCATAGTGGCGGCGACACCCACAGCACCAAGCATGAACAGGGCAATGATGTGTTCTTTCAGGATCGATAACGGAAGCACCGCATCGGCGAGCATGTTCGGAACGATCGGTGCGCTAATCGCCATACGATATGACGCATGAACGAAAGCGCCGATCGTCATGACAATCCCGAATGCATAGGCCACAAGAGCCAACAGCTCACCTTTAGAGCCTTGTCGGGCGAGGCGCATCCGCAGCGAGGCAACAAACCCGACGAAGGCAAACGCTCCGACGATGCCGACCGTGCTTCCAGCGACGAGTCTCGTCCTGTTGTCAGTGATCTCAGCCGCCAGCTCACTGACCGGACTGTCAGGCCCCAACCAACCGCCATGGTCGATAATAAAGAACCCCACGAACATCAATACCAATGCCGCCAGCCCCAAATACCACCCAATCAGGTCAAGTTCATCCGAACCATCGGCAGACATGTGCCAGACCTCCTCTTTCAGGTTCGCCATCGATCTCGCCACTCATACATGAGAACAGACGAACCAGACGGACAAACCGGTGACAACAGCCAGGTACATAA
>JBBDQN010000008.1:0-54471 GCA_040905905.1 Acidimicrobiia bacterium
CTCCCGGACCGGCCCCTTGTTGGACGGGTTGCTTCCTCGAAACTGACTTAATCCCCTTTCGAGCGGGTCGGCGGAAACGCATGATCGCTTTTGAAAGGAGAAATTATGAACAAGGCAAGAGTCTTGTTTGGTTCGGTTATGACGGTGCTGGGAGCATTGCTGATGTTGGACTACGCCGACGTTCTCAACGCCGGCGACGTGGTCGGAGCATGGTGGCCGCTCGTCATAGTCGTTGCCGGCTTGATGGCTTTGTGGGCAAATCCACAGCATTGGATGATGCCGCTTGTGGTGACGTCTGTCGGTGCGATCCTGCTCCTAAGGTCCACCGATGTTGTCGACTCCCTCGCGGTTGCTGGTCCGGTGGTGCTGATGCTCGTCGGTCTGCTGGTGATCTTTGGCCGAGGCATGAATCAGCGGGTCGTAGCGACCGCTGACAGGGTGAATTCGTTCAATGTGTTCTCGGGCAGTGAGGTTGCGTCCCGTTCCGATCATTTCGAGGGCGGAAGCGTCGGAGCCCTGTTTGGGGGCGCCGAAGTCGATCTGCGTGATGCGCAGCCGGCCCCGGGCGCGGAGTTGGATGTCTTCGTCGCCTTTGGTGGAGCCGAGATCAAGGTACCTGAAGGGTGGCAAGTGATCACTCACGGCATGCCCATCTTTGGCGGTTTCGAAAACGTTACCGCCAAGGAACGGATCCCGGCAGGTGCCCCGGTCCTCGACATCAATGCCACCGTCATCTTTGGCGGCTTAGAGGTCAAACACTGAATTTGTTGAGACGCCGAGCTCTGGGAGCCACCAGACAGTGTCGCCAGAGCCGGCGGTCTCGCAACAAGTCGACCGCTGGACCGCTTCGTCGGCATCACCCACGTGCGTTGGGCATCCGCCGGTGATCACCAAACCGAGTGTGGTCGGGAGCCCACTCGGGCATTCTGAAAACGCAGGTCATCGGAGTGGCTCGGACTCACTCGGCCAGTGGTCGCGATAGAACCACGTACGAACCCATGGACTGACACGTCATCTAACGATCTATCCGGCAGCTTCCTCCGTCGCCGCGATTTCCCATTGGCCGCTGCGAAGGTATTCGCCGATTGAGGCGGCGGCCCGGCGGCCCGCCCCCATCGCCAGGATCACTGTGGCTCCGCCTGTGACGATGTCGCCGCCGGCGAACACGCCCTTCATCGAAGTGCGACCGGTCGCGGGGTCGGCTTGGACGGTGCCACGAGCGCCGTGGATCAGGTCCGGTGCGCTCTTGCGCAAGAGCGGGCTGGGACCATTGCCCGCTGCAACGATTGCGACGTCGACCGGCACCTCAACGTCGCTCCCAGCAATCGGAACGGGCAGCGGTCGGGCTTCTCCTACCGGGGGAGCGAGTTCCATTCGGACAATTCGCAAGGCTCGCAGGCGGCCGTCGGACCCCCCGAGGAACTCGACAGGGGCCGTGAGGAATTCAAAACCGACACCCTCTTCCCGGGCGTGTCTGATCTCCTCGTGTCGGGCCGGCATCTCGGCTTCGGTGCGCCGGTAAACGATGGAGGCATCGGCGGCCCCTAGTCGCAGCGCGGTGCGAACCGCATCGATCGCAGTGTTCCCGCCACCTATCACAGCCACTCTCTTTCCCTTTACATCGTGGACGGGAGTGGCGGTCCCACTCTTATAGGCGCGCATGAGGTTGACTCTGGTGAGAAACTCGTTGGCGGAGTAGACCCCAACCAGGTGCTCCCCTGGGACCCCCAGAAATACCGGAAGCCCCGCACCTACCCCGACGAAGACGGCGTCGAATGACTCGAGCAGATCGCTGAGCGTCTCTGCCAGACCGATCGGGGCGTTGGTCACGAACTCGACTCCGAGGTCTCGCAGCCGGTCGATCTCGGCCGCGACGATTGCCTTTGGAAGCCGGTACTCCGGAATCCCGTAGACAAGCACTCCACCTAACTCATGGAGAGCCTCGAACAAAGTCACCTCATGGCCCGAACGGATGAGATCGAAGGCGCAGGAAAGGCCCGCTGGTCCGCTCCCCACTACGGCAACTCTCTTGCCAGTCTTCTCTGGACTCGGTGTTTCGCGGTCAACTCGGTGAGTGCGGCTGAAGTCGGCAACGAATCGCTCGAGATGCCCGATGGCTATCGGGCGATCCTTGCGAGTGAGCACACAGGCGCCCTCGCACTGCTTCTCCTGGAGACAGACCCTTCCGCAGATCGCAGGCAACGAGTTGTCGGCTGAGATCGTGGCTGCGGCTGCACCGAAATCACCTGCCGCGACGTGCCGCACGAACTCGTCGATGCGAACGCCGACCGGACATCCGTCGACGCATTTGGGTCGTGGGCACAGCAGGCACCGCTGGGCCTCGAGGACGGCCATCTGAGTCGTGAAGCCGAGGTTCACCTCGTCGAATCCGTGGGCCCTCTCAACCGGATCTCGCTCGGGCATCGCGGTGCGAGGCAGGCTCATACGGTCTTTTCTGGAAACCGGGCTCATGACGGGGCTGCCCTGCAGCTTGCCGCCTGGGCCAACTCGAATTCCTGGTAGGCGCCGTTGCGGGTGCTCAGAATGTCGAAGTCGACGAGGTGGGCATCGAATTCGGGTCCGTCCACGCATGCGAACTTGGTGCCACCGCCCACGAGGACCCGGCAACCGCCACACATGCCAGTCCCGTCGACCATGATCGGATTGAGGCTGACGGTCGTTTTGATGTGACCGGGTCGTGTCACCTCTGACACCGCTCGCATCATTGGAATAGGACCCATGGCGAAGACGTGATCGATCGGGCCCCCTCTCTTCAGAAGGTCGCTGAGAACGTCTGTTACGAGGCCGGGCCAGCCGTAGGATCCGTCGTCGGTTGCGGGGTACACCTTTTCACAGACTTCGGATAGTTCAGCTTCCAAGATCACGTACTCACGCGACCGTCCCCCAATGATGGCCTGGACTCGACTTCCTGCTTCGTGGAGCGCACGGGCCACGGGATAGGCAATGGCGGTACCCACTCCTCCTCCGATCACCACCACATTCCCAAGCGTGTCGATGACCGAAGGTGTGCCTAATGGCCCGACGACGTCAGTCAGGCTGTCTCCCGCTTCGAGCAGGTTGATCGCCTGGGTGGTAGCTCCAACTGCCTGAACTATGAGGCAGATGGTTCCTTCGTCTTTGTTACCGTCGACGATCGTGAGTGGTATTCGCTCGCCGTCAATATCCACCCGCACAATCACGAATTGGCCGGGGCGCCAGTGCTTCGCAACCCGAGGTGCTCCCACCCAGAAGCGCTTTACCGATGGTGCGAGTAAATGGGCATCGCGAATGAGGAACACCGTGACATTGTCCGGAGGAAATGCCCAAGGTGGTTAGGGTCCGAAGGCACTTCGTGTTGGGACGAACGTCACTCTCTGGGAAGGCAGGTCTGTTGGCTAAGGCGAACAATGGCGCAGATGTCCGGTTCTTACCTGCAGCCAGCCCACATGTCCGTTGAACCCGATCCCGGCTGGTTTGAGGCCCGTTCCTCGGAGTTGGTCCTGGGTGACGGGACCCGGGTCTTGATTCGTCCGATCCGGGCCGACGACAAGCAGCTTCTGCAAGAGGGCATTCGTCACCTCTCACCCGAGTCCAGATATTTGCGCTTCCTCCACTACCTGGAGCGTTTGACACCGGCCGAACTCCGCTATCTGACCGAAATCGACTATCGCGATCACTTTGCCTGGGTAGCCATTTCACTCGATAAGCCGGACCACCTCGGCCTCGGAGTGGCTCGATATATTCGGGACGGAAACCAGCCCAAGCAAGCCGAGGCGGCGGTCGCGGTCATCGACGACTACCAGGGCAGGGGCCTGGGGAGGCTTTTGCTGACCAAGCTGGCCGACAGCGCTCGTGAGAACGGCATTGATGCTTTTATCGCCTACCTGGCCCCGGAGAGCCCGGTTGTCAAATATCTCCTTGATAACGTCTCGGCCGCCACCACCAGCAATGAGGACGGTTTGATGAGGGTGGTCGTGCCTCTCGGTGACGACGATGCGGGCCCCGGCAGCCAGGCGATGTTGCGTGCGGCCGCCGGCGGCGACGCGGAGTTCTTCTCACCGCACAAGCGTGGCCGGTTGGCCCCCGAAAAATCCTCGTAGACGGGCGTTTTGCCGCAGGCTGGCTGGACGCTCTCTTCTTGGGGCCTTTTGGCTCTGGATCGATTCCCGGCCAACTCTCGAACGGCGGGCATCCCGCTACGAAGAACGGTGTGGAATCGAAGATCCACGGATCATCAGGATCGGTGATGAGTATCTGATCGCGTGACCCCCCGGGGAGAGCGAGCAGTCCTCACCGAGGTGAACACTCAAACGAAAGGGGACCTAGGTCCCTGGCAGGGAATGCCGGGCTTGTTCATGCTGACGAGTCAATCCCTGGAGGTATGAATGAACGCTCAGAAGGGTGATCGGCTTGTCATTCGAGGTCATCACGTCGGTGATTTAGATCGCGACGGCGAGATCCTCGAGGTCGGCGAGCACGGGGGACCGCCGTACTTGGTCCGCTGGTCGGACGACGGCCACGAGGGTCTGATCTTCCCCAGCAGCGACGCGGTGATCAGGCACCCGGAACCGAGACGAGGGCGACATCCGAAGTCGGGTTAGTGCCGGTTGGCCAGCAGAGCAGAAGGTCCCTATTGCTGGATGCGTGGATTTCCGCGAGCTACAGGGCATGCTCTTCACGATGGTCCCGTTGGGCACCGTTACCGGGGCCGCAATCTGGTGGATTCCGAGCAAGCCAAAGCACCAGGCGCCCGCCGGGCTCGGTTAGACCTCCCAAAAGGATTGACTTCATAAAGCAACGAGACCACAGCTCGGCTGTCTCTCCATGAGCTCGGTCACAGTCAACTGAAGGGCAGTCCAATCAGAGCGTCGCGTTCAGCCCGAGAAACGTCGGCTTCCAGATGCGGAGGGATGCAGTGCTTGGGTGGACCAGAGACCACCCCGGCCTCGTTCTTATCGGATGTGGCTGGACGACGATGAGATCCTCCCGCAAGCAGGACTCTCTGGGACTTCCTCCGAACGGGTTTTATCGGTCGCCGGACTCTGTTATTGCCCACAAGATGTCCTTGATGCTGGCGATTCCAAGCAGCCGGTTGCCCTCGACCACCGGAAGGTGCCGATAGCCGGTGGCAAGCATCCATTGTGCTGCGTCGTTGACCTCCATGTCAGGCTCGGTCACGTCTGGTCGGGGAGTCATCCAGTCGAGGACCGGGGTTGTGGCCATATCAATGCCACCTGCCGCCGCTCTCAGGACGTCCCGTTCGGTGATGATTCCAGTCAGGAGGTCTCCTTCGATAACTCCCAGCGATCCGACACCTTCCTCGACCATTCGGGTGGCGGCCTTGTGAAGAGTGACATCAGCAGTCGTGGTAACGGCTCTGTTGCCGATAAGGGCTCTGATTTCCACGGTCTCCTCCTTCTCGACTTCGTCGTGTTTCCACAGTGGGGCTCTGAGGTATTTGTGCACAGGGCCGAAGGTCCTGCTTGCCTCGGCAGGAGCGTTCTGCAGACGGCATCGAGTTTTTCCCCGGGAGCCGTTCTGAAAACGATCGTTCTGTGAACAAACCGAAAGAGAACAGGCAGGATGAGGGGCTCGCCGCTCGCTAGCACCGCGATCCTCCCGATGGGCCGGGTCTCCGCAATCCGTTCGCATTCCTCGAGCGTCATCACGATGAGTCCTCGGCGGTCTCTGGGCAAAGAGTCGCTCATCAACTAACTGCTTTCCTTGGGAGCTCTCCTCAACCCGATGGAGGTCGAATCCGCACCGCCAGACAAGGGGACCCGGTCCCGTGACGGCGGTGCCTGGCCGTTCGGCGGGCCAGTGGGTGCCGTTCGGCCCTAGATGGTCGAATCGCACTCGCTCAAACTCATAGGAGGACAACCGTAGGATGTGAATACCCCATGAATTCGTTCGCCCTGAACGCGATGTTCGGTGGTCATTGATGCCCGAATTCGATCTCATGCTCGAGGGGAACGAAGCCGCCGCCAGAGTGGCTCACGCTCTCAGCGAGGTAATCGCCATCTATCCGATCACGCCCGCATCGCCGATGGGGGAACTGGCGGACGCGTGGTCGCAGCGCGGTCAGCCGAACGCCTGGGGAATAGTCCCCGACGTGATCGAGATGCAAAGCGAGGCCGGGGCGGCCGGGGCGGTTCACGGAGCCTTGCTGGCCGGAGCAATGGCCACCACTTTCACCGCCTCCCAGGGCTTGCTCCTCATGCTCCCCAACATGTACAAGATCGCGGGAGAGCTGACGCCGACGGTCATTCACGTCGCGGCCCGCACGGTGGCCACCCACGCCCTCTCCATATTCGGCGATCATTCCGACGTCATGGCGGCGAGGCAGACCGGCTTTGCGATGCTGTCCTCGACGTCGGTGCAAGAGGCGCAAGATCTCGCGCTCGTCGCCCACAGCGCCACCTTGCGATCGAGAGTCCCGTTCCTTCACTTCTTCGACGGGTTCCGAACCTCTCACGAAGTCGCCAAGATCCGGGCGCTCGAAATCTCCCAAATGCGCGACTTCGTCGACCCGGGTTTGATCGGCGAACACCGCAACAGGGCGCTCAATCCCAATCGTCCTGTCCTCCGCGGTTCAGCCCAGAACCCGGATGTCTACTTTCAAGCGCGGGAGGCGGTGAATCCGTACTACGACGCCGTGGCGGGAATCGTCCAGGAGGAGATGGACCGCCTGGCCATTCTGACCGGTCGGCAATACCACAACTTCGACTACGTCGGACACCCGGATGCCGATCGGGTCATAGTGATCATGGGATCGGCTGCTGGTGCCGCCGCCGAGGCCGTCGAAAAGATGATCGAGGCCGGGCAGAAAGTGGGGATGATCGTCGTCCGCCTGTACCGCCCGTTCGATGTCGATGCCTTCCGGACCGTGGTTCCCCCCTCTACCCGGGCGATCGCCGTACTCGACCGGACCAAGGAGCCGGGAGCGGTTGGAGAGCCTCTGTATGTGGATGTGGTCGCGGCCCTTGCTGCCACGGGCCCCATGCCATCAAGGGTTCTCGGCGGGCGCTACGGGCTCTCGTCAAAGGAGTTCACCCCGCCGATGGTCGATGCCATTTTCGAGGCTCTTCGCACGGAGGACCAGAGTCGGCAATTCACCGTCGGCATCTTCGACGACGTGACTCGCACCAGCCTTCCGTTCGACCCGGACTCGTGGGACGAACCCGCCGACGTGGCCCGGGCAGTGCTCTTCGGTCTGGGCAGCGATGGGACCGTCGGAGCCAACAAGGCGTCGGTCAAGATCATCGGAGAGAACACACCGTTGTACGCGCAGGGGTACTTCGTGTACGACTCGAAGAAGTCCGGGTCCCGGACGGTCTCCCACCTCCGGTTCGGTCCGCGCCCGATCGTCTCGACCTACTTGATCGGGCCCGGTCAGGCAACGTTCGTCGCTTGCCATCAGTTCCAGTTGCTCGACGATGTCGATGTTCTCGAACCTGCCGCCCGCGGGTCAAAGCTGCTCATCAACTCCCCATACGCGTCCGACGAGGTTTGGAGCCACCTGCCTCCGCACCTTCGGGCCGGCATCGTCGAGAAGGGGATAGAACTGTGGGTGGTTGACGCCGCCGCCGTAGCCAAGGAAGTGGGGCTTGGGGGACGTATCAACACCGTCCTCCAGGTTTGCTTCTTCGCTCTCGCCAAGGTCATACCGCTCGACGACGCCATCGAGGCCATCAAGGAAGAGATCTCCAAGAGCTACGGCAAGAGGGGAGAGGTCGTGGTTCGACGAAACTTCGCCGCCGTCGACCGCGCTCTCGATGGTCTCCAGCAAGTCGAGATTCCGGTCGAGAGTCGGGTTGCGGACCTCGAGAGGTCGGTAATTTCTTCTCTTGCGGGCCGCCTGTCAACGGCTCCCGATTTCGTGCAGCGCGTCACCGGAATCATGATGGGAGGCAGGGGAGACCTGCTTCCGGTCTCGGCCATGCCCGTCGACGGAACCTTTCCCACCGACACCGCCAGGTGGGAGAAACGATCGATCGGTGAGGAGATCCCGTTCTGGGACCCGTCAATCTGCATCGATTGTGGTCGGTGCGCCCTTGCCTGCCCGCATGCCGCGATCCGGATGAAGGTCTTCGATCCCTCTTCGCTGGAGAATGCTCCATCGGGCTTTCTGTCCAAGCCTGCCGATGGGCGCGAGTTCGCAGGAAAGCTGCTGACCATTCAGGTGGCGCCCGACGACTGCACTGGTTGCGGTGTCTGCGTGCAGATCTGTCCCGCTCACTCGAAAGAAGAGGTGCGGCATCGAGCGATTGACATGGCCCCGAAACCAGCCGATCTGGATAGTGAGCGAGCCAACTTCGAGTTCTTCCTGGGCATCCCCGATCCGCCTCGTTCCCTGCTCAAGCTCGAATCGGTAAAAGGCTCACAACTCGCCCGGCCTCTCTTCGAGTTCTCGGGCGCCTGTGCCGGGTGCGGTGAAACTCCTTACCTGAAACTGCTCTCGCAGATGTTCGGTGACCGGTCCATCATCGCCAACGCAACAGGATGCTCGTCGATCTATGGCGGCAACCTTCCGACCACCCCATGGTCGGTCGATGCGGAAGGCAGAGGGCCGGCGTGGGCCAATTCGCTCTTTGAAGACAACGCCGAGTTCGGACTGGGTATGCGGCTCGGAGTGGAGCGCCTCGAGGCCGAAGCCCAGCTCCTGGTCACAGCACTTCTGGATGACATCGGGGCAATCGGAGTCGAGCTGCTGGAGGCGGATCAATCGAATGAAGCCGGGATCCAAGCGCAACGTACCCGGGTGGAACAGGTTCGCCGGATCTTGCCCAATATCGACTCGACCCTGGCGCGGCGACTCGAATCGGTGGCCGACGCCCTGGTTCGCACCTCGATCTGGATCGTTGGTGGAGATGGCTGGTCCTATGACATCGGATTCGGTGGTTTGGATCACGTCCTCGCCTCGGGTCGTGACGTCAACATCCTGGTGCTCGACACCGAGGTGTACTCCAACACCGGCGGACAGGCTTCCAAGGCCACGCCGCGGGCGGCGGTCGCCAAGTTTGCATCGGGCGGCAAGGCCACCGGCAAAAAGGACCTTGGACAGATCGCGATGGCTTACGGCAACGTCTACGTCGGGCAGATAGCAATGGGCGCCAACATGACTCAGACCGTCCGAACCTTCGCCGAGGCCGAAGCTCACCCAGGGGTGTCCCTGATCATCGCTTACAGCCCTTGCATCGCCCACGGCATCGACATGACCATGCAGATGGACCATCAGAAGCAGGCGACTGCATCGGGCCACTGGCCGCTCTACCGCTATGACCCTGGCCTGGAAGCGAAGGGATTGCCGGGGCTCCGCCTCGACAGCAAAGCGCCCAGCCTCCCCTTCAAGGAGTTTGCCCGGACCGAAGCCCGCTTCGACATGCTCGCCCGGGCTAATCCTGAACGAGCCGAGGAGCTCTTCGCCCTTGCGCAAAAGGACATTGACAACCGTTGGCATTTCTACGAGCAGATGGTCGAAGTCCATCGCACGGCCGAATACAGCGAGCTGGAGGATCGATGACCCTGGATCTTCGTACCAACTACCTGGGCTTGAGCCTCGCTCATCCGGTGGTCCCGTCCGCCTCGCCGCTGACGGGGGACGTGGAACATCTGTTGCGCCTGGCCGAGGCCGGAGCGGCGGCAGTGGTTCTCCCTTCTCTCTTCGAGGAACAGGTCGAGCACGAGGCGATGGCGATTTACCACGGCAATGAGTGGGCGAGCGGGTCGTTTGCCGAAGCCGCCGGCGGCTACTTCCCGGAGATGAATGACTACAACACCGGGCCCGACAGCTACCTGGAGTTGATCCGCGCCGCCAAAGCGGAATTGTCGATCCCCGTGATCGCAAGTCTCAACGGCACCACCAGGGGTGGCTGGACGCTCTATGCCAGCGTCCTGGCCGACGCGGGGATCGACGCGCTCGAGTTGAATATCTACCTCGTGGCTGCCGACCCGACGATCTCATCCAACGAGATCGAGAGCCGCTATCTCGGACTGGTGGAGTCGGTTCGCCGCGTTGTCGACGTGCCGCTTGCCGTCAAAGTGGGGCCCTTCTTCTCATCGATGGCCCACATGGCTCAGCGCCTCGTGTCGGCCGGGGCCGATGGTCTGGTGCTTTTCAACCGCTTCTACCAGCCCGACATCGACCTCGACCGGTTGGCGGTTGTACCCAACCTGGTCCTGTCCACACCAGCCGAGCTCCGCCTCGTATTGAGGTGGATCGCGATATTGCACGGTCGGATTGAGTGTTCGCTGGCCGCCACCACCGGCGTCCATGGCCCGGAGGAGGCCGCCAAGCTGATCCTGGCGGGAGCGGACGTGATCATGATGGCTTCGGCCCTTCTCCGTCACGGTCCCGAGCGTTTGCGGGAGACCGTCGATGGCCTTCGCTCCTGGCTGGTTGAGCGTGACTACGAATCCCTCGAGCAGGCCAAGGGGTCACTAAGCCAGAAGTCGATTCCCGACCCATCAAGCTACGAACGAGCCAACTACATGCGAACGCTCGTGTCGTACTCACCGGATTGGTGAACCGGGCCGGCGGCTGCATGGGGGGTCCCGCCTGCACGCCGCCGTCAACCTTGTGGTCGTTTTGATGTAGCGGGTGTCGTGGCGAAATTGGACTGGGGAATCCCCGTGTGCGTGCCATCGGCTTGCAATCATCCACCACGGAGAGGAACAGCGTGATAACTAACGACCCAGAGGATCGAGCCGTATACGCCAGGAATGGTGAGTCGTCCCAGCATCCGATGGCGGGGGTTGACAGCTTCTCACCGGGCGAGATAGCGCTCCTCGTCGAGACTCGAGGCGTCGCCAAGGCTGGCGCCCCTTTCCTCACCACGTTGGTCCTGGGCGTCGTTGCCGGTGCTTTCATCGCCCTGGGCGCCGTGTTCTCCACGGTCGTCAGCACTGGATCTACCCTTGGTGACGGACCGACGAGACTGTTGGCCGGGGCAGCGTTCTCCCTCGGGTTGATCCTGGTGGTAGTAGCCGGAGCAGAGTTGTTCACCGGCAACAACCTGGTTGTGATGAGCTGGGTGAGCAGGAACATCACCCTGGCAAGGCTGTTGCGAAACTGGGCAATCGTCTACCTCGGTAACGCTCTGGGCGCACTTTCGGTGGTTGTGCTTGTGTATCTGTCCGATTGGTGGGCTGTAGGCGATCACTCGATGGGAGCCACGGCTCTTTCGATCGCCGCCTCCAAGGCGGGCCTTTCATTCGGGGTGGCCTTTGTGCGGGGGATCCTCGCCAATGCACTTGTCTGTCTGGCCGTGTGGCTGGCTACAGCTGGCCGCAGCTTGACCGACAAGGTCTTGGCGATCGTGTTCCCCATAACGGCCTTCGTTGCAGCCGGCTTCGAGCACAGCATCGCCAACATGTACTTCATTCCGATGGGCCTGCTGCTTGCCAACCAGCCGGCTGTGGTCGAAATCGCGGCGCTGCCGTCCGATCGTTTTGCCAGCCTCGATGGCGCCGGGCTGATCACCAACATCACCGCAGCCACCCTGGGCAACATCGTGGGTGGAGGCGTCCTGGTGGGGCTGGTCTATTGGTTCGTCTACCTCCGGCCTCGGTCAGCTACGAAACACTGACTGACATCCCCTGACGCGTCTCTGCGCAGTCGGAGGCGACTGCGCAGAGAGCACGGGTCCGTCGGTGGCGCGGGGTGTTATTCCTTTCGGGTGACGACCACCTTCAAGGCGCCGGTGTCGGCCGCCCGGGCGAAGACGTCGTACGCCTTCATGAAGTCGTCCAGTTCGAAATGGTGGGTTGCGAACAGGCCCGCATTGATCTGGTGGTTCTCCATCAGGCGAAGCAGGGTGGGAGTCGAGTAGGTATCGACCAGCCCCGTTGTGATCGTGACATTGCGAATCCAAAGATCCTCGAGATGCAGCGTCACCGGCTTGCCATGCACGCCCACGTTGGCCACAAAGCCACCAGGACGGATGAGTCGAGCTGCCAACTCGAAGGTGTCGGGCACGCCGACTGCCTCAATCGCCACGTCCGCGCCAAGACCATTGGTCAGCTCGAGGATCTGAGCCATCGGGTCCTCTGTCGAGTTGTTGATCACGACGTCGGCACCGAAGCGCTTGGCCGCATCGAGACGGCTGTCCGCCAGGTCGATGGCCACAATGTGAGCGGGGCTGTACAGGCGAGCGCCGAGAATCGCGGCCAAGCCGATGGGTCCTGCTCCGACCACTGCTACGACGTCACCAGGCTTGACCCGCCCGTTGAGGACTCCGACCTCGTATCCCGTTGGAAGGATGTCGGCGAGCATCAAGACGTCTTCGCTGCTCACGGTCGCTGGGACCTTGTAAGTGGAGGTATCGGCGAATGGAACCCGAACGAATTCCGCCTGGGTGCCATCGATCTTGTGGCCGAGGATCCAGCCGCCCCCGCCTATGCACTGACCGTAGCTGGCCTCTCGGCAGAAGCGGCACGAACCGCAGGAAGTGATGCACGAAACCAGGACTCTGTCGCCTGGCTTCACATTCTTGACGCTGGCGCCGACTTTCTCGACGGTGCCGACCGCCTCGTGTCCGAGGATCCGGCCATCCGTGACGGCGGGCACGTCCCCCTTGAGAATATGGAGGTCGGTCCCGCAGATCGTGGTGGCATCCACCCGCACGATCGCGTCTGTGTCTTCCTTGATGGTGGGCGTAGCCACTTCTTCCCATGCCTTGTTGCCAGGGCCGTGGTAAACAATCGCCTTCATCAGGCTCTCCTCTGGTTGGGGGTGTCAGATCAGTATGAGGGAGCGTGCTCAGTAGTGGCAGGGCCGAATGGCCCTGGCTCGATCGTTTCACCCCGGTCAACCGACCGAAGCCGTCCGTCATGTCCTGCAATCGGGGCATCACGTAGCCGAAGTGTTCATGACGTCAACTCATTCTTGGTCTTGACGATGAGCACATCGCACGGTGACAGGTGAGAGACCCGGTGACTGGTCGATCCCAACAACAAGGACTTGAGGTCACCGAAGCCGCGACTTCCGACCACGATCAGGTCTGCGTCGATGCTCCCGGCATAGTCGACCACCTCATCGGGCGGGTAGCCGCTGCGATCGACCTGGACCCACTCCAGGTCGGCATTCTTCAGGGCCGGGGCCACCCGCTCCCAGACGGATTTCTTGATCGCCTCGGCTGCTTCGTAGGCGCTGTCGATCAGGTTGCCGGGCATGAAAGTCATTCCATCGCCCCACGTTGTCGGCACATAGACGACGTGAACCACATGAAGCTTGGCGCCCCGCAACTTCGCCTCTGCAATCGCCGCTTGCAGTACCGGCACCGCCACGGGCGAACCATCGACGCCTACGACTATTTCCATGGTGACTCCTTTCCATCGCTGGCGGACGCGGCCGCCGAACTAGCTGACGAACTCGAACTTGAAGACCGTCGAGAGCGCAGCGTTTCCACTGCTCCCAGCACGACCACGGGGATGACACCGGCTCCGATTGCGAGCAACCATTGGCCGTCGTCGATTGGCACGACGTTGAAGAGATCCCTGAACGGTTCCAGGACGGTGGCGGCCTGGAGGAGAAGCCCCGCACCGATTGCAACGATGAGGCGCGGGTTGAAGAAATTGCCGTCCAGGGGCATCCGAACCACAAACGCATAGAGAAGGTGGGAGACCACCAGGGCCATGAACATGACGGTCCTGGCCTCTTCCCAGCTGCCACCGGCTGCTCGGGCGATGGCGAGGGCACCGATCGCACCACACGCCAGAAGTACACCCCGGGCAGCCAGCATCGACAATCGCCTCGCCGAGAGGAGTTGGGAAGTTTTGAGCCCAGCCGGTCGAAACGCCAACTCCCGACGCGGATGGTCGAAGCCCAGGGCAAGGGCCGGGAGGCCGTCGGTGAGCAGGTTGATCCAAAGCAGTTGCAGCGGGAACAGTGGGATGCCCAGTCCGGGGAAAGCAGCCAGACCCGCCAGGACGACCGTGACCTCGGAGATGTTCCCGGCGACCAGGTAGTCGACCACCTTGCGGATGTTCTCGTAAATAGCCCGGCCCTCTCTCACGGCCCTGGTCACCAGATTGAGGTCGTCGTCGGTGATTACCAGATCGGCCGCTTCCCGGGCGACCTGGCTCCCGCCCAGCCCCATTGCTACCCCGATGTCGGCCTTCCGCAGTGCCGGGGCGTCGTTGACGCCGTCCCCGGTTACCGCCACAACGTGACCGGCCGCTTGAAAAGCTTCAACGAGTTCCAGCTTCTGCTCCGGGTCCACCCGGGCGAATACACGGAACGAGCCAAGGTCGGAAGGCAGCCCGTTGGCTCGGAGCTGGTTCCCGGTCACCACTTCATGATCCTCATGGCTGAGGCCGGCGGCTCGTGCTACCGAGGAGGCTGTCCCGGCATGGTCTCCGGTAACCATCACCAGGTGCACTCCGGCATCCATCACCTTGTTCACGGTTTCGGCCGCCTCGGGTCGAAGAGGATCGAGCAGGACCGTCAGGCCGACGAGGACAAGGTCCTTCTCGGAGTCCTCGAGGTCCTCGGGCTCACTCTCCAACGTTCCGTAGGCCAGGGCCAGGATCCGGCCACCGGCTGCGGCGAGACCCTCGACCTCGGCCAGAACCGATGCGCGGCCGGCGTCGGTCAAAGCCGACACGGTTCCATCCTCCGTCATCAAGTGCTTGCACCGGACCAAGACCTGTTCGGGCGCTCCCTTGGTAAGGAGCTGAAGGCCGGACGGGAACTGGTGAAGGGTGCTCATCAGCTTGCGAGTCGAGTCGAATGGCCGGCTACCGATTCGGGGGTGACTGGCACGGATGCGATGGACTTCCAACGGTGGATAGGCCCCAAGGAGGGCGATCTCGATCGGATCCCCTAAGGGGGGATCGACGGCGGCGTCGCTACACAGCGCAACGACCCGGAACACCGCGTCCCCGATCGGCCCCACCAGCTGGGCGGGTGCCAGCGGGCCCTGACCAA
This sequence comes from Acidimicrobiia bacterium, assembly GCA_040905905.1. GTDB lineage: Bacteria > Actinomycetota > Acidimicrobiia > Spongiisociales > ZC4RG35 > JAICND01. Next base: position 14,930 of record JBBDQN010000008.1, read on the forward strand.
ACGAAATCACCGACTCGAACCTCATCCGATTCTGGGTCAGGGTTCCGGTCTTGTCCGTGAGCAGAACGGTCGTCGAGCCGAGGGTTTCCACTGCAGGGAGATTCCTGACTATCGCCCCGACACGGGCCATGCGCCTGACGCCCAAAGCGAGGCTCAATGTGACGACCGCCGGGAGCCCTTCTGGAACTGCAGCCACGGCCAGCGCAACTGCGGCAAGGAAAGCCTCTTCAACTGCACCCGGGCCGTTCCCGAAACGGAGGAGGATGAGGAAGAACACCGCGACTGCGATGGCGACCGCGGCCTGTCCGAGCCGGGCGGACAGCTTGCCCAGTTGCTTCTGGAGGGGGGTGACGGTCGGCTTCTTGCTGAGGTGGCCGGCCACCTTGCCGACTTCGGTCGATGGGCCAGTGGCAAGCACGATGCCCCGGCCGGAACCGGCAGTGACCTGAGTCCCGGCGTAAACCATCCAGGTTCGGTCGGCCAGCGGCAAGGTCATGTCTGCTTCGAGCAGGTATTTCTTCGGGACGGGCAGCGACTCCCCGGTGAGAAGCGACTCGTTTGCCTCGAGAGACCAGGTGTCGACCAGCCACAGGTCGGCGGCAACAAGATCTCCGGCGGCCAGGAGGACGAGATCTCCGGGCACTACCTCGGGCGCAGGGATAACGATCGAACGACCGTCACGCACCACGGAGGCAGTTGGCGCTGCGGCCGATCGCAACGCCTCCAACGCCGTTGCGGCTTTCTCCTCTTGGACCACTGCCACTGCGACGTTGAGGATGACGATCACGGCGATCGCCAGCGCGTCTCGGGGTTCGCCGAGCGGACCGGCGCTGATCAGGGCCGCCGCCACGAGGAGCAGCGACATCGGTTCCCGAAGCTGATGCACCACCCTTCGCCACCATGAAGGGCTGGGGGGAGTTGGAATCTCGTTGCGCCCGTTCTCCAATCTCCGGAGAGCATCACCCGAGCTGAGCCCCTTGGTCCGATCGGCGCCCAATCTTGTTTCGACCTCGTCGAGCAAGGTGACTGGCGAAGGGGTGGGTAGCTCGAAGGAAGCAGCAGTCATCGGGCGCGCACATTCACAGTCATGGGTTCGACGGTATCCGGCCGGGCGGTGATTGTTCAGGGCCGTTGGTCCGTTACTGCCCTGTCAAATAGTCCGAAATCCAGCAGCAATCGGAAACAACGGGATTGGCAGCGAGTGTCGCATCCCAACGCGACCGTCGGCAAAGGCCAGATCGCGATCTACATCCTCGAGACGCCTGTCCTGCCACTACCTCCACGAAAGCCCAGTCTCAACCGTCGATCCAGGCGTCGACGTCCTCTTGCCACTCCGTGAACCGCTCGTCTGAGCACACGACAGCGATGGTGCTCATCAAGTTGCTCACGGTCGCGACTTCGGAGGCGGTGAGATCGCTCATGGACCCGCCCCGATCGACGTATTCCTGAAAGGCAGAGATGTCGGTCTCGCAGTCACCGGAGGCCGTACCGCCCGCCGCCGCGTCACCGGCGCCGCCTTGCAACGGAAGGGCGGCGTCTTCCAAATCGGCTCGCGACGTAGAGCCAACGCGACCTCGCGGACCTAGCTGGGCTCCTCGCCAAGCTCAACGAGTCCTGAGCTAGTCTCGGTGGAGCGGCATCTTGGCAGGCACTAAATGTCGGACGAACGTAAGCAACGGGCGCGGGTTCCTCCTCGATGGTTCGTTCGCCTCGCCTGGTACACCCACCGCGGTTTGTACCGTGTCACCGGTGGCCGGGTCGGACTGTGGCGTCCCAAGGCCAACCGCTGGGGCACCATGCGTCTTACCACCACCGGGCGTCGCACCGGCCAGGAACGAAGCGTGATGCTTGGGTACATCGAGGATGGTCCGAACCTGGTCACGATGGCGATGAACGGCTGGGCTGATGGCGAGCCTGGGTGGTGGCTCAACCTCCAGGCGCATCTCATCGCGAGCGTCGGCCTCACCGACGGCCCCCGGACGGTCAGGGGGCGGGCTGCGAAGGGAGAGGAACGGTCGCGCCTATGGGCCCAGTGGCTCAAACTTGATGCGAAGTTGGACGCCTATGCGGCGCTCCGGTCCGGGGAGACCGCTGTTGTGGTCCTCGAGCCATAAATCCAAACTACATCGACTGGCTGAGGCCCGAGAGCCGCTACGAGCCAGGTGCTCGGTACGACACTTTCTTGGCTCGACGCAGCGCGTCCATCGTTTCATCCACAGTCAGGAGGACTGTGGTTTGGAACGAAGCAAGCGCTCCGCCGCCGCCGATTGCAAGCGCGACGGCAGCCATGGAGACGTTGTCGGGGGCCTCCCACAGGGTGTAGCCGTCGTGTGGGCCAAACGCGTACCAGAACCCCTGGAGCTTTCCTCCGACCGATTCGATGTACGACTGCGCGGCCTTGCGGCGGTCCTCTGGGTTGGCGATCATCCTGGCCCACGTCTCGGGCGTGTAGCTGAAGCTCGATAGATAAACCGGCATCATCCCTCCCTTTCGTTCGCCCACCCACTGGAGTCGGCGGGTAGGCGTGACAGTATGGCCGCTCCCGGAAGCACACGAATAGGCGTGGCGCCAGTGGGAGCCAATCATCGCCAACAACCGCGCCGGCGGCTGGTGGATGCTCAAACGCGAAGACCACTGACCCCTACGTTGTTTGAGGGCCGATGTTCACCATCCAGGGGATGCCGAACCGGTCAACACACATGCCGAATTCATCGCCCCACATCTGCTTCTCTTTCCAGTCTCACGCCTCGTCAGTCGCCCACCGTCCTATCGAACACATCGAGTAGCTCTCGCACATCGATGGGTTTGGTGATGTAGGCGGTAGCTCCAGCTGCGAGAAGCCTTTGGATGTGACCGGGTGTGGCATCGGCGCTCACGATGACAACGGGAATCGAGGCAGTGATGGGGTCATCCCGAAGGCGTTGGAGGACCTGTTCGCCGTCGATGTCGGGCAGATGCAAATCCAAGAGGATGAGCGAAGGGCGACTCTCATGGGCCAGCTCGAGACCGAGGCTGCCATGCATGGCGGCCACCACCTCAACGTCGGAGCGTTGCGCAAAGATCTTTTCGATGAGTTTGAGGTTGGACAGATTGTCCTCGATGTGGAGAATGCGATGAGATCGAGACGTGGGGGCGGCGGAAGGTTGGCTGTCGCCGTTTAGGCGCTCGTAGCGCTCGACCGGTCCTTCGACTCGTGGCAACTCCAAAGTGAAGGTGCTGCCTTGCCCGAGGGTGCTGGTGGCAGAGACGGTTCCACCCATCGCTTCGGCCAGCCGTTTCGACAATGCGAGCCCTATGCCAGTGCCTTCCACATCGCCACCTTCAACGCCCAGGCGTTCGAATGGGATAAACAGGAGCCCGAGTCGCTCGGCTGCGATTCCGTAGCCGGTATCGGCAACGCTGACCGAAATCCGGGTGTCGGTCAGCTGCCGGCAGGAGAGAGCGATCGTCCCCCGAGGTCGGTTGTACTTCACCGCGTTAGAGAGGAGGTTCAACAGGACTTGCTTGAATCGCTGGCGATCGGCAAATACGTAGCAGTCGCAAACTCCAGAGCGGTCGACTACAAGCTGGATGCCTCGATGTTTCACCGACGGCCGGATTAGGTCAACAGCCTCTTGGATGAGGTCGCTAACCAACACCGGCTCGGGTGACAAAGAGAGCTCGCCGGCTTCGATCCGTGAAATATCGAGCACCTCGTTGATGAGGGCGAGCAGATGGCGGCCACCCTTGAGGATCTGACCTACAGAGTCACGTTGGCCTTCACCGAGGTCCTCAAGCTCGAGAAGCTGGCCGAAACCCAAAATGGAATTGAGAGGGGTCCTCAATTCATGGCTCATCCTCGAGAGAAACACGCTCTTAGCCTGGTTGGCAGCCTCGGCCGCTTCCTGAGCCTCACGCCGAGCATCGTGTGCGACCTCAAGGTCCCTAGTCCGTGCCGTCACCAGGGCGAGGGCGTATTGGCGTCGGCGAACAAGGGTTTCGGCGACAGTTCCAGCCAGCAATGCTGTCACCAATCCTCCTCCCAGAAGGATCCAGGGGACGTTCTGGGCGAAGGACCCGACCAGCGGCTCTCGATTCCCGACCACGAGGAGCCAGGAATCCACGCCCACCGGAAGCGTCACCTGCTCGATCTGCCCCGTCAGAGGCAGGTCGACCTCGGTGGTCAATATCAGTTGGGATGGGTCGGGCTGGGTAGACGCATAGAGCGCCACCTGCAACTCCCGATAGGGGGACTCTGGGGTTGAGGGGGCGGGTGTCGTCGGGTCGAGCATCGTCACTTGATAGGCCACGTCCTGAGACGATTCGACCGGTAGGGCCAGGATGAGCCGGGTCCCCTGCTCATCAGTCAGGACTGTGGACACCAGCCCACCGTCAGTTGTTGCTCTCGCTGCCAACGACGCGAGACCAGCGTCGAGCGGCTCTCCGGCTTCCGGACCATCCCCGACCGCGTTGACCACCACGAAGCCGCCGTCAACCTCTGTTGCAACTCCGATAGTCACGGAGCCACGACCCACCAGAGCACCAGCGATTTCAGTGAAGAGTTCGGTCGCCTCCTCGTGAGAGGACGCTCCTACCTGACCTAACACACGAAGTTGCGATTCGATTGACCCAAAGGCATTGGAGAGCAGCGCCGCCACTTCGCCGGCCCGTTCCGTAAGCAGCCGCTCCTCCTGGTCCACCACCAGTTTCCGAGTCACGACGAACGCACCGAGCGCAGCGGCCACGAAAACAACCAACACCGCCAATGGCAGCAGGTGGGACATCGCCTGTCTCCGTGCCCCTCGAACCGTCCTGAGGTTCGACGCTTCGACCAGGTTGGTCGCAGTCGCTACCTCTTCGCGTTCTGGCACGGACACCTTTTCCAGCAAGTCCACATTCAGGTATCGGCGCCTCTTCGGGAACCCTGAACAGACGAGTGACCGGGTCGATTCAGTACCGGTCGGGCACGAAGGTCTGTTCGGCAAGAGGCGGACGGATGTATCCGGTTTCTGCCTGGCGGGGCGGGAGCTCGAGAGGGTCGGGAGTGAGGTCCTCGTAGGGGATCAAGCTGAGCAGGTGGGCAATCACGTTAAGTCGGGCTCGCTTCTTATTGTCGGAGTTGACCACATACCAAGGCGCGTGCTTGATGTCGGTGTAGCGGAACATCTCGTCCTTGGCACGGGAGTATTCCACCCACCGCGACCGCGATTCGAGGTCCATGGGGGATAGCTTCCAGCGTCTGGCGGGATCCTCAATGCGAGCTTGGAATCGCTTCTCCTGCACGGGGTCCGACACCGAGAACCAATACTTGACGAGGATGATGTCTGACCGCACCAGCATGCGCTCGAATTCTGGACAAGAGCGCATGAACTCCTGATACTCCGCCTCAGTACAGAATCCCATCACCCGTTCCACCCCGGCCCGGTTGTACCAGCTCCGATCGAAGAGCACCATCTCACCGGCGGAAGGAAGGTGGGCCACATAACGCTGGAAATACCACTGTGATCGCTCGCGCTCGGTGGGCGCCGGCAGAGCCGCTACTCGGCATACCCGCGGGCTGAGGCTCTCTGTAATTCGCTTGATGGTGCCGCCTTTGCCTGCGGCGTCCCGACCTTCGAAGATGACCACAACCTTGAGGCCGGCGTGGCGGATCCATTCCTGCAGCTTGACTAGCTCGATGTGCAGGCGGGCCAGTTCGGCGTCGTAGTCCTTAGTGGAGAGCTTGGGCACCTCGAGTTCGCTGTCGATGGACGGATCATCCTTACGCCTCTTCTGACCGCTCTCCCAGTGCGTGGTACCAGATGGTTTGTCCGCTGGTGGGGTCGAAGATGGTGAGTTCGGCACTAGCGAAGGAAGGGTATACACGCTCACCTGAACCTGGCCCGCAAGGACAAGAACGTCGCGCCTTCCGCGCAACTCCTGGATCCGGAGGACGTGCCCGTCCGCCAGGACGGCGACATTATCGCCCGGGTGCTGGTGGGGGACGGGTCTCCGGTGGAACTTGGGACTCACCCTGGACGTTGAATTGACTAAGGGCGGAGCCTTCGGCAGCCCGGTCCCACCCGAATTCAACGGTTTCATCTATATGCTGGAAGGTGAGGCCAGTCTCGGCTCCAACCGACGGCGAGCGAGCCGCTCGCAGATTGCCGTTATGGGACCGGGTCCGGGTCGTGACCGTGGTCGATGCCCAGCCAGGGACGCGTTTCATGGTCATGGCCGGGGAGCCGTATGTAGAGACGTCTGTCTATAACGGACCGTATGGAGACGATGATTGATGGCTGACGAGATCCTGATCGACTCGGCGGTACCGCCGAGCGGCCCGGGCTGTGTCGAGTGCCTTGCATCAGACGGTTGGTGGTTCCACCTTCGTCGCTGCGCCCATTGCGGTCACGTCGGCTGTTGTGACTCGTCGCCATCTCAACACGCCAGCCATCACGCCGCCTCTGCCGGGCACCCGATCGTTCAGAGTTACGAGCCCGGCGAGGACTGGTTCTGGGACTACGCGAGAGAGCGCCAGGTGGTCGGCCCGGCGTTGGCTCCGCCGCGCCATCACCCGCTCGACCAACCTGTGCCGGGTCCGATGGGTCGGGTACCCCGAGACTGGGACCGACAACTGCACTGACCCGATCAAGCACCGTGAAGGACCTCTAGAACCCGCAGGACTGGCATTGTGCCGGTTAGCTGAGAGTAGGCCCGAGCGAGGGCAAGAGGATGCGAATCTGGGATGCTCGACATGCGTGGTTCCTGATCCAGTAGGGCCCATGCGATGATCTCTGCCGTCTGTTCGGACCCCTGTTCCTCCCACGGTGACCGGTCGTCACCCCAGGTGGTGAGGCCGCGATGGTCGACGAAACGCTGACGAGCCTCTTCGGTGAGCGTGTACGCCCAGGCGTGTCCTAGCTCGTGGAGGATCGTCTTCTTGGCTCCGATTATGAACCGGTTCCAGTTGAAGCCGCAGATATCGACACGGGCCGGCGTTCCAGACCGGAAGTACCCGGAGTGGCCACCACACTGCTCTTTATCGTCGTGGAAAGCCAAGACCAACGGTGGTAGCGCAAGTCCCGCTCGCTCGAATTGGGTAAGAGCCCATTGCGCCAGAGCGGCGTCGGCTTCGTCACGGAGCTCAAAGGTGTGGGGCGCCGGCATGACGGCTCGCGTGGCTTCGAGGGGATCAAATGCATTCCCACCCCCGTGGTGCCAAGGTGTCAGCGAGAGGGCGAACGTGGCAAAGACTGCTATTCCGGCTCGGAGGTGTGGTGCGATCGACATGACCACACCGTCCGTCAGGCCACTTTCGAGCGGCCTGTGTCACCTTGCCCTGGACTGGCGGCCGCTTAAGGCGGGCTTAAGTCGCTAGACATCTAATGCAATCCATATGGACAGGAGCCCAAGAGTGGCCCAGGCTGACGTGCAGTTCAAGATTCTCGGTCCACTTCAGTTAGAACGAGCCGGGAGCCTGGTCGATCTCGGCAGTTTCAAGCAGAAGTCATTGCTGGCCCTGATGCTCGTCCACGCCAATCAGGTCGTATCTACTGATCGCATCATTGACGAACTGTGGGGGGAGGGTGGCGTCGGCAAGCAGAACGCTCTGTGGGTTCACGTATCGAATCTGCGATCGGCGATCGAGCCCGATCGGGCGCCGCGCTCGGAGGGCAACCTCTTGTTGACTCGGGCACCCGGCTATCTCCTCAGAGTTGAGCCCACGGAATTGGACGCCGGTCAATTCGAGCACTTGGTGTCTGAAGGGCGAGGGTTGTTGTCGTCAGACCCACCTGCGGCGGCTCTCGTGTTCGCCGAGGCCCTGGCGTTATGGCAAGGCAGAGTGCTCGAGGACTTCACATACGAGTCTTTTGCGCAGGAGGAGATAGGCCGCCTCGAAGCTCTCCGGCTCGATGCTGTCGAGGGCCGTATCGAAGCAGATTTGGCCCGGGGGCTCAGCCATCAATTGGTGGGGGAGCTGCAGGGTCTAGTTCGTGAGCACCCCCTCCGCGAGCGATTCACGGCCTTGCTAATGATGGCGTTGTACAGGTCACAGCGTCAGGCCGAAGCGCTTCGGGTCTACGGCCAGCTTCGAGCCCGGCTCGGGTCGGAATTGGGAATCGATCCCTCTGGCCCCCTTAGAGAGCTTGAAGAGCAGATCATCATGGGGGACCCACGCCTGGAACCGGTCCCAACGGCCTGGGTCCCGGGCGGACCGGAGCCGGGGCTGGCGGTCCGTGGCTACGAAATCCGCTCCAAGCTCGGCAAGGCCACGTTTGGAATGGTCTATCGCGCCTATCAACCTGCGATCGGCCGCGAAGTCGCAATTAAGGTCATCCGGCCGGAACTGGCCAACGATCCCGTGTTTATTCGGAGATTCGAGGCTGAAGCAAACCTGATTGCCGGGCTCGAGTCCCAACATGTCGTACCCATTTACGACTTCTGGCGCGAACCAGATGCGGCGTTCCTGGTTGAGAAGCTCATCACAGGTGGCGACCTCGGGCGCCTCCTCTCGAAGGGCCCGCTTTCGTCAGATCGGACCATGGCGATCGTGGAACAGGTCGCACGACCATTGGCGATGGCACATGAGCTCGGTGTCGTTCATGGGGGACTCAAGCTGGAGAACATCCTGCTTGATGAACACGGCAACGCACGCTTGACCGACTTCGGAATCGCCTCGGACGTCGCCGTTTCCACTTCCACAGACCTCGAGGGCCTCGCGACGCTGGCGGCCCAACTCCTCGCTGGTACCCGAGGCACCATCGCTGACCTCGCGGCTGGTCTTGAGACACCCGCGGCCCGTGTTATCTCCGCGGCCACCGACCGGACCACTTTTTCGTCCATGGGAGACTTCGTGGACGCCCTTCGATCGGCTATTGGTGCTGCGGCTGCACCGGCGTTCGCGATCGAATCGACCAACCCCTACAAGGGACTCGAGCCGTTTGACGAGGCCGATACCGGTCACTTTTTTGGTCGGGAACGCCTGATCGAGCGGATGCTGGCAAGGCTTGGCGGGGTTGGACCTGTTCGCAGGTTCCTCGCCGTCGTCGGGCCCAGCGGCAGTGGGAAGTCGAGTGTCGTCAATGCCGGTTTGGTCCCCGCGCTGAGGGCCGGTGGCGTCGCCGGATCGGACAAGTGGTTCATTGTCACCATGACCCCGGGAGTGCACCCATTCGAGGGTCTAGAGCGAGCCCTTACCAAGGTGGCGGTGAGCACCCCTGCGACGTTGCTCGAGCAACTACTGGCGGAACCAGCCGGCCTTCGACGATCCGTTGACGCGGTCCTCCCCGATCAAATGTCGCCCCTCGTTCTGGTGATCGACCAGTTCGAGGAGCTCTACACAGTCGCCGCGGATGAAGAGCGCGAGGCCTTTACGCAAGCGCTGGTTGAGGCCATTACCCATTCCCGGAGCCGGCTGCGGGTGGTGATCACTCTTCGGGCCGACTTCTACGATCACCCCCTCGCCACTCCGGGGCTAGGTGAGTTATTGCGAGACCATACGGAATTGGTCACTCCTATGACTGCCTCCGAACTCGAGCTCGCCATAAGTCGCCCTGCCGATGCGGCTGGAGTCGTAATCCAGCCAGCCTTGTTGGCTGCGTTGATTACAGACGCTGTATCCAAGTCCGGGGTCTTGCCGATGCTCCAATACACCCTGACGGAACTGTTCGAACGAAGGCGCGGAGCCACAATGACGGCGTCGGCCTATGAGTCGATGGGAGGGCTCACAGGAGCAGTCGTAGAGCGAGCCGAGTCTCTTTTCAAAGCCCTCACGCCCGAGGCGCGAGCAGCAGCGCGGCATGTGTTCCTACGTCTTGTGTCTGTCAATGAAGCGGGCGATGACACCAGGCGAAGGGCACTTCTATCGGAACTGCAGGCGCTCGAAGGACGGGATGGAGATCTAGACAACATGCTGCGAGCCTTTGCCCGCCACCGTTTGCTGAGCTTCGATCGTGATCAAGCCAGCCGGGGACCCACCGTTGAAATCGCCCACGAAGCATTGATCGGTGCCTGGACCCGTCTGGCTACCTGGATCGACGACGCCCGAGATGATCTACGAGCTCAACGCAGGTTGGCGGTGGCGGCGGCAGAGTGGGCCGACCAGGACAAGAACCCAGACTTTCTCCTTGCTGGAGCCAGCCTGGCCCGCTACTTCACCTGGCACGCCGACCCACCTGTGCGGCTCACATCGGACGAGCAGACTTTTCTCACTGCGGCGCTCCAGCAAGAAAACGAGCGCGAACAAGCCGCCCGTGATCGAGTGCTGCACGAGTCCCAGCTTCGTCGCCGGACCCGGGCGCTTGTGGGACTCGGGGCAATGTCCCTACTTGTGGTGCTTCTGGCCGCACTTGCTTTCAACCAGCGCCAGACGGCTCGCAACCTGGCGGCGGAGCTCTCCGCGAGCGATAGAGCGAGGCAACTCGTCGCTGAGTCGGGGCTCGTGATAAAAGACGATCCCGATTTAGCGGTGCTGCTCGCGATCGAAGCGATTCGGGCGACGGAGTCGACCGGTCAAGCGCTCCCGGAGGCGGTCGATGCCCTCCACTGGGCTATCCAAGCCTCGACCATTGAGTATCCAGCGATCGACGCGGGGATACCAGTTGCTCTGAGGCCGAACACTTCTGGACCTCGGGGGGTCTATGTGCTCGCTCCGGCGGAGCTTGTAGCTCTCGGGCGCAATGGCGTCGGTCGTGGACTCTCCCCCAGTGAGTGTGATCGCTACCTCCCATTCGGTCCGTGTCCACACGCGATCTCGCCGATCGCACCAGATCTGACTATTGCAGGAGGAGTTGAGCAGTACTCGGGTTTAGTAAGCGGCGAGGCTGGTTTGGCCGGTGCGCGTGTGGTGGTGACCGGGGGATGGTATGACGTGGAGGCTGAGATGGCCTCGGAATCGCTTGCTGCAGTTGGAGACAGCCTTGGGATCGACGTGGTCTACCGGGCTTCCAGCCTTATCGATGACCCCTCGGCAGTCGCCGTGGGAGATGACCCCGGTGACATCGTCATCCTTGCCCAACCGGGCGCTATTGCAGAAGTCAGTGCCCGGCGGCCCGTCGTCGACGTGGGTAAGTACCTCGATGAACAGTATCTCCGAGACTCCTACGGCGACTATTTGGTGTCGCTCGGATCCCTGACCGGCCACCTGTACGGTGTGTTTATCAAGGTGGATGCCAAGTCGCTCATCTGGTACCACCACGAGCTGTTTGAGCGGGAGGGTTACGTCGAGCCCTCTACCTGGGAGGAGCTACTGGACTTGAGTGACCAGATGGTTGCCGACAACTACACGCCCTGGTGTTTGGGAGTGTGGGCTGGTGAGGCAACTGGTTGGCCTGCCACCGATTGGCTCGAAACCATCGTTCTTCGAACGCAGGGATCCGAGTTCTATGATCGTTGGGCAAGCCACGCGATACCCTTTGACGACCCTGCCGCGGTTGACGCTCTGGAGAGAGTCGGAGACCTTGCCCACACCTCCGGGTACGTGTTTCCTGACCCCAGCTACATCGCGCTCAGGTCCATCGAGGAGTCGATTTTCCTGGCGTCCCAAGATGACCCTCAGTGTCTGATGCTGCCGGCAGCCGGATGGGCGCCTGCGTACTTCAACGAAGAAGCGCCGATGGTGGCGATGCCGTTCCCGATGATCGATGCTGCCTTTGCATCCTCGATGGAGGGGGGAGGCGACCTTGTTATAGCAGTGTCGGATAGACCTGAGGTGCGAGCCGTGATGAGGGAGTTGGCGAGCCCCGCATGGGGGGTGCCCTGGGCACAGAGCGGGGTTCCCTTCTTTGCGGCACACGGCAGTTTCAACCTGGATGTCTACCCCGATGAAACCGGAAGGACGGTTTCCAGGGCGATCCGAAACGCAATCAATGACGGAACCTATCGATTCGATGCCTCGGATCAGATGCCGTTCGATGTCGCTTTCCGCACCCTCCATCCGGCGCTGACCGACTATGTGACCAATCCCGGCGCCTCTGCCAAGGATGCGCTTTCTGCAGTAGAACTGGCCTGGACCGAGTACGAGGCGAACCCGTCGCAACCCTAAAGGAAACGGGAGGCTCCGGGAGGAAAGGCAAGGCGACGGAGGTATCCTCGGCCGGATGGTGGCCGATTTCACCGTTGTGGATCAGGAAGTTAAGCCGTGGAATCTCTCCAAAAACCTCGATGCCGCTGCGCTGCTGATTTTTCTTCGGGGCGATTGGTGACCGTATTGCAACGGCCAGCTGGTCAGCCTGGCGATGCTGCACGAACGGTTTCTTGAGGCTGGCACCCGACTCTTTGCCATTTCTATCGACAGCCCGGAGCGCAACGCCGCCATGGTGGAGAAACTGTCACTGCCGTTTGCATATCTCTCCGATCCTGACCGCACCGCAGTCATAGGTCCTTACGGGTTGGCTGACCCCAAAGACGTGCGCAACATCGCCCTCCCCGCCGTTGTTCTCGTCACTCCGGCAGCTGAGGAAGCCTTTCGTTTTGTCTCCCGGGATTTTGCCGAACGACTGCCAGAGGAGAAGATCCTCGACCAAGCCGTAAGTCTTGGTCTTCCCCCGACGAGCCAAGGACGCCCGCTGACTGCCAACTCCCAGCCCGGACCTCGTTCTCTCAGCGCCGAACAGCTTCGCATCTACTTCCGGGGTGCCCGATTCGCGGCCCTGGCAATGGGGTTGAGGCACGCCCACTTCTCTGACGAGATCAAGAATGACTCCAAGGCCTATGTGGCTGAGATGGACCGCTACACGGCCGCGATGGAACATCTCATGTCTCGCTCTCCCCATTCCATATGACCCTCGCGCCCACTCCCACCTCAGTCATCGACCAGAACGTCCAGGTGCTTGCCGAGCACAAAGACGAGTGGGCCCGCCTTGCAATTGGTGAACGGATACGCCTGCTCGACGATCTCATCCGCCGCGCCGATGTCGCGGCGGCACGATGGGTAGCTGCGGGGGCTGAGGCCAAGGGACTGACCGCTGGCCAAGTGGGGGAAGAGTGGTTGTCGGGGCCATATGCCATGTTGAGCGCCGCCAATGCGTTGCGTTCGTCGCTTGAGCGGCTCGCCAAGGGCCTCACCACCTACGAGGATCGTTGGGTCAGGTCGGGTGTGGACGGGCGGGCCATCGTCAAGGTCTTGCCGGTCGATTGGTTCGAGCCGCTGCTTTTGAGCGGGTATCGCCTCGACACCTGGATGGACCAGGGGGTTACGCCTTCGAACCTGGCCGATCATACGGCCTCCTTCTATCGCAACCCTCCCTCAGTTGGCCAGGTCTGCGGAATCCTGGGCGCCGGCAATGTGTCATCAATCCCGCCCCTGGACGCGCTCCACAGGCTCTTTGTGGAAGGACAGGTGGCAGCGGTGAAGCTCAACCCCGTCAACGACTACCTCGGGCCGATCTTCGAGGAGGTCTTCGGCGGTTTCGTCGAACGAGGTTGGTTGCGCCTGGTGTATGGAGGCGCCGAGACTGGCGGAAGGATGATCGAACATCCCCTGGTGGACACGGTCCATATCACCGGAAGCTCGATTACCCATGACCGCATCGTGTTTGGCGGCGGGGCGGAGGCGGAGGAGCGACGCCGGTCCAACCACCCGCTCATGCAAAAGCCGATCACAAGCGAGTTGGGAGGTGTGAGTCCCTTCATCGTGGTGCCGGGTCCCTGGACCGAGGCTGACCTGAAGTTCCAGGCCGAGAACTTCGTCACCCAGAAGCTGCTCAACGGTGGGTTCAATTGCATCGCTGCTCAGGTCATGGTTCTCCCTGACGCGTGGCCGTCGAGCGAACGGTTCCTCGAGCATGTGCATGAGACCCTCGCCGCACAGCCGCAGCGCCCGGCGTACTACCCGGGTGCGGATGAACGGCGGATCGCGGTGGCATCCCGACCAGGAGCCGTGACGGTTGGGGTCTCGCCTTGCACCTATATCGATGAGATCAACTGCACCGTCCTTGACGCCGCCTACCGGGAGGAGTTCTTTAGTGCGGCCTTCGTAGTCACTCGCCTGCCTGAACGAGACCCAGGCGCCTACCTCGACGCTGCTGTCGACTTCGCCAACGATCGGCTGGAAGGCACCCTGGGTGCCAACCTGGTGATCCATCCATCGACCAGGGCCCAATTGGGCACGCGGTTTGAGAGCGCCATCGGCCGGCTGCGCTACGGGGCTATCGCGGTCAATACCTGGACCGCCTTCAACTTCCTTCAGCCTCGAGCTCCGTGGGGAGCATTCCCTGGTCACACCCTCACGGAGGTCGGCAGCGGGATTGGCATGGTCCACAACGCGTTGATGTTCGAACGTCCGGAGAAGACGGTTGCCACCGGTCCGTTCCGCCCCGTGACCCGGGCGTGGGCGGCAGGTGAGTTCCACCTTTCTCCAAGACCACCCTGGTTCTTGACTTCTCCTACCGGGGCAGTCACAGCCGAGCGGTTCGCCCGGTTCGCGGCGGACCATAGCCCGCTGCGCCTGCCGGGAATCTTCGCATCCGCCCTCCGCGGTTAACGCATCTCATCTCGATCGGCGTATTTGAACCAAAGCCGCCGCATGGTCGTCTCCAGCCGCGATTGGAAGGAGGAGAGATGACCGTAGAAACGGTCCACGGAACAGTCGAGTTGGCAACACCCCCCGCTCTCTACCACCGCCGAAGGTGGGTTCTCGCCATCGGGTCGGCGTTGGTCCTGGCCGGGCTGGCAGTGGCAGTGTTGGCAAGGCCAGTGGCTCCGATACTCGTGACCGACGGAGCAGGTCGAATCTCGCTGATCGACCCCCGGACCGGGCAAGCAGCTTTCACAGTGACCGATGCCGTCAAAGCACCCAACGGCTCGAGTATCTACAGGGCGGAAGAGGTGGGTGAAACGACTGTGATCGAGATGCTCGATCCCCAATCGGGGGAGGTCATTTCATCGACAGAGGTCGGCGGCAAGCTCGAGATACGCGCCGTCTCACCGCTCGGGGCCGCAGTGGCGCTTATGACGGCTCGCCCGGCGTCGGTGGATCTCTATGTCCCCGAGCCTCGCGAGTACACCTCGATCAACGTGGTCTGGAGTGAAGGGCGCGAGCCCCGCAACTACACCTTGAAAGGCAACTTCGAACCCGAGACCTTCTCTACTGACGAAGAGACGCTATTTCTGCTCGAGTTCTTCCCACCTGCCGATCCCGACCGGTACTTCGTGCGACAACTTGACCTCGAGACCGGCGATATCACAGGTGTCGTCACTCCGGATCAGGAGCTGGGCATTGAGCTCAATCCGGAAATGCGGGGTCACGCGAGGGCTCAGGTGATGGCTCCAGACGGATCCTTCCTCTTCAGTCTCTACACGATCGAATCGGGCGAAGCGCCGGTCCATGATCCGTCCGATCCGCAGACGGATCGCTGGGCCTTCGTGCACACCCTGAATCTCAAGGAGAAATGGTCTCATTGCATCTTCCTGCCGGTTCCGTTCGGAACCTCGGCCGAATCGGCGATGTCTCTGGCTATCTCCGGCGATGGGAAGGATCTGTTTGTGATCGATGCCGCCACTGAGAGTGTGGCTCGAATCGATGCCAGAAAGCTGCGGGTTGATACCACCGAGAAGATCCCCGGGCTCTACGCCCATGAGGCCAGACCCGTGGCGGTGGGTCCCGAGGTGATCTACATAGGTCTTGGGGATTCGGTGCTGGAGATGGGGCGGGAGAGTCTGATCCCCAACGCGGCCTTCGTGGTCACGGCCTCAGGGTCAGGCAGCCTTCCGATCCATGGTCTCGAGTTGGCCCCCGATGGCCGCACCCTCCGGGTAGCACACGGTGCTTCGATCAGTGTCTTGGATATGCCGAGCGAGCGGATCGTCGCCACTCTCAAGAGCCCCGGACGAACCAGTAACAGTTTCGTGGGGGATCCGGTCGGCGAGCGGACCGAGCTCTCCTTGGATTGGGTCATCCCGGGGAGCTGAACCGCTGGAGACATAAAGGCCGGTTCTGGCAGGCTGCCAGAACCGGTCAAGGGGTCTTAGGTAATCAGGAGGATGATGATGATGATCAGCAACAGGGTTCCTAATCCGATGTACATCGTCTGTTCCTTTCGTTGATCTTCTCTTAGGCTGCTCGTCGGGTCAGGTTGCGATGGTTGAACGCTTCACCTGCCCGCCCCCCCAGGTAGCCGCCCAAGAGGACGACCACGATGAAACCGGCGAGGATTCCAAACGCCAGGGGAGTCCGGACATCGGACCTGATCGAGGAAAACCAATCGGGTAGGCCGGCTGGACCGAAAGCATTGAATTCAGGGCCCACCAGCGCCCCAAGCAATGCAAAGATTGCGGCCAGTACCAGCAGCCAAAGTCCGGCGCCGAGACCGTTGATTGCTCCGTCGAACTTTGCCATGCGTCCGGCTACCCATCCTCCCAACAAGAAGGCAAGAAAGACCACGCCAAGCGCCACCGCCGAGCCAACCAATGTTGATTCCAGGACCTCACCGTCCACATCGATCATGTTGAGCTGGTAATCGAGGGTGTTGGCACCGGCGGCAATCAGAGCTCCGAGGAAAGACAAGACGCCGAGGGCGGCAAACATGCCCGACAACGCTGCGCCGGCGTCAGCCCGACCGCCCCGGGCCGCGGCTCGAGTCACCTGAGCCTGCGGGTGATTGGCGACATCACTCACCGTTTCCTCCTTGTGCTTGCGATGCAGTGCTGTACCCCGCCCGGCGCCGGTTCAAACTCAGGCGTCTTGTCGCAACCTGCTGAGCAGAGGAAGTGTCGGCAGGCGGCTGCGACTCCACCCCTCTTTAAGCAAGCGGAGGAGCAGCTTGCGACGCTCGCCGGTGGACAGCCCACCCCAAATGCCCGAAGGCTGCGCACTTTCCAGAGCGAAGGCCAGGCAGTGATACTGGACGGGACACACCTGACATACGCGCTTGGCCGATTTACTGGCCAGCGGATCTTCGGAAAACGGGAAGAAGATCGCGTCATCGAGGCCACGACATTCGGCCAGGTCGCGCCAGTCAGGATCCTCGACAGAGCGGTACTTGGCTAGTTCGTCGAAGGTGGGTGCCGCCGGCAAGTGGGTCTCTCGCTGTCAAATCCGAGATCTGGGTAGCTCCTGACCGTTTTGGCGCGTCGATATGCTGCCAGGAGGGCAACCCTACGAGCCAGAAACGTTTGGAACCAGGTGGACGGCTGATGGGACTTGTGGTCTGTCTCCGTCGCGAGCCACCCGAGAATCAGGATGGCGGCGAACATGGTGGCTACAAATCCGATCACGGCGAACGCACCCTTGCCGACAACTATGTGCAGAGGTTGTTCGGTAAGGGGCACCATGCTGGACGGTCTACCCCGACGCGACAGAAGCGAAACATTTTGTTCGACGTGGCACCATCGTGTGCATGAGCACACGACTCTCTCCACGGGTGGAGCGCGCCCGGCAGGAATTTGGAGACCGCAACCCCAATAGCCGTCGATACTTCGAAACAGCTCGCCAGGTGCTTCCCGGTGGGCACACCCGCACCGTGCTCGCCCACGCTCCATTCCCCCTGGTGTTTGTGGGCGGAGAGGGGGGCACCCTCACCGACGCCGATGGCCATCGATACATCGACCTGCTTGGCGACTACACAGCAGGACTGCTCGGTCATAGCGACCGCCGGGTCCTGGATGCGGTGGTTCGGGCGCTCTCCACCAACGCCAGCGTCGGCGGCATCCACCCAGCGGAGGAGGCTTTAGCTCGCCTTATGTGCGAGAGGTTCGGTCTTGATCGAGTCCGATTCACCAACTCGGGCACTGAAGCCAACTTGATGGCCATCACCTCCGCGCTGCAGGTGACAGGGAGGTCGAAGGTGATGGTTTTTCGGGGGGGCTATCACGGCGGCCTGCTGTATTTCTCAAGCGGTGCGGCTCCGTGGAACGCCCCCTACGACTTTGTGATCGGTCCTTACAACGATCGCGAAGCCACCATCGGGCTGATACAAGAACACGGACACGACCTGGCGGCGCTCCTCGTCGAGCCGATGCTCGGGGCCGGTGGATGCATTCCGGGTGCAATCGACTTCCTCGGGCCGGCATTCGAAGCGGCCGGCGAGGCGGGAGCAGTGGTCATCGCCGATGAAGTGATGACCTCGCGTCACGGCCCGGGCGGAATGGCGAACTTGCTGGGAGTCCGAGCCGACCTGAGCACTTTTGGCAAATACATTGGGGGAGGGTTTTCCTTTGGGGCCTTCGGAGGCACAGCTGTCCTGATGGATCAGTACGACACGAGTCCTGCCGTTGGTCGCTCCAACGTGATCTCCCACGCCGGTACTTTCAACAACAACCTTGCGACGATGACTGCCGGAACCGTGGTGCTTGGTGAAGTGTTCACCTCAGCGGTAGCGATTGAGCACACTGCTCGGGGTGAGGAGTTCCGGAAGCTGGTATCCACGGTGCTCGCCGGCAGCGGGCTAGGGGTGACTGTCACCGGGTTCGGCTCGATGATGTCGCTTCATGCCCGTACCCCGGCTCCCATCAACGCCGAGCAGGCGGCCGACCACGATGAAGACCTCCAGGAGTTGATATTTCTCGGCCTCCTGGAGCGCGGGATCTATACCGCTCCCCGGGGAATGATCAACCTCAGCCTCGCCCACACCGACGACCACCTCGCCGAAGGGCTCGAGGCGTTGGCCGATTGTCTCCAAGGAATAGCCGGTTAGACAAGATCAGGGTCGCTGATCACCTCCACCAGAGCCGGCCCTGGGTGGGCAAGAGAGCTGGCGAGGGCCTCGGGCAACTCGTGAGCAGCGTGCACCCGGAAACCGCGGGCGCCGCATAGCTCGGCAAAGGCGGCGAAGTCAGGATTGTGAAGCGAGGTTTGCCAGACGTCGTAGCTGGCCGCCCTTTGTTCTTTGCTGATCTTGCCCAGTTCGTTGTTGTTGACCAGGATGTGGGTGATGTTCATGCCGTACTTCACCGCGGTGGTTAGTTCCATGGCGTACTGTCCGAAGCCGCCGTCGCCGCTGATCGAGACGATTGGACGCAGATGACCTTCGGCGGCCCAGGCGCCCATCGCCGCCGGGAAGGCAAAGCCGATCGACCCCAAATACCCCGACATGAGGACGGACTGACCCGATGCTTCGAAATAACGACCAAACGAGTAGGTGTTGTTGCCGACATCGACGCACATCACTGCGTCCTCGGGGATGCCATCGGTGAGCACGTCGAAGATCGCCGCAGATGACACTCCGCGGCCGCGATCGTCGGCGCGGCGGCTCTGCTTTTCCGCCCGCCATATCGCCCAACGCTCGGCAATTTCAGCCCGATGGTCGACACAGCTGTGATCCTCGGGGATGAGCTCCCTGATGGCGCGGGCAGCAACCGCCACATCCGCCAGCATCGGCACATCGACGGAGTGAAACCGTCCCAACGCCAGGGGATCGGAATCGATCTGGATGGTGGGCTTGTAGGGGGCGATGCCGGTGTGGTCGGCGAATGAGGCTCCGAACACGACAAGGAGGTCCGCTTCGTTCATGAACCAGCTTGCGATGGGCGTTCCCGATCGGCCCAGGACCCCACATCCGAGGGGGTGCCGGTCCGAAACCATCCCCTTCGCCTTGAAGGTGGTTGCCACCGGACACCCGATCCCTTCCGCCAGGTCGATGATCCCGTCCATGTGGAATCGAGCTCCGTTGCCGACGATGAACATGGGTCGGCGGGCACTTGCTATGCGCTCGACCGCCTCGGCCAGTATCGCTGTCGGCGGCGAGACCGCGCGGTTGCCGAGCCGACCCATAGGTGAACCGGCGACTGCTTCACCGGCCGCGAACACCTGGACTTCGTCTGGAAACACGAGATGGGACACATCGCGTTCGACGAGGGCCGTTTTGCAAGCCAGGTTCATCAGTTCGGCGTAGTCGGAACCGACCTGAACCGTTTGCGAGTAGCGAGCCACGTCCTTGAAGGCCGCCATGAGGTCGGCATCCTGGAACGCACCTCTTCCCCTGGTCTTGGACGGGACCTGACCTGAAAGGGCCAGCACGGGGGCCCGGTCGGTCTTGGCGTCGTACAGCCCAGTGAGCAGATTGGTCGAGCCGGGGCCGGCGATGCCGAAGCATGCAGCCAGCCGTCCGGTGAGCTTGCCGTAGGCGGTGGCGGCGAAAGAGGCGGCGCCTTCGTGACGGATTCCGAAGTAGCGGAGGTCGCCGCGTTCCTCAGCGACCCGGAAGGCTTCGGCCAGACCCAGGTTGGAGTGCCCGACCATTCCGAACACGGCGTCGACCCCCCAATTGACCATCGTCTCAACTACGACGTCCGCGACCGTCCGCTGGCGTCGCTTTTCGGGCGGAAGGGCGACGAAGATTCCGTCGTCTCGCACCTCGGTCGGGTAATGGGCGGGGGCGTCGTTGAACCCCGGGGGAGGAGAACCGTCCAGCGGGTTGTAGTCATACCCGTGCCACGGGCAACGCAGCCAGCCCTTCTCGATGGAGCCTTCGCCGAGGGGTCCTCCCTGATGCGGACAGCGATTGTCGAGACAGCCATAACGTCCGTTGTAGTGGGTCAACGCAAGAACCCGGCGGCCGACAGTGACGGTGATGACTCGCCCATCCGGGATCGCGTCGATGTCGGCCACCCGGTGCCATTCGACCGACCCATCATCGACCATCACGTCACGCTCTGCATCGGACATAGAACTAGCTGACCCACTTTGTGTGATCCCAGGTCGTGACTCGCTCCGGATCAACCAGAACCGCGATGTTTTTGTCGGCCCAGGTGCCGAACACCGCGTCCCATCCTTCCGGTTCCACCCGCATCCCCTCGTACTTCTCGGTGACTTCGCCGTACAGGCGAAGGACGAGGTCCCGGTTGTCCATCAGACGGGCCCGCCCCTCGATCATGACACCTCGAAGGTTGACCACCGAGTCGCCGTCCTCGACGAGGACCGTGAGGCGGGGATCTCGACGGAGGTTGGCGACGCGCTGCGACTTGCGGAAAGACCGGAAAGCGATCAACTCGTCCACCAGGACGTACCAGAGGGTCGTGAGATGCGGGTACCCCTGCCGACCGATCGTGGCAACCTGAAGGTTTCGTCCTTCTTGAAGGAATTCTGCGATCTCCGACTTCGACATCGCGATGTTGGGCCGTGCCACCGGGGCAGGCTACCGGTCACCTAGCCTCCGTTCGGTGAGACGCCAGATTTTGGTTGTGCTTGCCGTGATTACGGCTTGCAACTCCGCCCCGGTCGAGACCACCACTGCCACCACGGCTGCGAGTACCACCTCCGCTACGGCGGCGCCGACGGCCACGACCGGTTCTGAAACGACCACCACCGTTGCCGGTCCCACGGCCCTCGTAGACGAGTTTCCCGCTACCGGTCCGTGTGATCTGGGCACCGCCGCTGTCGACGGCGAGATCACCGTTGTCGTCGACGGCCGGTTGTATGACGTCGCTCCCGAGACCGGCCAGACAAGGTGCCTGGTGGACAACGTCACCAGCACGGATTTCTCGTGGGGCCCGCAAGGAGATCGACTCCGCCTCGACGACCGCGTTCTCAGCCCGGAGGGTGCGGTCACGCTGCCACCTGCCACGGGTTATGAGTGGACGGCCCCCACTGGAAGGAGCGTGATGCTCGTCGACCCTGGTGGTGTCTCCAAAGTGGCAGTCGACGGATCGGGGACCGAGAACATCACTTTCCTGGAGACCACTGATGACGCCGTCTATCACCCGGGCGGGACCAGGGTGTTGGCGATCGGCACCGACCCCATTGGCCAGTACGGCATGTTCATGGCTTCCAATACCGGGACCGATCCGGTCTTGCTCGCCTTCGACGAGGGCGCCGTGCTCACCGAACCCGCATGGACTGGTGCCGGCGAACCGGTCTTTGTGGCGGCTCACGCGGATGGGCCCTGGCACATTCACAAAGTGGTGGTGACCGAAGACGGATTTCTCGATGGCCCGATCCTGGAAGAGGGTGGTTTTGCTCTTGACCGGCTGATGGCCTCGGCTCACGATCCGCTCCTGATCGCTTATCGCCAATCTGTGGCCACAGCATCCGGCTGTCTGGCCGAGGGACGCGCGACCGTCATCGGGGTAGATCTTCCCGAGCCCCTGGCGAACCTTGCCTCGGAACCGGCGGGTTGGATGCCGCGGGAACGATTGTTGGTTCTGTCTTACCCCGGTGGTTGTGACAACCCCGCAGACCTGTGGCTCTTCTCTGCCGGCTTTTGCCCCGGTTCCGTTTACGGGGCGTCGTTGATCGCGACATCCGTTGACGGGGCAGCCGCCCGAACCGTTGCTCCGGAGCCTCCGCCTGTGATCGATGTCGGCAGCATCATCGATCCGGCTCCCGCCTGATAGGCCGAATCCGGCCGGTCGGCCGCAACTTGAAGGGGCTCGCAGATACGATTGCGTTGGCGAATCACCTATGATGATGCTTGTCCTGGCTGTGATTTCATGGCCTATTGACCACCAAGAGTGAGGTGTGGTGTGGCCATCAGCGAACACTTCGAACTTCTCGAGGCGGTAGAACCAACGGTTGCCCGACTGCTTGCTGAACATCAGCAGCGTCGGTCCCATTGGTACTACCACGATCTGATTCCCTGGGAACAGGGTCGCAATTTCAAAGCCGAGCCATGGGATGAGTCCCAATGCACGATCAATGAGCGCGCCCGTACTGCTCTGGTGCTCAACCTTCTCACCGAAGACAACCTTCCCTATTACCACTCGGCACTCGAGAGGCATCTCCCCGAGAATTCGATCTGGCGGGAATGGAACGGAATCTGGACCGCCGAGGAAGGTCAGCACGCCATCGCCATCCGGTCGTATCTGCTGACCACCCGCAACTGTGACCCCTATGAGCTGGAAGACGATCGTATGGCGACCATGAAGGCGGGCTACCAACCGGATTGGCAGCACCCCGCGGAGCTTCTCGCCTACACCTCCGCCCAGGAACTGGCCACCAGGGTTTCGCACCGCAATGCCGGCAAGATCACCGACGACCCAGCGTGCTTCGAACTGATGCGCAACATCGCTGCTGACGAAAATCATCACTTCATGTTTTACAAAGGGGTGATGGGAGCAATGCTCAAAGAAGCACCGGCCATCTCCCTTGAGGGAATCTATAAGACATTCCTCAACTTCCAGATGCCCGGTGTGGGTATCCCGGGGTTCCTGCGCCGATCGATCGACGTCGCCCGGGCCGGTGTCTACAACTTGCGGATCCATCACGACCGGGTGCTGATGCCTCTCCTCGAACAGTGGGGGATCGCCAATCTGGTCGGTTTGTCCGCCAAGGCGGCCGAGCTGCAACAGAGACTGATGGACCTCCCTGATCTGGTTATGCAGAAAGCCGAACGATTCGAAAGCCGTTTCGCTCCCGCTTGAGCCCAAAGAATTAACGACCTTCGGCCGGTAGCCTCTCGTTTGTGAAAGCCAGACGCTTCCTTTGCGTTGCGGTTTTGCTCGCGGCGTGCGCTCCGTCCGCCTCGACCACATCCACCAGCATTGGAACCACCCCGACCTCGACGTCAACTTCGACCACGGTTGAACCCTCAACCACCACGACGCTCCCGCCCGGGACAGAAGAATTGCCCGAGGAACTCCGCGCCGAGGTGGCCCGGCTCATCGATCTGACCGAGGAGTTGCGGGGCTTGCAGTTCGTCTCTCAGCCGAAGATCACGGTCGTCACCGACGAGGAACTGGCCGAGCGGGTTCGGAACCAGATCGAGGAGGACTACGTCGACGTCGACGTTGACGAGGCGCTCTACAAGCTTCTGGGATTGGTCGATCCCCGCTTTGATCTCCGCCAGACCGTTTCCGATCTCTACGGGGAGCAGGTAGCCGGGTATTACGACGGCGAGACCGAAGAGTTGGTGGTGCCGGCCCGCGACAACCAATTCACCATACTTCAGGAAGTGACTCTGGTTCACGAGTTGACGCACGCGCTAACCGACCAGGTGCTCGACTTTCACGTCCAGTTCACCGCTCTTCACGATCAGGAGCAATTCGACGCCGCCTCCGCCTTCCAGGCGCTCATCGAAGGTGATGCCAGCCTCACCGAAATTCTGTTCGTGCAACAGATGAGCCCGGGCGATCAGGCCCGTTTCCTCGAGGAGGCCTTCGCAATCGATACTTCGCTTCCGGCCAGTGTTCCCCAGTTCATCCGGGACAGCCTTGTGTTTCCGTACGAGGCAGGTTTTGGGTTCGTTGCCGGGCTTCACGAAGCAGGGGGGTTTGCTTCCGTCGATGAGGTGTACGGCAACCCACCAGTGTCGACCGAACAGGTCCTCGATCCCAGCAACTACCCAGACGACGAGCCAAGAGTGGTCGAGGCTCCGGCCAATCTTCTGGAGGGCTACACGCTCGAGTACGGGTCAACCTGGGGGGAGCTCGGGTTCCGACTCATGTTCGATCAGGAGTTGGGTGGAGACGACGACGCTGCCGAGGGGTGGGGGGGTGACGCCTACGACGTCTACTTCAACGGCACTGATGTGGCGATGATCCTGGTTTTCCAGGGTGACGGCGAGGATGACGCCGAAGAGTTGTATGCCGCCTTGAATGAATACATCGTCGAAGCGATGGATACTGGTGACATAGTCCCCGACGGAGGCGGTTCGGTCTTTGCGGGCAACGACTACGCGTTTCTGTCCTTAAGGGGTGACCAGGTGGCTTGGGTGATTGCCAGCGATCCGGCCGTGGGGGCGACGATGCGAGGGTGGCTGGCCGGGTTTTAGGCGCCGCTGGCTAGCTGCGCTCCTCGAGGACCGCTTCATACAGCTTGCGTCTCGCCATGCCGGTGGCGGCTGCCACCTCTTTGACTGCCTGCGTCATCGGAGTCCCCCCGTCGATGGATGACTTCACGTCCGCCAACGCCGACGCGACGTCCACCGGTCCTGCCGCTCCTCCCCCCACCACGAGGGTGAATTCGCCCTGAGGTTCTCGGCCGGTCCACTCGGATATGGCCTCGGACAAGGTGCCCCACCACACTTCCTCGAAACTTTTGGTCAGTTCGCGAGCCACGCAGACCTTGCGTTCACCGAGCGCCTTGTGGAGTTCGGTCAGATCCTCCAGGAAGTGGTGGGGGGCGACGAAGAACACTGCCGTCCGCTGGTCGGTGGCGAGGCTGTCGAGGCGATCCCGCCGCCCCCTGCCTTTGCGCGGTAGGAAACCCTCGAAAACGAATCGATCGGATGGGAGCCCGCTCACCGCCAGAGCCCCAGTAGCGGCGCTGGGCCCGGGCACGAGCGATACGATTGCCCCCACCCGGCGAGCCGCGGCCACGGCCGACATCCCCGGATCAGATATCGCGGGCGTCCCGGCGTCCGTTATCAGGGCCACATTGGAACCTTCGCTGAGCAGCCCTTCCAGCACCTGAGCCTGAGACTTCTCATTGCCGGCGTGATAGGACCGGAGCCGGCCTTTCACTCCTAGATGCTTGAGCAGGACCCCGGAGCGCCGGGTGTCTTCGGCGAAGATGACATCGGCTTCTGCCAGTTCACTCGCCAGGCGGGGCGGAGCGTCACCGAGGTTGCCGATGGGTGTTGCGCAAAGGATCAGTCGACCCGGCACCTCTCCACGTTAGAACCGACCCCGTCGTTGGGGGTGATCTGTGTGCTTCCAACTCCAGAACAAAATGGGCGGATCTCATCGCGACGATTCGGCGCGGAGGCAAGACCCTGGTGTCGACAACGGTTCCGTGCCGATCGATTCCGACGAGCATCAAGGCCGTGCTCATCCCGAGACTGTGGACCGAACGACTCCTGATCAGGAGACCGAATCCAGTTGGTCCAGGACGAAGCCCACGCCATCGTTGTCCAAAAGTGCTAGCGATTGCGACCGGACCCGAAGTCCACCCTTGGCAGGTGAACTCACCTGTTGGCCTCAGGGCAGCTCGAGGCGGCATTGGACGCAAATGCCCTTGCCTTTGTAGGGGTTGACGTCGTCGGTGCGTCCGCAGAAGACGCAGGTTGTCTCGAGCTTGCGCAGCACAATCCCGGTGCCTTCGATGCTTATCAGGAGTTGATCGCCTTCACGAATGTTGAAGAGCCTGCGCGTCTCCGCCGGGATGACGATCCGTCCCAGGTCATCGATCTTGCGAGCGATGCCGGATTCCAATGTCGTGGTCCCCTCCGTAGATGGCCGGCGGAGCCTAATTGGACGATTTCTGCGGCGTCGGCCAACCGGGACCCATGGACTGGCGATTAGCCTCGGCGCCCGGTATGGGCGAGGATCCCGCCCATGGGATGGATCGACACCCATTGTCACCTCCAACTCGATGGGCGGTCCCCGGTTGAACTCCTAGGGCGGGCCGTCAATGTCGACTGGGTCGTGGTCCCAGGGGTGGATGGCGACTCGTCGGCCGCGGCCGCTCGATTGGCTGATCAACACCCTGACCGGGTGGTTTTCACCGCGGGCCTTCACCCTCACGATGCGCAACGATGGCCTGCCGAGCAGGAGCAGATCGTGGCATTGGCCGCTTCTGCCGCGGCGGTGGGGGAGACCGGCCTCGACTTCTACCGGAATCTGTCGCCGCCTGATCTGCAGCGTCAGGCGTTCAAGGACCACATAAACCTTGCTCAAGCCCTGGACCGACCGTTGATCGTGCACTGCCGTGATGCATTCGAAGCGGTTCACGAACACCTCGAAGCCGCGGCGATCGGACCGAACACCGTGCTGCATTGCTGGACCGGAGGTCCACGATGGACCATGCGCTTCCTCGATCTTGGCTGCATCTTCAGCTTCGCCGGACCGGTGGCTTTCGAAACTGGCGACACCGTCAGGCGCGGGGCGGCCTTGGTCCCTCCCGAGCGGGCTTTGGTGGAGACTGACACCCCCTTCCTGGCCCCACCTCCCCATCGTCACGAACAGAACGAACCTGCCTGGGTGGAGCTGGTCGGGTTGGCGTTGGCCCAGGTGTGGTCGATGGATCTGCGGGATGTGGAGAGCCACACCACCGCTAATGCCGTCCGTGTGTTCCGTCCATGACCGCCCAGTCTCTGACCGAGATGAGGCGGCTTCTTACCAAACACGGGGTGTCGCCACGCAAGTCCCTCGGCCAACACTTCCTGGCAGATCCCAACCTCACCCGCAAGGTCGTCGCAGCTGCGGATGTCCAAGCCGGCGACCGGGTTCTCGAGATCGGGGCAGGAACCGGAACCCTCACGAGGGCACTAACGGAGGCGGGGGCCCGGGTATTGGCAGTTGAGGTCGACCCGCGACTGGCTCCGATACTCGAGGAGACCCTGGCGGGCATGGATGTGGACCTCCGTATCGTCGATGCCCGCCATCTCGCGTTCGAGTCCGAGTTGATCGGAGGCCCCTGGAAGATGGTCGCCAACCTCCCCTATGAGGTCGGGACTGGATTGCTGCTCGATATCTTGCGCAAAGTGCCGATCATCCACTCGTTCACGGTGATGGTGCAGCTCGAAGTCGCTCGTCGGCTGGTGGCGAAGCCCGGAAGCGCGGACTACGGGTTGCCGAGTGTGATCATTGGTTTGCACGGGGAGGCATCCAGGTTGTTCAACGTTCCCCCACAGGTTTTCTATCCCCCGCCCCGGGTCGACTCGGCGGTGGTAGGAATCCGCCGTCAGGTCCGTCCGGGGCCGGTTGATCGGGCCATCGACCTGGCAGTGGCCGGATTTGGTCAGCGCCGGAAAATGTTGAGGTCCTCGTTGCGCTCGATGTTGATCGACCCCACCGCGGTGCTCCTTTCGGTCGGGATCGACCCCAGCCGGCGAGCCGAATCGCTCAGCCCGGATGAGTTCCTGCACATGGCGGAGGCGGCGCCATGACCGACTGGGAAGCGCCCGCCAAGCTCAACCTTGCCTTGTTGGTCGGCCCCCAGGATGGCAATGGCCTCCATCCGCTGCGGTCGTTGGTCCAAACGATCGAGTGGATCGACCTGCTCGACGTCGAGGAAGGTGACGAGGACCACCTCGAGGTGGTGGGAGCCGATCTGCCCGACGGTGGTGACAACCTGGTCTGGAAGGCGATATCCGCTCTGCGTACGGAGACCGGGATGAAGCGCCCGTCCTTCGAGATCCGTCTGATTAAGCGGGTGGCGGTGGCTGCCGGCCTCGGGGGCGGGTCCAGCGACGCCGCCGCCGCCTTGTTCGCCGCCGCCCGGATCAGCCGGATATCTCCGGTTGTCGCCGAGGCGGTGGCGCCCTTGGTCGGCGCCGACGTCCCGTTCTTCATGATGGGAGGCACGGCGTGGATGGAGGGCTACGGCGAAAAATTGAGTCCCGTTCGGATTCGACCGACCTACTCGGTGGTGGTTGTGGTGCCTCCCTTTGAATTGGTCACTGCCGAGGTCTACGGAGCCTGGGATCGGCTCGAACAACCGACCGGAGTCGAGGTGTCCACCCGCCGGCTGCCGCCAGACCTGCGCGACCTGGGACCCATTCGCAACGACCTCACGCCCGCCGCCAGCGCCCTCGCCCCCGAACTCTCCGATTGGATCGATGATCTTTCCGACACCTTTGACCGCCCGGTGCTCATGACCGGAAGCGGCCCGGCTCTATTTGCCTTCTTCGCCGACGAAGACGAAGCGGACTCGGCGGTTGATTCCACCCCGGCGACGGCGCGGGCGGCAGTGGCGGCTCGACCGCGGCTCCGGGGGGTGGCCCCGGTAGGGCATTAGATTGCGCTCCACCCTGTTTGGGGGGTGGTGTAACCGGTAGCACAACGGATTTTGGATCCGTTAGAGCGGGTTCGAGTCCTGCCCCCCCAGCGAAACTCAACCAGCCACATGAGAAGGAGACGCATGAGTCTGGTCGCCGTGGTCCTTGCCGCCGGGCAAGGCACTCGCATGAAGTCGGAAACGCCCAAGGTCCTCCACACCGCCGCCGGACGGACTTTGCTCGGGTGGGCGTTGGAGTCGCTTGCCGGCGTCGCCCCGGACCGGGTTTTGGTTGTCGTTGGCTACGGCGCCGACCAGGTTGCAAAAACGCTCCCGGAGAAGGCGGAAGCTGTCCTGCAACAGCCACAACTGGGCACCGGCCACGCCACCTCCATCGCACTCGAACACCTCGGAGAGCTGAATGACTCCGATGTTGTGATCATCACAAACGCAGACATGCCACTGGTCACCAAAGAGTTGCTCTCCACGGTGGTGGACGGTGTCGGTGACTCCGCGGGGGTCATGGTGTCCACCGCGCTGACCGATCCATTTGGATACGGCCGGGTGGTTCGCGACTCCGACGGAAACCTCGCCCGGGTGGTTGAAGAGCGTGATGCAACGGTTGCTGAGAAGGCCCTGACCGAGGTCAACGCTGGCATATTCGCCTTCCATGGAGGAGTGCTGGCGAGCGGTTTGCGGGGCCTTGCCCCCGAGAACGCCCAGGGCGAGTATTACCTCCCCGACGTTTTACCGGTCCTGCTGTCCGGCGGATATCGGATAGAGGTGGTGAAGGCCGACCCATCAGAGGTTCTGGGCGTCAACTCTCATGACCAGCTTGCCCAGGCTGAAGCAGTCCTGCGGGCTCGTCTCAACCGGGGCTGGCAACGGGTGGGGGTCTTTATGCAGGATCCCGAGCGGACATATATAGGCGCAGATGTCCAGCTTGCTCCAGGGGTCCGGCTCTATCCCGGGGTCCACCTGGAAGGCTCCACGAAGGTGGAAGCCGGAGCCATGGTGGGGCCGGAGGTCTTTGCCTCCAACTCCACGATTCGACGGGGAGCCCGGGTGTGGTACTCGGTGCTGCGAGATGCTGATGTTGGTGAGGAGTCAGAGGTCGGTCCCTATGCGTCCCTGCGTCCAGGAACCGAGATGGGGAGTCGCTCCAAGGCCGGCACATTCGTTGAGATGAAGAACACGAGTTTGGGCGAAGACGCCAAGGTGCCTCATCTCTCCTACATGGGTGACGCCACCATCGGAGAGCGGACCAACGTCGGGGCTGGGTCGATCACCTGTAACTTCGACGGCTACGAAAAACACGAAACGGTGATCGGTGACGACGTTTTCATCGGCTCCGACACAATGCTGGTGGCTCCGTTGACAATCGGCGATCGCGCCGTGACCGGGGCGGGTTCGGTCATCACTCATGACGTCGAAGACGGTGCCCTGGCGTTGGAACGATCCGATCAAAAGGACATCCCCGGCTACGCTGCCCGCCGCGAACAACAACGCCACCAGGACGCCCAGACCGAGGATTGATCGTGGACCTTGTCAGCCGCCATCGGATGATGCTCTTTACGGGAGGCTCCAATGCCGACCTGGCCGAGGAGGTGGCCGACCTTCTCAGCATGAGGTTGGGTGGTTTGCATCGTTCGACCTTTGCCAACGGCGAGATCTATGTCCGGCCCACTGAGAGCGTGCGGGGCGCCGACTGTTTCGTGATGCAGAGTCATAGCCACCCGATCAATGACAACATCATGGAGCACCTAATCACCATCGACGCCCTGCGAAGGGCCTCGGCCCGACGGATCACGGCGGTGATGCCCTTTTATGGATACTCCCGCCAGGACAAGAAGGTCCTACCGCGTGAGCCGATCACGGCCCGGCTGGTGGGAGACCTGTTCCTCACCGCTGGAGTCGATCGCCTGGTATCGGTAGATCTCCACACCGGCCAGCTCCAGGGGTTCGTTTCCACCCCTTTTGACCATCTCACCGCCCTACCGATCATCACCGACTATCTGCGGGAGCGAATCGACGGTCCCACCGCGGTGGTTTCTCCGGACGCCGGTGGTGTGAAGCGGGCGGAGAAATACGCCCGTCGTCTCGACGCTTCGGTGGCGTTTGTCTACAAACGGCGCGAGGCCGATCATCACAACGTGAGCTCCGCCCTCGAGGTCTCCGGTGACGTCTCGGGTCATCACGCTGTCATCGTTGATGACATGATCGACACGGGGGGGACGGTGACCAACGCGGCCGAACTGGTGCGCGCTCAAGGAGCCCTGTCCGTTCGCATCGCCGCCACTCACGCCATCCTCTCGGAACCGGCGATCGACCGGATCAAGAACTCACTCGTTGACGAGGTGATCATCACTAACACGTTGCCGGTCCCGGCCGACGTGGCTCAACTCGACCGCATCAAGGTCCTCTCGATCGCTCCCATCCTGGCCGAGGCGCTCCACGCCATTTTCACCGAAAGTTCGGTCTCCGAGATCTTCCTCGGTGACAACACCTAAAGCTCAGGCAGGATCAACACCTCTCCTGGGAATATCAGATCTGCGTCGCCCGATCTGATCCGAGCCTGGTTCGCTTCGATCACCCGTCGCCAGTAGGGAGATATCTCGGCGTCGGTCGGAAGTCGTCCGAGCGAATCGCGCAGACGAGCCTTGGCGAGACTCCACATGTGGTCGCCCGGTTTGACGACCACTTCGATGGGTTCGGCTGAGGATTCGACTGGTGGCTCGATCACGAGTGCCGAATCGGCGGGTGCGACAGTGGTCGTCGTCGAAGGGGGGTCGCCGGCGGGGACAGGGACGTAGCCCGGGGTGACTAGCTCCAACAAGGGGAGCGGTGTGGCCAGGACTCGGACCAGAGTGCGGGCGGTGACGCGATCGGCCACCCTTCGGACCCAAGGCAGCGTGGCCCAATTCACCGCGGCAACTGCCATCGGGAATCTCACGAGGCGTCCGATCAGGTAGATAGCGGTTGATCCGAGCAGCCAATAGCCGGCGGCTAGCCCCAGGAGGCGGACGGCCGCTCCGAGGGCCTCCTCGAAGCCGCTTCGGGAAGACCAGACCGCAGTGGCGGGGAGCGCGCCACTCAGATTGTGGAGTCCGATGACTGCCGCGCCGACTAGAACGACCGAGGCCGTCAAACTCGTCAAAGCCCTGACTTTGTCCAGCATCAGCCGACCGTACAGGAACTCTCCGCGGACGGGAAGGGGCGTGCCAGGTGGTCCGATTGGCCCCCTAACATGAACATCCCAGAACTTGAGGAGGCGGCGTGAAGGTCAGGATCGGAGTAGCCGATACCGACCGCGTGGTTGAAGTGGAAGTGGACGACCCTTCCGAAATGCGTCGCAAGATCGATGCGGCTTTCTTTGGAGGTGACGCCATCCTCTGGTTCGAGGACACCCGCAAACGGCTGGTCGGGATTCCCCGCGAACGAATCGCTTTCATCGAACTCGAACAGGAACCTGACGCTCGTTCAGTCGGTTTTACAAAGGCCGGTTAACCAGCGCGGCGGCGCCGTTCGGCCAACCACCGCTTTCGCAGCCTGCGACGTTCGTCTTCGGCGTAACCACCCCAAACCCCTGACTCCTGATTGGACTCGAGGGCGTACTGGAGGCATTCCTCCTGAACTGAGCACACGGAACAGATCTGCTTGGCGGCGACGATTTGATCCACTGCCGGTCCGGTGCTGCCAATTGGGAAGAAGAGGCTGGGCTCGGAGTCGCGGCAAGCGGCTACGTCACGCCATTCGGTGGTGATGGTGAGAGCCATGGTTGCCATGGGATCGATCCTTTGTGAAGTTCTTCACAAGACCGGGCGGACTATGTGAAGACCTGGTTGGTTGATTGGCAAGAGGTACCGTAGTTCTCAAACTACAGAGGTGCAATCGATTTGTAATGAGGATTTCTGGAGAGTTTCTCAAGGTAATCGGCCACCGAGGGTGGCCGACGCGCTATCCCGACAACGTGCTGGCCGGGATTGATGCGGCCGCCCAGGTGGCGGACATGGTCGAGGTCGACATCCGGATCACGGCCGACGGCGTTTTGATCTTGTCTCATGATCCCCGGCTGGGCGATAGGGAGGTGCACGCCTCCAGTTGGTCCCAATTGGAGGACGTCGATCTGGGAGGTGGTCATCATCCGCTCACCCTGACGGGTCTGCTGGCCGCTTTCCCTGGGTTTCCGTTCAATCTCGAACTCAAGAATTATCCGGGCGACCCCGGCTTTGACGATTCCCACGAGATGGCCTTCCTCACAGCCGATCAGGCCCGGGAGAGCGATCTTCTCACGTGTTTCTACTGGCCGACGGTTGATGCCCTCCGGTTGTCCCACCCGGCACTGAGAACAGGGCTGTTGATCGACGTCGGCGGCCGGCTGGATGATGCTGTCCAACATGCCGTCGAGGTTGGCCACCGTGCGGTTGTGCCGCACTGGCAGACGGCTCTCGACGACCCCACCGCCATTAGCGATGCCGTCGAATCCGGGCTGGAGGTGACGGTCTGGACCCTCAACGACCCCAAAATTGCCCGGGACTTGGCTGGCATTGGTGTGGCCGCGATCATCACCGACGACCCCGGCGAGCTATGTCGGGCCCTGAGGGAGTCACGATGACCATCAAAGAGGAGCTGGCGGCCGAGCTGCGCGACGCCATGAAGCAACAGGATGTGGCCCGCCGCGAGTTGATCAGGATCATCGACACCGAGGTCACTTTGGTCCGGTCGGCTCCCGGGTTCTCCGGTGAGGTCGACGACGACCTGTATCGCCGCGTTATCGCCAGCTACTCGAAAAAGATGGACAAAGCGCGGGTCGAGTACGAGGGATACGGGGACCGGGGGGCCGAGATGGCCGCCAAACTCGCCTGGGAGGTCGAATACCTCGCCCGCTGGCTCCCCAGGAAACTGGACGAAAAGGCCACCCGCCGCCTGGTGAACGAAACGATTGCCGAATTACAGGTTGGCGGCGACCCGAAGGCGTCGGGGCGGGTGATGGGCCAGATAATGAAGGTCCACAAAGACGAGGTCGACGGGGGCCTTGTCAACCGGTTGGTGGCCGAGGAGTTGGCAGCGAGCTAAACCAGCCGAGCGCCACCTCCACCAGTTCCACCAACCGAACTTCCCGAAGGCGGTCAAGGGGCCACCACTCAGCCTCGTCCGTGCTTCCGTCAATCTCGTTGGCCGGGTTCCCGCTTGCGCTGACCAGATAAACGGCCTGCGCCACATGAATGTCAGGACCGGCCACCTTCCGCCGTGCCGAGCTGACCACAAAGGAGTGGATGCCGAGCGGTTGCAGAACGATCGGGTAGAGACCCGTCTCCTCGACGAACTCCCGTTCCAGCCCCTCCAGGGGGTGTTCCCCCCAGTCGAGTCCGCCTCCGGGCAGGGTCCAAGCTCCGACCTCGGCTTCGACTGGCCCGAGACGGGCGAGCAAGACCGCACCATCAGTCACCGCCAACCCATAGACCCCGATCCTGAACTGACGGCCACGCTCATCGACCAACATGGGTCCAGTATGACCCCGGTTTACGAGCCGATGCTGGCTACCAGTTGGCTGAAGATCTTCTCTGACCCGGACTGGTTCTTCGAGCTCAAGTGGGACGGTTACCGCGCCCTCGCGTATTTCGACAACGGCCGGGTCTCGTTTCGCTCGCGACGCGGGCTCGACCTCGGTTACCGGTATCCCGAGCTGGCGGCGTTGAGGTCGCCCCACAGGGCGGTAGTTGATGGCGAGATCGTGGCTATGGGTGAGGACGGCAAACCGTCGTTTTTCATGTTGGGTCGGATCCCGGCCCAATTCGTAGCCTTCGACGTGCTCTTCCTCGACGGCGACCTCACCAGCCTCCCGTTCGAGGACAGACGCCGCCTGCTCGAGTCGATGGAGCTGACCGGACCGGTGGTGGTCACCGATGTGGTCCCCGAGGCGGGTGAGGCACTGTTCATGGCAGTCGAGGAACAGGGTCTGGAGGGAGTGGTGGCGAAACGAGCCGGGTCCCGGTACCGCCCGGGCAGACGCAGCCCAGATTGGCGCAAGGTGGTCTTCCGCCGAAATACGACCGCAACCGTTGGGGGCTTTCTGCACGGTGGAGGAAACCGCACCGGGTCCTTTGGATCGTTATTGCTCGGGATGTGGACTGACGACCAACTGCATTTCGTCGGTGCGGTCGGATCCGGGTTCGACGACCCCGCCCTGAGAGCGATAAGCAGGAGGTTGACGGAGTTGGCCCGGGAATCGTCACCGTTCGCCGGCCCCGTCGACGTCCCCGGGACCAAGTCCTGGGTGGAACCGGTGCTGGTTGCGCGTGTCGAATACCGCGAGTGGACTCCTTACGGCAGACTCCGAGCGCCGGTCTTCAAGGGCCTGGAGGTCGAACCGAGCTAGCTGGCGGCCTTGCGAGACTTGGTCGCCTCGACGCTGGCCTTGAGTGCCTCCAGCAGATCGATGACCTTGGTGGGCTCGGGCGACTCGGGGGCGACGATCTCTTCACCCTCCACCTTCTTCTGGGCGGCATCCTCGATGTTCTCCCGGCTGCGGTCATGGAAAGCGGCCGCATCGAAAGGAGAGGTGAGGCCGTCGATGAGCATCTCGGCCATCTTCGCCTCCTCCTTGCGAATCTCAACCTCCGACTCGAGTTCTTCGAACTCCGCCTCCCGGATCTCGTCCGGCCAAAACATGGTTTCCATGACGAGGACGCCGTCTTTGGCGCGGAGAGTGGCTATTTGCTGCTTTTCCCGCAAGGAGACCTTGGCGATCCCAACTCTCCCTTTGTTGGCGAGAGCGTCGTGCAGGATCCGGTAAGCCTTCACCCCGGTCCGCTCGGGGGCCAGGTAATAGCTCTTGTTGTAGTAAATCGGATCGATCTCAGACTCGTCGACGAACTGGACCACGTCGACGAGCCGGGAACCGTCGGAGGCGGAGGCAGCTTCGAGCTCCTCGTCGGTGAACACGACGTATTTGCCCTTCTCAACCTCGTAGCCCCGGACGATCTCGTCCCAGGCGACCTCTTTGCCATCGGCCTCGGCCACTCTCTTGTATTTGATGGGGGAGTGGTCGGTGCCTCGCAGCATCTTGAACTTGGGGGTCTTCGATTCGGTGGCGGTGTACAGGGCCACGGGGATGGTCACCAGGCCGAAGGACACCGCTCCTTTCCAAATGGATCGCGGCATGGGGGGAGTTTATTCGCTGCCGGTAAGCTTGCGGAACGATGCCCTCGTAGCTCAGGGGATAGAGCGCTGGCCTCCGGAGCCAGGTGCGCAGGTTCGAATCCTGTCGAGGGCGCCTCAAACCACCCGCACCCACCCCCAGGTGTCCTCGGTGAGGCCGGTTTGGACATCGGTTAGCGCCTGTCTGAGCCGAAGGGTGTTGGTTCCTACCTCTCCTCCGTTGATGGCGATCTCCTCGCCACGATGGATGATGGTGCCCACCCCCGACAAAACGGCGGCAGTCCCCGACAAGGCTGCTTCCCACTGCCACCCAATCACTTCATCAACAGTCAAAGGCCGCTCCTCCACCTTGTAACCGAAGAGGTTGGCCAGGGTGAGGGTCGAGTCACGGGTGACTCCATGCAGGTAGGAGTCGGTGAGTTGCGGAGTGACGACCGTGTCGTCGGAGATCAACATGAAATTGGAGGCACCGGTCTCCTCCACCAAACCGTCAGGGGCAAACAAAACCTGATCGGCTCCGAATTGTCGCCGGGCGGCGACCACTGTGCGCAGGGCGGCGGCGTAGTTGGCTCCGGCCTTCACCATTCCGAACCCCGGAGTGGAGCGGCGGACCGTGTCCTCGATCAATAGCTTGAGTGGTCGGATTCCCCCTGCGAAGTAGTCCCCGACCGGGGAGGCGAGAACATAGAAGACTCCACTTTCCGGCGGCGACCCGGCGGCCCCGATGTTGACCTCGGTCCCGATCAGGGTCGGCCTCAGATAGAGGCTGCCTGGCGGGGGCGGGATCACGTCGCGATTGGCCTTGACAACCGACTCCACCATCTCAATCGTCAGGTCGAGCGGCGGCGCCGGCAGGCACAACAACTCGGCGCTATGGGTCAGCCGTTGGGCATGACGATCGAGGCGGAAAATCCTTGCATCACCGGTCGGACCGCGGTGGGCCTTGAGGCCCTCGAAGCAGGCGCTGGCGTAATGGAACACATGTGATCCCGGATGAAGTGGCAGTTGCTCGATCTCATGAACCCGCGGGATCGAAAACCCATCCTGGTCAAAGGTGGCCGAGGCCATCAACGGCGCAAACTCGGTCCCAAACGGCGTGTTGGTCACGGTTTGGAGGCTAACGCCCCACCCACCACTCAAAACCCACCACTTCCCTAATTACCATCGCCCGCCAATGCGGGTCGGCATCGGCATCCTCGGTGGTGGGGTCGTGGGCGGGTCATTGGCCCGCCGGCTTCTGGTCGACCGGGCCAGCATCGCCGAAAAGACCGGGCTCGATCTCGAGTTGATCAAGGTGGCGGTCCGCGACATCGACCGTGATCGGGCGTTTCCTCGCGAATACACCACTGGCCGACTCGAAGAGGTCGTTGATCATCCAGACGTGAACCTGGTGGTCGAGCTCCTGGGGGGCCTGGAGCCAGCCCGGGGCCTGGTGCTGCGGGCCCTGAATGCGGGGAAACCCGTCGTCACTGCCAACAAGGAACTGGTGGCCGCGGATGGTCCGGCGTTGTTTGCTGTGGCAGCCTCCCGCGGGGTGTCGCTGTTGTTCGAGGCGGCCGTTGGGGGAGGGATTCCTCTGATCCGGCCTCTGATGGAGTCATTGGCCGGCGAGCAGCTCACCAGGGTGCTGGGGATCGTCAACGGCACCACCAACTACATCCTCACTGCCATGGACGAATCCGGCACCTCCTACGAGGCGGCTCTCAGTGAGGCCCAGAGACTCGGTCTTGCGGAGGCCGATCCCACCGCCGACGTCAGCGGAGCCGACGCTGCCGCCAAGGCGACGATCCTGGCGGGTCTCGCCTTTGGAGTCTGGGTCGGTCCGGGCCAGGTTTACCGCGAAGGGATCGAGAGCCTGGACCGGGGCGATCTGGACTTCGCTCGCCAGCTCGGATACGTCGTCAAGCTGGTGGCAGCTGCAGATCGAAACCAGACCGGCGTGTCAGTTCGCGTTCACCCCACCCTGGTTCCTCGCGATCACCCTTTGGCAGCAATTCGCGGGGCAACCAATGCAGTTTTCGTCGAGGGCCCGGCCATCGGCCAGCTGCTCTTCTCGGGCCCTGGCGCAGGAGGCGAACCGACCGCCACAGCCGTGCTCGGAGATGTCATCGATGCGGCCCGCGAGCTGCTGGCAGGCGCCCAAGTAGCACCCCGCATCCGCTTCAACGACCTGGCAGTCTCCGATATCGCCGCCAACAGCACCCGCTGGTACATCAGGCTCGAGGTGTCCGACGCCCCTGGCGTCCTGGCTGCCATCGCCGGAGTCTTCGGGGAGGCCGGCGTGTCCATCGCCTCCGTCTGGCAGGAAGGGCGGGGTGACGAGGCAACGCTCATCCTGATCACCCACGCGGGCCCGGAGGCGGCTCACCAGATAGCGGTCGAAAATTTGCTAGCGCTCGACGTCGTCAAACAGATCGCCGCCACCATCAGGGTGCTGCTGCCCGAGACCTGATGCAGTACCTCTCGACCAGGGGGGATCCCGCCCGGCCCGGGTTCGCCGAGATCCTCTTGGATGGGCTCGCCCCCGACGGGGGTCTCTATTTGCCCGATCAATGGCCCCGGCTCACTGGGCCCACGCCGAAGGACTATGCCGAGTTGACGGCTTCGGTGCTGGCCCCTTTTGTCGCCCCTGACCCTTTCGAGGCAGACCTGGGCGCTATTGCGGGAGCCGCCTACTCCCGTTTCCGGCACCCCGAGGTCGCTCCCCTCGTCCAGCTAGATGAGGACCGCTACCTGATGGAGTTGTACTGGGGTCCCACCCTCTCGTTCAAGGACTACGCATTGTCGGTCGTCGGGGGGTTGTTCGAGGTCCTGCTCAAACGTCTCCGGCGCCCGGTCCTGATCCTTGGGGCCACCTCGGGCGACACCGGCTCAGCCGCCATCGATGCGTGTAAGGGAAGGGACAACCTCGCGGTCGTGATCCTCTATCCAGAGGGCAAGATCACCGAGGTGCAGCGGCGGCAGATGACCACAGTTTCCGACGACAACGTCACAGTGGTGGCCGTCGGCGGATCGTTTGACGACTGCCAGGCCCTGGTGAAGCGAGCCTTCACCGATCC
The DNA here is from genome assembly GCA_040905905.1 of Acidimicrobiia bacterium. Classification (GTDB taxonomy): domain Bacteria; phylum Actinomycetota; class Acidimicrobiia; order Spongiisociales; family ZC4RG35; genus JAICND01. The sequence continues at coordinate 53,639 of JBBDQN010000008.1, forward strand.
GAACCTCGGTTTGGACCTGGCGGCCGTCAACTCGATCAATTGGGCTCGTATTGCCATCCAGGCCGCCTACTACGTGTCGGCTGCCCAGCGAGTGGGAGGGGACCGACCCCTGGCCTTTGCGGTCCCGACCGGCAACTTCGGCAACGTTCTGGCCGGCTACGTCGCCTCACGGATGGGCACACCGATCGAGAGACTGATCATCGCCAACAATCGCAATCACGGGTTGGCAGACCTCGTCGCCACTGGGTCGCTCATCGTGGAAGCTCCCCATTCGACCCTGGCTCCGGCCATGGACATCCAGATACCATCCAATCTCGAGCGTTTCCTATTTGAAGTCGCCGATCGGGACCCGTTCCGGGTCCGCGCCTGGCAGCAGCAACTAACGGATACCGGTCGCCTGAGCCTGACGGAGGGCGAGCGGGCCGGGGTGCAACAACTCCTGGCGGCGGGATGGTTGTCCGACGAGGAGGTGGTCGAGACCATCAGATCCGTTCATCAGTCGTCAGGATTGATCCTCGATCCTCACACCGCTATTGCCTGGGAGGTGGGGAACCAGTTGTGCCCGCCGGGGACGCCGCTGGTGACGGTTGCGACCGCCCACCCGGCCAAGTTCGGTCTGGCGGTGGCTCGGGCGATTGGCGAGGCTCCGGCCCTTCCGAACGATCTGGCCGACCTCGGGGAGCGAGATGAGCACATCGTCCACATGGCCAACGAATATTCGGCCCTCACCCAATTGCTGCGATCGAGGTGAGGTCAAGCTTTCGGCGGCAGTGGTGGGCCAACGAACTCTTGGGCGTAGCGGCGGCCGATCTCCATTAGCGCTTCTTTGTCGA
>JBBDQN010000009.1:0-54467 GCA_040905905.1 Acidimicrobiia bacterium
CTGTGCCGGAGGCGGGACTCGAACCCGCACGCGGTTTCCCGCAATGGATTTTGAGTCCATCTCGGCTGCCAATTTCGACACTCCGGCGCAAGCATCGAGTTTAGATAAGACATTCGGGTGACCCCGCTACCTTTGGGCAGGTGAAGAGGATCGAACGGAGGATCTTCCAACTCAACGACCAGCTCACCAGTCTTGCGAGCGAGCAGGCGGCAGTGGAGGCCGAGTTGTCGGCGCTGAGGTTGATCGATGATGACGCTCAACGAGATGCCGCCATTGGTTACGACCGGCTCGAAGCTACCTCGACCCGGGGCGACGTCCGCCGATTTGAGAGGGCCCTGGAAGCGATCGCTCGCCGCCGTTCCGATCTGGCTGATCGGCGCCAGAGGCTGATCGATCGTCTGATCAACCCCAGCGGATGACCGAGATCAGGTCGGTATAAGTGTCAGTCCACAGCTGATCGCCGATCCGGGGGGAGGGCCAGCGAGGGTCCGCGGCCAGAGGGCCCAGGTCAGCGGCATCCTCGGACAGAATCACCACAGAGGTAGGCGAGGCACCCTCGATGTCCGGAGCGGGGCTGTAGTGCCTGACCCGGGCCGATAGGCCAAGTTCCGCTGCCAGCCGGCCGACGATGGGCTCGAGGTCGAGGTGCCGATTGGAGATGTGCAAGGCAACGATCGAGCCGTCCTCGACCTGTTCGAAGTACAGGTTTATTGCCTGCACCGTCAGGAGATGGGTTGGTATCGAGTCGGAGCTGAAGGCATCTACGATCAACAGTTGGAATGGTGGATGAGACTCTGCGAGGCGGAGACGGCCGTCTCCGACCAGCACTTCCACCTCTGCCTTCGTGTCTTGTAGGTAAGTGAAGAGTGACGGATCGCGGGCGATCTCGATCACTGCCGGGTCTATCTCGTAGAACGTAAAAATCTGCCCCGGCTGACCGTAGAACGCCAGGGCGCCGGCACCGAGACCGACGAGGCCAACATGTCCTGCGTCGGCGCCGAACATACGCATCACGTCTCCGAACGGTCCGTCCTGGTGGTAATAGGTCAACGGTGGCGGTTGCGGTTGAGGCGAAAAACCCTGGGCCCCGTGAACGGTGGTACCTGATACAAGCGAATGACGGTCGTCTGCGGCCACCACCCGGTAAACACCGAAGAAGGTACGGCGCTGCACCAGCAGGCCATCCTGTCCCAGGATCGAGCTGGCAATAAACATTCCCGCCAGCATCAGGGCAAGGCCGCGGCCGGAGCCAGAGGCGACCAATGCGCCTACCCCTGCTATCCCGAGCACCAGAACCGTTGCCTCGAATCCGGGTGCGGTCGCTACTACTACCAGCGATCCAAAATAGGCGATCAGGCCAGCCCGGCGGATCGGGGTGGGGAAACGTCCTGTCAACGTCGTCAACGCCACCGCCCCAACGATTGCGATCGGATACTCGTAGATGCCGTTGAAAAGGATTGGAGCGGCCAGAGCGCCGAATAAACCCCCCAATGCTCCGCCGGCCGATACCCAAATGTAGAACTCGGTCAGTCGGTCGGGTCCAGGCCGGTGGCGATACAACGAACCATGGGCGGCCGTCCCGGCCAGGATCAACAGAGTCAGGGGGAGGGTGATCCCGATCCAGAGACTCGTCGAGACCCCCGTCCATCCCACGGCTGCCGCGATGGCGACCACAGGCAAAAGCCGTGAGGCCAGGCGGGTCGCCGAGTTCGAGAATTTGCCAAAGGCGACGATGAAAGTTGCCAAATACAGGGCAAGTGGAATGACCCACAGGAGGGGGAAGGAAGCCACGTCCGTGGCCAGGTGGCGGGTAACACCAAGCAGGAGCAGCGACGGGATCGCCGCCGCTCCCGCCCAGTAAAGGCGACGCCGGTTGGTAATCGGAGGCCCGGGTGCCACCAACCCGGTGGGGGCGTTGGGCCGCCGGCGAGTAAGTGCCACTGCCAGCATCAACACGACGAAGAGGGCGTAGCCCCAGCCAAACCAGTGGGACTGATCGACCAGATCGAGTCGCGGTTCGATTAAAAGCGGGTAGGCCAAAAGCCCGAGAAAGCTGCCGAGATTGGAGGCGCCATAAAGGAAAAACGGATCAGCTGCCCGCGGATGATCGGTGGCGGCGAACCACTTCTGAACCGTCGGGCTGACGGTCGCCAGGGCCAGGAACGGGGCTCCGATCATCGTGGCCAGGGCCGCCAACTCCCACCATACGGGCGACGCCCCGGAAGGAGGAGCATCGGGCAGACCAAAGGGCAGAAACAACAGAGGGGCCGCGACTACGAGCAGCTGTATCGCCCGTTGCCAGCGCCCCGGCACGCGGGTGGCAATCAAATGGGCGGCGAGATACCCGGCTAGAAGCGTGACCTGAAAGAAAGCCATGGCCGTGTTCCAGACTGAGGGTGATCCTCCCAGTACCGGTAGCAACGACTTGGCCGCCAGGGGTTCGACAACGAACAGCAGGATCGCGGCCACGAATCCGGTCCCGGCATAAAGCCCGACAACCATCAATCCCGAACTGTTTTGTACGCGGAGGTCAGGAGGCTCGAGATGGGACACAGCCATGGGCATGATTGTCGGCGCGACCGCACCGGCTCTGGATCTTTTACCTGCTGATAGGGCGGGTCGTATAGTCGGCGATAGATGCCGACTCTCGCCTTGCTCGACGGCAACTCCATCGCCTACCGCGCTTTTTACGCGCTTCCACCCGATCTGGCCACCTCTTCCGGCCAGGTGACGAACGCTGCTTTCGGGTTCACTCGCATGCTCATCAAGCTACTCGGCGACCATCACCCGGAGGCGGTCGTGGTGGCCTGGGACGTGTCTCGCAAGACCTTCCGATCAGCCGAGTACCCCGAATACAAGGCACAGAGGGAAGCGGCACCCGACGCATTCAAGAGCCAGCTTCCACTGATCGACGAAGTGCTGGACGCTCTTTCGATGACACAACTTCGCTATGAGGGTTATGAAGCCGACGATCTCATTGCGTCGTTGTCGGAGCAGGCCACGGCGATCGGGTGGGACATTTTGTTGGTGACCGGCGATCGTGATGCGTTTCAGCTCATTGGCGACCATGTCAAGGTCCTCTACACGCGGCGCGGGATCACCGACGTAGTGGTGGCCGATGCGGCCTACGTCTTCGACCGGTACGGGATCAGGCCCGATCAGTACGTCGAATATGCGGCCTTGCGCGGCGACACCTCGGACAACCTGCCCGGGGTCCCCGGGGTGGGCGAGAAGACGTCATCAAAACTCGTGGCCGACTACGGCACCCTGGAAAATCTCTACGAGCATCTGGGGGACCTCACGCCCCGTCTTCGCCAGAACCTGGCCGAGCACCGCGACCAGGTCTTTCTCAATCGGAGGCTGATGACCCTGGTCCGTGATCTCGAGTTGCGGATGTCCCTCGATGATCTCATCCGGCGGGATTGGGACCGGGACCGGGCCAAAGAGCTGTTCCAGAGTCTCGAGTTTTACAGCTTGTGGGAGGATCTCCTCGAGGTTCGACCGGATCTGACCGCAGCCCCGGCTGAGACCGTGCTGGATGTCGAGTGGTCGCTGGCCCGGGCGCCGGTCCCAACCCATGGAACCCTCGTCGTGGATCTTGTGGGCGATTTGTGGGGTGTGATGGTCCAGACCGAGCCCGGACACGCCCAGGCGGTGCCGTTGGACTCAATCGACCTGATCCGGGCGCAACTGGCGGATCCCAATGTGGCCAAGGTCGCCCACGACGGCAAAGACCTGATCCGGCGCCTGCTCGATGCGGGAGTGGCGATCGAGGGCCTCTCCTTTGACACCGCATTGGCGGCCTACCTCCTCAATCCGGCGACCAGGGAGTACGGGCTCAACGAGGTTGCCGCCAAGTATCTGAAGATCGAAGTCGACTCCGTAGATGCGGATGCTGTCGCTCCCCAGGGGATGCTCGACTTCTCCGAAGGGCCCGACCTGGCCAGCGCCGCCCGTCGCACCGAAGCGATTGGAAGGCTTGGCGAGCGTCTGCGCGAAGAGCTCTCGGCCCGCGACGAACTGGATCTCTTTCTTCGGTTCGAGCTCCCCTTGGTGCCGGTCCTGGGCCGGATGGAACATGCCGGGATCGGAGTGGATCGGTCGTATCTCGAGGAGATGGGAGCCGATTTGCGGAGCCGGCTGAGCGAGCTCGAGCGTCGGATTCATGAAGCCGCGGGGGAACCCTTCAAGGTGAATTCCACTACCCAGCTTCGTGAGGTCCTTTATCAGCGTCTCAGCTTGCCCGTGCTCAAGAAGACCTCCACCGGGGCGCCGTCCACCGACGCATCGGTCCTCGAGAAGCTGGCGGAGTCACATCCGATCGTCAGCCACTTGTTGCAATACCGCGAGTTGGAGAAGCTGCGATCCACCTATGTGGAGGGGTACCTGCCGCTGATCACCAGCGAAGGCCGGCTTCACACGAGCTTCAACCAGATGGCGGCCACCACCGGACGGCTGTCGTCCGACACCCCCAACCTCCAGAACATCCCGGTGCGATCGGAGACGGGCAAAACTGTGCGGCGGGCCTTCGTTCCCCGGCCGGGGTGGACCTTTCTGGTAGCCGACTACAGCCAGATCGAGCTGAGGGTGCTGGCTCATATGAGCCTCGATCCCGGGCTGGTGGATGCCTTCGCCTCAGGGACCGACATCCACACCGCCACCGCTGCCCGGGTTTTCCGCGTGCCCCCTGATCTGGTGAGCGACGAAATGCGCCGCCGCGCCAAGACCATCAACTTCGGGCTTCTCTACGGGATGGAGGCTTTTGGCCTGGCGGACCGCCTGCAAATCTCGCGGGAGGAAGCCCGCCATCACATCGACGAATACTTCGCCCAGTTCCCAGAGGTGAAGGCGTTTATGGACGGGGTGGTTACCCAGGCTCGCAACCAGGGCTACACAACCACCCTCTTTGGACGTCGCCGCTACTTGCCCGAGTTGAAGAGCGACAACTTCCGAATCCGTCAAATGGGCGAACGGATGGCTCTCAATGCCCCGGTGCAGGGGACGGCAGCCGACATCATCAAGCGGGCCATGATCGACCTCGACGCCCAGCTCATCGCCCGGGGAATGGCCACGACCCTCCTCCTTCAGGTTCACGACGAGTTGATCCTTGAGTCGCCGCCCGAAGAACTCGAGGCCGCCACCGAGCTGACCCGCCAGGTCATGGAGGAAGTGGTGGAGCTGGCGGTTCCGCTGCGGGTCGACATCGGGACCGGCGCCAACCTGGCCGAGGTCAAGTTGGACCGAATCAGCTCACGATCCTGACGCTGCCACCAGTGTCGGGGCTCGGGTCTTCCAGACAATTAGCGCGCCTACATATAGGCCCCCCACGACGAGGGCCAATGCCCGGTAACCGGTGACCAACGACGTGTACTCGAGGACGCCTCCGATCATCGCCCCCAGAAGATTTGCGCCAAAGGCAGCCGTTGGCGAGTGCACGTTTTTGAAGCGCTCGGCGAACACCAGGTTGGCTACGAAGATCGGAGTAAAGGTAACGAGGCAGGCAACCAGCCATCGCGGGGCAGTGGGTAACGACAAGAGGGCCGACCCTGGGATGGCCCACGAAATGGTCACAGCAACGAGAAGCACGGCGTACAGCGCTCCGATCGAGGGGTTTTGCAACCTTCGGCTGACTCCGATCGCCAATAACACCGAGAGGAGGACGCCGGAGAAAACAAGCGTGTTGACGTTCCATGTCGTTCCAAACCAGAGTGCAAACTGAGAAACACTCTTGGCCTCCAACAGGAGAAAGGCGGTACCCATCAGAAACAGATCTGGGTATCGCCCGATGGCGAGGGTTCCCCCAAAGGCCTTAACCGCCGCGACCGAAATCGCAAGTATCGCTCCCAATGCGACAAGGTAGAAGGAGGGGATGCTTCGACCCTCTACGTAGAGGAACGGCCGGTCATCGGTGACGGGCTCGGGGACGGTAGCCACGTTGAAGGTTCCTCCTGGACAGCCCTCATCGAGGCCTGGCCCGACCGCCAACATGACGCGGGAACGTTCGGTCGTGCCGAGTTGACAGGGAGGAGTGGCAAACACCGACGTGATGGTCTGCGCCATGCGGTCAATCACCCACTGCTCGGAGTGCGTGTTGTACAAGGCGAACATCCCTTGCCGGGTGAGAAGATCGCGCGCCCGGCTGAAAGCCTCCGAGGTAAAGAGGTAGCTCTCGAGACGCAGGTTTGACTGTCCCGCCACCGAGGTCAAAGAATCGGGAAGGGCAAACAGAACCAGGTCGTAACGGTTCTCCGTTCGTTGCATAAACGCACGCCCGTCATCGATGTGGATCTCCACCCGAGGGTCGTCATAGGGTCGCTCGGGGTTGAGTTCGAGGCCGAGCTCATAGATCCTCGGGTCGATCTCAACGGCGTCCACATGGGCCGCTTTGTTGTCGAGCGCATATGCGACATCAACCCCGTTTCCTGCCCCGACGACCAGGACGCTGTTCAGGGAGAGAGCTTGGCGACGGACGCGATAGGGCCACTCGGCGATCCAATCCAATTCTCGAAGATCCTCCAGGTTTCCGGTTGCCTGATGAGGTATGCCATTGACGCTGATGTACGAGAACTGGTCATCGGACAGCACCTCAACCCGGTAGTAGGGGGACCAGGACCAACCTGGGACAAGACTTTGGATCCCCATTACCAGAACGGTCCCTACCAGGGCGACCTTGCCGAGGGACGTCATCGACCGTCGCTCAATCATCAGCAGCAGGCCAGATATGACGACGGCCCAGACGATCGGCCGGGCGCGAAATCCAGCCAGAAAAGCAAACCCCACGATCCCGGTCAGGCTCCCGAGAATGTCGAGTTTGTACGCCTGCAACGGCTCGAAGCGGCTGAAGTAGGCCGCTACTCGCTGGGCGGCCATACCCATCACCGTGGCCGAGGCAACAAATACGATGGGCAGGATCACCCAGGGCGGCAGACCGGAAGCCCGACCGGTGCCAATGAATATCACGTCGGAGGCCGACCTATCGATCTCGATTCGAAACTGCGTTACAAAGGCGACTAGCAGCAGGAGCGCTATCGGGAGATGACGGAACCAGTCCTGACGCCCGTGGGTCATGAAGCCGATGCCGATGCCGAGGAATGAGGCCAGCAGCACGAAGTTGGTAAAGAAGGACAAGTACAGAATCGACTCGCCGAGCCAGCGGATCAGCGTCAACTCCAGGAAAAGCATCAGCGCACTGGCTAGGTAGAGGCGGCGGGCGTTGCTTCCACCTGATTCGGGCATCCGCAACCATTGTGGGCGGAAGGGAAGGGAATCCCGCGGATTGTGCCATGTCATTGTCGCTGACGAGCCTCGCCTGATATGCTGTTCTTCGCCTCGGTGCCTTATCGCCGGGAGCAAATCCTTTGGAGGTATCACACCCACCCATGTCCACAGAAACCGAAACCGCGCCGCCCGCGCCGGCGCCCGAGGATCCCGTCGACCCAACCGGGCCGGCAGCGATTGTTGCAACCAGCGCGGAGGCCCCTTCCGACGACTTCGATGACGACTTCGAGGCGGCGATCGCCCGTACCGTGAAGGAGTTCAAGGAAGGCGATATCGTCGAAGGGGTGGTCGTCTCCGTCGATGCCGACGGTGCCATGGTCGATGTCGGTTACAAGTCGGAAGGACTGATTCCCACCGAGGAGCTCTCGATCAGGGCGAGCATCGACCCCACCACCGTTGTCACGGTAGGTGACAGGATCGAGGCGCTGGTTCTCAACAAGGAAGACGACGAGGGCCGACTGATCCTTTCCAAGAAGAGGGCCCAGTACGAGCGGGCCTGGGGTCAGGTGCAGAAGCTGACCGAACAGGGAGGGACCGTCAAAGGGACGGTCATCGAAGTGGTCAAAGGCGGTTTGATCGTCGACATCGGGCTCCGCGGGTTCCTGCCGGCCTCGTTGGTGGACTTGCGAAGAGTGCGAGACCTCGAGCCATTTATCGGCCAGGAAATCGAAGCCAAGGTCATCGAGCTCGATCGCAACCGCAACAACGTAGTCCTCTCCCGCCGCGCCTATCTCGAAGAGGAACAAGCTGAACAACGTGCGGCCTTCCTTGACGATCTCAAAGAAGGCGAAATTCGACCAGGAGTCATCTCCTCGGTCGTCAACTTCGGCGCCTTCGTTGACCTGGGAGGCATGGACGGTCTCGTCCATGTGTCCGAGATGTCCTGGCAGCACATTTCCCACCCGTCTGAGATGGTCAAGGTGGGCGATAAGGTGACGATTCGGGTTCTAGAGGTCGACCGCGAGCGCGAGCGGATCTCTCTGTCGATCCGCCAGACCCTGGAAGATCCGTGGGAAGTCTTTTCTCGCGACACCAACGTTGCTGACGTGGTCGACGGCGTCGTCACCAAGACAGTCCCGTTTGGCGCCTTTGTTTCGGTATCCGATGGGGTCGAGGGTCTGGTGCATGTCTCCGAGATCGCAATTCATCGGGTTGAGTCGCCGGAGTTGGAGCTGTCGATCGGTCAGAAGGTTCGGGTGAAGGTCACCGAGAAGGACGACGAGCGCCGTCGTATCAGCCTTTCGATCAAGCAGGCTTTGCCGGAGTGGCAGGAGCGGGCCCAGAGTGTCGTGGCACCCAAGCGCCCGGCTCGCAAGGAGTTTGAACGGGAGTTCGGGCCGGCTGAAGCCGAGCCTGAACCGATTGCAGTTGATGCTTCACTGGAGGCGATTTTGCAGGAGTTGAAAGAGCGGGGGATTGGCCGCCGCTAGTAGTTGACCGGACTAGTCACTTGTGCCAGCCTTGTTGCCACCCGTCAGCAAATGCGGGCTTAAGGGCGGAGTGTTCCGAGTCGAAGAACTAGTAACAACCTGGCTGCGGGCCCGCCGTTGGATCACGTTCACGAGGGGGGCTCCGAGCTTGCGACTAAGGAGTCTGGATGGGTAGGAGAGCTTTGGTCTTATTGGTGGCGTTGCTGCTCGCAGGAGTGGCCGCCTTCGCCGTCTTCCAGTTCTTGAATGGCATTCAAGAAGAAGTGGAAGAAGGTGAGGCGAAAACGCCAGTGTTCCGTGCCGCGGTGTTTATACCGGAAGGGTCCGCAGGCTCATTGGTACTGCAGGGGAACCAGATCTCGGCCAGCGAAGAAAACGTCCAGGACCTCCCCACCGGAGTGATCGCCTCCGAACCAGAGCTACAGGCCTACCTGACTGGACGATTGGCCGTCGGGCCGATCGAAAGCAACGAAATAATCGTGCAGAGTCAGTGGGCGGAGCTCACGGTCGACCTGATTCCTTTGGCAGAGCTGATTCCATCCGGCAAACAAGCCCTGACCATCAGCACTGATCTGGTGCGAGGAGTCAATGGATTTATCCGGCCCGGCGACCTGATCAACATGATCATCACCCTCGACATCGAGTTCAGCCAGATCCCGGTCGACTCTCCCATCTTCGGGATTCCTTCCGACACCACTGCCGCGGATGGCACCACCGAGGAGGGTGATACGGCCACAGTCACCTATACACGGTATGTGATGCAAGGTCTCCCGGTCCTCGCGGTGGCGCGGGATGTTCGAGCCGAGGAAGGCGAAAACACGACCGTCACGACGGCGCAGCCGGTCGTTGCAGGCCAAGCCGAACCAGCGCCGGAAGCGCCCTCCACCATCTTTACCCTGGAGGTAACTCCTGAACAGGCCGAGCGGATTGTGTTCGCCTTCGAGAACGGATCAATATGGCTGACCCTTGTCCCCGAAGACTTTGTTGAGGTCGAAACTGACGGCGTCACCATCGAAACCCTTTTCGGCGGCGACCTGGTTGACGACATTTTCGGCAACTAACGGGTAGAACCAAGAAGCAAGGAAGCACCGTTGTCCATCTCCGAAAACAATCTCCTGGTAGTCGATGAGGACGCCTCTTTCATCGACGAGGCCAAGCGCCTCTTCGATGGCAGGCTGCCTACGGCCCGGTCTATCAACGAGGCGGTGGCGGCTATCGACGGCGGGGAGCTGCGCATGGTGCTTCTGGGCCCTTCTTTCGCCAACGAGGCGGCCATCGACTCCGTACGAGCCCTTCGCAATGAAGACCCTGCTCTCATCCTGATCGCAGTAGCCGAACAGGTCACGTCGGCGCTGATGCGCTCGGCGATGCGGGCCGGTGTTCAAGAGGTGATCGAGTCACCGTTAACCGAGGAGAAGATCGAAGAGGCGATTCAGCAATTCGCCAACGACTTCATGAAGCGCCGGCCGACACCGGCGACGCCGCCTGTCAGCGCCGCCCGTCAGGACGGTCAGGTGATTGTGGTCATGTCCGCCAAGGGTGGGTCGGGCAAAACCGTAACCGCCACCAACCTGGCGATGCTCCTCACCCGTTTCGATGACCGGAGGACAGTGCTGGTCGATGCCGATCTTCAGTTCGGTGACGTCTGCCTGGTGTTGCAGCTGGAGCCGCGTTTCACCCTTGTCAACGCCGCCCACGAGTTACATCACCTCGATACCACGCTGCTCGACTCGCTTCTCACCGAGCACCCCTCGGGTTTGAAGGTGATGGCGGCTCCTCTCGAGCCAGCGTTCGCCGACGACATTTCCACTGCCAGCCTGATGACAGTCGTCGAACTGCTCAAGCAGACCTACGACTACGTAGTGGTCGACACGGCCTCCCTGCTCGATGAGCTCTTGCTCTCCCTTCTCGAGAAGGCCGATGTGATCCTCCAGGTGGTGGACATGGATCTTCCCTCCGTAAAGAACGCCAAATTGGCCCTGGAAACCTTGAGGCTTCTCAAGTTTCCGACCAATAAGGTGAAGTTGGTTCTCAACCGGTCCAATGCCAGGGCGCGGTTGGACGACAAAGAGATCGAAGCAGCACTGAAGATGGAGATCTCGGCGGCCATTCCATCCGATGGGGCAGTAGCTGCGTCGATGAATGAAGGCCGACCCGTCGTAGAGTCGGCACCCAGGTCCCGGGTGGCCAAGGGATTCGAGTCGGTGGCCGAATTGGTCGCTGGCCCGATCCCGGAACCCTCTTCAGGACGGGGTCTGCTACGCCGAAAGTGATTTAATCTCGAGATGGCTCGAAAGGGGTAAGGAAGAATGTCATCGCTGGCAGACCGGGTAGCCGCTGCCCGACGCAACGAAATTTCATCGGTTTCCACCAATCGCAACGAAGCTCTCACCGAGCTGCGGGGCCGACTCCATTTCAAGGTGGTGGAAGAGCTCGGTCCGACACTGTACGACCGACAGATGTCCGATGCCGAGTTGCGCCTCCGGGTCATGGAGATGTTGGAATGGGCCATAGATCAGGAACAAGGTGTTCCCCTGACCATCGCCGATCGGCGTCAGCTTCTCAATGAGATCGCCTCTGATGTCCTCGGTTACGGGCCCATCGATCCACTTCTGAACGACCCCGAAGTCACCGAAGTCATGGTCAACGGTCCGTATGACATCTATGTCGAGCAGCGCGGCAAGATCGTGAAGACCGATGTTCGTTTTGTCGACGATGTCCACCTCCGGAGGATCATCGACAAGATCGTTGGTCAGGTCGGTCGGCGTGTCGACGAATCGACCCCCATGGTGGACGCCCGGCTCCCCGACGGCTCCCGCGTCAATGCCGTGGTGCATCCGCTGGCAATCGGTGGACCCTTCCTGACGATCCGTAAGTTCTCGGTCGACCCCTACACCGAGGCCGACCTGGTCCGGTTCAACACGATGAGTCAGCGGGTCGCCGACTTCCTGCGGGCGTGTGTTCGCGGACGTCTGAACCTGATCATCTCCGGTGGTACCGGCTCAGGCAAGACCACCACCCTCAACGTTTTGTCGAGCTATCTCCCCGACGATGAGCGGATCGTCACCGTCGAGGACGCCGCCGAGCTCCAGCTCCACCAGGATCACGTGTTGTCCCTCGAGGCGCGCCCGGCCAACATCGAGGGCAAAGGACAGGTCACGATTCGTGATCTGGTTCGTAACTGCCTGCGTATGCGTCCCGACCGGATCGTGGTCGGAGAGGTGCGCGGTGGTGAGTCCCTCGACATGCTCCAGGCTATGAACACGGGTCATGATGGATCGCTCACCACAGTCCACTCCAATACGCCTCGTGACACCTTGAGTCGTATCGAGACGATGGTGATGATGGCCGGCTTCGACCTTCCCATTAAGGCCATTCGGGAACAGATCGCCTCCGCCGTCGACCTGATCGTCCACGTTTCGCGTCTCAAAGATGGAACCAGGCGTATCACCCATGTGACCGAGGTGGAAGGCATGGAGGGCGACATCATCACCCTCCAGGACCTGTTCCTCTTCGACTTCGGTTCCGGCATCGAAGAAGGCACGGGAAAGTATCTCGGGCGCCTCAAAGCAACCGGAATTCGCCCGACCTTCTCCGAGCACCTCCAGGACATGGGTATCAGGCTTCCGGCCGACCTATTCGACCCAGAACCGTTCGCTCGCCGAGCAGACAGCTTCGCAGTCCGGTGAGGCGTCTCTTCGGGATCGTGGTCGCTCTGGCGGCCCTCGTTCTGCCTGCAGCAGCCCTGGGCCAGGATGCCGCCGAGATTGAGATCGTCCGGGTCGATACCTCGCGTTACGACCAGAGCGGTCAAACCACTCTCCTGGTCGAGTTTCGCAATCTGGCAGCCGAGCTCAACCCTGCTCTGTTGGCTGTGACGGTCAACGGCAGCCCGGTGAGCGACGTGGTGGTTGAGCCCTTAAGCGAATCGACTGTCCCGGTGGGCGTGGTCCTGGCCATTGACGTCTCGGGCAGCATGGAAGGTGCACCTATTGAGGCCGCCAAGACTGCGGCGCGCTCGTTTGTTGCACAGAAACGGCTGGGCGACTTCATCGCCCTCGTCACCTTTGCGGACACGGTGCAGACGGTGTCAAGCTTTACCGCCGACGGAGCGGCTCTCACGACCCGAATCGATGCACTGGTAGCAGCTGGGGAGACCGCCTTCAACGATGGAGTCATTCAGGCTGTCGACCTCTTCCAGCAAGCCGGTGCCACTGCACTGCGTCGCAACGTCATCGTGCTGTCCGACGGCGCCGACACTTCCAGTACCGCCACCCTCGACGATGTCTTCGCCGCCATCAACGATCCCAACAATCCGGTGCGGGTCTTCGGGGTGGCTCTGGCGTCACCCGAGTTCGTACCCGAGGCCGTGCAACAGGTGGCAGAGGCCGGCGACGGTCAATTCCTCTCAACCACCGATCCTGCTCAACTCGCCGGTCTTTACTCGCAGATCCAGCGAGAGATCAACAACCTCCTGGTGGTCCGGTTCCAAAGCCCGGTTTTCGCGGGGGGCACCATCGAATTTGCCGTCAACTACGAGACACTATCGGCTGTTGCTACTGACCAGGTGGACGGTTTTGTCACGACTCCTACGACGGTCACAACTGTCCCGACCACTTTTGCGCCAGGGTCTACATTCGTGGTCGAATCGTCACTCTCCGCCTCGCCGGCGGCCCTGATCGCGATCGCCGCGATCGGTCTCGGCATTGCCATCGGGGCGTTTATCTTCATCCTTTTCGGCCGCAACAGCGAGGACAATGCTTCAGCATTCCGTAAGCGCTTGCAGGCGTACGGACGCCGAGGTGCGTCCGAGGAGAAACGTTCGGTCTTCGAACGCATTCCATTGTTGAGGTTGTTCAGCCAGAGGGCCGAAGAGGAAGTCCGTCGCCGTGGACTTCTAGCTGGAGTCAACAGCGCCCTCGAACAGGCCAACATCCCATTGTCCGCCGGCGAAGCGGTGCTTGGTGCCGTCGGCTTGAGCGCGGTAGTGGGCTTGTTGGTGGCCCTCTTCACTCGTAACCCGATCTTCGGCCTGGTCTCCTTTGTTTTGTTGGTTCTAATCGTGGTGGGCGCTCTCAACTTCTTGGGCGGTCGGGAGAAGCGCAGGTTCGAAAACCAGCTTCCTGACACCCTCACCCTGATTTCGACCTCGCTTCGGGCCGGCTACTCCTTGCTCCAGGCGGTGGAAGCAGTGGCGTCAGAAGCGCCCAACCCGACCGCCCGTGAGTTTGGTCGAGCCATCGCCGAAGCCCGACTCGGTCGGCCCGTGGTCCAAGCGTTGCAGGGGATCACCACCCGCTCCCAATCGCAGGACTTCGACTGGGCGGTGATGGCAATCGAGATCCAACGCGAAGTCGGCGGCAACCTGGCAGAGGTGCTGCAAACGGTGGCAGAGACTATGCGCCAACGCAACCGGCTCAAGGGCGAGATTCGGGCCCTCACCGCGGAGGGACGCATCTCGGCGATAGTCCTCGGCATCCTTCCGTTTGCGATGGCCGGATTCCTCTGGACGACCAACCCCGAGTACATATCCACCCTCTTCACCACCACTTTCGGCTTCGTCGCCATTGGTGTTGGGCTGCTACTAATGACTGCCGGAATCATCTGGCTCCGCCGAATCGTCAATATCGAGGTTTGACATGTTGGATGCACAGCTCGTTTTCCCGGTGCTGGCGGTGTTCGCCGCCGCCCTGGCATTGTTCGTCTGGATAGGGAATGGCGTAGTCAGAGCCCAGCGAGCGGCCATCGACCGGCTTGGTGTGTATGGCAAGGATGCACTCCGTGAACAAACGCTGGCCAAGCCGTTGGCAGAACGAGCTATCGCTCCAATGGTGATCGCCTTCGGCAAGACCTTGAACCGGTTCACGCCCATCGGGTATATGAACTCGATCCAAAAGAAGCTGACCCTGGCAGGGAGCCCGGGCAACCTGGATGCGCCGGCGTTCATTGTTATCAAGGTCCTGACGACCATCATGGGCGTGGTTCTCGCCTTCTTCGCCCAGCGGGTGGGCGGCTCGTTCATGCAGCGAACTCTGTTGCTGGCCTTGCCTCTCGTTCTGGGGTTTTTTGGTCCTGACGCCTGGTTGTCGCGCAAAGTCGAGGAGCGGCGGTCGGAAATGCAAAAGGCTTTGCCAGACGTTCTCGACCTGCTGGTCATCAGCGTGGAAGCCGGTCTCGGCTTTGACTCGGCCCTGGCGAGGGTGGTGGCCACGGTTCCCGGTGCCCTTTCGGAGGAGTTCTTCCGAATGCTGCAGGAGACGCGGGTGGGAGTCAGCCGGCGAGACGCCATGCGTCACCTGATGGAAAGGACCGACCTCGACGAGCTTCGGTCCTTCCTGCTTGCCATGATGCAGGCAGAAGCCTTTGGTGTCGCCATCGCCCGCGTGCTGCGAGTCCAGGCCGACGAGATGAGGGTCAAGCGTCGGCAGCGGGCGCAAGAGAAGGCGTTTGCTGCCCCGGTCAAGATCGTGTTCCCGCTCGTGTTCTGCATTTTCCCGTCGCTGTTCGTGGTGTTGCTGGGCCCGGCGGCCATTCAGATTGGCAGGGCATTCGCCGACATCAACTCGTGACGCCGCCGGCGACGAGCCGGTCCCCGCGCCGTGTTGCGGTGGGTCACGTCGCTATCCTGCTACCGCTGTTTGCAGCCGTCATAGCAGCCCGTCTGCCGGTGCGGGACAACTCCTACCTGTGGCATGTCCGGGCCGGAACCCTCCAGATCGAACGGGGAGAGGTACTCACCACCGACCCGTTCTCGTTCACCGCTATGGGGCGTCCGTGGCGCACCCAGTCGTGGCTGGCCGACCTGCTTTACGGTTGGGCGGACAACTTGTGGTCGCTGGAGACCGTCACGCCGTTAGTGTTGACTGGAGCGATCGTTCTGGTTGGGGCGATCGGTCTGCGGGTCTACCGAACCGTTCCGGCCCCGTTGCCTGCAGCCATCGGAACCATCTGGGTGATGTGGCTCACCATCGGCTACTTCACCCCCAGACCGGTTTTGTTCTCGCTCGCTTTGCTGGCGGTTTTTCTGGTGGCTGCCGACGATCAGCGACTACGTTGGGCTTTGCCCCTGGTGATGTGGCTCTGGGCTGCCGTGCACGGCGGGTTCATCGTCGGACTGGGTTATCTGGTCCTCGATGGTCTCAGACGCCGCGATCGCTCCAGGTTCGTCGACATCGGAGCGGCAACTGCCGTCACCTTCCTCACCGCCCACGGCTGGGGTACATGGCAGGTGGTGCTCAAGTTCCTTCGTAGCGGTGACGAGCTCGACCTCATCGTGGAATGGCTGACACCGGACCTGTTCAGCATCGAACATTTCCCCTTCGCCCTGGCGGTGGTGGCACTAGTTGTGGGTGCGGTTAATGGCAAAATCGTCAAAAGGGATTTGTGGGTAGTTCTTCCATTCCTCCTATTTGCGTTCACAGCCAACCGGGCTGTGCCAGTTGCAGCGCTGGTCCTGGCCCCATGGTTCGTTGGCGGGTTGGCTCGAGCCCAACGGCCAGCCACCACCGTCAGCGCCCGCCAGAGTGCCTTCAACGCCGGTGTAGTGGCGGCGGTTCTCGTAGTCCCCTGGATTGTGCCCCTGGACAGTGGTCTCGACCAGGAGCTGTTTGCGGTGGAGGCTGTGAACCGGCTGGCGCCTGGGAGGGCTTTCCATGACGACGCCGTTGGCGGATACCTGATCTATCAGAAGTGGCCCGACCGTTTGGTCTACATCGATGACCGGGCCGAGCTTTACGAAGAGGATTTCACCGATTTCGTAAACGCTCGAGGAGCTGCCCCCGGATGGGAACAGGTGTTCGAGCGCTATGACCTGTCACAGGCCTTGCTCAAGGTGAGCGACCCTTTGGGAGAGGTGCTGGCCGCCGCGGGCTGGTCCGAAACCTATCGTGACGAGCGGTTCGTGCTCCTGGTGGAGGACGACGGTTAGCTGTGGCCTAGGTGCTAGTTAGTGGAGAATCCGCCGGCGACCGTGGAGAAGGCGTTCGACACCTCTTGCCCGGCCACCTGGACCCCAACAAAGGCAACAACGGCAATGAGGATCAGCAGCAGGGCGTATTCGACCATGCTGGCTCCGGTTTCGTCGCTTGTGCGATTGTGAATGAGGTCGTCCATACTGTTCTCCCGTAGAGGACTTTTCTGGCTATCAAAAAAGGTTAGGGAATGAGCCTGACCTGCGAATGGGCCGTGGGGATTATTCATTGTTTGTATCGGGGTTTTAGGGGCTTGAGCCCGGGCAAACATGCGACCCTCCTTGGTCAACCGACCTTCCCCTGATTGATCGTCATCCTGGAGACCGTCCCTCATGGGTCTATCGCCCCATGTGAGGAGTATCCCATGTGAAAAGGACCGAGCAGGAGCCCGGTCCTTTTACACTGGTCTGTTAGATCAGTTGGTTGCGGCCAACGAAGCAGCCGTGGTCGAGAACGCCTTGGAGACGTTCTGGCCGGCCAGCGAGACCGCCACAATGGCGATGATTGCGATCAGGACGACAAGCAGGGCGTATTCCACCATGCTGGCGCCTTTGTCTTCCTTCCAAGCGAGAAGCTTGGTCCACAGAGCGAACATTTGACCCTCCTTGGTCAATCGACCTTCCCGAGTTGATCGGCAGGTTGGAGGCTCCGGACGATGGGTCTGTGGACCTATGGGCCTTGTACCCACGCGAAGAGGGCCGGACTCTCATCCGGCCCTCTTTTGCGTGGTTGTTTTGGCTTAGTTGGTAGCGGCCAACGAGCCGGCTGTGGTCGAGAACGCCTTGGAGACGTTCTGGCCGGCCAGCGAAATAGCCACAATGGCGATGATTGCGATCAGGACGACAAGCAGGGCGTATTCCACCATGCTGGCGCCTTTGTCTTCCTTCCAAGCAAGAAGCTTGGTCCAGAGAACGAACATCGAACCTCCTAGATCGATCGACGGACATCCCACTTATCGGTCGGTAAGACGGGCAACTGATAGGTCATTAGGCCTATAGGGCCCAACCCCCCTGTTCGGGGGATTTGCGCAAAAAGAAAGGAGGCCGGCCCAAGCCGACCTCCCTCTCAGGTTATTTGGCTTAGTTGGTTGCGGCCAACGAAGCAGCCGTGGTGGAGAACGCCTTGGAGACGTTCTGGCCGGCCAGCGAAATAGCCACAATGGCGATGATTGCGATCAGGACGACGAGCAGGGCGTATTCCACCATGCTGGCGCCTTTGTCTTCCTTCCAAGCCAGAAGCTTGGTCCACAGAGCAAGCATGAGTCCTCCTTGATTTACCGACGGGGCCTGCAGGCAATCACCGTACGGTGCCAAATGCTGGAAACAATGAGACGGCTGGCCTATTTGGGTTTGGCAAGGCCCAGTTTGATGGCTTCGATTGCCGCCTGGGTACGGTCGGCCACCGACAACTTCTGGAACACCGAAGCCAGATGGTTCTTGACGGTCTTCTGGGAGATGAAGAGGCGGTCTGCCAGATCTTCGGTGGAGGAGACACCTCGGGCAAGGAGCTGAAGGATCTCTATCTCCCGATCGGTCAAGGCGGCAGCGCCCGGGTCGAGGACGGGACGGCTATATCGCTCGAGGACATCGGCCGCCGCCGTGTAGAGGTCTTCGCCGGCGGCCACCGCCCGAATGGCCGCAGCCATATCGGCCAGTGGGACGCCTTTGGAGAACATGCCGAGGGCCCCGGCCTTGCGGGCGGCCAGGCGCCGCTCAGGGGTGTCGTGCATCGTTACCACGATCGCTCTCATCCCGGTTGGCATCTGGTCGAGAGCACCCAGGCCGTCGAGGCCCGGCATCTCCAGATCTACCAGCACAACATCAGCAGGTTGGGCCTGCAGCTTCTCCAGCAGTTCCTGACCGCTGGCGGCTACACCCACCACTCGGATGTCGGGCATGGCGGTCAAGGCCTCGCTGAGGCCGTCGGCAAAGAGCTGGTGGTCATCGGCGATTGTTACGCGGATCATCTGGCGCCCCACTCTATTGAGACCGTAGTGCCAACCGGACCGCTGTCGACCGAGAGTCGGGCCGCAATCCGTTCGGCGCGCTCCTTCATTCCCACGAGCCCATAGTGGCCGTTAGGCACCTGGGTCGGATCGAATCCATGGCCGTCGTCAGACACACTCACCCAGCCATGGTCAAAGTCAACGGCTCCCGACACCCGTACCACCTGCGCATTGGCGTGAAGGTAGGCATTGCGCATCGCCTCTCCGATGATCGCCATGATCTCCTGAGCGGCCGATGGCCGTGGGGGGCGCCGTTCATCGAGTTCGATAACGAGTTCGGGGCCCAGGGGAAGGCGGGCCGCAACCTCGCGCAGGGAGGAGACCATGCTTGGTTCGGGTTCGGCGCGGAGATCGGCGACGGTCTTGCGGATGTCGTCGACGAGATAACTGACGCTGCGGCGAAGCTGGGTGAGCTGATCGGCGAGGGGTCGATCGACTGGATGCTGCACCATGGCCAGATCGAGCGATAGACCCAGCGAAGCCAGCGATGGTCCCAGGTCGTCGTGGAGGTCACGGGCGATGCGGCTCCGTTCCTCGGTGATGGCGCGGCCAGCGATGTTGTGGATGAGCTGCACGTTGCCAAAGGCGAGAGCGAGGGGTTGCAATGACTCGGTGATCGACTCAACCTCCGAGGTGGATACGCTTTGCGGTGCGGCCACCATGATCCAGCCGGTCTCACGGTTCCCGACTTTGAGGGGGATGGTGATGCGGTGGGCATGGGGAGGTTCGGTCCCGATCCGGGCCACCAGCACCGGTCCCCGTTCACTGGCGAAAGCAGCCGCGGCGGCGCTGCCGGGCAGTCTTCGGAGAACATTGTCGAGGGCGGCGTTACCAAGCTTGATGGGATTGGTTTCCTGATTGGCGGTCAGGTCAGAAAGCTGGGTTAGGAGGTCGTGGGCGTGCTGCAGTTGCTCGATCCTCTTTGCGTTCGCCTCCTGGTCGACCTCCAAACGTGCCGCCCGGTTCTGGATGTCGCCCAAGAGCCTGCGAACCTGGGAAATGGTGATCGCCATCAGGAGCTGAATACCGGCGATGAGGAGGACCTCTCGAAACCTGGGAGGATCACTACTCAACTCGACGAGGTAGAGCAGCCCGGAGGCGAAAAGGGCGGTTGAGAAAGCCTGGCGAGCGCCGCCAAATATCCCTGCCCAAAGGGTGGGGGTGATGGCTAGCAGGAGGTAGGGACTCGAAGCCGACCCGGTGAGGGTTACCGCCACCATCGTCAGGATCACGCCGAGGACCAGGACGCCATCCAGCACGAGCGGCCGTCGATACCAATCAAGAGGGATCGAGGTGGATCCCAAGACGTAGAGGCCGGCCGCCCCCGCTGCTCCCAGCGCTACCGGGGTTGGTCCGAGTGTGGCCGCCGTAACGAAGATTCCCAGGGCGATAGCAGCCCACTGCGACAGCAGCAGGATGGTTCGGGTCCGTCGATCCCAGATCACCGGGAGCATCGGCCGCCAACACTAACTTGGCCTGGCATGCCCGACGGGAAGCGTCTCGTCATCACAGGTGGAATCGGCACCGGCAAATCGGCCGTTAGCGATTTTCTCGGTCGTTTGGGTTGGTCGGTGCTCGATGCCGACCAGGTGGGCCACGCAGTTTTGAGGATCCCGGCCGTGGTAGCGGAGGTAGAGCGGGCCTGGCCCGATGTTGTCAGCGACGGCGTGATCGATCGGAAAGACCTGGGCGAGTTGGTTTTTGCCGACGCGGCAGGTTTGTCACACTTGGAGGCCATTACTCATCCGGCCATTAGCCGGGAGGTTGATGATTGGTTGGCGGAATCCCAGGTCCCCAAAGCCGTCGAGGTGTCGGTGGCCCGGGTGCGGAAGCCGGATTGGGGACCGTTGGTGGTGGTTGACGCCTCTGAGGAGCTGCGTCTTGAAAGGGCGATCGGCCGGGGACTCGAACGATCTGCCGTCCTGGCTCGAATGGCCGCACAGCCCGATCGCCAGGAGTGGCTGCAACTGGCCGATTATGTGATCTCAAACGCCGGTTCGCTGCGGGAACTCGAGGACGCCGTCGGCGCCTTGTCTGACTACGTGCTCGGGCTGTGAGATTCCTCCGGGTAGCCGTTCCGTTGGTCCTGGCAGGAATTGCTGCGGTCACCCTGGCAGCGGCCTTACCCGACACGATCCTGGCCGGCGACGCTGAGGCCTACCGCGCCCGTATGGTCGAGCTCTTCTCCGGCAAAATCCCTTACTTCGAATTCCCCTTCGAGCACCTGCCGGGGATGCTTATCCCGATGAGCGCCGCCTGGCTGATGGGGGGATGGTCCGGTCTCAGCGGGTACGCCTTTGCGTTAGCGGGGATCTCGCTCATCTGTCTGCTGGCTACTTCGTTCTTCCTTGTCCAGGTTGAAGGAGAGATCGACGCCCAAGGTCTGAGCGTGCGCTGGCTGCTTCTGACCGTCCCCTTGCTGCCTTTCCTTTTGTTCCGGAACGACAGCTGGTCGGTGCTGCTGCTGGTTGCCGGAATCTGGCTGGCCATGGCCGGGCGGCATGCGGTCTCGGGTGTGGTGGTCGGTCTGGGCGTAATCTCGAAGTTGTGGCCGGCCGTCTGGGCGGTGCCTGAGTGGTGGCAGGGGAAGAAGGCCAAAGCCGGTTTCCTGGGGGTGATGGCCATCATCGGGCTGGCAATCACGTTCTCACCCGCGGTGCAGTCAATTCAAAGTCCCCAGGGTCTCCATACAGAGACCCTGATGGGTTCGTGGTTCGGGCTGATGAGATCGGTAACCGGCGCCGACCTGGGCCTGACCAACACCGCGGCCGTTTACATCGAGGCGCCGTCCTGGGCGATGCTGGTCAACCTCGCGGTCGGTCTTGCACTGGGTTTATGGTCGCTGCGGCGGCTCCGGGAAGATTTCTCATGGGAGGGGGCCCTTCTCCTCACCGGCGCTCTGATCGGGGCGGGTTTGATTGCCAGTCCTTTCTTTTCCACCCAATACGTGGCCTGGCTGGCACCCTTTGCAGCCGTGAACCGCAGGCTCACCGGTCCAGGTTTGTTGGTCAGCCTGGCCAGCCTGGTCCTCATCACCACCTGGTTTCGGCTATTTGACGCAGAGGTGTGGTGGTGGAGCATGCTTGTGGCCCGTAACCTGCTGCTAGTGGGCCTGGTAGGTGGCTTGATCGTCGTCAAATCATCAAGCCGGGGCCCTTTGGGTCGATCATCCTTTGACGACCTTTCTGCGATGGATGGACGATGACCAAACTTTCAGTCTTGATGCCGGTTTACAACGAAGCGCGGACCCTGCGGACCATCTGCCAACGGGTTCTCAACTCACCGGTTGACGCCGATCTGGAGATCATCGCCGTCGACGACGGCAGTTCCGACCGGTCGTGGGAGATCCTCGAGGAGCTTGCTGCTGGCGATGATCGAATCGTCCCGATCCGCCATCCGGTCAACCGCGGAAAAGGTGCGGCCATCCGTACCGCCATTGCCCGGATGACCGGGGACATCGGGTTGGTGCAGGACTCGGATCTCGAGTACGACCCGGCCGAGTACCCCCGTCTCATCAAACCGATCCTCGATGGAAGAGCCGACGCCGTGTTCGGTTCACGGTTTGCCTCGAGCCCCGAAAGGAGAGTGCTGCTCTACTGGCACTCACTGGGGAACAAGGCCCTTACCTGGATGACCAACATCCTCAATGATCTCAACCTCACCGACATGGAGACGTGTTATAAGGCGGTCCGGGCCGATGTGCTCAAAAACCTCCGCCTTAGAAGCGAGCGGTTTGGCATCGAACCTGAGATCACGACCCGTCTGGCCCAGTGGGGAGCGCGCATCTACGAAATCCCTATCTCCTACCACGGGCGCACCTATCTCGAAGGCAAGAACATCGGGTGGAAAGACGGTGTCCAGGCCATTTGGCTGTTGCTCAAGTTCCGATTCTTCGACACCCGGTTTAGCGACCGCAAGGGCGCCGAGACCCTGGAGAGCATGGCGAAAAGCCCTGGGTTGGCGGAGTGGACCCTGCAACAGTTCGACGCTCTGATCGGCCCGCATGTCCTCGACGCCGGTTGCGGAACCGGACGGTTCACCAAACTCCTATTAGATCGCGAACGGGTGGTGGCGGTGGACTCCGATTCGTTCTATGTGGATGCGCTGGCCCGGACGTTCGGGCATCTCGAGAACATCGATGTGGTCCTGGGTGACATTCTCGAGCCGGCCTTGATCGAGAAGCTGGGACAAGGGAGCTTTGACACCGTGCTGTGCGTGAACGTGCTCGAGCATCTGGTCGATCCCTCACAAGCGATCACCAACCTGGGGGAGGCGCTCAAACCCGGAGGACTGCTCCTGGTTCACGTGCCCGCTCATCCGTGGTTATTCAGCGTGGCCGACGAGGCCCTGGGACACGAACGTCGATTCGACGAGGAGTCGCTGGCGGAAACGATCGCGACGGGCGGGATGAAGCTGGTCAGCATTCGCCAGTTCAACCGGTTGGGCGTGTTGGGCTGGTGGTGGAACAAGCTCCTCGGTCGCCGATTGATCAGCCCCTGGCAGGCCAGGCTATTCGGATTGGTGCGTCCCCTCGCCCGATTGGCCGAGTGGGTGCATCCCCTGCCTGGCCTGAGCTGGGTCGTGGTTGCCCGCAAACCGTGACGGCGGGCCGGGCACGAGCGGGAATCGGGAAGGTGGCGGGGGTCGGTTTGCTGATCGGAGTTGTCTACGCCCTCCGGGTATTGATTCCAGCTGGCTGGAACCCGTCGATCTTCCTTGCCCTCGGTGAGGACAGCGCGCGACAGACCGAATATGCCGAAACCCTGTTAGGTCCGGTGGTTTTACGCGATGCCCTGGGCCATGACGGCAAGTTTTTCTTCGCCCAGGCCAACGATCCCCTATATCTCCATCCAGAGCTCCACGCCGCCATCCTTGACAGACCGGTGTATCGCGGCCAGCGAATGCTGTTCCCTCTCCTGGCGGGGGGTTTAGGCGTGTTCCCGCCCCAGGTCGTGGTGTGGGCGATGCTTGGTGTCAATCTGGCGACCCTGGGTTTCGCCACCGCGGTCGGAGCGAGCCTGGCGAGGCTGTGGGGAGCCAGCGCGTGGTTGGGTCTTGCCGTGCCCCTCAATCTCGGTTTGCTCAGCGAGGTCGACATCGGCGGTGCCGGGGTGGTGGCGATGTTGATGTCGTTAGGGGCGGTGCTGGCGTTGAGTCGGCAGGGAGGCTCGGTGCCAACCAGGTTGACAGGTGCGACGGTGCTGTTCTGTCTGGCCGCACTCTCCCGGGAGGTGACGCTGGTGTTTGCCGCGGGGGTGGTTGTGGTCTTGTGGCTCCTTCACCGAAGGGTCTTTTGGCCGTTGCTGGTGTTCCCGGCCTTGGTGGTGGGTGGTTGGAGGCTGTACTTAGTAAGCCGACTGGCCAGTTTGGATCCCGGCGAAGCCACCCGGGAGTTGGCGGCTCCATTCACGGGGATATGGGATGCCTTCAGCTACTGGTTGCAAGAACCGGTCGACCTGGCGATCGGTCTGGTTCTGCTGGTGGTGCTGGTGGCGTTCACGATCCGGGCGTTTCGAAGCCGCAATCTGCTCGCCTGGGGAGCGTTGCCAACGGTGGCATTGGCAACCATCCTCTCGGTGTACGTTTGGCGGGAGCCATACGACCTCGCCCGGGCCATCACTCCGGTGCTCACCGCCTACCCGTTCCTGCTCTTTCTTCCAGTTTCAGAAGTCGTCATGGTGGACGTTGACGAACAAGCGTTCGACTAATCTGAGAGGACTACAGTCGTGTAGTTAGGGCATGTCGAGCGACACACTTCTCATCCGCGGGGCGCGCGAGCACAACCTCAAAAACATAACCCTCGAGCTACCCCGGGGAAAGCTGATCGTTTTCACCGGGCTGTCAGGCTCGGGCAAGTCCTCGCTTGCCTTCGACACCATCTACGCAGAGGGCCAGCGACGCTATGTCGAGTCGTTATCGGCCTATGCCCGCCAGTTCCTGGGTCAGATGGACAAACCAGACGTCGACTTCATCGAGGGCCTTTCGCCCGCCATCTCCATCGATCAGAAGACGGCTTCCCGCAATCCCCGGTCCACCGTCGGAACCGTCACTGAGATTCACGACTACCTCCGACTCCTCTATGCCCGCATCGGGATCCCCCACTGCCCGAACGACGGCACCCCCGTCAGCCGGCAAACTCCCCAGCAGATAGTCGACCGGATCCTGGAGCTTCCCGAGGGCACCCGTTTTTCGGTGTTGGCTCCGGTGGTACGGGGCCGCAAAGGTGAATACGAGACCCTGCTCAAAGACCTGGCCTCGCAGGGATTTGCCCGGGCCAAAGTCGATGGAGAAGTACGCGAGCTCACCGAGGACATCCGCCTCGATCGCTACTTCCAGCATTCGATCGAGGTGGTGGTCGACCGGCTGGTCCAAAAAGCCGGCATCGACCAGCGACTAACCGAGTCGCTGGAAACGGCCCTCCGCCTGGCCGATGGCGTTGCCGAAATCGAAGTTGTCGACGGACCTACCCTCACCTTCAGCCAGCACCTCGCATGCCCTATCTGTGGCCTCTCCTTTGAGGAGCTGCAGCCGCGCAACTTCTCATTCAACAGTCCCTATGGCGCCTGCAGCGAGTGTTCGGGCATCGGCACCCGGTATCAGGTTGACCCTGACCTGGTGGTGCCTGACCCGGACAGGTCGTTGCAGGATGGGGCCATAGCCCCCTGGTCATCCGCCACGGCCGACTATCACAAACGCCTCCTTGAGGGACTCGCGGAGAAACTGGGGTTCTCGACCGAGGCCCCATTTGCCAAGCTGCCCAAGAAGATCCGAGAGACCATTCTCTACGGGCTACCGGGAGCCAAGGTCACGGTGACCTATCGCAACCGCTATGGACGAACCCGTCAATATCAGGCGGAGTACGAGGGCGCCATCCCTTTCCTCAACCGGCGCCATGGAGGGGCGGAGTCGGACTCAGCCCGGGAGTGGTACCAGGAGTTCATGCGGGAGGTCCCCTGCTCGGCGTGCGGGGGGTCGCGGCTTAATCCGATCTCGCGGTCGGTGTTGATTAACGGCAAGAACATCCACGAATTCTCGACAATGGCGATAGGAGACTTGTCCGCCTCCATCGGTGATTGGAAGCTGACCGAGCGAGAGAACCAGATCGCGGCCCGGGTCCTCAAGGAGATCAGGGCCCGGCTCCGTTTCCTAGTCGACGTTGGCCTCGACTACCTCACCCTGGCCCGCTCGGCGGCCACCCTGGCCGGGGGAGAGGCACAACGAATCAGACTGGCAACCCAGATCGGCTCGGGTCTGGTGGGCGTTCTCTACATTCTCGACGAACCCTCGATCGGGCTGCACCAGCGCGACAACCAGAAGCTGATCGAGACGCTGATCAGGCTGCGCGACATGGGCAACTCACTGATCGTGGTCGAACACGACGAAGACACGATTCGGGTCGCCGACCACATCGTCGACATCGGACCGGGAGCCGGTGAACACGGCGGTTACATCGTTGCCCAGGGCTCGCTGGCCGACATCTGCGCCGAATCGACCTCGCTCACCGGCGACTATCTCGCCCGACGCCGCCGGATCGAGCTGCCATTGATTCGCCGTCCCCGCAACGGGAAGGCCATCACGGTGGTGGGGGCGACGGAGCACAATCTTAAGAACCTCACGGTCGAGTTCCCGCTCGGGATCTTCACCTGCGTCACGGGTGTATCCGGGTCAGGCAAGTCGACCCTGGTCCAGGACATACTTTTCGAAGCCCTCCATCAGAAGCTTTATCGCTCGCGGGTGGTGCCGGGCGGGCACAAACGGATCAACGGCATCCAGAACATCGACAAGGTCATCAACATCGACCAGTCGCCGATCGGTCGCACTCCCCGCAGCAACCCCGCCACCTACACGAAGGTGTTCGACCATGTCCGGGGGCTGTTCGCGGCCACCCCCGAGGCCCGGGCTCGTGGTTATCTGCCGGGTCGGTTCTCCTTCAATGTGAAGGGAGGTCGGTGCGAGGCCTGTGCCGGGGACGGCACCATCCGCATCGAGATGCACTTCCTTCCCGATGTCTATGTGCCGTGTGAGGTTTGCCGGGGGGCCCGTTACAACCGGGAGACGCTGGAGATCCTGTGGAAGGGCCACTCGATCGCCGAAGTGCTCGACATGTCGGTGGAGGAGGCGTTGTCGGTGTTCGGCAACCAGCCGAAGATCGTCAGGGTCCTGCAAACCCTGTTCGACGTAGGGCTCGGTTACATCCGTCTTGGACAAGCGGCCACCACTCTCTCCGGTGGGGAGGCGCAGCGGATCAAACTCTCATCAGAGCTGGGTCGGCGTTCCACCGGTCGTACTTTCTACATACTCGATGAACCGACCACAGGCCTGCACTTCGAGGACATGCGCAAGCTCCTCCAGGTTCTTCAGCGCCTGGTCGATGCCGGCAATACGGTGCTCGTAATCGAGCACAACCTCGATGTCATCAAGTCCTCGGACTGGATCATCGACATGGGCCCCGAAGGGGGCGGGGGCGGCGGGGAAATAGTGGCCCAGGGCACACCCGAGGAAGTGTCTGAGATACCCGAGAGCTACACCGGCAAATTCCTCCGAGAAGTGCTGAGTTGACTCAGAATCTGTAAGGGTCGGCCACTCCTACCGCCTGCAGAATGACGGCGATGACCACGCCTCCGGCGAAGAGGGCTTGACGGAACCTTGACTCCTTCACCCAGTGTCGGTAGGAGAGGAACAGGAGCGGCGCCCAGGCCACCAAAGACTCCAGGGGATAGCGATAGCCGAAATATCGGTCGCCTCCTGCGTAACCCTGCAGGTAGTACTGCAGAAAGAAGTAGGCGACTCCCCCCAGGGCGGTCGCCTTGACCCATGGAGCAGCGTGCCGCCAGGCAGCGGGGAGCCCTGGAATCAGTAGGAGAAGGAAGGGCGAAATCGATAACAGACCGCGTGTCGGGTGAGCAAGCGCAAACCCCATGTTGGCTAGCCATCCCGCCACATCGAGACCAGGGTCCCGCTCCGACCAACCCTCGGCGAACCCCCCCAAAAGCGACCAGCTTCCGAAGACAAAGCGGTTGTAGATGACGAGGGCCAGGAGTCCGGCCAGGGGTGCCAGGGCCTGGGGCAGAGACGGCATCCGTCGGTCCTTGATCGCCTGGTATCCCTCGATGGCAGCCGGGATGACCACCGACTGCGGGCGGGTGAGGATTGCCGGGATCCAGGCCGCGCCCGCCCGCCATGACGGTACCGGCGTCGTCCACAGCACCCCGAGCGCCACCCACAACATGGTGGGGCCATGTCGCCAGAGCGCCTGGGAGCTGACAGCCCAGCAGCCAGTTGCAAAGGCCAGCACCAGCGCACCCCCCAGAGCCGACCGATGGTCCCCCAAACGACTGAGGGAGAGGAAGGTGACCCCGCAGGCAGCGGCCGTGACAACCGCTGCGACCAGGGCACCCGGCCAGATCGGTGGCACCGGGTAGGTGACCAGGTTGCCCGCGGGCCCGACCACTGATGCGCTCCGGATCGGCTCGTTGAAGATCGCATATATCGGTGCGGCGTGCAACACCACTCCGGGGGGTGCGACGTTAACGGGTCCAATCGCCCCCTCCACGACTCCGATAACACCAGGCGGCGCCTCCGGTGAGAGGAACGAAGCGTAATCCTGAAGGACCAAAGTCCCCCTGGACCCGAGCGACCAGGCCGCCACCGTGTAGGTGAATGGGTCGTGGGTCCAAGAGGCCTTGGGGGAAGTGGCGAAGTAGGTGCCGGTAAGGGCGACTGTGAGGATCACGCCCTGTAGGATTGGTGATCGAACCAAAGAGTCACGCATGGTGGGGGACGGATCCCTTGGTTCATTCAACCAGACCGGTACGATCGGACAACCCTCGCGGGACCCGAGCCTTTAGCACGCGTAGCGTTCCGCCGATGTAGTCGGAGATCGATAAATTGCACGAATCCAATCGCGAATCCGCTCGCCGCGCCGGCTTGAACCAGTTCTCGGAGTTTGAGGGCAAACACCTCGTGGTTCTGGGCGGTGCCGGCTTTTTAGGCTCGCACGCGTGTTCCTGGCTGACCTCGTCAGGAGCACAAGTGACGTG
Source organism: Acidimicrobiia bacterium (assembly GCA_040905905.1). GTDB lineage: Bacteria > Actinomycetota > Acidimicrobiia > Spongiisociales > ZC4RG35 > JAICND01. The sequence continues at coordinate 28,724 of JBBDQN010000009.1, forward strand.
CATCGACAACATGATCACCGGTTCTCCCGGCAACGTCGGCCATCTCCTCGGCAACGCGAGCTTCAGACTGCTCGACTACGACGTCACCGACTATCTGCACGTGGCGGGCAAGGTGGACTTCGTCCTCAACTTTGCTTCGCCGGCTTCTCCGGTCGACTATCTACGGTGGCCCATCCACACCCTGAAGGTCGGTGCGCTGGGCACTCACAAGGGTCTGGGTCTGGCATTGGCCCATGGGGCCGTGTTCCTGCTGGCGTCGACCTCCGAAGTGTATGGAGATCCCCTGGTGAACCCACAGCCCGAGTCCTATCGGGGAAACGTCAACCCGGTGGGGCCCCGCGGCGTTTATGACGAAGCCAAGCGCTTTGCCGAGGCTCTCACGCTCGCATATCACCGCCAGCACCAGCTTCCGGTGCGGATCGTCCGGATCTTCAACACGTTTGGGCCAGGCATGCGTCTCCATGACGGCCGGGCTATCCCTGCTTTCTTCGCGGCGGCGTTGCAGGGCCAGCGGCTACCGGTCCATGGCGACGGTTCTCAAACCCGCTCTCTCTGTTACGTCGACGACCTCATCGACGGCATTCTCCGGTTGCTGCTCGTCGACTATGCCGACCCGGTCAACCTGGGAAACCCGGAGGAGGTGACGGTCCTGGAGTTGGCGGAGTTGGTGCAAGAAGTGACCGGCAATCATCCCGGGATTGAGTTCCTCCCGCGTCCGGTGGACGATCCAACCGTCAGACGACCCGATACGACCCGGGCTGGTGAGTTGCTGGGTTGGAAGCCGCAAACCACTTTGCGTGCGGGACTCGAAAGAACTCTTCCATGGTTTCGAGAGTTGCTCGTACCAGGTAACTGATCGGCACATTGGTGGCGACTACCGAGGTTGACGATCGCGTGAATGACCGGGTCGGATCGACACCACTATTGCGTTTGCTTCCGGTTGTATTCACCGTCGTCAGCCTTCTGGGAGTGGTAGCGGTCCACGTGCCGTGGCTCCCGATCGGAGTTCAGGCAGCCGGCCACTCGCTAACCAACCACATCGGTCAGGAAGTCCGTTGGAACATGTTCTCCGCCGACCCGAGAGGAACTGCACTCGACTTGTGGGCCACCATCGAGTTCGAAGACGGCATCTCCGAAACGTGGAGGATCGATCGTCCGTTGGCAGGGGGGGAGCTGCGGGAATACCGGTGGGTGAAGTGGATGGAGACCGCTGTTCTCTTGAAGCCGGAGGACCAGCTGCAGGGATTGGCTGGATGGTTGGCCGCGCAGAGTGCCCGGCCTGTCTCCCGTATAACCGTCTTCGGATCCGAGCGACCCCCCTCATCGCCCCGAGCATCGCGACCCCAACCCGTGGTTTCCGTTCTCTTGCGAGTCGACGCTGCCGACCTATCCCCAATCGAGGCCCCCGGTGGTTAGCCGCCTGCGCCGTCGCCTGGAGACCTTCTTCTTCGCTCCGGTCTATGCCACTCCGATCGCCTTGCTCAGGATCGCGTTCGGGCTCCTGTCACTTATTTCGGCGGCGACCCTACTGGCCGACATCGACCCTCTATTGGGCTGGCTTCGGGTCGACTCAACCGGTGAGATCGGATGGTGGCAATTCTGGCCTGGAGCATCGACAGCGGCCGTTTCTGCCATGGCCTGGGTGCTGGTCGCTGCATCGCTCTTGATGACGCTGGGATGTTTCACTCGAGCCTCGACTTGGGCCGTATTCCTGTTGACGCTTGCCCTCCAGCGATACAACCCGGCTGCCTTCAACGGCGGCGACTTCATCATGCGGGGGATTCCCCTCATGGGGCTGGCACTTTCACCCGCCGGTGCCTATCTCTCGATCGACGCCTTGCGGAAACATCAAACTGGAGCGAAGACTCCGTTGGTGGCGCCCTGGACGCTTCGCTTCATCCAGCTCCATATTTCATTGGGGTACGTTCTCACCGTTTTGCTGAAGCTGCGGGGCGACACGTGGCTGGGCGGATCGGCCATCTGGTACGCGCTCAGCATCGAAGAGCTCACGCGGTTCGACATTCCGTCCTGGCTGGCGGCCCCCCCGGTCGGGGCGGTGCTTTCCTGGACCTCTCTGGCCATCGAAGTCGGCATCGGGATCGGGGTATGGTTTCGCAAAGCCCGTCCCTGGGTGCTTGGCGCCGGGGTGATATTTCACCTCGGTATCGCACTGCTCTTCGAAATCGGCTTCTTCTCATTCGTCATGATCGCGTCCTATCTCGCTTTCCTGCCGGATCGGGAAAGCCCTCGGCTACTACTGCGGCCTTCCTGGCGATCCCGGCCTGATGTTGAGGAGGGGCGCCCGGGCAGCGCTCTCCAACCCAATACGGTGTGAAAGGAGATCCCTGGCCGGCCCTGGGTGCGTGGTGGCTCGAAGAACTATCGGGTGACCCTGCTTATGAAGAGGAGGTGTATCCATGGCTCCTCGACCTGCTGGCACCGGTGGATGGCGACTTGATTCTCGACATCGGTTGTGGCGACGGCCGCCTGATGGCCAAGCTATCGGGGACCGGGGCCAGCGTGATCGGATGTGACTTCAATCGGTTGCTGCTGACCAAGGCGAGTGCGGTCGGTCCGGTAGTCGCCGCCAAGCTGCCGCAATTGACCTGGGTGCGTCGAGGATCGTTTGACAAGGCTCTGGTCGGATTGGTCCTCGAACACCTCCCGGACGAGCGCGACTTCTTCCAACAGGCAGCGGCGGTGGTGAGGCGAGACGGGGTGATGGCGATGGTCATCAATCACCCGGTTTGGACAGCTCCGAAGTCGAGTCCGATGGAGGACTCCTCGGGGGAGACTCTGTGGCGTCCGGGTGTCTACTTTGGTCGGGGCTACTCCGACGAACCGGCCGGCCGGCAAACGGTTCGCTTCTATCACCGCACGATGTCCGACCTGCTCAATGCGGCCTCCGACGCCGGTTGGGACCTCGAGCGCCTGGAGGAAAAGGGCATCAGCGCCGCCCAGGTGGAGAGGTATCCGGAATACGCTGGACAGGAGCATATTCCCCGACTCCTGGGAGCGAAGTGGCGTCGCCGAACCTGAGTTTTCTGGATCCGCGCGAGCGAATCTTCAGCCGGTTGTGGGGTGTCGCACTGGTCGCCCACGTAGCAGGCAATTGGGCGCAGCCCGACATTCCGAAACCGGTGGGGTGGGCGAACCTGGCAGTGGGCCTGGTCGGGGTGTTTTTGGCGCTTCGTCCAGGCCGACGTCTCCTGCTCGCGGCGAGCGTTCTCGTGGTGACCTCCGTCATCTTGGAGATGCCGGTGACGGGCAACCACTGGTTGCTGGCGGGTCTGGTCTCGGCCGCGATCCTGGTCACAGGTGGCCAGCCGTCCACGCTCTTTCCGGCGGCCCGCATGATCCTGCTGATCTTCTACGCGTTCGCGGCCTTCGCCAAGCTCAACACCGGATTCTTCGACCCAACCGTGAGCTGTGCCGTGTTCTACTCGAACCAATGGCTTGACGGTTTTGGATTGGGACCGCTGACGACCGATTCAGCCGGCGCAACGATGGCGGTGTGGGGGTCGGTACTGGTCGAATCGGCTGTTCCGATCCTGCTCGTCGTGAGACCACTCCGCCCCTGGGGGGTCGTCCTTGGAACGGTGTTCCATACCGTGATTTCCTTCGACCTCAACCAGCACTTCTACGACTTCACGTCAGTGTTGCTGCCACTCTTCTTCCTCTTCGCTCCCGCCGGGATGGTCCAGCAAGTCGAGCGATCGTGGGCCCATGTCCCTCCCCGGGCCAGACGCCTGGTGATGGCAGGGTTCCTGACCCTGGGCGGGGCGATAGTGGTTTCTGCGGTGCTGCCGCTGACCTCCTTCACCGCGGCTCTGGTGACCGCGGTCCCATTCTTTCTGTGGATTCCCTTTGGCATCTGGTTCGTCGTGGTATTAGTTCGGGCTCTCGCCCCGGGGGAGAAGCTGAACTGGTCAATGAGACCCCTGGCCGCCCTGGTCGTGACCATCACGTTCCTCAACGGCCTCGCTCCATACACAGAGCTGAAGACTGCCCACAGCTTCAACATGTACGCCAATCTTCTGACCGCCGGAGGAGAGTCGAATCATCTGCTGGTCACGAGGACCATGCCGCTCCGGGAGGGTTACACGGACCCGGTTGAGATCCTCGACTCCTCAGATCAAGGGCTGCTCGCCTATCGAGATGCCGGTTATCTCATCGCCTACCCCCAGTTCCGCCAGTATCTGGTGCGCCGGCCGGAGGTGAGCGTCGATTATCTGCGTGGGGGAGTCTCGTATTCGGTGCCTCGGGTCGGGGAACGTGGGTCCCTGGCAGCTCCCGTTCCATGGTGGTGGCGCTACTTCCCGTTGCGTGCGGTCGACACCCAGCGGCCTCCGCGCTGTCAGGATGTCTTTCTCAACGCGTTGTGACGCAAAACGATCACTCCATGCGTCCCCAACGTGTGGCTATCTGGGTGGGCCTGGCCGGATTTGCTGTTGGCGTGGCGATGACGTGGGCTGGGATTCAACAGTTGGGCAGCGTCTCTGGTTTTCTTCACATCCCTGCCGCAGAAGCCGCGTTCTACGAGCGGCTGGTTGGACCGGTCGTGGTCGCACCTGCACCGGGTCACGATGGCCGCTATTACCTGCTGCTGGCCATCGACCCCTTTTTACAGCAGGTGGATGACTACGAGGCCGCGTTCGACTTCCCTCGCTATCGAGCACAGCGCATCGCATATCCAATGGTGGCGGGGCTTTTGGGCTCCATCCCGGCCAAGGCTGCAATGTGGTCCCTAGTGCTCGTCAACATTGGGGCAATTGGGTTGGGGTGCTGGTCCACCGCCCGACTGTCGCACGCGCTCGGTAAGAATGGCTGGTGGGGGCTCTCGTTCGTTGTCAACCCTGGCGTCTACTTCGAGCTACTAATCGATGGCGGATCGATTTTGGGCTGGGCGCTGGCGATCCTGGCCATAGAGCGATTATTGAAGGGTCGGAATGGGCCGGCGGTCTTGCTTCTTGTGGCCGCCGGATTGTCCCGGGAAACGATGCTGATCGTTGCGGCAGCGTGCGCTGCGTACGTCTTTCGGAACGACCCGAAATGGTCAATCAGATTGGCCGCGTGGCCACTGGCGATCTGGTTGGCATGGGCGACGATCGTCGGACTCCGTCTCACCGGTCCGATGGTGCCGAACACTGTGTCGGCCGCGCCGTTCACGGGTTTTGGGCCGGCGGTCGCGCACTGGCTGGATCAAGGAGGACCACATCTTGCGGTGGGAGTCCTTGTGTTGATGTGTACGGCCATCGCGATATTTGGGATCATCAAATACCCGAGTCCTGTGTCGGGCACTGCCCTCGGTTTCGGGCTACTGATGTTCGTCCTTGGTCACGGTGTGCTGAGCGACTACGGCAACCTGAGCCGGGCCATGATCCCCATGGTTCCGTCTGCACTCCTGATTCTTGCCCCCGTTCGGTCGTAGAGAGATGCCGATCAAGCTATCGGCACATCCCTTTGATACGGGGCCAACGCCTGCTGAGGCTATGTCATAAATAGGATTGGACGGTTCCCCTGGGAGCACATTGGCAATTCCTACCGGACTAGGACTGATCGAGCAGAGATATACCCTTTGTACCAATGGATCGGCTTCCCACCTCGGAAATCCCCGACGCTCCCGGCGCGTACCTGTTCAAGGACTCTCTGGGTCGGGTGATCTATGTGGGCAAGGCCCTGTCGCTGCGCAAGAGGGTGTCCAACTACTTCGCTCGAGAGCTTTCGGAGCGAACCCGGGCGATGGTCGAATCGGCGGATTCCGTCGAATGGATCGTGACCGACACCGAGGTGGCGGCCCTGATGCTCGAGTTCACCCTGATCAAGCGGCACCGACCAAGGTTCAATATCCGCCTCCGAGACGACAAGTCCTTCCCCTACCTGGCCATAACCATAAGTGACCAATGGCCTCGGGCCCGGGTGATGAGAGGGGCCAAACGCAAAGGCGTCGAGTACTACGGACCGTATGCCCATGCGTATGCGATCCGCTCGACCCTCGACCTCCTGCTCCGCACGTTTCCGATTCGCACCTGCACTGATGCGTTCTTTCGGCGTCAACAGGCCCAGGGCCGGCCCTGCCTCCTCTATCACATCGAAAAGTGCTCCGGCCCGTGCATCGCAGCCGTCGAGCCAGACGAGTATCGGGCGCACGTCGACGGACTCGGCGCTTTTCTTCGAGGTGATACCGACCAGGTGACCGGGAAATTGAACGCGAGGATGACGGACGCCTCTGCAAGGCAGGAATACGAAGTTGCAGCTAGATATCGGGACCGGTTGCGTGATGTCGAGAGGGCGCTCGAACGCCAGGAGGTTGTCACCGATCGGCGGGAGGACTTCGACCTGATCGCCCTGCACGGCGACGAGCTTGAAGCTGCTCTCCAGGTGCTCCACGTTCGTCGGGGGAGGGTGGTCGGGCGACTCGGAACCGTGGTCGAGCGGGTTGAGGACGTCGACGAGCCCGAGTTGTTCGCCAACCTGATCCGGGAGATCTACGGGGAAGAGGTCCCACCCAGGGAGGTCCTGGTTGCCCAGTTGCCGACCGATCCCGAACTTTGGGAAAAGTGGCTCACGGAACGTCGGGGGGCCAAGGTTTCACTCCGGATACCTAAACGTGGCGCTAAACGGCGTCTCTTGGAGACGGCCACGGTTAATGCTCGCGAGGCCTTTGGTCGCCATCGTCTCCGTCGACAGTCCGATCACAACGCCCGGGCCAAGGCCCTGCGGAGCCTGCAGGAATCGCTTGGCATGGCCAATGCCCCGTTGCGGGTTGAGGCGTTCGACATCTCCACTCTCCAGGGCACCAACACCGTGGCCTCGATGGTCGTTCTCGAGGACGGACTGCCCCGGCGGTCGGAATACCGCCGGTTCAAGATCAAAACGGTCGAGGGTCAGGACGACTTTGCCTCGATGGAAGAGACCCTCCGGAGGCGGTTTACCGCTTATCTACGCGATCTGAGAAGGGGCGAGCAGCAGGGCCGCTTCTCCTATCCGCCCTCGCTGGTGCTGATCGACGGGGGAGCCGGACAACTGGGAAGGGCCGTCAAGGTTCTGAGTGAGCTTGGGCTCGACATCCCGGTAGTAGGTCTGGCCAAGCGGATGGAGGAGGTCTACCTGCCGGGACAGGCCGAGCCGTTGCGTCTACCTCGCGATGCCGAGGCGCTCTACCTTCTCCAACAGGTCCGCGACGAGGCCCACCGCTTTGCGATTACCTACCACCGCAACCTGCGGTCGAAGCGGATGGTGGACTCGGTGCTGGACGAAGTCGAGGGCATTGGGCCTACCAGGAAGAAGGCTCTATTGAGGCGCTTCGGATCGCTCAAACGGATCCGGGAGGCCACAGAGGCAGAGTTGGCCGAGACTGTCCCCGAAGCGGTGGCCGCCGACCTGTACGCTGCCATTCACCGGGGATAGAGGTCCTCGTGGTCTATGCCTGATCCATCCGACACCGCCCAAATCGAGATGCGCCCCCATGTCCTGGTCGTGACCGGAATGTCGGGAGCTGGCCGTTCGACTGCCGCCAAGGTCCTCGAGGACCTCGGCTATACCGTCATCGACAACCTGCCGCCCCAGCTACTTGCCCAGGTGGTCGCTCACCACGACGTCCCGGAACGCCGGCGTCGATTGGCGGTCGTAATCGACTCCCGGGCCGGCAACCCGTTGGATCGTCTCGGTCCGGCGATAGACGAGCTCGATCGCCAGGGTGTCCAGACCAGGGTCCTGTTTCTCGACACTGACGACGCCCTGTTGATTCGTCGTTATGAGGAGAGTCGCCGTCCCCACCCATTGCGGCAGGGCACTGTTGCCGACTCGATCACGGCCGAGAGGGAGATGTTGTCCGATCTCAAGGAGTCGGCCGATGTCGTCATCGACACGACCGACCTCAACGTCCACGATCTCCGTCGGCGGATCACGGAGCTCTTTGCCGAGGTGCAGGACCATCGACCCATGCGGGTCACGGTCACTTCGTTTGGATACAAAAACGGGATTCCCCGCGACGCCGACCTCCTCTTCGACGTCCGGTTCCTGCCCAATCCCCATTGGATCCGCGACCTTCGTCCTATGCGCGGCACCGACGACCAGGTCCGAGATTACGTATTGGGTCATCCCGAAGCCGCCGAGTTCCTCACCCGGGTCGAGGACCTCCTGGGATTCCTGATCCCCCGCTACGAAGAAGAGGGCAAGTCATACCTGACCATCGGGTTGGGCTGCACAGGAGGTCATCACCGCTCGGTGGTCCTGGCCCAGGAATTAGTGACATGGTTGGAGAAACAGGGGATATCGGCAACAGTCCGTCATCGGGACGTCGACCGATGATGACTGCCACCGAGGTACGGCTCGAGGAAATCCTGCTCGACCCGGCCGGACCCAAGGTGGTGGCGCTTGGTGGTGGACACGGCTTGGCGATAACCCTCGAAGCCCTGCAGTCCTATGCGTCGGAGATCACCGCCGTGGTGGCAGTGGCCGATGACGGTGGATCATCCGGAAGGCTGACGACCGGCCTGGGCATGCCGCCCCCGGGCGACCTTCGGCGTTGCCTTCTGGCTCTGACACCGGAACCGAGCATTTGGTCGGAGCTCTTTGCGTACCGCTTCTCCGGTGGCGACATCGAAGACCACTCGCTTGGGAATTTGTTGCTGGCGGCTCTCACCGATTTGACCGGTGACTTTGCCTCGGCCTCGGATATGGCCGGTCAGATGTTGGGTGCGGTTGGGCGAGTGGTGCCAGCCGCCAACCAGCCGGCGGTGTTACAGGCAACCGTGGGAGGTCAGGAGTTGACGGGCCAGACAGTCATCTCCAAGGCTCGGGGTGGGGTTAGCTCATTCAGGATCGGGCCCGAGGGGCTCGAGGCCCACGCTGACGCATTGCATGCGATTGGCAATGCAGATCAAATAGTGATCGGACCGGGCAGCCTTTACACATCGCTTCTGGCCGTCCTCATGGTGCCCGGTATCGCCGAGGCCGTGATGGCCAGTAATGCCGGAAGGGTATTCGTGCTCAACCTGATCTACCAGGACGGTGAGACGCTGGGAATGTCGGGTGCGCAGCACCTGGCCCACCTTGGGGAAATCGGCGGAGTGAAGGGTCCCGGTGCGGTCGTCGTAAATGGGAGTGATCTTCGATTACCACCTTCACCGCCGGTACCGGTATTGGCGGTGCGACTGGATGACGAAGATGCGATGGCCTGGGGATGGTCGGTTCGCAGAGCCGATGTGGTCGACCATGGCGCCGAATGGCCCGAGCACGAGCCGCTGGCCTTGGGCGCAGCCCTCAGCAAGCTCCTCTAGTCGGGGCCCTGGCTGGTTTTCATGAGTGAGCCCACTAGGACCAGGCCAGCGCAGAGCAGCCAATAGTTGACAAATGCGACTCCGGTCAGAAACGCAAAGCCAAGAACCAGGGCAGCCCCGAGGACGAAGTCGCCTACATCGCGGATCCTGCGTGCAATCAGGTACCCAAACACCAAAGTAATCGCGATCCATACGAGCCGGGGCAATCCTCCCGTCGCCACCCCCAGGGTCTGGAGCATTCCACTGATGCTGAAGCTATCAGGCCGGTCACCGATTGTGGCTAGGTTCTCGTATAAAGCGTGATACACGGACCGCGAGTCGACCAGCAGATAGGGAATCAGTGTCGCCGCGGTCAGCCCGAGAGTCGAGAGCGACAGAGGGATGCGAAACGAACGAACCACCAGAGCTAATGGGGCCAGGAACACCATGTATTGCTTCGACGAAGCCAGAGCCGCCAACACAGCGGTCCGCCAGACGTTGAGGCGGCCCGGCTCAGAAGTCCCGAGGACGAGCATGGAAGCCATTCCCATAAGCAGCAGCTCGGTCCAACCAACGAACAGGGTCACGCGAAATGCCGGGAAGAGACTCAGAAGCAACACTGACTGAAAGTGCGCACCGCCTGACGCGATGGCCCTGGCACCCAGGACCGCGATCATTCCGAGCCAGGAAGCAAGCAGGATCCACCGCGAATCGCCGAACCAGGCCGATGACGCAGCCATCGGTGCCATCGAGATCGGCGGATATGGATACCCGGTGGTGATCGTTCCTAGCGGAACGTTGGGATCGCTGTTGACAACTCGGGCAGCTTCGTACGGGTTTTCGCCCTCCAGGAGAGCTTGGGCCGCCGCTTCGTGAAACGCGAAGACGTCACTAACGCCGACTCCGTCCTGAGCCGCGAGAATCAACCTGGCGCCGATCACTGCAGAGCTCACCAGGACCACCCACAACATAACGTAGAGGCCACGGGCGTTGCCAGTTCGCGCAGCCCATCCGGGCAAGACAACAGCTGCAGCCGCGCACGCGAGCCACAGTGTCAACGCAATTGGGTCGGCAAACGGGAAGTCTTGATAGTCCACGATCAGACCACCGACGACCAGCGCGGCTAGCAACACGGGCCCGAAGGCCGGGCTGGGCTCCATCCGCGCAGACTTCGGACGGCTGAAAACACCAAAGGTGGCGTAAATCGCGACTCCGGCGAAAACGGGTGCTGTGACGTTCGAGAGCGCCGTTAATAGGAAGGCGCCGACGGCAAGGGAAGTTCTTGCCCCCCTGCCTGAGGTCACGGACGGCGTGCCGCAACGAGGATTGCCGGTGACCACCGCCGCCATCGGCGGCTGGGTAAGTGGGCGTAGTACCGCCAGGGAGTCATTCCGCGATACATTCCTAGCCAGTCGGTCACCTCAAAGAACCGAGCAGTCCAATCCAACCACCACGTTCGCGACTTCCTTTGCAGATGGGTCGCATCATGGTCGGCCAATGTGACCAGCGGGCCGAGGGGGCCGTCATAGACGGGTACCACCAGAACGAGCGAGCCACCGGGGCGAAGAGTGCTGCGAATCATCTCTGCGGCCCGATCCGGATTATCGAGATGTTCCAGGACGTCAAACGCAGTGACAATGTCGGCTTTCAGTCCATCGAGAGGTTCCTCTTCGATCCTTCGAACATAGAACTCAACATCCGGTATCACGAGTTGATTGCGTGCTATGGCGAATTCACTTACGTCGGTGCCGACGAGGCGCCAGGCTTGTTTCGTGGGGTCTCCCGAACGCAGATGACCGAGAAAGGCGCCCAAGCCGCACCCGAGGTCCAAGAGGGTGGAAGTTTTTCCCCCCCTGGCTTGCTGGGCGATCGACTCGTAAAAGTCGAGCTTCCGCTTTGGATTCTGCCGGGCGTAGTCGCGATAGGCGGTTCGGAAATAGGCCTCGTCGAACGTCGCGGGGGTCTCCTCCGACTTCATCCGCTAGTCCCGAATCTGTGTTTGATAATCAATCCCAGAGTCTTGCGGGCCGTCTGAACGACCCTCATCTTGCTGGCGCCTTGCTTCTGGTCATAACGAAGGATCAGCGGTACTTCCCCAAAGATGATGTCGGGTTCTTTCCTAAGTTTGAGAAGGATGTCGACCATCACCTGGAAGCCATCCTGGTCAAAGAAATCGTCGCCCGACTCCTTGATGATTTTCTTCAACAGTGCCACGTCGTACGCCCGGTAGCCGCAGGTGTAGTCGCGAACACCCTTGGTGGGGAACACGGACATCATCAGCATGGAGGCCACACGACTGATGACCCGACGATGAAAGGGCACTCCCCGGACCCGGCTGCCAGGCCGATAGCGGGAGGCGATGACAACATGATGCCCCTCCCTGATCATCCGAACCATGCGTGCGATAAGACCAGGCGTGTGGGTGTTGTCTGCGTCCAAGGTGACCAACACGTCGCGGTCCTTTGCCAACTGGCAGACCGCCAGGATGCCATCCCTGATCGTGGCCCCGAGGCCCTGGTTCTGGGCGTGCCGCTCCAGCGACACCGCCAGCCTGGTCGATGCTTCCAACACGATCTCGGCGGTTCGGTCGGTCGAGCCGTCGTCAACTACCAGGATTCGGTAAGGAAGACTTTCCTCGGTGAGCGCCTCGTCGACCCTTTCGAGGAGGTTGCCCAAGGCACCCTCCTCGTTGTAGGCGGGTAGGACAATCCATATTGTTCGCGGCTCAGCCATGCCGGGTATGAGGTTACGGGGCCTTTTGTCCAGATGGAGGTATCGGCACCCTGAGGTATTGGGTTGGGGGGTTTTTCTGAGGCACCGGAGCGTTTACCGCCCGCTGCTACCGTCCGCGCCGGCGTGCGTTACCTGACCCTGGACGATCTGGACGTGGCGGGCCGGCGGGTGCTGGTCAGGTCGGATCTCAATGTTCCCTTGACCGCTGGCAAGGTGGGCGACGAGTTCCGCATCGTGGCGGCCCTGGCAACGATCGACCGGCTCTGCAAGGCCCGTGCCAGGGTCGTCGTATGCAGCCATCTTGGTCGACCCAAGGATCGGGAACCGGAGTTTGCTATGGACGCGGTTGCCGCCCGGATGTCCGAACTGGGTGGGTTCCCGGTCCGCAAGCTCAACCAGGTGGTTGGTCCGTCGGTCGAGCGGGCCGTGGCCGACGCCCTTCCGGGCGAGGTGCTCGTGCTTGAAAACACCCGCTTTGAGCCGGGCGAATCGAAGAACGATCCGGTGCTCGCTACCGAATTGGCCCGGTTGGCCGAGTTGTTCGTACAGGATGCCTTTGGCTCGGTTCACCGTGCCCATGCGTCGACGGTCGGTGTCGCCGAAAAGGTCAGATCGGCTGCCGGACCACTGCTCGTCAAAGAATTGGAGGCGTTGGGCAGGTTCCTGGGCGATCCCGAACGACCGTATGTCGTCGTCCTGGGTGGCGCCAAGATCTCCGACAAGCTCGGGGTCATCGAGAACCTGCTTCCCCGCGTGGACGCCATGCTGATCGGCGGCGGCATGTGTTTCACCTTGATGGCTGCCAGGGGGATGAAGATTGGGAGGTCGCTTCTGGAGGAGGATCGAGTGGAGGAGGTTCGGGCCCTGCTGGATGGTCCCTACGGCAATCGGATCCAATTGCCCGTCGATTTGGTGGTGGCCGACCGGTTTGCCGAGGACGCCCGCTCGTGGGTGGTCCCCGCCGACCAGATCCCGGCCGATTCACTTGGCCTCGATATCGGTCCTCAGACCGCCGACCTCTTTGCTGCCGAGATCAACCGTTCCGCCAGTGTCTTCTGGAACGGGCCGATGGGGGTGTTCGAGTGGCAGCAGTTCCGGGCCGGGACCGAGCGTGTCGCCCGGGCACTTGCCGAGTGTCAAGGCTTCACCGCCGTAGGCGGAGGCGACTCGGCTGCCGCCCTCCGGGACCTCGAGCTTGACGGAGCGGTCAGCCACCTGTCGACCGGCGGGGGAGCGGGGTTGGAGATGCTCGAGGGCAGAGACCTTCCCGGCGTGAGCGTGCTGGCAAAGTGGGCCACATGAGCGAGCCCCGCCGTGACCTCTTCGTCGGCAACTGGAAGATGAACGCCACCCACCTCGAAGCCATTCAGATGATTCAGAAGTTGTCGTACCGTCTCAACCCCGCCGACTTTGACCGGATCGAGGTGGTGGTGGCACCGCCCTTCACCGCATTGCGGTCCGTGCAAACCGTGATCGAGGCCGACCGTCTTCTGATTCGCCTCGGCGCTCAAAACGTCTACTGGGAGGAAAAGGGTGCCTTTACCGGCGAGGTCAGCCCGCAAATGCTGGCCAAGCTGAGCGTCGCCTATGTGATCGTCGGCCACTCAGAACGCCGCCAATTCTTCGGTGAGACCGACGAGACCGCCAACCGCCGCACCAAGGCAGTTCTGGCCCACAATATGGTTCCGATCGTGTGCGTAGGGGAGACACTCGAGCAACGCGAGCAAGGAGCGACCGAGTCGGTGGTCGTCCCGCAGGTGCAACGGGCCCTGGTCGGGGTGACAGCAGAACAGATCGCCAAGATCGCGATCGCCTATGAACCTGTATGGGCCATCGGCACCGGTCGCAATGCCAATCCCGACGACGCCGGGGTAGTTTGCGATTTGATCCGAAACACCGTAGCCGCTCTGACCCACAGCGAGGCAGCCGCCGGCGTGCGTGTCCTTTACGGAGGATCGGTGAACGCCGGCAATATCAAAGGGTTTATGGCCAAACGGTCGATCGATGGCGCTTTGGTGGGAGGGGCATCTCTTGATCCCGACACCTTCGCGGCGGTGGTGAGGTACTGGGCGTGACCTATACCCTCGTTCTCCTTCGCCACGGTGAGTCGACGTGGAACCTGGAGAACCGTTTTACCGGCTGGACGGATGTCGGCCTCACGCCCACCGGCGAGGTGGAGGCTCAGAGCGCTGGGGCCTTGATGGCATCGTCCGGGCTCGACTTCGGTGTCATCCATACGTCGGTCCTCGTGCGAGCAATCCATACCGCCGACCTGGCCACCCGCGAGATGGGTCTGAGCTGGCTGCCGGTCACCCGGCATTGGCGGCTCAACGAACGCCACTACGGAGCCCTCCAGGGTCTCAACAAGAAGGAGACTGCGGATCAGCATGGTGTCGAGCAGGTCAAGATCTGGCGGCGGAGCTATGACGTTCCGCCTCCTCCGTTAGGCCCGGACGACGAACGTCACCCGCGCTTCGATCGTCGCTACGCAGAACTTCCTCCAGACCTCCTGCCGGCAACCGAGTGCCTCAAGGATGTCGTCGAACGGATGCTTCCCTACTGGCACGATCGCATCGTTCCCGACCTGGTGGCGGGCCGCGGTCCCCTGGTGGTCGCCCACGGAAACTCGCTGCGCGCCCTGGTCAAGCACCTCGACGGCTTGAGCGACCAACAGGTGGTGGACCTCAACATTCCCACCGGAATTCCTCTCGTCTACGAACTCGATAGAAGTATGAGGCCGGTGTCTAGCCGGTATCTGGGTGATGCCGAAGCTGCCCTTCGGGCCGCCGAGGCCGTGGCTAGCCAGGCAGGTTAGGCACACCCGTCTCAATTGACCTTTGAAACAGGGCGATAACTGGAGCTGAGTGCTCTTCAACTCCTACCAATACCTGATCTTTCTGCCGATAGTCCTGGGCGGCTTCTGGCTCCTGGCTCCGAGGTTTCGGACGCACTGGCTTCTGGCCGCGTCCTACCTCTTTTACGGCGCCTGGGATGTCCGGTTTCTCGGTCTGCTCGTTCTGTCGACCCTGATCGACTTTCGGATCGCCAAGGCCCTGGAGAACAAGACCCGCGCCACCCGCCGAAATCTCCTATTGATCGCGCTCACCGCCCAACTCGTGATATTGGGTCTCTTCAAGTACTGGGGGTTCTTTGTCGAGTCCGCCCAAGCTCTTGCCAGCGAGTTCGGTCTGACCCTCTCGCTTCCGGTGCTGCAGATTGTTTTACCAGTCGGTATCTCGTTCTACACCTTCCAAACGATGGCGTACACGATCGACGTCTACCGCGGCCGTCTGCAAGCGGAGCGATCACTGGTGACATTCGCGCTCTATGTCGCATTCTTTCCTCAACTCGTAGCGGGACCCATCGAACGAGCTCAGCGGCTGCTGCCTCAACTACGTCGAATGGATGCGAGGCTGAGCTCGGTCGGCGTGGGCAGCGCCCTTGTCCTGATTGGAGTGGGGCTGTTCAAGAAGGTGGCAATTGCCGACGCGGTAGCTCCATTCGTGAACGGTGTGTTCGCCAACTCTGGAGCCCGCTCCTCGGTCGAATTGGCCGCGGCCCTGGTCGGATTTGGACTGCAGATCTACGGAGACTTCTCTGGATACTCAGATATCGCCAGAGGATCTGCTCGATTGATGGGGGTCGAGCTGATGGACAACTTCGCCCAACCCTACCTGTCTGCCAGCGTCACCGAGTTTTGGCGACGGTGGCACATTTCCTTCTCAACCTGGCTCCGTGACTATCTGTATATACCCCTGGGGGGCAATCGCCAAAGCCCCCTCCTGACTTATCGGAACTTGATGCTGACCATGCTGCTGGGGGGCCTGTGGCATGGTGCGAAATGGACTTTTGTCGTTTGGGGCGGGCTTCACGGGTTGTACCTGGCTCTCGAGCGTCTGACCGGGCGGGGGACGCGAGTGTTCGCTGGTTGGAAGCGTCGGGTTGCGGTTGGGTTGACACTGGTCCTGGTCCTGGTCACTTGGATTCCGTTCAGAGCCGCGACGCTGCGTGAGGCTGTCAACTTCTTCGTCGGACTCGTAAATTTCGCTCCTGGTGCGATCGATTGGTATGGCGTCACGACTGTGCTCCTGGCTTCGTTCCTGGCATATGCCGTCGACAGCCGTCAGAGAGTCTTCGGCGACAACCCGGTGGGACACTTGAAGCCGATTGTGCGGGGCCTGGCCTATGGAAGTGGGTTGGTTGCCCTGCTCATCTTCAGCAGCCCGATTTCGTTTCCCTTTATCTACTTCCAGTTCTGATGAGAATTCGAGCCCCACACACCAGCATGGCGTTCGTCGGTGTTGTGGTTGTCCTGGCCACCACCGAGGTTGGATTGCGGGTACTGGGTTCGGCGCTGCCTGATCCAGTCCTCTGGCCTTCAATCGAGGCCGACATCAAAGTCGATCAAATGAGCCAGCCGGCCTATCGGCCGACCCGCGTCGTCTTCATGGGCGATTCGACCATGGAATCAGGTGTCGACCCGTCCAGACTGCACGAGTTCGGAGTCGAGGACTCGAGCTACAACGCGGCGCTTCCCTGGTCCACTCCTCTGTCGATGGAGGTCTGGTTCGGCGAAGTTGTTCGTCCGTTGCTCGACCCCGAGATCATTTACGTGGGTTTGGCTCCGCCCTCGGGTTTGAACACTCGCGAGGGCGACATCCTTTACCAGGGCTTGCTCACCGCCATCCGCTCTCAGGAGGAGTCCTGGGTTGGAGCCGTTGCCGGATGGTCAGAGCTCTATAAGAAACGCACCCTGGTGCGCGATCTTCCGGTGATCTTCAGGAGAGAGCGGGTGGTGGAATTAGGTTTGATCTCGACGTTGGGGTTCCAGACCGGCTACCTCTGGGGCGCGATCGCCGCCGCGGAGGGCGGCGTTCCGGCGATCGAAAATACGAACCGCCAGATGTCCGAGGCCGACAAGGCGGCACTCGAAAGGTTGATCCGCTCGGCAGCACAGGCACATGTCCAGCTTGTGCTGGTGGTCGAGCCGTTTCCGTGTCCCGCCGATGCTGGCGAGTGCGTGGAGCGATTCCTTAGCTCCACCTTCTATAGAGGTGTAGAGGCTCTAGCCAACGCTCAAGAAGTTCCCCTGTTGAATGTTATGCAGGAGCCCTGGCCTGAAGGCCTCTTTGTTGACGATCGGCATTTGAACGCAGCTGGTGTCGACCGTTTCCAAAGGTTGGTGGCCAACTCGATGGCCGATCTCGGTTCTAAATAACCGAGTTTTAGGCCTAAGCTGATCGCTCCTTCAGAACCTTCAAGGACTTCGATTGTCAGTGTTAACGATCATCGCCGTTGTCCTCCACGTCGTGTTCTCCGTGAGCATGATTGTCCTGATCCTCCTTCACGCAGGTCGCGGAGGGGGGCTCTCAGACATGTTCGGTGGTGGGATGGGGCCAGCCGCCATGAAAGGTTCCACTGTGGTAGAGCGCAACCTCGACCGCCTCACCGTTCTGGTCGGGGTTCTATTCGCCATTACAACGGTGGGTCTCACTCTCCTCCTGTCCTGAAAACCTCGCTGGGATATACTCCTCGGCCCCCTCTTGTCGGAGTGGCGGAAATGGCAGACGCGCTAGGTTGAGGGCCTAGTGTCCGAAAGGACGTGGGGGTTCAAGTCCCCCCTCCGACACCGCTTGATAGCATATTCACGTAATGCTATCATCTACTAGGTGAAGCAACTTTTACTGCGTGTCCCCGAGGATGTTCACCGTCGTCTCGCCGCTCGTGCGGCCCGGGAAGGCAAGAGCATCAACTCGGTGGCCACCGGCATCCTGGACGCCGCAGCAGACGCGGACCGAGGCAATCGACGGCAACGCCTTGTGGCCAAGGCGGGTGCTGCTGGCACCTTGAGTTCTGCTTCGTCGGCGAAAGTTTCCCCATCACGGCGACGACGGATTCTTGAGTCCACTCGAGGGCTTGGGCCTATCGCCGATCGACTCATATCGGCGGAACGCGATCGACGTTGATCGCCTACATCGACTCTTCGGTCTTGGTGCGCGCCTACCTGGTGGATGAGCCCGACCATGAAGAGATTGTCGAGCTGCTGTCGAACCCTCAAATGGTTGCGGTGACTGGTACCTGGACACGAATCGAAGTCTCTGGGGCGCTGGTCCGTGCGGCCCGTGCCGGTAGAGGGGACGAGAAGGGTCTACTGGCGATCTTGGATGCTGACTTGGGGATCGATGGGCCAGTGACGGTGGTCTCTGCCAACCAGGTGGATGTCGAATCTGAGACATTAGTGATGGTGCGAGTGCATGGATTGCGGGCGATGGACGCCTGGCATTTGGCTGTTGCTGGCCTGGTGCTTCCTGACCTTCTTGAGCCCGGCGAAACAGCTTCGTTTGCCACCCGCGACGCGGCTCAAGCGGACGTGGCGAAGGCCTTGGGCTACCAGCCGTTATAGGTTTCAGTGTTGCACTCGGAGCCGGACAAGGCCGGCAATCTGGTGGAGGGCAGGCGACTGACGTGAAGTGCTGACTCAGTATTACTGCACGGCGTCGCGGGCAACTTCGGCGATGTAGCTCACCAGATAATCGTCGTCGGGCGTGTGGGTAGGCGAGTCTGAATGCGTGGGCAGCCTGGTCGGGGTTGGTGAAGTCCGCTCGAGGGACGGACCAGCTACATCTCCTTTTGCACAGCGGCCAAATAGTGACGAGGTCTGCTCGGTCTTGTGGATCGGCTCGGTACAGCTTCATGACGAAGATGACGTCTGGGTGGGTGTCCGGACGACCAGGGCCCGATGTTGGTAGACCACTGGGCAGTCGTCGTAGCTGGCACCTGATGGACAGAATCCCGCAGCGGCGTCGTTGAGCCAACCTGGTCTTAGGTCGTGACGAGCTCCAATTCGGTCGATTGCCTGGCTGAGGTCGGTGTTGAAGCGGCGGGAGGAGTCGACATCACGGGTCGAGGCACGTTGGGAGTGCCAGAGCATCCAAGCGCTGCCGACCATCACGATGTCGGCGGCGGTTCCGAGTCGGGTCAACTCTTCAGCCAATTCTTCGAAGAGTGACTCAAGCTCCCCGCGGTCGCTGAGCAGCCCCTTTGCCATCGTCGGTCAGGCCACCGGTCGGAATAGGGCCGAACGGGGGAGAGGAGATTGCGTCTCCGGAAGGGCTCGGGCGCGGTTTCCTTGGAAGCAGCCCGCATTCGAGGGGTCGCCGGCGGTGACCACGGCGTAGCCAAGGGCCCAATAGAGCGGGTCCACTTTGGACGGGCAATCCGGTGTTCGTCGGCAAGTTGTTCGGCGAAGGCGGCAAGAATGGCGTCAAGCGGGGTGCGGGTACGGATGGGCGGATCTGCGATCGCCTCGGCGAGCTGATGTGAGTGCTGCTCAAACCTGTCAGCGAAGGCTCGTAGTCGAGTCCAGTCGATTTTTAGGCGCCCATGGGAGACGACTGCGTTCAGAAGGTCGCAAGGGAGTCGACGGTGAGTACCGTCATCGGTGAACCTCGCGGCTTGGCCTTAGATCAGTCGCTCCAGATTGTCACGGATGCGGTGGGACGGTTGGGCACCTGGTTTGATCCGCGTTTGGTCCGCGCAAGAGTGCGAAACGATCATCTAGAACTGACGGAGGTTGTTTACTATTCGTCCTGCCACCGTCGGGTAGAGCACCGTTTTGTTTATGGTGCGCGTAGAGGTTCGAGCCTGATGGCTCACGACAACAACGAGAGGTGACGGTGTCTCAAGGGTTGGATCCACTGCTGGGCGTGTACCGGCTCTTGGACGCTGCTAGGCATGTCGCTCCGAGTGATGCCCCTGCCCTGCTGGACGGGCTGTGCGAAATCCTCGGCGCGCAGGGCGGCAGGCTGTACGTGGCCGATTACTCCCTGCAACGTTTGCAACGAATCGATAACACCGGGCCAGTTGGTCTGCCTCAAACGGTGGCAGGGACTTTGGCAGGGCGGGCCTTTTCGAGCGGCGAGGTGATGGTGTCCAAGGGCCTGCCGACGGTGGTGTTAGCGCCTTTGGTCGATGGAACAACCAGGATCGGTCTTCTTGAACTTGACTACGAGGTTTGGGACGACACGCTGTCTGCCTTGATGGAACCGGTGCTGGCGGCGTTCGTGCTGGTGCTGGTCAATAGAAGTCGTTACAGCGACCACTGGGACCGGGCGCGGCGGACCAAACCGCTGTCAGCGGCGGCGGAGATCCAGTGGGATCTTCTGCCGCCTTTGTCGTGTTCTACAGACGACTTTGGAGTCGGCGGCATACTGGAACCGGCCTATGACATCGGCGGAGACTCCTTCGACTACGCCATTAACGGCCAGCACCTAGAGTTTGCGATCGTCGACGCTGTCGGTCACGGCATGTCCGCCGTGTTGATGGCGGCCGCGGCCGTCAACAGCCTCCGCAATGCACGCCGCGCGGGCCTCGATCTCCCCTCGTCCTATCTGCAAACTGATCGCCTCATCCAAGAACACTTCGGGCGCTCGAACTTCGTGACGGGTCAGATCGGCTCACTCGACTCCCAAACCGGGATTCTGACTTGGATAAACGCGGGGCATGTATTGCCCATGCTTGTTCGCAACGGCACCTACGCCGGAGAGTTGGCCTGTGCACCCTCTATGCCGTTTGGCATGGGCGGACCGGTCTTGGAAGTTCCGATGGAGCCTTTGCAGAGGGGTGATCGCGTACTGTTCTACACCGACGGCATCACCGAATCGCTATCCCCTGACGGCGGACGCTTCGGCGTCGACCGCCTCGCGGACCTTCTCGTGCGGGCCAGTCTTGAGCGGGTCCCGGTCCGCGAGACCGCACGGCGGCTCTCGGAGAACGTTCTCGAACACACCGCCGGAAACCTGAAGGACGACGGTACGTTGCTGCTCGTAGAATTCCGGGCGAAGGAATAGCGGAACACCGACCCTTCGGTCCTATGTTCGGGCAAGGTGTCATTAACCGAGAATTTGGTAGACGCTGACAAGCGATTCTTTCACGGGTACAACTACGCAGATTTCTAACCGCAATGCATTGTCGGGAGCTGCGATTGATCTGCCGGGCCGCGATTGACGGAAATGTTTAGAGGACCACGCAAATGCAGCGGGCTCTGTACCTTGGCCAAATTCGGTCACGGAGTGTCTTGGTATCGGGCTCCCAGGGTCTACCACCTTGCGTTTGAAGCGCGGATTGGCGAGCGCACCCCGGACCCCGTCCTCTGTCTAGTGATTTGGTTAGTCAGGCTGCGAGGAGGTACGTCTTGGCGAGGGGTGGCGGTGTAGTTAGGTGATGTTTCGGTCCTCCGACACCGTTGTCAACTACCCGCGGCCGGGCGGGTCGTTAGAAAGGGTCGATGTCGGTTGTCCGAGCCAGGGCCAACTAACCCACTGTCGTCATCGACGATAGATGTCGCTTCGATGGCCGATGGCCTCGATAATCACACGTCCGCCGCCCTCGTTGATCCGGTAGACAATCCGGTGGTCTCCTCGACGGGCGCTGTGAAGTCCCTCGAGGTGAAAGCGAAGCGGGTGGCCGACTCGCTCAGGCATTTCGGCCAGGGGTCCGTAGATGAACTCGACGGCGGCGACGGCTACCTTCTCAGGTAGTTGTTCGATAGCGCGTTTAGCCGGGCTCGCCCACTCGATCGAGTACCGCCGAGGCGGCGCGGTCATGACGGTTTAATCAGCCCGAGAGCCTCTTCTTTGGTGAGGGCCTTGGTGCGGCCGACCGCGACTTCGGCCTCGGCCTCTCGGACAGCGTCAATGAGGCCCGGGTCGCGCATCACTTCCAGGGTTTCTTCGAGAGAGTCCAGATCGTCGACGCTGAGAAGCACTGCCGCCGGGCGTCCGTGCTTGGTAATCACCACCCGTCCATGTTGGCGTTCGATTCGGTCGATCACCTCGGAAAGGCGATTCTTGACATCGGCCAGAGACAGCTGCTCCGAGAGACTCATGGCTAGAAGTATAGCCAGATTATGGATATGAAGGTGATGTTGGTCACGCCGCGGCTCGAGAGTCGTCTCCCATGGATCGCGTGTACTTGGGGTTGCATTCCCCCCTCCGACACGAACCTTTACCCCACGCGGTTTCATCTGGACGGTGACGCGGCTTTCGGGGTGGTAGGTGAGATTCACACTGAGTTCTGCGTACAGGTCGGCCCCGAGTAGCCGAGCTGAGCTTCCAGGCCACATCGTTCTTGTTGAATCTGGGCCATCCAGCGAGAGACAATCTTGGGGTGGCACCCTCGTCCAGGAGCACTGAAGTTGATCAGAGACTGCAGGAGGGGCCCGAGCTGTGTGGCCAGACTGGACGGATAGGCTGTCGACGAGGTAGGCCGGGCTCCGGCGGTGCTTGGCTCGCCGCGGGATCGGTCTTATTGATGATCTGGCCACATCGATTCCCGGCATCTCGCTCACGGACGACGAAACCCAACAGATCGCCATCGAGGAGATCGACCCCGATCCACCAGGATCAGCGCACGGATCGATCCTCCCTGCCGGTTCCAGGGCGGTGGTGGCCGGTTGGTATCACTCGGAGCGACGAGTGATCTGTGCGTTAACTGCGGCGTCGGTCAGCTGATGGTGGCTGCGGCTCTGGTGGTTTGGAGGTGTGGGGTGGTGCTGGGGAGGGTGAGCCAGAAGCAGGCGCCGCCAAGATGTTTTGAGGGGTGGTGGCCGGTGTGGCCGTGGTGGGCGGTGACGAGTTGGCGGGCGATGGCGAGCCCGAGGCCGGAGCCTTGAACTTTGCTGAGGTGGGTGTGGGCGCCCCGTTCGAATCGGTCCCAGATCGTGATTTCGTGTTTCTTGGGGATGCCCGGGCCGTTGTCGTGGACCTCGATGATTGTCTGGCCGTTGTCGGTGGTGTGGGCGTTGACTTGGACGATGCCGTTGCCATAGCGGCTGGCGTTGGTGAGGTAGTTGACGAGGACTTGGCGGAGTCGGTCGATGTCGCCACTAACGGTGAGCCCGGGTTGGATGTCGGTGTTGATGCGGGCGGTCGAGGCGGCGGTGGTGAGCATTCCGGTGGCGGAATCGACCAAAGTAGCGACGTCGATGGTTGTGTAGGTGAGGGTGGTGTGGTCGAGTTTGTCGCGGGCGACTTCGACCAGGTCCCCAACGATGCGGGTGAGATGTTTGGTCTGAGAGTTGACGATCGAGATCATCTCCACCCGTTCGGTTCGGTCAAGGTCGGGTTGTTCGTCGAGGATCTCGGTGAAGCCGGCCATGGCGGTGAGTGGGGTGCGGAGCTCGTGAGAGATGGAGGCGACTAGGTCGTTGCGTTGCTTCTCCACCACTTCCCGGGTTTCCCGGATGGCGACACCCTGGCGGGCGATGATCAACAACCCAACGACGGCGGCGGCGACCTGGAGAAGGGTGGCCTGTCCGTCGAGCTCGCCGAGGGTGAGGGCGAAGAGGACAGCGATGGCCGTGTAGGGGGCGATCATCGGCCACACCCGCCCGGGTCGGTCGGCCTGCTCCCGCAGCCTGGGGGGGCCGGCAACCAGTAACGCGGTGGCGGCGAACAGCCCGTAGCCCGCCAACCACAGCGCATCGAGGCGTCCCCCATCGAAGTAGGTGTCGGCCTCAGTCTGTGACACGTACGCCATGTCGGCCAACGCGGTGATGAGCATTCCCAACGAAAGAAACAGGAGGCGGCCGTCGAACTGGAGTTGCGATCGTCGAGTCGCCAGAATCATCAACGCCACCAACAGGATCAGGTCCCCGGCCGGATAGGCCAGGTTGATGGCGCTCTCCAGTAGGCCGGCTTCGGGATCGAGATGGATGGCGTCTCGCAGGTAGAACGTCCACACGATGGCAGCCAACGCCACCGTCCCTGCCATGGCATCCAGACTGAGACGGGCCCGTTCCCACTTCCGAGGCTGGACATGGGGCAGCATCAACACCCCGGCGAACATGATCGGATACGCCACCACGTAGAACAGGTCCGCCCAGCCCGGATAGGGCACGTCTTGACCGAGGACGGCCGCGTAGTACTGCCATATCAGCTCACCCACCCCCCAGCAACCGACCCCAACGCCGATCAGCGTCCATGCCGCCCAACCGGGCCAGCGCCGTAGTAACGCCGCCAGCGCCAACAAGACCCCCGCGCCCACCGGCACCACTGCATAGGTCCACGTCGAAACCTGCAACATGAAGTCGGCGCTGCCCAGCTGCCCCCCCAACAACACCGTCCCCACCGTGGCGAGCCCCACCACCAACATCCAAAACGCCCGAATCGCCGCAGACAGCTCAACCCATGCCGCCCGCCACCGAGTCTGCACCTCCTGCGACACGCCCCGGAACTGATCAGCTATAAGGAGACCCGTCATAGATCAGCTATCGGCAGCATTACCCCAGAAGTAAGCCCACAAGACCCCAAGGTGTTCGCTCCCGCCAACCCGCACCGAACTCCAGATCCCGCTGGAGAGCGATCGCATCACGCGGCCAGGCATACCTGAGTCTGCTGGCCACTCATCCCGTGCATCTTGGCCACGGCCGTGGCCAACAGCTTCTTTCGGAGTACTTTGCCCGGTTCGATTCTCAGCGCTAGGCCCATTCGATCCTGCTTTCCACCTGGGGCGAATGGATTCAGGCTTACGGTTTGAGATGCTGGTTTTCGTCAATGCGAGCTAATGCCCCACTGACGATCACCATTTCGTTGCCTTCGGGGTCAGCGACCCGCCACCGATCATCCGACTCGTCAAGGAGCCGGCCACCGGCTGCGACGGTCGAGGCGAGGCGCGTCGGCGCGAGGTCCGACGGCACCGCGAGCTCGAAATGGATGCGGTTGCGCTGCCGGCGCCGCTCCGTCTCCAAAGCATCGAGCTCTTGGAATGCCAGCACCGGGTTCAGCCGCCGTGGATCGTGGATGTCGATGACCCCGGCTCGCCGGTCGTGGGTGTATCCGAGTGCGGCCACCCAGAACGCGCGGACTGCGGCGACGTCGGCGGCGTCGAGGAAGAGCTGAGCGAAGCGCGGCAGCCCCGGATCCGCAGTGGCCCCGAGTTCGCGGGCAGCGGTCTGGAGGTTTCCGGCGAGGTCGGTGAAGTCGAGCTCGAGGCCGTGGGCGTCGTCTTCCCACTGGTCCTTACCGCTGTCGATGATCACGAGCCCGGGACGCAGGTCGACGAGCAGCGGGAAGCCCGTGTCGTCGGCCAGCGCCGCTGCTGCGGCGGCCAGGTCACGCTGCTGCGTCGGCGAGGTGGTGCGGTAGCACGCCATCGCGCTGAACACGGCCTGCCAGTCGGCTGTCCCGATCCTCTCGCCGAGCGCCTCGCCCGGCACCAGGTCGACCTCGTTGCCGTCGGGGTCGGTGTGGCAGACCCCGAACGGTCCGGATGCCTCACCAAGACTCGCCTGCTCGACCGCCGCGGCCGGCCGCACCACGTCGAGGTGGATGCGGTTTCGAAGCGGCCGCGGCTCCGTCGCCTGCCGGATCCGTATCGCGGGGTCGCGCCGCAACGGATCCGCCAAACCGCCGTCCTCCCCAGGCGCGTAGTCGAGCACGCGCTGCCAGAACCGCCTCACCACAGTCGGGTTCGCGGATTCGAACACGACGCTCAGGTGCTGCAGCACGGCAGGGTTCGCGGCCAGCCCGAGATCCCGCGCGGCCGCCGACACCGCCTCGGCGTGCTCGTCTGAGTCGAGGCGCACCCGCATGCCTGTCGCGCGCAGGTCGACCACGATCTCGGCCGACAGCTCCACGATGCGCCCGGCCAGCGCAGCCCCCTCGATCAGCGACGGCGCGTCGAACCATGCCGTCGCAACGCCATCGACCACCCGCCAATCCGTTCCGATCTCTGTCATGCCCGGCACC
>JBBDQN010000010.1:0-1758 GCA_040905905.1 Acidimicrobiia bacterium
GGTAATAGGAGCGACTCCCGGCGTAGGACTCGTCGCCCACCATCATCGCCGCCCATTGGTTCGCCGACATCGAACCGGTGCCCGAGTCGGTGAGGAGATCGATGATCACCTCGTCGGCATGAAGCCCGAACAGGTTGTATCCCGCCCGCCGCAGCGCCGCCTCCCGCTCCTCTGCGGTCGGAAAAGCGATCTCCTGGACGCTGTGAATCCGAAACGGCTCGATGATCGTGCGGTAGGGCACGGGGGACCTCACTGCTTGGTGGGATGGACGGTAACGCGCGCAGACCGATTGGCGATTGGCGATTGGCGATTGGCGATTGGCGATTGGCGGGAGGCGGGAAGCGGGAAGCGGGAAGCGGGAAGCGGGAAGCGGGTAGCGGGAAGCGGGCAGCCCCTTGATTACCCTCTCGCATATGACCCGCACCGTGATCGCAGTGTTCGGAGCCTCGGCGGCGACGCCTGGAGACGGTGACTATGAGCAAGGGATCGCATGTGGGCGACTGCTCGCTGAGTCTGGGTACGCGGTGGCAACGGGCGGATACGGCGGACTGATGGAGGCGGTATCGCGCGGCGCCCACGAGGTGGGCGGGCGGGTACTGGGCGTCACCGCCCCTCAGGTCTTCCCGGACCGACCCGGAGCCAACCCGTTCGTGAGCGAGGAATCCCAGGCGGCTCACCTCATGGAAAGAATCCACGAACTGACCAATGTGTCGTCGGGGAGCATCACCCTTCCGGGCAGCCTCGGCACCCTCGCCGAACTGGTCCTCGCGTGGAATCTCGCATACGTCGCTCGATTCAGCGGGGGCCTACCAAAACCGGTCGTGGTCGTCGGGGCGCGCTGGGCTGAGATGGTCGAGATGATCGGCGAACAGCTGGGTGCCGACACCGACTTGGTCACATTCACCGAGCACGTCGAAGCCGCCGTAGCCGAGATCAAGCGCAGAGTGCCGGCGGACTGAGAGTCAAGAATCAAGAGTCAAGAAACAACAGCCAACAGCCAACGGTCAGGTTTTCTTGATTCTTGACTCTTGCTACTTGCTACTCCGGAGGAATACAGACCAGCCAGACGACCCGTTCCATCAACAGCCCGGGGCGCGTTTCGTTCTCGACCATGGTGACACCGAGTTCCACCCGCTGACCCCGTCCTACGCAGGTGGCAGGGGGCTCGTTCCACGGTCCGTCTGCGACCCGCCAGATGGCGTCCGTGACGTCGTAGGCCTCGCCCGCGGTGGCGTCTCGATCGGAGTTCAGCCCGATCGATATCTGCTCTCCTACATGTTCCACTATCACCGCGTAGCCCACGATCGACTCGATCTCGAGAAAAGTCGAAGCGGCTTCACCCCCGCACGCCGCGGTCACTGCGACCAGGGCAACCGCGAGAAGTCGTCGCATACCGGCTGAGGCTAGTCGCGGGTCGGGAGAGTCCCCGGAAGAGGACCCCCGGGAATGGGGCACCCCCCGCTCCTTACACTTGCGCGATGGCAAGCAGCAGGTTTCACATCGGTGGAGACATCGACCCGGGGTCAGGCGATCGAACCGGCGAGGTGACTGCGTACGCTCCAGGCGACCTGACCACCCACGGCGTCATCGTGGGGATGACGGGCTCGGGGAAGACCGGACTCGGGATCATTTACCTCGAAGAGGCGCTTCGTGCAGGGATCCCCGCCCTCATCCTGGACCCCAAGGGCGACATGACGAACCTACTGCTCACGTTTCCCAACCTCGCCCCCGCCGACTTCGCCCCGTGGGTAGACCCCG
>JBBDQN010000011.1:0-119153 GCA_040905905.1 Acidimicrobiia bacterium
CCCGCGACCTCCGGCTTGACAGGCCGGCGTGAACTCCAGGCTTCACCACACCCCCGAGTCTGGACGCCGCGGGCGCGCCAAGTCGGCGAGGCGTGATTATACGTTGTGGGCTGGTGGCCGACTCCCTAGTAATCCCTAACCAGTTGGGTGATCAACGCCGATCCGCCTGACATGACCGGCTCACCGTGCCCGAAATAGATCGTTTCGAACGAGGAGCCGACCAGCTTGCCCACGCTCGCCAACGCCTGGGTGTGATCTTCACTGAAGTCCGGATTAGGTCCGACCACACCACCACCGGCCCCGTTGATGGCATCGCCGGCAACGAGAACACCAGCAGCAGCGTCAAAGAGGCTGATGTGTCCAGCCGTGTGGCCCGGTGTATGGATGACCGTGAGCCCGAACACCTCATCGCCGTCATTCACGGCTTGGAGTTGGCGGGGCGTATCGACGTTGTCGAGGTCCGCGTTGCCGATGTAGCCGGTGGCGGCGCTGGCCGCGTTTAACACCGCGGCGATGCTGCCAGCGTGATCCGGATGATGATGCGTGAGGATTACATGGCCCACGTTTGCCCAGGTCAGGTCAGCCGCGCCCAAGGCACCCTCGATAGCGCCCTCGCTGCCGAACACCCCTGTGTCCACTACCCCGGCTTCGGTTCCGCGCACGATTATGTAGGCCGATACGAAGCCGAGATTGACTCGGAGGTAATTGGCAACGTCCGTGGTTGCCGGGGTCGAGGGAGCGGCCGTGGTCGTAGCCTGGGCAGTCGTAGAACCCTGGGCAGTCGTAGTGCCCTGGCTCCCATCGTCACCGCAGGCTCCCAGCACCGCCAGAGCCATGGTTCCTTTCCCGAGCCGGGCTAGAAACAGCCGTCGGTTGATGCGGATGAACTCGGTCATTGGCACCTCCTGAGATGACCAAGGTATACGTCACCTGTGCCTATTTGAGTTCAAGCCCGATCTTGCCAATCTGGTCGCCAGCATCGAGATGAGCCAAAGCCTGGGGCAGTTCCTCGAAGGGATAGAGACGGTCGACCGGGATTGCAACCTTGCCGCTTTCCACCAATTGCAGCACCCGGGCAAACTCGGATCTGGTGAACATGGTCGAGCCGATCACCTCGAGCTGTTTGAACCACAACGCCGGGAGGAACAACTCGACCCGATTGCCGGCGGTGGCACCACAGACCACCAGACGGCCTCCGGAGCTGAGCGACCGCAACGACTGGTCCCAGGTGGCTTTGCCGACGTTCTCTACCACGACATCGGCGCCTCCGGCGGCATCTTTCAAGGATTTGGAGAACTCGCTCGTCGAGTCGAAGCCGGCCTCGGCTCCGTTGGCGACCGCCCAGGCGATCTTCTCCGGAGACCGTGACGTCACAAATACGCGCGCCCCCAGAGCCCGGGCGATCAACATCGCGGCCGAGGAGACCCCGCCACCGACTCCCACCACTAAAACGGTTTCTCCGGCCCGGAGCCGCGACCGCGAGATCATTCGGTACGCGGTCCCTGAGACGAGACCGAACGTTCCCGCCACCGGCCAATCGATCGCAGGGGGCCGTGAGACCACACTTTCGGCTGCTGTCACCACCTGTTCCGCCAGAGTGCCGCGCTCGTGCTCACCGAGGATCACGTAAGAACGGCAGAAGATCATCCGATCGTGCAAGCAGTCGTCGCAATGTCCGCAGGATTGGGAGGGGTTGACGATGACCTCGTCGCCGACTCGCCAGCCTGTGACGCCTTCGCCGATGGCGTCGATGGTCCCGGCCGCATCGGCGCCGGGTATGTGCGGAAGATGGTGGGGAGCAGGCATGCCTCGCGACACCCAGAGATCGAGATGGTTGAGTCCGGCCACCCTGACGGCCACTCGCACCTGGCTCGGTCCGGGTTGGGGCGTCTCCACCTCTTCGAGTTTGAGGGCCTCTGGTCCGGTGGTGTCGTGAAGCAGCCAGGCACGCATGAGCCTGAGCGTAGGCGGCGGGGTCGTACGGTAGGTTGGGGCCGTGTTCATCACTGAGATCCGGGTTCGTTTCTACGAGCTCGATCCGTACAACCATGTCAACCACACAGCCTATTTGGGGTACTTCGAAACCGCCCGGGTTGAGGCGCTAGCTGCCGCCGGATACGGCATTGACGTGATGAAGGAGGCGGGCTTCCAGATAGTGCTGGTGGAGGTCACCGCCCGTTTCGTCAAACCGGCCACTCTCCACGAGACGCTGAGCATCACGACGGAGGTGCTCGAGATAGCCCGCTCGACTTCGCGCTGGCATCAGGACATGCGGCGGGGTGAGGACCTAATCGCCACTCTCGACGTCCGCGCCGCCTTCACCGATCTCGACGGCAAACCGGTGCGAGCACCGGCGGGTTTCCTGGAGTCCTTCGCCTAGGCGCCGACGAAACTGGCCACCCAGGAATCGGCGGGATGGGCGACGAGCTCGGGATAAGGGGCGATCTGGACGACTCGGCCGTCCCTCATCACAGCTACCCGGTCGGAGATCGCCGCCGCTTCCTCGTGGTCGTGGGTCACGTATATGCCCGAGGTTCGCTGCTCCTTCAAGAGACGACCGATGTCCTCCACTAGCCGTTTGCGTAGCTGGCGGTCGAGGGAGCCGACCGGCTCGTCCAGCATCACCAGACGTGGCCAGGGGGCGAGGGTGCGGGCCAGCGCCACTCGCTGCTGTTCACCTCCGGACAGCCGGTCGACCTTGCGAATGGCCAGGTCGCCGAGATCCACCCAGGCGAGCGCTTCACCGACTCGGGCATCGACCTGGTCGTCGGAGAGCTGCTGCATTCGGAGCCCGAAGCCAACATTGGCGGCCACCGTCATGTGCGGGAAGAGGGCGTAGCTCTGGAACATCAGTCCGAATCGGCGCTCGTGTACCGGAGTTGCGGCCAGGTCGACGCCATCAAACGAGACCCTGCCTGCCTGGGGAGGCTCCAAACCGGCGATGACTCGCAGCAGGGTCGACTTACCGCTTCCGGAAGGCCCGAGTAGGCCGACGATCTCCTCGGTGCGAATCGTTAAGGACACTCGATCCAAGGCGGTCTTTTCCCCAAAGCGGACCGTCACGTCTTCGACGTCGAGCATCAGAAGGTGCCGGTCGTGCCCGCCCGCAGGCGGTCGACGGTGAGGATGATAAGGGCGGTAAGGCCTGCCAGGACCACCGATAAAGCCATGGCGGAGGCGAACGAGGCCGATCCCGGACGACCCAGCAGCTGGAAGATGACGGTCGGCACGGTTGCGCTGGCCGGGCGGGCGATGAACGAGGTTGCCCCGAACTCACCGAGAGAGATGATGGCGGCAAAACCCGCCCCCACCGCCAGAGCCCGGGCCACGATGGGCAGGTCGATCTCCCGCCACACCCGGGCGGGTGAGGCGCCCAGCACCGCCGCCGCCTCGCGTAGGTCGCGTCGGATCGAACGCATCAGCGGCAGGGTCACCCGAACCACAAACGGGATCGCCACCACAGCATGGGCCAGGGGGACCAGGAGAAGCGTGCCGCGCAAGTCGATGGGACGATCAAGCGCCACCAGGAAGCCAAACCCGATCGTCACCGCCGAGGTCCCGAGCGGCAACATGAGAATCGTGTCGAACCAGGCGGCGCCCTGTCTCCGGCGGGCGAGAGCCGCCGCGGCCAGCCCCCCGACCACGACGGCGATGACGGCGGTCACGGCGGCAAAGAGAAGAGAGTTGCGGATGGCGGGAAGGGTACGGACGGCGTTGACTCCTTCATCGAAGATCAACGCCGACCATCCGCTTCCGCCTTGACCGAACGAGCGCGTCACCAGCAAAGTGAGTGGGGCTGCCAGAGCGGCAAGGGTGGCCACCACCACCGCGGCTACCGCTGCTTTTTGCCGCCCCCGGGGCGGTGGCAAGTCTGATTCCGAGGAGACGGTAAAAGCGGTAGCCCGGCTCTGGAGACGGGCCGAAATCATGAGGGCAACGATGACTGTCGCTAGCTGGATCACCGCCAAGGCTCCGGCCGTGCCGAGGTCGAGGAAGTTCACCGCTTGCTGGTAGATCTCAACCTCGAGGGTGCGAAGCCGGCTCCCTCCCAGGATGAGGACGGTTCCGAAGGAGGTGAAACAGAAGAGGAACACGATGGCCGACGCTGAGAGGAGCGCCGGTGTCAATAGAGGCAGGGTGATCGCACGGAATCGACGAAGCGGGGAGGCACCGAGGATGGCGGCCGCTTGATCGACCCTGGGGTCGATCCGCGACCACACCCCTCCCACGGTCCGAACCACCACTGCCAGGTTGAAAAAGACATGGGCGGCCAGGATGGCGGCGATCCCCTGACCCCCGAGGGCGAAGAAGGCAGCCCCCACCACCACCGTCGGGAGGGCGAAAGGGACGGTCACCAGGGCCCGTATGGCTTCCCGCCCCCTAAAGGAGAAGCGCGATATTGCCCAGGTCAACGGCAGGGCAGCGATCAGGGTCAGCGCCGTGGAGACGATCGCCTGCCACAAGGTGAACCAGGCTGCCTGTCGGAATCGGGCAGACTCGAACACCTCGACAAACCCGACGCCGGATAGCGAGATCCAGAGGATGCGCCCGAGCGGATAGAGAAACAAGTAGCCGATGAAGATGGTCGGGAGGCCGATCGTCAGCGCCGGCCAAAAGCGGCGGTTCATCCGAAGATCTCGGCCCACTCGTCGAGCCACCGCTGCCGGTTGGTTTCGATTAGCTCAGGAGCTAGCTGGACGGGGTCGATCGGGCTGCTGGTGTGGGCAACGAACTCCTCGGGAAGTTCGACGTTGACATTGGCCGGGAAGACGAACCAGGTCAGGGGGATGGTCTCCTGAAACTCCACCGAGAGCATGAAATTGATAAGGGTTTGGGCCGCTTCGGCCTGCCCGGTGCCAGCCAAGACACCGGCGAACTCCACCTGGCGATAGCAACCATCGGTAACAACGCCGGTTGGCGCCTCGGTCAGGGGAGTCTCGGAGAAGATCACCTCGGCCGGGGGGGAAGATGCATAGGAGACGACCAAAGGTCTGGTTCCTTCACTCCCTCCGCCGCCGGAAAACTCTTCGTAATAGGCCTCGCTCCATCCCGGAGCCACCACCGCGCCGTTGTCAAACAGATCCTGCCAGTACGTCTGCCATCCCTCCTCGTCGAACCGGTCGATGGTGGCGAGGAGAAAGGCCAAGCCGGGTGAGGAGGTGGCCGGGTGCTCCACGACGAGCATGTCGAAGTATTCCGGCGCGATCAACTCTTCGAGGGTTTCGGGCGGAGGAAGGTCAGTGAATGCCTCCTTGTCATAGTTGATGCAGACATCGCCATAGTCGATTGGCGTAACACGGTGTTCGGGATCGAGTTGAAGCTCAGCCGGGACCTGGTCGAGCGATGGGCTTTCATAAGGTTCGAAGATGCCGGCCTCGAGACCCCGGGTGAGGAAGGTGTCGTCGATACCGAAGAGAACGTCGGCTAGCGGATTGTCCTTGGTGAGGACGGCCTGGTTGGTCATGGCCCCGGCATCACCGGCTCTGAGCACCTCGACCTTGAAACCGGTGCCGGTGGTGAAGTCGGCAAAGGTTGCTTCGGTGACGGCGTCGACGAAGGAATCGTGGGCCATCAGGGTTATGGTCCCGCCGGGGGTCACCGCATCATCGCCACAGGCGGCAAATGCCAGCAGGAGGACGGCGAGGTAGCGGCGCATCAACTCGGGTTCCCTTCTTTGTTAAGGAGCCCTGAGGTCCGTGGCAGCTCCCTGCGCCGGCATTACCCGGATCAGGTTCCTACGGTCGGAGGCGGGAAGCCTCCCTCTCAGCCCGATCCACCCGGGCTCCCGTGTACATGAGGAAGATTAGGCACCAACCGCGCTTTTATCACCCAGACCCATCGTCAAACGATGGGTCTGGGTCGCTAAAGCGGGGAATGGGCAGGGAATGGGCGGGGAATGGGCAGGGAATGGGCGGGGAATGGGGGTATCAGGCCGAGGGTGGGGAGACCACCAGCACCGTGTTGTGCCCACCAAAGCCAAACGAAGTCGACACAACGTGGCGCGGTTTCCAGGATGTTGGTTCGAGGACCAGGCTGGTCAGGGGGATTTCGGGGTCGACCGCAAGTGTCCCGATGTTTACCGGAAGCTCGCTGTTGATGATCGCCAGGACGCTGGCGGCTGCTTCGATGGCTCCGCTGGCGCCGAGGGCGTGTCCGGTGGCACCTTTGATCGAGGAGATGGGCGGCTGGTTCTCCCCGAAGACTCTGGCGAAGACTGCACCCTCCGTACGGTCGTTCAACTCGGTTCCGGTGCCGTGGGCGTTGACATAGCCCACATCGCCAGGGTCGATGCCGGCATCCTGCAACGCCAAGCGCACCGCCCGTTCTGCTCCCGCACCTTCAGGATGGGGGGCGGTGACATGATGAGCGTCAGCGGTGGAGGCCGCTCCGGTCAGCTCCGCCAGAATGGTGGCGCCGCGCGTCTTGGCCATCTCCATCTCCTCGAGCAGCAGGATGGCGGCTCCTTCTCCGAGGACCATTCCGTCGCGGTCGGCGGAGAAGGGCCTCGCCGTGAGGGTCGGCGATAATGCCCGGGCGGCGGCGAACCCGGCTTCGGTGGGCCTGCGGATCCCGGCCTCGGAACCACCTGCCATCGCCGCATCGGCATAACCCCATTGGATGGCGCGGAGGGCATCGGAGATCGCTTGGGCCCCGGCCGCACAAGCCACCACCTGCGTGGTGGTAGGGCCACCAAAGCCGTACCTGATCGAAATGGCCGCTCCCGCCGCGTTGCACATCATCATTGGAATGAGCATCGGCGACACTCGCCCTTCCCCCTCGTACGCTCCCATGATCAGTTCCTCCAGGGACGTCAACCCGCCGATCCCGGTGGCAACCGACACCGCCACTCGGTCGGGATCAACTGTGAGGTCGCCGGCTTGGCCAAGGGCCTCGGCGGCGGCCACGAGGGCGAATTGAGAGAAGCGATCGAGGCGGCGATGCTCCCGCAGCGGAATCCACGGTTCGGGATCCCAATTCTTGACTTCGTGATGTCCCGGCCCGGGATCGTTAGCCAGGCCCTTCCAGAAGTCGCTGGCGCCGACGCCGGGCCCGGCCAGGACCCCGACTCCGGTGATGGCAACTCGGCGCTTGTTCATTCCTCCATTGTGGTGGCTTTGTGGACCTTTTGTTGAAGGCGACGCATCCCTGTCAGCCAGCGGCCGTGATCTGAGGTCTTGTTTCTCAGGTACTCGGCAACCTCGGGGTGGGGCAGGATGAGAAACGACTCCTGGCGAATTCCCTCGACCACGACCTCTGCCACCTGCTCCACCGTGAGAGCGGACTCCCGAAGCAGGTCGGCCACGGGTCCCGATTCCTCCAACATCCGGGTTTCGACTCCTTGTGGGCAGAGACAGGAGACCTTGATCCCCTCGTCGCCGTAGGTGATCGCCAGCCACTCGGCGAAGGCGACCACGGCGTGTTTGGTAACCGTGTATTGAGCCGCCCCGATATTGGAGAGCAGCCCCGCTGCCGAGGCGGTGGCGAGGAAATACCCCGACCCCCGGGCCCGCCAGGCCGGGATCAGGTGACGGGTGGCGAAGACATGGGAGAGAAAGTTGACCCGCCACATGCGGTCCCAGTCCTCGTCGAGGCTCTGTTCGGAGCCGGCGAAAGCGATGCCGGCGTTGGCGCAGAAAAGGTCAATGGGGCCATGTCGATCCTCGGTTGCCCGGAGGAGGCGCACGACCTCGGCTTCGTTCCCGACGTCAGTCTCGACCGCCAGACCACCGATCTCGGCCGCAACCCGGCCAGCGGCCCGGATGTCGACGTCAGCCACCACCACCGCTGCCCCCTCGGCGGCGAACCTCCTGGCGAGGCCCGCCCCGATCCCATTCCCACCACCGGTGACGACCACAACTTTCTCGGAAAGCTCCATACCGGCTTTTTATCACCTGGAGCCGTCGTAAAACGACGGCTCCAGGTGATAAAAGCGGGGTTTGGGGGTTTTACGTGAGGTTGGAGGCGGCCAGATCTTCGACTGGGGCCAGCACGGCTTCGAGAAGTGCGGGGGCCTGCGGGAGGATCTGGCGGCAATAAAACCGGGCCAGGCCCACCCGCGACTGGAGGAATGTCGCCCCACCCTGGTCCCGGGCCAGCAGGTCGGTAGCGGCGATGGCCGATCGGAGATGGAACCAGCCACCAAGGACGGTGCCGAACATCCGCAGGTAGGGGGTGGCGCCGGCGAGAGCGCTGTTGGGATCCCGGCCCAGTTGATCGAGTAGACCCCGGGTGGCTTGTCGCAGGGCAGCGGTTGCCTCCAACAGAGGGGCGGCGAGATCGGCCAGTTCCCTCGGAGTTGCCTCTGCGGTACCCACGATCGCCTCGATCAGGTCTAGGGCGACGGCGCCATTGCGGATCGGCAGTTTCCGGGTGACCAGATCGATCGCCTGGATGCCATTGGTCCCTTCATAGATAGGTGCGATTCGTACATCGCGGTATAACTGCGCCGCCCCCGTCTCCTCGACGAATCCCATCCCACCATGGACCTGCAGTCCCACCGATGCCATCTCGACTCCGAGGTCGGTCGACCAGGCTTTGGCGATCGGGGTGATCAGAGCCAAGAGTTCCTCGTTGTAGCCGCGCTCCTCAGGGCTGTCGGCATGGCGTGAGAAATCGAGGGCCCGGGCCGCTGTGTAAAAGAGGCATCGCATGGCCTCGTTGTTGGCCTTGATGGTGATCAACATCCGGCGCACGTCGGGATGTTCGACGATCAGGGCGCTCCCGGCCGATGCCTCACCAAGAGCACGGCCCTGCCGGCGCTCATGGGCGAATGCCCGCGCCTTCTGATAGGCCCGCTCTCCTATTGCTAGACCCTCCAGGCCGACTCCCAGGCGGGCGGTGTTCATCATCGTGAACATGTACTTCATTCCCGCCTCGGCCTCACCGACGAGGTAGCCGATCGCCCCCGCCCCACCATCGCCAAATGCCAACACACAGGTTGGCGACGCGTGGATTCCGAGCTTGTGCTCGAGCGAGACCACCTTGATGTCGTTGCGCTCGCCGGGACGACCGGCGGCGTCGGGCACGAACTTGGGGACGACAAAGAGGGAGATTCCCTTGGTGCCGGGGGGTGCTCCCGGGATGCGGGCCAGAACCAGATGGATGATGTTCTCGGTCAGGTCATGGTCGCCCCAGGTGATGAAGATTTTCTGGCCGAACAGTCGATAGCTGCCATCGTCACGCGGCTCTGCCCTCGTGGACAGCGCGCCGACATCGGAGCCGGCTTGGGGCTCGGTGAGGCACATCGTCCCGGTCCAGGTCCCGGTGACCAGTTTCTCAAGATAAGTCGCTTGTTGTTCGGGTGAGCCGTGTTCGCGTAGCGCCTCGATCCCCGACTGCGTCAGCAAGGGGCACAGCGAAAACGCCATATTGGCGGTCTTGAACATCTCCTGGATGACCACTCCCACCGTGTAGGGCAGACCGCCTCCACCCCACTCTTCGGAGACGTGGGCTCCGCCCCAACCGGCTTCGACGAACTTGGTGTATGCCTCCCGGAACCCGTCGGGGGTGCGGACCGTGCCGTCTTCGAGGAGACGACTTCCTTGTTGGTCACCCACCCGATTGAGGGGGGCGATGACCTCCTCGAAGAAGCGGCTCGCCTCCACCAGCAGACCCCGCACGGTTTCGGGATCGGCGTGCTGAAAACCGTTGAGTTTGGCAACCGCCGGAAGGTCGACGACATGGTTGAGAACGAAGTCGATGTCCTCGAGGGGCACCCTGTACGACATATGCGTCAGGCTACCTGGAGGGTGATCGGTTGCGACTCAGAGTTGGAGCTGGTGCAGCACCGATCTGTGCACAGGCCGAAAACCGAGGCGTTCATAAACCCGGTACGCGCCCGTCGGGTTCTCGCTATCGACTCCCAACGCGGAGTGAGTGAAGCCAGCTTTTCGAAAGGCATGAAGCGAGGCCACGATGAGGGCCGAGGCAACCCGACGTTGACGGTGTGAGCGCACAACTCCGAGCTGGTCGATCCATCCGTCAAGCCGTCCGGTCACCGCCTGGTCGCTCGGGTAGTGGCTGCTTCGACACACCCCCACCACCTGGTCGTGGTCGATCGCCAGGTATGACAAATCGAGGCGGACTCCGAAGCCAGTCAGGTCGTGTTGCCACGACTCCCGGTCGCGGGGAGTGCTGCCCCAGTGGTCGGCAAAAGCCTGGTTCACCGCGATCCGTGCCTCCTCGGAGCGGGTCGGGTCCCAAGGGACGACTTCGGCACCGGCAGGGATCTCGACCTCAGGCATTTCGACCAGGTGCCGCAGGAGTTGGTCGTGATACCGAACCGGCACCATCCCGAATCGCTGGTAGAGCCGCAATGCAGAGAGCTCGAAGTCGTAGGCACTGGTCCGAACGAATCGGGGGAGTTGATTGGGTGCTTCCTCGAGAAGTTCCCTGGCCCGACCCAACAACCACTCCATGATGGTGAACCCGATTCCCCGGCGGCGAAAGTCGGGATCGACTGCCCCCACCAGGAAGGCCCGCTCCTCCCGTTCACCCGAGGGCCGATGCCAGACCCGGCCGAAACCGACGATGGTTTCGTTGACGACCGCCGCCCTGGTATCACGCGCCAGATCGAGGCGCGGATCGTCGAGCCAGTCAACGAACTCCTCGAGAGGGTGACGATGGGAATAGCGTCGTGTTGTTCGACCCGACGGCTCACCCGATGGATCTCATCGAGATCGGCCGCAGTCACCGGCCGGAGGTCGACGGTCATGTTCCTTCCAGAATGTTTGCCACCAACTGCGCCAGGATCTCCCCGGCCCCACCGTCGAGTCGAACGGTGGCGACGTGGTCGAGTTCGGTCGGGCCCTGGTTCACGATCACCAGGGGTTTGCCCATCACCGCCATTCGAGCCGGGATTTCGGCGGCAGGCCACACTGACAGAGTCGAGCCAATTGCCAGTACCGCCCCAGCGGACCTAGCCATCTCCCAGGCTCGCTCGACCTCTACTTCCGGGAGCAGTTCGCCAAACAAGACTGTGGTCGTCTTGACGATGCCCTCGCACTCCGGACAGGACGGGTCAGCGGCGCCCGCATCGACCCACTCCAGCACGGTCTCGGTGGGCCACGTCAACTGGCAGCCAAGACAACGAGCGCGGCGGGTGTTGCCGTGCAGTTCGGCCACGGCCTCGTCGGGAAGCCCGGCTGTCTGGTGGAGCCCGTCGATGTTCTGGGTTACACAACCGGTCAGGTAGCCGCTCTGCCACAGATCCACCAGGGCAAGGTGACCCCGGTTGGGACGGACCTGAGAACGGGCGCCCCACAGAAGGCCCTGTTGATGCAAGGCCCAGCCTCGCTTTCGGATCTCAGGGTCGGCCACGAAACGGCTGATGTGGAAGTCGGCCGGGTCGAGACGCGACCAAACGCCGTTGGGACCGCGAAAATCAGGGATGCCTGACTCGGTGGAGATGCCCGCGCCTGTGAAGGCGAGGATTTTTCCGGCCCCGGCGAGAAGCTCGCCGGCTCTGAGAAGGTCATCCTGCATCGCGGCCAACATAGAAACATCTAGCGTGCCCCGGTGACGGTCCCCACCAGAGAAGACATTGTCGCCGCCGCCGCCCGCATCGCGGGCCACGTTCGTCGCACTCCGATCCTCGAATTGGAGAGAAGGGTCGGAGATGTCCCTGATGACACGGTGTTGAAGCTGGATCTCCTCCAGCCGACCGGCACCTTCAAGATCAGAGGCGCCTTCAACCTCCTGGCCGGGGAGGAGCGGCCCCGAAGCGTGGTTGCGGCCTCCGGTGGCAACTTCGCCCTGGCCATCGCCCATGCCGCCCGCGAGTTGGGAATCGCCGCCGACGTGTTCGTCCCCGACTCCTCGCCTCCCGAGAAGATCGGCCGGATCGCCGGTTACGGGGCAAAGGTGCATGTCATCGCCGGGGTTTATCACCACGCCCTGGCCGCCAGCCGGGAGTTCGCAGCCGAATCTGGCGGTTTGCTGGCACATGCGTACGACCTCACTGAGGTCGTGGCCGGGGCCGGTACTTGCGGCATGGAGATCGCCACCCAGGTACCCGCCGCCACGACGGTATTGGTGGCAGTGGGCGGTGGCGGCCTGATCGGGGGAATCTCCTCCTGGTTTCGCGGTGATGTCAAGGTCGTCGGTGTTGAAACCCACGGGACCCGTTCGTTGAACGCGGCCCTGGCCGCCGGTCGACCGGTCGAAATAGAGGTGTCGGGGTTGGCGGTCAGCTCGCTGGGTTCCAACAAGATCGGCGATATCGCCTGGGAGGCGGTCTCGCAGTGGGTGGCGGGCTCGGTGCTGGTCAGCGACGACGAGGTGCGGGCGGCCCAGCGCTGGCTGTGGAACGAGACCCGCCTCATTGCTGAGCCGGGAGCCGCCACCACCGTCGCTGCTCTATTGAGCGGGGCCTATCAACCCGATCCGGGAGAGACCGTGGTGGCCCTGGTCTGTGGCGCCAACACCGACCCCGGTTCGGTGAACTAGAGATCCTGCAAGATCCGGCGCAACAACTCGGCTGCCCGAGGCGCCGATTGGCCGGCGACGGCGATGACATGTTCGGCGTCGAGAGGCGTGTCGGTCAACCCGGCAGCGATGTTGGTGACGAGGCTCAGCCCGAGGACCTCGGCTCCCATGTGGCAGGCGGCGATGGCTTCGAGCACCGTCGACATTCCGACCAGGTCCCCTCCCCAACTCCTAGCCATCCGCACCTCGGCCGGAGTTTCGAACTCGGGTCCATGGAATCCGACGTAGATCCCCTCGGGGATCGTGGGGTCGATGGTGTGGACGACGGCTCGCAACCTCGGGCTATAGAGGTCGGTTAGGGAAACGAACCTGCCCGGCCATGGAGGGGGTGGGTTGGTGCCCGGCATCGGGGAAGCTCCGGTGAAGTTGATGTGATCCGCCAGGACCACCGGACCACCTACTGGCCAGTCGGTGCGGATGGATCCGCAAGCATTGGTCAAGACGACGATCCGACAGCCCGCCGCTATCGCAGTCCGAATCGGATGTACAACGGCCAGCGGGCCGTGCCCTTCGTAGAGATGGACCCTCCCGAGCCCGAGCAGGACTCTTCTTCCGCCGAGCTCGAGAGACCGCAGGACGTTTCGATGACCGACGGCGCTTGGAGCGGCAAAGCCGGAGAGCGAGTCCATGCGAATGTCGCGGCCCATCGGCAAGAGATCTGCTGCTGCGGCCCAACCGGAACCGAGGGCAACATATATGTCGTGGTGAGGCTGGGTGAGCTGGGCCAGCTCGCTGGCGGCGGTCTCAGCGAGTGCGAAGGGGTTCACGCCTCGTCATCGTCTTTCCAGGCTGGCTCGTTGTCCCACTCGAGGTTTCGTTGCTCGACCTTCTCCAGCGCTCTGCCAGCCTCCTCCCGAGTCTTGTAGGGACCCAGGCGCACATCGGCCCGGCAACCTTTCCGGGGTTCGACTCGCTGATGGTCGAGGCAGTAGTACCACTGATCCGAAGTCATCGCCAGGGCCCAGGCTAGGTGTTGAGGATTAACCGGGATGGGTGACCAATAGGATTCGGGCATGACCCTGGTCGTCAAGGAACTTGGCAGGCACGACCTAGCCAGGCTCAGTGAAATCGACCGCTCCGAAGAGGTTCGGCTCCATTACCAGATGGTCGGCACGGAACTGATGGCCGAAGCCGTAATCGACCCGGTCCCAAGCTTCTTCGCTGAAGGCGATCACCACAGCATTCCGGAACTGGTTCAAGAGTGGCAGCCGGTGGTGGATGCGGGTGGTCTGCTCCTCGGAGCCTTTAAAGGCCGCCGTCAGGTGGGGATAGCCCTACTAGGAACCGGGGTCTATCAACTGGCGCTCCTCTTTGTCAGCCGTTCGCATAGACGGAGCGGCGTTGCTGGCGTCTTGATAGACAAGATCGAGCGGTAAGCCCGTAGTCGCAATGCGAGGGCGATCTACGTCTCGTCGGTGCCCAGTAATTCCGCCGTCGGTTTCTACCTATCTAGAGGCTTTCACCCAACCGACCCGCTGCCCGATGCTCTATTGAGGTGATGGCCCCCTCGTGGGGGCAATGGCAGGCAACCTCGGCGATTCCCTGACGGCGTCGAGCGCATAGCGGACCGCCTGTCTCCGCGACAGGTTGTGGCCCCTCTCGAAGAGTTTCGCGGCAAGGTCGGCTCCGAGTTCCTGACGTATCTCCTCCAAGCCCACGAGTTGCTCGTTGTCGGCCAATCGCATCCCGGTCTCCTCCTCGAGGGCAGTGAACGCACCAGTCAATGTCAGCGCACGTTCCTTCTGACCGTTGTTGATTGCAAGCTGGGCGAAGTCGCGAAGGTGCAGGATCACCCCCGAGAGATCTTCGGCGTCCTCGAAGAGTTTCAAGCCAGCGGAGAGTTGAGCCACAGCCTCTTCCGACTCGCCAAGGTTGATCAACGTGGTCCCCAACATTCGGTGTGCCCAGGCCAGCCCGAAGGAGTCGTCGAGCCGCTCGAAGATGGGAATAGCCTTGTCGTAGGCTTCTTTGGCATCCTCGTCTCGTCCGGCGCGGAGGGCTACCACGCCCCATGCCCAAAGAGTCCTGGCCACTCCGGCCTCATCGCCAAGGCGTTGGTACAGAACCCGGGCCTCATCGGCGTAAGCCAGACCTTCGTCCGTCCGTTTGGTGTACCCGCTGGGAAAGGCGAGGTTGTACAAGGCGTTGGCGATCTCGGCGTCGTCCCCGAAGGATCGGAGCAAGCTCAGAGCCTCTTCGTAGTACTGGCGCGATGCCTCCATTTCCGAGCCCCACCAGGCCAGTCCCCCTGCCGCCTCCAAAGTGCGGACCCGGGCCGAGGAGTCATCTCCTCGCATCGCGAGCACCTCTCCTGCCCAGCGTCTTCCCTCGGGGATGTTGCCGCGCATGTGCCAGTAGCGCCAAAGTGCAACCACAAGCCGGGAAGCATCCGGTGTCCTGCCTGCGTCGATTGCCCAGCGGAGGGCGTTCCTCAGGTTTCCCAGCTCGCGGTCGAGCCTGTTCAGGAGAGCCCTAGCATCGGGTCCGGTGAGGTGGGGAGCCATCGGCTCGACCTCACGAAGGCACCACTCGCAGAGCCGCTCCCAGGTCTCGGACCCCTCGCCAAGCTGTTCCATCGCGTAGGCCCTCATGGTCTCCAGGAGCCGAAAGCGGGAGGCGTCACGACTCTTGATGGGAAGCACCAAGGACCGCCAAACCAGCGAGCCGATTAAGTTGGATACCTCGTCAGCCGCGATGTCGTCGCCGCTCCCCACCCACTCCGCCGCCCCCAGCGAGAATCCCCCGGCGAACACCCCTAGACGGTTGAACAGGGTTTTCTCCTTGGGGGTGAGCAGCTCGTAGGACCAATCGACCGCGGCCCTAAGCGTGGTTGCCTTGGAAACTGGGGTCCCGGAACGTCCCACGAGGAGCCGGAATCGATCGTCGAGCCGCTCCACCACATCCGCTGGGGCGAGATATGCCATTTGGACAGCCGCCAACTCGAGGGCAAGAGGGAGACCGTCGAGGAGACGGCAAATCTGCACGACTTCGTCGAGGTGATCGCCGACCAGGTCCAGCTCGGCGCGTACGGCGGAAGTGCGCTCCACCAGGAGACGCACCGCTTCACTCTCAGCCGCCGGGCGTTTGCCGTCAGGAAGACCCAGAGGCGGCACCGGGAAAGTCCATTCGGGATTCAGGCCCAAAACCTGGCGGCTGGTGGCAAGGACTTTGATCTCGGGGCACTCGGCGAGAACCCGCTCCACCAACCGAGCCGCCCCACCCAGCACGTGCTCGCAATTGTCGAGTACAACAAGAACCTCGCGGGCGGAGAGATAGGCGACCACGTCGCTTAGCGTGGCATTGACCTCACCACTGCCCGCCAAGGCCTTGGCTGCCGCCGCCGCCACCATTTCGGAGTCGGTGACAGGAACCAGGTCGACGAATACCGCTCCTCCTGCAAACTCATTGGCGAGACGAGTGCCGATCTCCAGAGCCAGCCGGGTCTTCCCCGAACCGGCGACACCGCTAAGCGTGACCAACCGGTGCTCGGTAAGCAGGTGGCTCACCCTCGCTTGTTCGCTCTCACGCCCGATCAGTGAGGTGCCGGCCACCGGAAAGCCGCGCTTTCGGGCCGTGCCCGCGAACTGGGACAGCTGACGCCGATTCCTCACCTCGAGTTTGGTCAGCAACGAGGAAACGTGACTCTCCACGGTCCGGACCGAGATGAACAGCCGCTCCCCAATCTCGGCGTTGGTCAGCCTCTGCCCGAGCAGGGCCAGGACATCACGTTCCCGAGACGTGACGCCAGAGCCGTCCAGATCGTGGCTCGTCACGTTGTCGGACATAACGCCTGCCAGGAGCCTATCGGATTCCGTGGTTTCCACTGATGACAGATTTTGCTCCGGCCGATTGAATAAACGCACGATGCAGCGCCTTGAGGAGTTGCTCAAAAGGAGGAGACTGGAATGAGACGACTGGCAATAGTCATGGCTGCGGCAGCTCTGGTGGCTTCGAGCGCGGCTACTGCGGCTGCCGACACGTGGGAGACCGAGGATCTGTTCGGTCAGGGACTGGCCGGCCCGACCGTGGCGGTCAACGGGGCGAAGATCAATCGCGGAGCCAATGGGGTCACGGCATCAGTGACCATGCCCACTCCGGAGCCGGGGAGCTACATCTACCCGGACTCGGCGACGTCGCCCACGTCCAGTGGTGAGGAAGGTCATCCCGAGGCGTTCAGCCTCTGGGTGTTCGTCTTCTTCAATCCGCAGGAATGCGCCGTGCCCAACTTTTGTGGTCCGGCCGACCTGATAAACGACCCCGACGTGGTGGCCGGTGCGTTCAATGCTGGCGGGCATCTGGCCGCAGGACCGAAGCTGACTATGAGTGGACGGGTGACCGCGAAGACCCCATCCTTTGGCGGGCCCAACGCTGAGACCATCGCACAGGCCTTGGCACTGGGTTACAACATCGCCGACGCCGAAATACATATCGCGGTGGCACCTCATGGAGGCCTAGCACCCGAACTGTTGCCGGCGCAGATCAAGACACCGGTGGGTAATCCGAGCCACTGGTGGCTAGCCCTCTTCAATTAGGAGGGGGAGAAGTGGGGGAGAGGCGGAACACCCGCCTCTCCCCGGAGTTCACGGATCCCCTATCGGACCGTTGAGGGATCGGCCCGACTGGCAAAAGAGACTGGGAGCCATGCCGTTGATAGATCGTCGAACCTTTCTGAAAGCAACCCCGGCAGGAGCGGTGCGGGCTGCGGTGAGTCCATATTCCAGCCCTTGGGCCTATGCGGGCCTGGCCGGACGCACCGACCAGTACGACGCCGAGGTGGCTCCGTCGACCGCCCTGGCCGACGGTGAACCCGGACCCCTCCCTCGATGACCATGGAACAGGTGACGATGGCAGCAATGGTGGCCCAGGCGAGGACACGGGTGGAGGGTCTTTCTCCGACCGAGGTGTCGGCGGCGCTCGACGGCGAGACGCTGTTGGTCGATGTCCGCGAACGTGATGAAGTGGAACGGGAC
Organism: Acidimicrobiia bacterium; assembly: GCA_040905905.1. Classification (GTDB taxonomy): domain Bacteria; phylum Actinomycetota; class Acidimicrobiia; order Spongiisociales; family ZC4RG35; genus JAICND01. Next base: position 17,457 of record JBBDQN010000011.1, read on the forward strand.
GGATTCCTTCCCGGAGCTGTGTTCGCTCCCCGCGGACTGTTGGAACTTTGGGTCGACCTGGACAGTCCCGATCACCGCCAGGAGTTTTATCCTGCTAGGCGCATCATCCTCTATTGCGACACCGGAATCCGCGCCGCTCTGGCGGCGGACACGATGCGGCGAATGGGGTATTGGAGAACGGCGTATCTCGAGGAAGGCCTTGAGGCTTGGGTAGGCGAGGGCCGTGCGACAGGTGGGAGCGAGAAGGAAAGAGAAGGAGACCGGAAGTGAATGCTGTGACCCTGGGAACCCGAATGCTGGTGCTGGTGCTGCTGCCGGCGCTGGTCTCATGCGGGGATGGAGGCACCGTGGGAAACCCACAGACCACCGCGGTCAACTGGCATCCTCAGATGGAGCAGTCCGGCCGCAGCGGGCTGGTGGAGGGTGCAGTTGCGGAGTTGGTCCGTTACCCGGAGGGGATCTCGTTCCAGCTAACGACCGAGGGCCTCACTCCAGGGAATGCGTACACGTTGTGGTTGGTGGTGATCAACAGCCCGGAAGCGTGCGAGTCCAACCCATGTACGCCACCCGAGGCTCTCCAGCTTTCCGAGACCGACTCTCAAGTTCTTTTCGCCGGGGGTGAAATCGCCGGGGGGAGCCGGGGCACCTTCGCCGGGTCGGCGGAGGTTGGGTCGCTGGAGGGCTGGCTACCCGATCGCTCCCTGGTTGATTCCTTGGCCGCCGAGGTGTGGCTGGTCGTCAACGACCACGGTCCCGCTCTCGACGAGTTCATGCCGGGGATGATCAACAGCTACCGAGGCGGTTGCTCGGATGACAGTCCCTTCCCTCCGATCTTCCCCGATACAGCCCTTGGCGACGGTGAGTCCGGGCCCAATACCTGCCTCCTCTATCAGGTGGCAATCTTTCTGGTGCCATGAATGGAGTGATGTGACATGTTGATGACTCGTCGTGGATTTGTCAGGGCGTCATCTGCCGGTTTGGCGGTGTCGGTCTCCACACCAATTCTGGTGGCCTGTTCGGGGCCGAGGGAGGGAGCCGGGGAGTTCGACGCCGAGGTTGCTGATGCTTACGCCGGGTTGGCCCTGGAGTTGATCGCCACCACTCCGGGGTTCTCGCCTCCCGTCGCCTCCCGGGTGTTGGGTTGTATGGGTGTTGCGTTGTACGAGTCGGTTGTTCCGGGTATGGACGGGTATCGGTCGCTTCATGCGATGTTGCCTGGCTTTCCGGTGACCCCGCTGAGCCCGGGCTCGGAATACCACTGGCCGACCGTAGCCAACCATGCCTTGGCCACCATCTTGATGAGGTTGTTTCCATCTGACGCGCCCAATCTCGGCCAGGTGGCAGCGCTGCAGGAGTCCTTCGATGTCGGCGTCGACGTTCCACGGGCGGTCCGCAGTCGCTCCGTGGAGCGGGGTGTCACCGTCGCCGAGATGGTCAGCCTCTGGGCGATGAGCGACGGTGGGCACCAGGGTTATCTGCACAACTTCCCGGCTAATTACGTCATACCGCAGGGCCAAGGATTGTGGGAACCGACACCACCAGGTTTCCAGGAGATCCCCCTCCAGCCGCATTGGGGCGCCAACCGGCCTTTTGTGGACGCGGGGTGTTCGGTCCCGCCGCCGCCTTCGTATTCGGTGGACACGAACTCGGACTTCTTCGGGTATGCCGCCGAGGTTCATGAAACCGGCACGTCACTGACTCCCGCAGAGCAGGAGGTCGCCTTGTTCTGGGCGGACGACCCGGGGACCATCACCCCTGCCGGTCATTCGGTTTCGATGCTCCGCCAGGTACTTGCCGCCGAGAAGGCTTCGCTCAAGATTGCCGCTGAGGCCTACCTACGAGTGGGCTGTGCCATTGCCGATTCCTTCATCCAGTGCTGGGACGTCAAATACACCTGGAACCTGGTACGCCCCGTCACCTCCATCCGAGCCAACCTCGACTCCGAATGGTCGCCGTTGGTTTCCACCCCGCCGTTTCCTGAGTACTCGTCGGGGCACTCCACACAGTCGGGAGCATGGGCGGAAGTGATGACGTCACTGTTCGGAGACGGCTATCAGTTCACCGATCACACCCACGACGATATGGGTCTCTCTCCCCGGACCTTTTCGTCATTCCAAGACGCTGCCGAGGAGGCGGCGGTGTCGCGGCTCTACGGAGGAATCCACTACAGGTTCAGCAACGACAATGGGCTGGAGGCGGGGAGATGCGTCGGCAGATCCGCGGCCAAGCTCTCACTCCGCGTTTAAGCACCGAGACGCCAACGAGTCGGCTTTGAGCCGCCCGCTTCTGATTCCGTCAACGTCCACGGCTGTTCGCCGTGGTCTAGCGCGAGTGGCTCCCAACTTGGCTCCCAAAGGCACCTGACCGGGGGTCTTATTTGGTGGGCCCGGAATCGAACCCTCAACCTTGGGATTAAAAATCCCCAACACACGATTCTGATCGTGCTCGCCTGAATCCTCTTGTGACCTTCTGCCTGGAGTTCCCTGGTGTATGGGTCCCGAGCCTATGAAAGGTCGCTCGGTGCTCGGGCTTCGCTAGGCCATAGTTGGCCGGTTGGAAGCCCGCTCCTCGCGCTTGTCGACACCGAGCAGGAGCAGGATCGAAATCGTCAGACCAAGCAGGATGGAGTTGAGGAGGTTTCCCTTCAAAGTCTCGACGGCCGATGTGAACGACACGGCGAGGCCCTCGCGGGGATCGAGTCGATAACCGGAATCCGGCTGGTAGCCAAGTTCGGATTGATACGGGGGGGTTGCGGGCATCTCCACAACAAGGTCTTCCTTGGCGGCCTGTGCCTCCTCCTTCGTGAAAGCCGGGGGTGGCTCGGTTGGCGAAGGAACCAAGAGGACGTTGTCGGTCGTTGTGGTGGTCGAAGCCAGCGCGGTTGTCGTCGTCACCATTGAGGTGACATCGATGGTGGTGGTTGTGGTCGGAGGGTTGTCCAGGGTGGCGGCAGTAGTGGGGGGAGGTGGCGGAGCTGGCGCGGTGGTGGTAGTGATTTGAGGTTGCGAGGTCGTGGTGGATGGCAGCGTGGTCGTCGTCGTCGTCGTCGTCGTCGTGGTGGTGGGCGGCGGGTCTGGGGTACTGGTGGTGCTGGTCGACGGTGTCGTCGTCGTGGGCGGAGCACCGCCACCATCCGTAACTGTGATCGTCACGTCGTCGATGGCGATGAAGCTGTCGTCTGCACCACCCTGCAACTCGAGCTTGATGGCACTCGTTGAAGCCGCGAACGTGGTCAAGTCATAGCTGGCGGAGAGCGTCGAAGAGTCATCAACGTTGAGAGGAAACGTGTCGAGCAGGGTCCAGCTTGCTCCATCATCGCTCGCCAGGACTTTGACGACCCCCGCCCCACCTGAGCCAGGTCCGGAAGACGACATTTGCCGCACGTAGTTGAAGGTCAGAACTACCGAAGTTGCTCCGTTGGAGTCGAAACACCGGGTAACGGCAACTTCGTCGGGATCCTCGGCTCCCAGCTGGAGACACATACCGCTCGCGCAATGAGAGTCGGTTGTCACTTGGGACGCTCCGTTGGACGGACCGTCACTTTCACCCTCCTCGGTCCACGGTCCGGCCCACGCCGCATTGCCGTCCGATCCCGTGTATGAAATGGCCATGAACTTGTCCTTGTACGTGACAACTGTGGCTGCCGCGCCGACGAAGGGGACGACCAGGGTCGACCAGGCGATCACCATCGATCCTACGGCTAGGGCGCAGCGCCAGCGATGGGGGCGGAAGGCGAGGCGACCTCTCATGCCGAGGCTGCCACCGGCAGCAGGATCGGCGATTCGGCTGGGGCAAGCGGCATGCGAAATGTGAACCAGGTAGTTCCCCGGATGCGCTCGTAGACGAGGTCGCCATTCATCTCGAGCATCAACCCGCGAGCGATGTTGAGTCCCAGTCCGACGCTTCCGGCGAGAAGGGCTCGGCGGCCATCGTGGACAAATCGCTCGAAAAGCTTGCCGGCGATGTCGTTGGGAACACCGGGTCCATCGTCGACGACTGAGCACACCAATTGCTCCGGCTCGAGCCGTGCCCAGACTCCGACACGCTCGCCGCCGTGTTTGAGAGCATTCGAAATGAGGTTGCGAACCACTTGACGTAGCCGGAGGGGATCTGCCCAAACCAAGGCATCGGGTACATGCATGTGAATCCTTTGTCCAGTCCGGACCCAAGGAGCGACGACCGTGTCGATTTCGCGCCGGATGTCGGTCGGTCCGAATTGGATGGTGAGCGCTTCCGCTTCCAGTCGCGCTGCGACCAGCAGGTCCTCGACCATGCGCGAGAGTTCGGCCGACTCGATGTTTATCAAGCTGATGAGCTCCAGGCTGGATTCGGGATCGATCAGGCCGCTCTCAAGCAGTAATTCCGAAAACCCATAGATGGACGTAAGGGGAGTGCGGAACTCATGGGAGAGACCAGCGATGAACTCGTCCTTGGCGCGGTTGATGTCCTGCTCCGCCTTGAGGCGGGCTTCGAAGGAAATGCGGCGCTCGCGAAGTTGACGGCGAACGATGAAGCGATATATGACCAAAGCGGTTCCAGGGATTAGAAGAGTTACAGCGAACTGGGTAACGGCCGCCAGTCGCGATGCAAGGCTTTCGGTAGCGGCGATTCGATCCCGGATCAGTTCTTGGTGCGCGACCAAACCAGTTTCGGCCCGGGAAAAGAGATCTTCGTTGGCCTCATTGGCGGCGAGTGCTTCATAAACGTCGCCGGCCATAATGAGATCGATTACCAATCCGCTTCTAGCGATATAGAGGTCGAGGGTCGCGACCAGTTCGCTCTCGATTGGAGGTGGGGTGCCGACCACCTGCCCTAACGCTTGCAAGGCGTCGGCAGCCTCAGCGAGTGCTCGGTCGACGGCATCAGTACTGGCGAACCCGGCTGCCCGGTCAATGGCGAAGAACACGGCCTGCGCATTGGCGGCCCTGACTAGTGCGGCGCTTCCCATGGCGGCGTTTGTCCAGTGGAGTTGACGGGCGTTGTCTGCAACTTGGCGGGTGCCAGTCGAGCTAGTGAATGCGAGGGCGAGACAGATGCCGGCGACCGCAAACGACATCCCTAAACCAACGGCGAGCAATCGGTTGCGACTCGGTCCTGGATCGGCGCCTTTTCTGACCACGGGCTTACATATCGACGGACTAGTGCCCCACCGATAGGACCCATTATTGGTGCACAAAGGCGCTAGTCACCTAACCACAGATGGCGGCCACGCGGCCGCTCGCGGCGGGGGAGCCATCGATCAGTTCGGAGAAACACGAACGCTCGCCGTCGAACAGGTCGACCTGGTCGGGTGCTCCCCTAATGAGCGCCTACCAGCTGCTTCACGCGTGGCGAGGGTGAAGAGGGGCTAGACGGTGCTCGTGCACGGCGGCGACGATCGCCTCGTTCCATCGTTTGAGATCGACTGGCGAGTCCTCATCCGGCTGAGCCGTATGCCCGGTGGAGGTATCGAGGCCGGGCAGCGCGTCTCGGGAGCCCGAATCGCTCTCGAGGTCGCCGATAGCCATGAGGCGGCAACCGCTCCTCAACCGGTAGAACAGTCGGTCGGAGCTCAGTTTCGATTTCTGCCACTAGCTGCCACCAGAGGGGGATTTCTGACCTCCGTTCGTTCAACAGACATGCGAGATCCCCGTAGCGATGGCGAAATTCATTGGTGGGCCCGGAGGGAATCGAACCCTCAACCTTGGGATTAAAAGTCCCTAATGGGTCGTGACGGCCTGATCGATCCTGTGCCATTTGGCCATGGTGGCTAGGTTCTCGCTCAGGCCTGATGCGGTTCCGTGCGGTCCAGTGACGTCAAAGAGGCGGGAGTCTGCCACTAGCTCACCACTAGTGACTGGGTATTAGGAGGGGATCCGTAGAAATGCGCCATGCCATCTTTGAAAGTCGACCAGAATCCGTGAATCGTGGTTGCGAAAGCTGACAGCTTTGGACTCAAGTCTTGCCTCCGCGTCGTGACCTCCCCAAGAGGGGGTGCTCGCATATGACAGAGTGGCTCGAGGTTCTTGACATTCCCCAGGCGGCCAGGCATTGCGAGTCCGACGCGTTCGGTGACTGGTATCGCGATCCGTGGTCGTGGCCGGAGATCAGCTACGTATCAACCAGCGATCCCGAGGTCGCGGGGTTTCGCTTGAAGAGGGGCGGCATCACGACGTACCAGCGACTCGATGTGCCGAAGGAGAACTTCGCCATTCGACCCGCGTTAATCCTGGACCCGGTCGACCGCTTGATCTACCAGGCCTTGGTTGACCGCATCGCACTCAGACTCCTCAAAGATCTCCCTGATTGGGTGTATGGCTGGAGGACGGCTAGGACCAAGGGGACCCTATACGCCGACAACAGCGATGAATGGCCGTCGTACGTAGAAGATGTCGTCGAGATTGAGGCACTCAACGAGTGGGCGCTTTCCACCGACATCGTGTCCTATTTCCCCAACGTGGAAGTTGACCGAGTAGTTGAGGAAGTGGGCACCCGGGGCGGCTCCACGATGGTCACGAGCGCGCTTGAGCTGATGCTCCAGCATTGGGATCAGATAGCTGGCCGGGGCGGTCTTCCCCAGCGGTCAATGGCATCCGCTGTTCTCGCAAATGCCTATCTAGGACCCGTTGACGACGTGCTGACCGTGCGCGGCAGGTTCACAAGGGGCGCTCTTAAGCGTCTCCTGCCAGGCGGCGGAGCTCTTCGATGGATGGACGACATATGGTTGTTTGGGGGCAACGAGCTCACACTTCGATCTGTCCAACTCGAACTTCAAGATGCGATGCGGAGCCTCGGCCTCGAGATGAACTTCGGTAAGACCAACACCCATACCGGTGAGACGCTCTACGACCTTGTTCAGAGTATGCACCACAGTGGGGTTGATGCGGCCCTCAATCAACCCGCAAAGGATGAACAACCCCTTGAGGCGCTTCTGGAACACTTGCTTGTTGCTCCGGCACTTGCCCCAAGGACGTCGATCCGGTTCGCCACGACAAGGATCAAAGAGCACGAGCTTTATCACCTAACAGCACGATTGATCACAGCGGCCCCGTTGATGCCCCATGGTGCTGACCACCTGGGACGGCTTTTCAGAGCCAGCGACGACTGGCATGATTTGGGTGACTGGTGGGTCAAGTACTATCGATCAAGGTCCGGCAAGGTGGATTGGTCGGTGGCACAGCTTGGGCTGATGTTCCCTGCCAAGGAGGCTCCTCCGGTTGAAGGCATCCTGGAGGCGGTCGTTGAGCAAATTCAATCGGTGGGCTCCCTTCCCATGTTTTCATTCGCGGCCCATCGCCTGGTGACATGGGCACCAGACGACGCCAGGGTCTTGCTCCGGGAAGCCGGGAATTACGTAGATAGCCCACTTCATCGGCGAGTTATTGGGCTTGCTCTGAACCGCTTGGGGGTCTCCCGCGTGGAGGTCCGCAAGTTGCTGGGGCAGCAGGAAACAACTGCCTTGACACTACGCATGCTTGAGGCTCGTAATTTCCGACCGCTCCCTGTGGCAACGGATTTCGCGGGGCCAGAGCACCACGATTAAGCGCTCAACGACGATTACGTGTCGTCCGTGCCCACGATCTGACCTTCAGGCCAAACCTTCGATCCGATTCCACGATCTCCGAGATACTCACGGCTCCCACTGCATCGAACGCGGATGGCCATCAAGAAACTCTCGACTCGTCTCGGCCACGCTTCGGCCGGCTTCACGCTTGATGTCGATGGGCATCTGATGCCAGGTCAGCAGGCCGAAGCGGTGGCCAGGGTCGAGGAGATGGTGAACGGGTAGCACTTGGCCGCATTGGCAGATGCGGCAGGTCATGGATGCTGACTACCGGCAGACAAATCGTTACCCCCTTAGGCGTGCACCGTCCGTGCTTCGCACTCGGGCCAAGTAGCTTGTGTTCCCGATCGCCGGCCTACAGAAGTCAATACTGGCCGAACTGGGGTTCCAGTAGAGGACTCGGTAGGGGTAAGTCGATTGCCAGGCAGACCCCATCGCAGGGTCCTCCACTGCTGTAGCCGTGAGGCGCAGGTGGGCGCGATCATCGGCTCGGGAGGAGACCAGGGGGGGTTGCACCGAGTACCAGTGCGTTTCGCCGTTCTCAAATCGTCCGAGTCGGTAACGCTTGTAAACCCACGGCCTTGCTGTCCCCTTCCATAAGTTCAGGTCATCTCCAATGAGGGCGATCGCGGTCGGGAACCCAAGGTCCTTCATCATGTCAGCGTCAACTTGGTAGGTCTGCGATCCCCCAGCGCAAGTAATGGACAGTCTGGGATTGGTTCCCGGGTGTCTTGCTGGGTCCACCTTTAATTCAAAGGTCGGCACAACGTCGTCGTACCGATCGGCCACGGTGCGGCCCTGCTCTAGCGCTAGGTGCTCCCTCTCGATGTCTTCGATCCGACGTAGAGCTCGTGACTGGCTGCGCCCGGGGATGACTGCTACGAAAATCCCTATGACTGAGACCGAGAGGACAGCAAACGCGATAGTTAGCGATCGATCATCGATCGTAAGGGATCCCCACGACTCTGGCATGCGGGGAGAACCTACATCGCTGGTAGGCCGAAGGCTTTCTCAGGTGGGCCCGGAGGGAATCGAACCCTTGACCTTCGGATTAGAAGTTCGCGACGTCCGTGTTGCGACGCGCCCTCGAGTTTCATCCTGTCCGGTCTATTACAGGCTGGGGCGCTGCCTGGCCTCCGCGCACGACCTTCTGTGTCCCACCGTATGCTCCCTTGCGGTTTGCATTCAGCTTGCACCCAGCAGCGTGGAGTTGGGGTTTGCTACCTTGCAACTGACCCATGGAGTCGAGCCTTGCCTGAAAAAGCCGAAGAGGAACGTGATGTCGAACAGGGAGCGCGGATTGCCGGCACAGGCGGAGCCGAGACCCCTTTGGAGTCGGCTGACCTTGAGGTTGAGGAACTCGAGAGTCTTGATGAATCAGATCCTACCCCACAGCCGGTTACATACTCAGGAACCGACTTTGATGTAGAGGGTCTTGTTCGTCGGTTGCAGCGCGGCGACATAGTCATTCCGACGTTCGGTCACGGAGACCAAACGATCGAAACCGCCGGCTTTCAGCGCCGATTTGTTTGGCGCAAGCCGCAGATGGACCGCTTTGTGGAGTCGCTGCTCCTGGGGTACCCGATTCCCGGGATCTTCCTGGTCCAACAAGCAGACAAACGATATCTCGTGCTTGATGGATAGCAGCGTTTGCGGACGTTGTCAATGTTTTACGAGGGGATGCATGAGAAAAAGGAATTCGAGCTTGCAAATGTCGCGAAACTGTTTAAGGGCCTCACGTACAAGACGCTTGACGCCGAACAGAAGAGGACGATCGATAACACATTCGTACAGGCGACGATTGTTAAGACCGATGGGTCGGTGGAGTCTCTCGACAGCGTGTACCAAATCTTTGAACGCCTAAACGCAGGTGGAACCCCACTCACGCCGCACGAGATCCGAGTTGCGTTGTATGCCGGGCCTTTCGTGGAGTTCCTAACAGACCTGAATCGGGACGTAGCGTGGCGTGCGCTATACGGGCCCGAGTCGCCTCGCCTGCGGGATCAAGAAATCATTCTGCGATTCATTGCTTTGTATGTTGCGCCAGGCGACTATGCACGCCCTCTCAAGAAGTACCTGAACGATTTTGCGGCCCGGCATCGCGACTTGTCCAAGCTTGATGTGGGCACGGTGCGCACACGCTTTCATGATGCTTCCGTACTCTTGCTCGAAGGACCGGGGCCAGCATCAATCAGGGGCCGCGCCAGACAGGTCACTGCAGCGTTGGCCGAAGCTGTTCTTGTCGGGTTGGCGCGGCGACTCGACGCGGGCGCTCCACCAGAACGCGAGGCAGTGGCAGCAGCAGTTGCGGCTCTGATGGAGAACCCCGAACTCGATCCTGTGATATCGCGCGCCACCGCGGACGAAGAAAGCGTTCGAAAGCGCCTCGCTCTGGCAACTCTGGCACTCGGCACAGCCTGAGGCGCAGTGGCGACAAGGTGGCCACCGCGGGAGGTAACCAGCCTCAAGTACAACCTGGACCAACTCGCATCGTTACTTCAGTCGGCTTCGAGTAGAGCCCTTGATGACGATGTGGTCGGCTGGCTTGCGCGACTGCTTGTCGTGCGGAGTTGCGGATATCTCGAGCAAGTCGTATACGAGGTTTGTCGAGGCTATGTTGCTGCTCGCTCTGGCGGCCTTGTGCGAGCGTTCGCTCGATCATGGCTTGAAAGGACCAGAAACCCCGATCCCGACCTCTTGGAGGAGCTGATGGGGAGGTTCGATTCGACACTCGCGTCCGAGTTCGCTGCTCTCCTTGACGCCGATGACCAACGCCTGCGCCGAGAACTTGCATTCTTGGTTGATCGACGTAACCGAATCTCGCATGGATTGAGCGAAGGCGTTGGCTTGCGAAAGGCCTTGGACTTGAGTTCGGTATCTTCTGAAGTCGGTGACTGGTTCATACTCAAATTGAATCCTGAGCGATAGCCAAACACGGGATATCCAATCCGCTTTGCACCTGAGGCCACGATGTTGACAGGTACTTTTCGACCGCTGCTAACGGGATGCAAACCCCTTAGCGAGCCTTCACTGTATCTTTTATCATCTGAGCTGACCGCTCAGGGTCTTCATGCTCCCAGAATCGCATCACAACCCACCCATCGGCCTCTAGCGCGTCTCGGTTCGCTTCGTCTCTCTTGACGTTCTTGTCAAGCTTCGGTTCCCAGTAGTCGACGTTTTTGACAGGCGAGTTGCCGTGCTGAGGGCATCGGTGCCAGAAGCAGCCGTCAACAAACACGGCGACTCGACTCGGCCCAAAGACTAAGTCTGGTCTCACGCGATGGTCACTGACGAGAATGAGTTGGTTGACTCGAAACCGAAGGCCCATTCGGTGCACCGCCGAGCGCAGTTTTCTTTCGGGGCCTGTGTCTCGCGATCGGTTGCCAGCCATCATTCGGGATCGGGACGCTCTCGGATCGTTCCCACTTGGCATCAAAAGAGGGTCAGGCGACCGTCATCGTCTCTGACGGAGCTGCTTTTATCTCGGGCTTCTAACCCAAGTCGGATATTGCGCGCCAACCTGCGTGCGAATTCGACTGGCACTGCGTTACCAATCTGGAGGTGGACATCTCGCTTGTTGCCTCCAATGAATTCCCATTCGTCGGGAAAGGTTTGCAGTCGAGCATATTCTCGATGCGTGAAGGCCCTTAGTCTCGACGCTGTCACCCTCCACAGGGTTACGTTTGCGTCAGGATTGCGAATGTGCTTTCCGTTCTTGCGGTCTTTAGAGAATCGTGCGGCCTGCACGCCCCCCTGTGCCCATCCCCATATGGTGGCAGTGTCGACAGCTGGGAAGGGGGCATCGAAGCTGCGTATGGGGTTGCCGTCAGACGCAGTCCGAGAGAACCGCACGGGAACAACCTCTTCCGTCTCATCAAAAGGTTGGCCCGTCTCGACATGGACCGCGGAGTCGAAGCCCCACCGCGGGTCATGATTGGGAAGACATTGTCCACCGGCTTGCGCAAGGTCGTAAATGTACGGACGGATCGTTGTGATGGGGCCGGGCGCTGGGAGTTGGTATCCGTTCGGAAGACTGTTCTTGAAGGCAACGAAAACAAACCTTCTTCTCGTCTGCGGGACTCCGTGGTGCGCCATCCTGAAAATGTCGAATCGAACTTCGTATCCGGAGCGTTCCAACTCCGATGCGATGTGATAAGCAAATGGTTTTCCTGACTCCGGTTCAATCATCGTGCGGAGATTGAGGACGTTCTCGATCAAGACGACACGCGGCTTGAGACTTTCAGCTACCCGGACGACCTCGCGGAAGAGCTTGTTTCGGTCATCAGCAGCACGTCGATGGCCTCCGAGGCTGAATCCCTGACAGGGGGGTCCTGCGATCAACACGTCACATTCGTTGCTGACTGGTGACCACACCCGGGCATCCGCTAGCACAGGCGACCAGTCCGGTCGATTCTGTCTGAGAGTGTCAATAGACCAAGGATCTAGATCGACGCACTCGAGATGGTGGAATCCCTCCTGTTCAAACCCCAAGTCCAAACCTCCAGCTCCGGTGAACATAGAAACGATCGAATAGGGCTTCATATGTCGCCCTCTGGCTCAATATCAGGCTCTATGGATGGAGCGGGTGCGATGGCAGCGCGAAGGTTCACTTGTGGACCTTCAGTATTACGAATTCTGAATGCCTCGAATAGGTGTTGCATTCCTCCGTTGGGATTGGGCATGAATCCGGGGATTAGGTCATTCTGAGTTAGGTCGAAGGTGTAGGTCGCGAGAAGCTCATTCACCTCAACTCTCTCGAACTCGCCTGCCGGGGTGAGCCTGTCGTCGGAGGCAGTGCCAGCAGGAAGAATCAGCGTCCGTTGCCCCGTGGTTCCCTCAAGAAGGGCAAAAGGCGTTGGCGCCACGTACATCTTGCGGTCGCGAAGCAAGATGTCTCCGTAGGTACCGAAGGCACGGATGCTCTTGTTGAGATGGACGTAGTCGCTGTCAGCATTGAGCAGGCTTCCATGACAGACGACTAGGTCGATCACGGGATACTCGGGCTCTATCGCATTCGATGGATAGCGGCCGAAGACGTAATAAACATCGCGACCGTTGTGCGTACCCACAGGGACTTGGCTGTTGCAGTCGTAATCTGCCTCACGACCGGGGTAACCGAGGCCCTTAACCTCGAATCCTTCCGGCGAGTTCACCAGCGTGAAGTCGGGATAACTGTTGCGCCCACCTTGATCGAAGAGAATCCCCGCTGAGGCGAGTCGGGCACCAAACCAGTCTTGGAAGTGAAACTCTTTGTCCCGGCTGCTGTCACGGTGGATGAGCTCACCGCGCGTTATGGCGGTATCTACCGAAAGGAACACATCCACTACCTGATGCGGCACAGTTAGCCATTGTGGCATGCCGATCGTCGGTCGATCCGGAACTTCGGCCCGCCAACACCAATGCTCGGGTATCAGTCTCCTCACCGGTTATGGGATCCGCTGTTCGCGATATCACGGACTTGCGCGGGTAGTTGGACGCACCAGTGCAGACCCCGGGGTCTGGCGGTCACTCGTATTCTGATGGCGGGATCAGTGACCAGCGCAGAAGGAGAACGGGCGTGATGGGGTTTCCGAGAGAGGCTTGGAGCAAGGTCTCGGAGTGGCTGTGGGACTTCCTGTCAGCGTTTTTTGTAGGTCTGCTTGGACTGGTGTTCACGACAGCGGCAGTCTTGATTGCCATTGTTAGTGAAGGCTCAGAACGCTGGGTCGCGGTGGTCACATTCGGATTTCCCGGTCTGGCTTGCATGTGGCACTTCGTTCAGCCTTTGCTCGGGACAGTGATTGGGAAGGTCTGGAAGATCGATGTGTATGAAAAGTGGGGATGGCCAACAAGGTGGTAACGCACCTTGTGCGACGGATCAGCCGGGCTTGTGACCAGCGACCTCGATTAGGTCGTTGATGTTGCGAGTGATGGTGGCGAGCTGATTAGCGAGAGCGGCCTCTCGATAGGTGGCGGGGACTCCATCACCGTGTCGGTGACCGATGGGGTGCCTCCGGTCTGATCGGTTAGCTTTCGGATGTCGACCTGTCGTCCCGTGGCCATTGCTCAACCCGCCTTTCGATCAGTCTCGATCTGTATCGCAGGCTTCTCCCTGCTTGCTTGCGGCTTGGACCGCGGAAGGACCCGACGCAGCTTCTCGAGCTCATGGGTGATTTCTGCGCCGGCGATCGACCTGACCGCCGTCCGCCATTTGGGGGTCAGGTCTGGCAGCTTCTCTAGGAGTTCGGCTACGAGCGCCAAAGGTATGGCGGGAACGTCCCAGGTGGTGGGCGAGTTTGCGGTTCCATCGAGGTTGCCGAACACTCCGAACCTGGTGAAGCGGGCCAGATACGCGGGCAGGTCGCGGTTGTCGGCACTTGCCCCTTCGGGGAGCAGCACCCGCCAGCGGGCCTGAAGCTCGTCCGCCGTTGAGGCGTAACGTTGCCCCACGCCGATCAGCCTCGAGCCGGCTTGCTGGAAGGCGTCGACCGCCTCTCGCATCTCCACAAGCCCACCGGCAAGGGCCTCCTGCATCTCCCCGTAGAGCACATCGGAGCGTTCCTCGGTCAATTTGCCTTCAGCCGCTAGGAATCGCCGCTTCGCCCCCTCCAGCCGTGGCACCAAATATTCCTCGCGGCCCCTAGCCTCCCGAAAGCTCTTCTCGGTGATCTCAAGGTCGCCGTTCTTCAACCCCTGCTCGAGTTCAGACGCTCGAGCGCGAGCCTGAGCCAACTGCCGCTCCGTCTCCTCAACAAGAGCCCGCGCCTCTTTGACCTCAGACCCGGCGCTCACGATCCCTTCCCCTCGCTGTTCCCTGCTCCTGCACCCTCCCCCGTCACTGGCTGCGGCTGCGGAGTCACTGCTACCCGGAACGCCTCCAGCTCCTCCGGGCTGCGGGCATCCGGTTCACCCTTCCGCCGCAGCACCGAAAGCCACTCCGACTTCAACGCCATAGCCGTGTCGAAATCCCCTTTTGCCTCCGCTACCTCGATCTCACCACGCAAGTCCGCAACCGTCTTCATCCTTCGTCCTCCCATCGGTTCGACTCGTCCATCGGAGCCAACAGCTCCACCAAACCAGATCGTCGCCCACAACCTGTGGCGGGCCCGCCAGATCGCCGAATGGTCCCAGGAGGAGATGGGAAGCCGACTCGAGCCGTTCCTGGGCACCACCTGGTCGAAGTCGCTCGTCTCTCAGGCCGAGTCGTCGCGTCTTCCCACTCGTCCTGACCGGCGCCCTCGCTCTTTCAGCGTCGATGAGTTGCTCGCCTTCGCCCAGCTCTTCCGGCGGCCCGTCTCTTGGTTCCTCCTTCCACCCGATCCAGAGGACCTAGGCGGCGGGATGGTCGGCGTGGCAGCGGAGGATGCCGCGGAGGCGTTCGTCTTGGCACCCGACGAAGTTGCCAAGTTGGTGGCGTTCTCGACGCCCGAGGTGCAGGCCCGGATCGAACATCTGCTGTCTCGTACTCCAGGTGGTACGACCCGCTCCCCGTCGGTTCTGCCCCCAGCGGCTCTGCAATTCGACGAGACCGTGAGAGAGGAGCTTGTGGCGTGGATCCGGGCGACGACGGGACAGTTCCTTGGAGATCTTGATCGGATGGCGCCGGCCCTGAGGAGTCTCGCGGCGATGCTCGACTGGAAGAGGGTGGAGCTTACCGATGAGCTGTATGCGGACACCTGGGTTGACCAGTACATGAATAAGAAGGAACCGCCGACGCCCACCAAAGGGGGCAGGCCATCCAGAAACGCGCCCCCGCCAAGAGACCAGCAAAAGTGAGAGAAGGTTATGTGTTCCGCAGATGCCGCACCTGCGCCAAAGCGGTCGGCGAGGGCCAGCGGAAGTGCCCATGTGCCGGAGAGGCCAGGTGGGGTTTCGAGGTGCTGGTAAGCCCTCCAGGAGCACCCAGGAAGCGTCACACCAGGACCGGCTTCTCTACTAAGCGGGAGGCGATCGTCGCGCTTGCTGCGGTCCAGCAGCAGGCCTACGAAGGGGGGTTGGTCGAGCCGTCCAAGGTCACCGTCGCCGAGTATCTCGAGGAGTGGCTTTCTCAACAGACGGCAGCCGGACTCAGGCCCTCGACTCTCGCCAGCTACGGGCAGAAGATCACCCTGCATGTGGTGCCTGCGATCGGTGCCGGCCGCCTCCAAGGTCTCACGGCCACCGATCTGGACCGCCTCTACCGCAAGCTTCTCGAGTCCGGCCGGAGTGACGGGCGGGGCGGCCTCTCACCACGGACCACCAGATACGTTCACGTCATCTTGCGGAAGAGCTTCTCGGACGCCGTCCGGAAGAACCTCCTCACTCGCAACCCGACCGATGCCGCCGACCCACCTAGCGCCAAGGCGGCCAAGGCGCCCGAGGGGGCTGTTTGGACGCCGGGAGAGCTTCGCACGTTCCTTGAGGCAGTCGCCGACCATTCGCTCCATCCGCTCTTTCGCACCGTCGCCATGACTGGGCTGCGACGCGGGGAGGTCCTCGGTCTCACGTGGGACGCAATCGACTTGGACCGCGCCTTGATCACGGTCACGCGCCAGCTCGCCGACATTGACGGAACGGGCCGGCCGATCTTCGGGCCGCCCAAGACCGACCATGGCCGGCGGACCATCGATGTGGGACGGGCCACTGTTGAGGTGCTGCGTTCTCGGCGGCGGACCGCTCTGGAGGAGCGACTGGCATGGGGTGCGGCTTATCGGGACCACGGCCTTGTCTTCTGTAAGCCCGACGGAGCACCGCTTGTGGGTGATGATGTGTCGAAGGTCTTCATTCGTCTGGCACTGCGGGCAGGGGTGCCGAGGATCCGCTTCCATGATCTTCGGGACACGCACGCCTCCCACTGCATCGAAAGAGGCATGGACATCAAAACGCTAAGTACTCGCCTTGGCCACGCCTCCGCCAGCTTCACTCTCGACGTCTATGGCCACTTGATGCCCGGCCAACAAGCTGAAGCAGTGGCGCGAGTGGAAGAGATGATCGATGGGCTATAGGTGATGCGGGTAGCCTCAGTAGCCCCTTAGGGAGGGGAATTCTTTTGGCAATTGTCGATTGTCCCGAATGCAAACGACCCATTTCAGAAAATGCGGCAGCGTGCCCCCACTGCGGTTCTCCTCGGAGCGGGACATTGCAGGGGTGGCTCGGCACCGCCGACAAAGCATCTCGGCCGGCTGCAACGGTCCTCATCCCGATATTTCTTCTTTTGCTTACGAACTGCTTCAACGATGCGACCAAGGAGCGGGAGCTCGCAACTCAACAGGCGATCAGCGACCGGGAAGTGGCAGCGCAATATGTCAACCTCGCTGTGGGGATTCTCGGCCGAACCAAACCGCCTGTTGAAGAGGGCTCCGATGAGGATGACGCTGATGTAGCCCTGCGAACATGGGCAGTTGCGGTCTTAGAACTTCATAGCCCTGTACAGCTTGATGCCGGCATAAGAGAAGCCCTCCGACAAGGTGAGATTGACCTGCCGCCAGTGCCAGCAATCGACCTGACCACTATTTACGACAACGCCTTCCCCGGGCTCGGCTCCGTTGACTATTCGATTCCAGGCCTAGCGCCCGGCCCCTTACCCGGCGAATGCACCGTCCAGACCTCTATCGAAGCGCTTGTCTACGACACCCCGTCCGCGTTCGGTCTGTCAGACGTGTTGCTTCCTCCCGGTCAGTACGAAGCCACCGAATTCGCCAGAGGATTTGACTTCTTCGACTACGTCGGCTTCTTTCGGATCGAGCAGGGGTGGCTGACAGCAATAGCCGCGACGCCAAGCCAAGCCTGCTTTCCCGAAGGCACGACGAATTAGGTCCTCCCCGGTACCGGGTCGCCTCGGGGCGCGTTGGTAGCAGAGTTATCCGGCAAGCCAACGAACGAGTGTTCATCGATTTCTGCCACTGGCTCGCCACTATACGGCCAGCTGTAGACACTCGGTCCCGAGGTACCTCCTTGGATGGGCCAGTGTTGACAGTGATTTTTTTGGTGGGCCCGGAGGGAATCGAACCCTCAACCTTGGGATTAAAAGTCCCCTGCTCTGCCGGTTTGAGCTACAGGCCCGGGATTGGTTGGAAACGCGGTTGAGAACTCGGTCTACTGCCGATGGTTCCCGCCGTCAGGGACAGGATAGGTGGAGAGGTGAGCCCTGAAGACAGGCATCTGTGACCCAGAGGCCGGCGCAGCTAACGAACTCGACTGAGAAAGGAATAGTGCATATTGGAACCTGTGGCGGCTCGGCGACGTCTATACAAGGGTTCCCAACGCAAGACTAGGCAGGGTCCAGGATGCGCCCACCACTGAAATGGACCGCGGCCACCCTTAGCTTGCTGCTGACAGCGTGCGGTGGCGGCTCAGCCACTCCCGAGGACACCGACGCGACCGTTAGTGAGGCTTCGTCGGGTGAAGCGGAGTCCTTGGCCGATTTCTTTGGCTACGGCAACGAAGACCCCGAGGCCGCTCAGGCCAACTACCGCGATCAAGAGGCGCGAATCCAAGAAGCCATTCGCGTTTGCATGGCCGAGCAAGGTTTCGATTACCAGCCGATCCTTCCTCCCGAAGAGTCATTCCAAGTGTGGGACGAGTCCGACGAGGAGGAGAGGGTGAGGACGCAGGGTTTCGGGATCACCACCTGGTACGGCAATGAAGATCAGTTTACGGGATCCGAGTGGGTCGACCCCAACCAGGAAAGCCTTGAGGCGATGTCCGAAACGCAGCAGCAAGCGTGGTACGAAGCCCTCTACGGGACCCCGGAGGAACAGGAAGAGGACATGACGACGGAGGTCGACTCAGAGACCGGGGAGACCATCCACTACAGCACCGGGTACGGCGCCGGCTGTCAGGGAGAAGCCTATGAGGCAGAGTATGGCGACCAAGGTGATACCCAGGCGTTGTGGGAGGAGCTGCAGCCGACTATGGATGCGATGTATCAGCAGGTCCAGGCCGACCCTCGGATCGTAGAGGCCAATCAGGACTGGTCAGCCTGTATGGCGGAGGCGGGTTACGAAGTGGAGTCGCGCGAGAGAATGTGGGAAACAGTACATCAGGATTTCCAGACTCGACTGGATGCGATTCTCGGGCCCAACGGTGGATTCGTCGACCCCTTCGAGGGTTGGACCGAAGACGAGATCAACGCCTTCTTCGAGGAGAAAACTCAAGAGGAAATCGACGCCTTCTTTAGAGAGGCCGAGCAGGCCAGAACCGCCAATATCGACCAGGAAGCTTTAGCCGCGCTCCAGCAGGAGGAGATCGTCATGGCGGTGGCTGACTGGGAATGCGCGGCCGACATGAACGACCTGTATCAGGAGGTGTCGGAGGAGTACGAAGCCGATTTCATCGCCCAGAACCAAACCATCCTCGAACAGATTCGTGAAGCTCAGGGTGGCTGAGCCAGCTCTCGGCGCAATGTGCCGAGGCCTGTAGTGAAACGCAACACTTTGCTGATGGGTGTGGTGGCGGCCGTTGTAGCGGCGGCCGGCATCGGGTGGTTTTTTGGCTCCCGCATCCGTTCCCCAGCCGAAATCGCCGCTGCAGCTGAGCCTCCGGAACCATCCAACATCACCGTTGCAGTCGTGCTCCAAGTCCTGTCCGCCGACGTCATCACTCGAGGCGACATCGTCTTCGATGATCCCGTGTCATTGTCTCTGTCGGGCTCGTTGGCAGATCAGCCCGAGCGCCTGGTCGTGACTCAGGCGGTCGAGGTCGACTCCGAATTGGCAGAAGGCGAGATGGCCGTCGAAGTGGTGGGACGCCCGGTTTTCCTCTTGACCGGCGAGATCCCTATGTATCGGGATCTGCGTCCTGGCTCCGCGGGCGACGACGTCCTCCAACTGGAGGAGGCACTAGCCCGGATGGGATTCTTCGGCGGAGTTCCCGACGAGGGATGGGACCAGGCGACTGGAGCATCGGTGGCCGCGTGGTACCAGGAAGCCGGGTACCGCCCCAACGGGTTGTCGGAGGCGGACGAGGCGACGCTCGCCGCTTCGCGCGAGAGGGTGAGAGCCGCCGAAGGGGCTCTGGCCGACTCTCAAGCCGCACTCCGTGATGTCTCGTCAGGCCCTGGTCAGTCGGCAATCGCATCGGCCGGGGCCGAAATATTCGCTGCAGAGGATGCCCTTGATCTGGCCGAGATCGACGCGGCCCGCGCCAACGAATTAGCGGCCAGGGCGGTTTCCGAGGCCGTTGTGACCCTGGGCGCTGCCGAAGGCGATCTGGCAACGGCTTCAGCCGAATTAGCTGAAGCTCAAGCGGCAAACCCACCGCCGAGTGCAGAAGAGTTAGGGGCGTTGGAACAGGCCGTAGAGGAAGCCGAGGCAGAGGTCGCTGCCGCCACCGCTGATCTCGAACAAGCCAACTTCGACCTTGATAGGACTATTAGGGAGCAGGAAGGGTTGATAGAGGTTGCCCAAGCTCGCGTGACCGTCGCCAAGGCTGCACTGGCTGATCTGCAACAAGGAGTGGATACATCACCGATCCGTCGCCAGATCGACTCGGCCAGGGCTGAGCTGGTGGCGGCGCGGGAGCAGCTGGATGAACTGGCTGTCGAACTAGGCACGTGGCTCCCCGCCGGCGAAGTCGTTTTCATTAGCCGGCTCCCCGTTCGAGTTGACCAGGTGACCGTCTCCCGCGGGTCAATTATTGAAGGTGCATTCATGACGGTATCCGGGTCGGAGCTGGCTCTGCGCTCGTCTGTGTCCGACCGCGATGCCACCCGGATTGAGGAGGGGATGGAGGTCGAAATTGAGAACCCTGAGACGGGGGCAGCCATCCCCGGAGTTATCACTTCGAAAGCCGACCGTGCCGGTACCAACGGCCTCGCTTCGGATCGTCTTTACATCGAGATCAGCCCAGCTGAGATCCCCGAAGAGATGATCGGTTCCAACGTGCGGGTTACCATCCCGGTCAGTTCCACCGGAGGCGAGGTGTTGGCCGTTCCGGCCGCAGCGCTATCGGCAACTGCCGACGGGTCAACGATCCTCCAGGTCGAAGACCCAGACGGCACCCTGCGGACCGTCAAAGTGGAGCCCGGCCTCGCCGCCGGGGGTCTGGTCGAGGTGAATCCGCTAGAAGGGGAGCTAGTGGAAGGCGACCAGGTGGTAGTGGGGAGGGTTGACGGTTCAATTCCTGAGGGAACCACTGGCACCACGGAAGGGTCATGACCGCGGGAAATCCGGTCGTGGAACTTAGGGGAGCAGGTCGTACCTTCGCCGCCGGCGACGTGTCCGTCCCCGCTCTGGTCGAAGCTGATGTTGCGGTTGGTCGGGGAGACTACGTGGCTGTGGTTGGCGCTTCTGGATCGGGCAAGTCAACCATGCTGAACTTGATAGGGCTGCTTGATCGGCCCAGCCAAGGTGTCTACCTCCTCGAGGGTGTCGATACGTCGATGCTCAGCGAGGGACAGCGGGCCGGGCTGAGGAGCCGTCGAATCGGCTTCGTCTTCCAAGCGTTCCACCTTCTCGGTCACCGCACCGTGTTGGAGAACGTCCTCCTGGCCACCATATACAACCGGATGCCCCGCGCCGAGCGGGTGCCTGCCGCTGAGGATGCGCTTCGGCGAGTGGGGCTGGAGCACCGAATCGATTTCCGGCCAACCAAACTCTCGGGTGGAGAGCGGCAACGGGTGGCAATCGCCCGGGCCCTCGTCAACCGTCCCGCGCTGCTCCTGGCCGACGAACCCACCGGCAACCTGGACTCAGTTACGGGCGCCGCCGTGCTTGACCTCTTCGACGAGCTGCGGGCCGACGGTCTGACCTTGATGGTGGTCACCCACGACAACAATGTGTCTGGCCACGCCGACCGTGTCATCAGGCTGCGAGACGGGCGAGTCGAGGAGTCGGCGTGAGCGACATCGTCGCCCTAAAGCCCGACACAAAGAATTCTGACATGGCACCTGCCCGCATGGAGGTGCGCGATCTAGTTGCCGAGGCGGTGGCGGGGATATTCGCCCGGCCGGGCCGCAGCATGCTGACGGTTCTTGGCACCGTTCTTGGCATCGGTGCTCTAGTGGCGACTCTCGGCGTAGCCAAAACTGCCGGGAACCAGATCATCGCACGGTTTGACGAGCTGGCCGCCACCTCGGTGGTGGTTACCAACGAGCCTACTTTTTTCGGCAGTGGAGAGACACGAGTAGCGATCCCCCGCGACGCTGAGCAGAGGCTGACCCGCCTCAACGGTGTCACGGCGGCAGGGACAATGGGACCTGTGAATCTGCAAGGGGCCTTGGTGAGATCGGTCCCCATCCCCGATCCGCTCGCCCAGACCGAGTTCCAGATGAGCGTCTTCGGGGCCAGTCCAGGTCTGTTGGCTGCCGTACGGGGTGACCTGTCCACGGGCCGCTGGTTCGACTTCGGCCACTCTGATCGAGCCGACCGAGTGGCAGTCCTCGGTTCCGGTGCCGCTCTCCGCCTCAATGTCACCAGAGTGGATCAACAGCCGGTGGTGTTCGTGGGTGAAGAGGCGTTCGTCGTGATTGGAATTCTCGACGCGGTGCGCCGCCAGCCAGAACTCCTAAACGCCGTCATCATTCCCGAGGGAACTGCTCAGGACCGATACGGTTACAGTTCTGCGTCCACAGTTCAGATGGATGTCGCAGTGGGGGCGGCATCTCTAGTCGCCCAACAGGCCGCCATCGCCCTCTCCCCCAACGAGCCATCTCTGCTGAGGGTCCAGAAGCCACCCGAGCCCGCCGATCTTCGCCGTGACGTCGAAGGCGATGTCAACGCCCTCTTTCTGGTGTTGGGCGGCGTTGCGCTGCTGGTGGGAGCAATCGGCATCGCCAACGTAACCCTGGTCTCGGTTCTGGAACGGGTAGGCGAGATCGGTCTGAGACGAGCTTTGGGCGCAGCAAGACGGCACATTGCCGCCCAGTTCCTGGTCGAGACCACCGCCATGGGCCTCATCGGCGGCGTCCTTGGCGCCAGCCTGGGGGTGCTGGTGATTGTGACCATATCCGCCTCCCGAACCTGGATCCCGGTCCTAGATCCTTGGGTTCCGCTGACCGCCCCACTCGTCGGCGGCGTCACCGGGCTCATCGCCGGTTTCTACCCCGCACTTCGCGCCGCTCGCCTCGAGCCGGTCGAAGCACTACGGGCTGGATGAAGCACCGGGGACGACCCCGTCGCAGAGTGGAGATCTCACAAAGCCCGGGATTGGTTGGAAACGCTGTTTGAAAACTCGGTCAAGTCGAGCCGCATCGGTATCAGAGTTGATGGAGGGATACGGCAGGCAGAACCCACTAGCAAGAGGGTCGACCTGCGCCGAATCCCTCAGGTTGCGGTCAGTCAGCTCTCGGCCCGGTCGACGATGGCGTGCTGAATTCGACGGCTCAAGCGCGGGAACTCGTCCATCAGCATCCGGAGATCCCAGCCGACCAGAACGACCATCCGCATTGGCGAAGTCGCAACAACGTCGGCACCGCGCCGGGAGTGACCGACAATGCCCATTTCGCCGAAGAAGTCACCCGGTCCAAGATCGGCGAGATGACTTCCGTCTCGTTCCACCACCGCTGTGCCCTCGAGGATCACATAGAACTTGTAAGAGAGCTCACCTTGTTTCACCACAAAGCTGCCGGCCGCGACCTCGAGTTCGCGCATCCGCTCGGCCAGGACTTCCAGGTCCGCGCCGGACAACTCTGCCAACAGGGGTAGGTCCGCCAGCTGGCTCGCCTCCATGTGCACCTCCCTCGGGCGCCAACGGCGGCGAATCCTACGTAATTCCTTTGCCCGGTGGACGGGAAATCGCGGGCAGGTCATACCGTCTTGGTAGGAAGGCTTGGGTGAGATTCAATGCGCGTAAGTCCGCTGCGTCCAGTCGCCCGGTGTGTCGGGCGACGTAGAGCGCGCTCGAGATCATCGAGGTGAGCTGGAGGCGGAGGTCGTAGGGGCCGATACCCGAGGATGAAATCCATGAGGCCGATGCAATCGAATAGCGATGCCTTGCCGTAAGTCGCGTCCTTGTGGGGCTCAATCCGGGCATCGTCGCCAGGGTGACGGAACCGTTACGGGAGCGTGGTCGGTAGTGAAGCCTATTGAGGCGTAGTCTCTGACAAATGCCCGGCTTCCAGAAGCGCAACCTCGATCAACCCGACGAGTTGACCATTTTCGAACTCGGAGAGAATCGGATCGTGCAGCTGTCTGAACTGAACTTTGGTCGAACCATTCTGGAGCCGGGATGGCATTGGGCTGAGCACATTGGCCCCAGGGTGGGGACGCCTAGCTGCCAATTTCCTCATTTCATGCTGGTCGTTTCCGGTCGGATGCGAGTCGTCATGGACAACGGCGCGACCCACGACATCGGCCCTGGTGATGTGGTCGATATCCCACCCGGTCACGACGGCTGGGTGGTGGGAGAGGAGCGCTTGGTTGCTTATGACATCGCACCACCACGAGGTTGGGCCCAGCCCCCGGCAGTGGGTGAACGGGTTCTTACGACCCTGCTCTTCACGGACATCGTGGGTTCTACCCCCCTCGCCCAACGCCTGGGTGACGCTCGATGGAAGGAGCTACTGGCCTCCTTCTACCAGACGACTCGCCTTCAGCTCGACCGCTTCCGCGGACACTTGATCGACACCACCGGGGATGGCGTTCTGGCCAAGTTCGACAGTCCGGCCCGCGCTATTCGATGCGCCACGGGCTTGGTCATTGCGATGGGTGGTCTGGAGCTGGAAATCAGGGCGGGAATCCACACCGGCGAGGTCGAGGTCACCGCTGACAAGGTCCGCGGTTTGAACGTGCACATTGCGGCGCGAGTGATGGCCCAGGCTGGGCCTGGCGAGATCCTCGTCTCGGGCACCAGCCGCCAGCTCGCGTCCGGGTCGGGTCTCGACTTCGCCGATCGCGGCGAGCACTCCTTGAAGGGCGTCGCCGAGCCCTGGCGTCTGTTCGCTGTAGTTTCCGAAAGCAGTTGAGTAGGGCTCTTAGGGGCGTGCTCTTTGGACGGCGCACGGGTCTGCCTCGTGCCCTTTGGGATACGGGTAGCGCTATGTGCGGGTTCAGTCCGTTCCCCGCCGAAATGGATCCTCCCCGTCGCCGGACGCAAAGCGTTGCCTCAAGACGGCATCACGCGCATGGACCCCGACCCCCCTTAGGGATCGAGGTCCATGTCATCGGGGGGCGATTAGGCGCCGAAGGCCTGTTCGAACGCTGCCTCGTAGTCAGCGGTGGCGAGTCCGCTGTATCCGCAGCCGTTCACCACGCCGTCGGTGGCGGTGATCAGATAACGCTGCCCAACCTCCAAGGTCGGGGTGCCGATTAGGGCTTCGAAGCCAGGCGTGTACTGGATCTCCACGATCTCGACATCGCCGCCGGTGAACCAGCGGTCCACCTCGAGGGTCGCCACCGATTCGGTCAGTTCGACCACGGTTCCGCCGAAAGCCGGGCTCATGCCGCCTAGGGTTTCGACGTCAAAGACAAGGCAGCTGGCCGTCGAGTCGCCCGAGCCGCCGGTCAAGACCAACGGGTCCCCCGACGTACCCAGGCTCTGCACCAGAGCCGCTCCGCCGACCACGACAACCAACGCGGCTGCCACCGCGCTGAGCCTGCCAAAGCGAGGCCGCTGGACACGTGGTTCCTTTACTGCGGTAGACATGATTTCCTCCATCAATGCTCTTGCCCGATCGCTGGTGATCGGGTCCACCGGTTCCGAAGGAGGGATCGGGTTTGACTTCGCCAGCCTGGTTCTCAGGTCGTCGTCGTTCATGACCGATCCTCCTTTCTGCTTTCACGGTGTGAGTGTCCGGAGAAGGTCTCATTCTTTCGTGCGATCTCGAGATTCTCGCCGAGCTTCTTTTTGGCTCTGTGCAAGCGGATGGAAACGGCGTTGGAGGTGAGCCCAAGAACGACCGCGATCTCGCCAGGTTCGAGCTGTTCCCACGACCACAGGTTGAGGAGCTCTTGATCGGTTTTGTTGAGGGCGGCGAGGGCAGTGTGCAGCTCGGCGTCGAGGGGATGATCGGAAGCAGAAACAGGTGGCGGCTCGGCCTCGGCCCGACGCACGAGGCGGAGATGGCGAAGGGCTGTACGACGGTGATTGGCGATGTGCCGGCGGGCGACCCCATAGGTCCAGGGCAGCCGTGCGTTTGCAGGCAGGTCGTCCAGCCGTCGCCACAGCGTCAGCATCGTCTCGGAGGTGATGTCGTCCACGGCGTCCGGCTCGACCCGGCGACTTACATAGCGCTGGAGCGGCTCATAGACCTCTGCGGCCAGGTTTTCGAAGCGGTGGCGCCGCGTGTCGGCAACAGAACGGTCTCTTTGCATGGCCCTCTGACGTCAGCCCATGCCCAGCGGTTCCGGCTGTTTGGCCCCGAAGTTCTGGGGGTACGAGTGGTTATCAACCCTCCTTTCGTCGCGTATGACGGCCCCGGTCCGGTCATGGCCACTGCGATCCATGCCGGGCACTCCCTCCGACCTGAGATAGCCGCGCGCATCGCCCTCGATGAAGAAGTTCGCCGCCGTGAAGAAGATCCCCATACGGATCTGCTTACCCACATCGTTCCACTGCGGGTGACCGTTGACCGATCCCGCTTCGAGGTCGACCTCAACCGGTCCCGGGACCAGGCGGTCTATATGATTCCGGATCAGGCCTGGGGTCTTCAGGTTTGGAGGACAGAGCTGGACTCGGACACCATTGAGAAATCCCTTGCCATTTACGACTGGTTCTACGACGAGCTCGGCCGGAGGCTCGATGTTTTGGCAACTCGTGCGCCCTTCGTCGTTCTCGACATCCATTCCTACAACCATCGCCGCGACGGCGCCGGACTTCCGGCGGGTCTTCAAGGAGCCAATCCCGACGTCAACATCGGCACGGGTTCGCTCGATCGGCCAGTTTGGGCCGCGCTCATCGACCAGTTCGCGGTCGATCTCGGCAAGGGATTGGGCGCGGAGGCGACGATACGTGAGAACGTCCGCTTCAAGGGCGGCTATTTCTCTCAGTGGATCCACGAGCGCTACCCCGGCCGGGGTTGTGCCCTGGCCCTCGAGTTCAAGAAGACCTTCATGGACGAGTGGACCGGCCACGTCGATCTCACCCGGTTGAACCGGTTGCGTGAGGCGCTGGCCGGCGCCATCCCCGGGCTCGTCTCCAGGCTGAAGGAGTTGCGGTGACCTCGCCCGTGGCCAGCGACCTGGCGATCGACCGCGAACTCGCTTCCATCAGCGAGAGCTTCCGGTTCCTCGTCGATGTCACACCGGTCAATGTCGAAGAGGCGCGCAAGGAGTTTCTTTCCTCGCCTGACCACGAACCGGCTTTCGAGTACCGGGAGATTGAGGACTTCCCCGCGGTGATTGGCGCCAGATTGGCAGCGGTCGACATCGCCTCGGTTGCCGACCCAACTCTGGCCCAGATCTTTGCGGCAAAACGAAACGAGCTGTTGCTGCAACTGAAGATGCTGGCCGTGAGGGGAAAACCCGAGTTCCTGGACCTAAGTCTCGAGCTTTATGGCACGGTCACCCCGGATCTCGAGCGCCGTGCCGAGGAGATCCTTTTCGAGGTTCCCAAGGCCCGCCGGGCCCGGGGGCGAAGCCTCGACGCGGTGACCATCGCTCGCATGGCGGCGACGGAACTCGAAGGGTATCGAGGGGCTTATCCCGAATTGTCTGTGGCGATCGAGATCAGGGACGACACCAGCGGGGTGATGGTCGCCAATGGGGCCTTGCTCATCGCCACCTCGGCCTGCGTGATCAGCCCCCGCGTCAACGGTTTGCTCGCTCATGAGGTAGGAACCCACATTCTCACTTATATCAACGGATCGCTCCAGCATCTCAAGCTGATGGCCTCAGGGCTGGCCGGGTATGAAGAAACTCAGGAGGGCCTCGCCCTCATTGGCGAAGCGGCGGTCGGTGGCCTCACCGCCGGGCGGCTACGCCAGATCGCCGCCCGCGTCATTGCTGTCAGGCGGCTTCTCCAGGGACGGTCGTTTGTCCAGACACATCGTGAGCTGACCGAGAATTACGGGTATTCAAAGGCCGGAGCCTTTTCGATTGTGATGAGGGTCTGGCGGTCCGGCGGATTCACCAAGGACGCCATCTATTTGCGCGGCTTGCAAGACTTGGTCGAATATCTCTCAGCCGGTAACGAACTCGACTGTCTTTGGCAGGGAAAGATGGCTTTATCCGACCTCCCCCTTATCAGGGAGCTGACCGACAGGGGGGTACTTGCGCCTCCCGCACTTCTTCCTAACTTTCTGACGGACGTCACCGGCCGCAAACGAGTCGAGAGATTCGCCAGCGATGCCGGTCTGCACGTTCTGATCGGAGCTGACACATGAGAATCGGAATGGTCGTAAACAGGGTGGCCACGGAGCAGCCCGGCTTCACCACCACCCGGCTGGCCATGACTGCATCGAAGAGGGGGCACGACGTTTGGGTGATGGGAGTCGATAACTTCGCTCATGATCCCGATGGAAGCGTCACCGCCACGGCCCGGCGGGCTTCTGTCAAGAGCCATCGCACCCTCAAGGCCTACCTCGAGAGGGTGCAATCGGATGAGGCAGTCGAACGAATCGTCCTTGACGATCTCGACGTACTCATGATGCGGAATGACCCGGCCGAAGACGTCACCGATCGCCCTTGGGCGGTTTCCTCTGGGTTCCTGTTCGGACAATTGGCGGTCAGCCGGGGAGTACTCGTCGTCAATGACCCGGCCAGCCTGGCCAACGCGGTCAACAAGACCTACTTTCAGCACTTCCCTGAGGAGGTGAGGCCCAGAACCATGATCTCGCGCGATAGCGAGGACATCACCGCATTCATCCAAGAGCTGAAAGGCAAGGCAGTTCTCAAGCCATTGCAGGGATCGGGGGGAGCAGGAGTCTTCCTCGTGTCAGGAAAGGAGTCACCCAACGTCAATCAGATGATTGAGGCCCTATTGCGGGACGGCTACATCGTTGTTCAGGAATACCTGGCAGCCGCCAAGGATGGTGACACGCGCCTGTTCGTGATGAACGGCATGCCTCTCGAGCGAGCGGGCCAGTACGCCGCCTTCCAGAGAATCAACCAATCCGCCGACCTGAGATCCAACATGCACGCGGGTGGTGAGGCCCATCCGGTCAAGGTGACCGACGAGATGCTCCACCTGGTTGACTTGGTACGGCCGAAACTGATCGAGGACGGCATGTTTTTGGTCGGTCTGGACATCGTCGGGGACAAACTCATGGAGGTCAACGTGTTCTCGCCGGGGGGCCTCGGTAGTAGCGAGAAGCTGTACGAGGTGGACTTCACCGAGCCCGTAATCGAGGCGCTAGAGCACAAGATGGACGTGCGCGGCACCTACGACAAGCTCGACAACGTGCGGCTGGCCACTCTTTGAGGCTGATTGCGTCGTTCAGGACTTCGACATGAGCGCCGCAAGAAGGTAGCGGAGGCGACCGCCGACACTCTCCATGCCAAACATCATCGATGCACCAACCATGCCCGCCAATCCAGCGAGCGGCGCGATAGCCCGCCGGGCGGAGCTGGTGAGTAGGTCATCGATCACGTTGTAGGTTGCAGACCCGGAACCGAGTCCGGAGATGAACGGAGAAAAGAGAGAACCGGTGTTCAGCAGGAAATCGTTAATCGGGGGAACGGTGACTGACACCAACGCGTCAGTGCAGGCGGCGGCCGAATCGCACACCCGAACCGTGAATTGGTCGGACCCGAAGAAACCGGGCGTTGGAGAGTACGTGGCGACGCCATCCTCCAGAATGAGAGTGCCATTGGCAGGTGGGGAGTAAGCCAGCGCCGTCATTGTGTTGCCTTCGGGATCGGTCACGAAGTCGAAAACGTCGAAGGTGAGGTCGTCTCCCGCCCAGGTCGTCAACTCGATCGGTGAGGTGGCAGGGGCTTTGTTGCTTGGTTCGGCGAGGAGAGACTCTTCGGCTGGAGAAGCGGCTACGTCTGGCTCCAGGTCCGAAGGTGGAAGCGGTGGGGAAGGAATTGAGTGTTCCTGAGTCGACTGCTCGACACTTACGCCATCGTCAGGAACGGCTATCGGCTCGTGCGGCTGATCGCTGGACAACTCCTCGGTGGGTGATTCCTGAGCCGGTGACTCTTCGGCTGGTGTTTCCTCGGCGGGAGGTTCCTCGGCGGCCGGTGACTCTTCGGCTGGAGGTTCCTCGGCGGCTGACTCTTCGACTGGTGGTTCCTCGGTAGGTGATTCCTGGGCCGGTGATTCTTCGACTGGTGGTTCCTCGGTAGGTGATTCCTGGGCCGGTGATTCTTCGGCGGGTGGTTCCTCGGCTGGTAGTTCGTCCTGGCAGGGAGGGATCTCATAGAGGTCGGGTCTTGCCGGATGGTCGTCGCCGCAGGGGGGGAGAGCGTTGTTGTCCTGGTCGGCTGGTGGTTCTTCGGCGGCTAGTTCTTCGGCGGGTGGTTCCTCGGCGGCCGATGACTCTTCGACTGGTGGTTCCTCGGCGGGAGGTTCCTCGGCGGGAGGTTCGTCGTGGCAGGGAGGGATGGTGGAGAGATCGGGTCTTGCCGGATGGTCGTCGCCGCAGGGGGGGAGAGCGCTGTCGTCCTGGTCGGTGGGCGGTTGGGCTGGGCTTGTGGACTCCTCGGACCCCTGGCTGGGTGACTCCTCGGCGAGTGGCTCCTCGGCTGGTGGTGAAGGCTGATCCTCGCCGGATTGACATGGCGGGATGTGCGACAGATCGACGTGCGCCGGATGATCGTCACGGCAGGGCGGAAGACCATTCGGGGGAGCGGCCATTGCCACCGAAAGGGGCAACACGTAGGCAATTGCGGCCATTAGGCAGAGGACAAGAACCCGTGGCCGCTTGATGCTACGCATGCGCCACCTCCGCATAGCGGGCCGCGGACGGCACCTCCGGTGCGAGGTTGAGAGTGAGGATGAAATGGGTTTGTCCGCCATCGCGCCTGTAGTCGAGTTCTCCCCCCATGCCGCGGGCGAGTGTGCGAGCGATATGGAGTCCCAGCCCAACGCTGCCCGCCACAAGCGGCTTGTCGGCCGCATGCGTGAATCGGTTGAAGAGGGCGTCGCTCAGGTGATCGGGCACCCCTTCACCGTCATCGACGACGCGCACCTCATATTGATCTCCCACCTGGCCACCCAGGATCAGTATCTCCTTGCCGCCGTGCTTTCGAGCGTTGGCAATCAGATTTCTCAGCACCTGGCGGAGGCGAAGCGGGTCGGCGATCACTGGCACCCTTTCGATCGCTGCCGGGATAGCACCGAGTTGCCGCTCAAAGGCAGGGACCACCTCATCGAGTTGGGTCCTGACGTCGACTATGTCCAGTTTGTAGGAAAGAGCCCCGTCACTTGCTCGGGCCGCGGCGAGCAGATCGTCGACCATTCGCTCCAACTCCAAGGATTCGGTGATTACCAGATCGAGGAGTTCCCGAGCCACCTCTGGCTCGTAAATCGAGCCGTCCTCTAACAGTTTGGCGAACCCATAAATGCTCGTCAGCGGGGTTCGCAGCTCGTGTGAGATGTTGGCGATGAACTCGTCCTTGGATCGGGAGAGCTCACGTTCGGCCGACAGTTTGTTCTCGAGTTCTGCCCGTCGGAGCTGGCGACGAGCAGTCGATCGGTATGCAACGATTATTGCCCCGGGCGCCAAGAGGACCAACACCAAACCAGATACTGTCGCGGCGATCCCGCTCGCTGATCGGGCTGCCAGAATCTCTCCGAGGAGTTGGTTTCTGGCGGCTGCGAGGCTCGCCGATACTACGCCGTACCTGGGGGTCACGGTTGACGCGTAAAGGCCGCGAGCCCCGGAAAGGTCGCCCGACTCAATTGCTGTGAGAAGCTGCTCGCCCGCTGTCGTGTAGGTGCGGAAGGCTTCCTGCAGGCCCTCGCCTAGATTGATCGTATCGATGGCGGCGAGGCTCGTGGCGACAGCTCCCGTCGCCGACGCCAGGGTCTCGTCGTTGGTTATGCCAGCTTCGAGTTCGGTGGCGAGGACCATTGCCAGGGCGATCTGGTGGTCGGCGGCCTCCGTGTTGCTGATGGCAGCGTCAACCTCCGCCAAAAGGCTTGCTCTGTCCGCCAGCCACATGCCCTGGTTCGAGGTCGCGTAAAAATAGGAAGCTGCCCCCACCAGAACCATGCCCAGCAGGAGGGTCGCAAGCATGGTTTGACGTACTGGACCCGCGGGAAGAGCCATTGCCCCGTTATCGGCAAAACAGGGTGTGCAAGAATCTGTCCATATCGTCCGTACCCAGACTGACTAGTACCGTCGCTACGAGTAGTCAGCTGGCCGGGGTTGGGACACGCTGGCGCGGGGCGTGATGGAGGAGGACCACCGCTTCCACAGAACGATCGGCAGCCTGGGTGGCGCACCAGTCCTCCAGGGTCGCCGGCGCCTCGAGGGAAGACGCACAGGCGGCGACGGCCAACGCGAGAACCGACGCGGTGACCGTCAACCTCATCAAAGTTGGACGCAACCCGCTCCGACGGGTAAAGGCTCAGCCGGCGTCGGGGGTTTCGTCCTCGGCGGGCGTTTCGCCGAGCGCGGGCACGAAACCAAGGCCCCACATGCCTCGCCACACCATGCCGAGGGAAGGAAGGAAGGGAAATTGAAGAGGGGCGGCTTCCATAGAAGGTAATTCGGAAGGCCAGGGCTTGAAGCAGAGGGTGGTTGCCACCACGCACGTAGGCACTAGTCAGCGCGAACCCTATGGATAATCTTCGAGCGTGATCCGGTTTGGGATCTCGGGACTACCGCCGGGCGGCGCCGATGAGGACGCCGCCTTTCTCGACACGTTGGTCGGCAGGGGCCACAACGCATACGAGTTGGCCTTCGTCAACGACTTTCCATGGAAAGAGAGGCGCTGTCGAAGTTTTGGTGAACTCGCCGCCGAACGCGGGATCTGGGTCTCGGTGCACGCGCCCTACTTCGCCGTTCTAACCGTGGAAGAAGAAGACAAGGCCCGTCAGTGTCTGGCCGCCCTGGAACACACCATGAAGCTGGGGAGAGCGTTAGGAAGCAGGATCATCTGCGCCCATTTCGGGGCCACCAAGGGTCGGCCGGCCGAGGACCTCATGGAGATGATTCACGAGCGCCTGGGTTGGATCGCCCCCAAGGTGGAAGGGATGGGGGTGGGGCTCGGTCTCGAGAACAGCGGAGCAGAGCGCAACTTCGGCACTCTAGGAGACATCGCCTCCTTGGCCTCCACCTTCAACTTCGTCCGTCCCGTGGTCGACTGGGCTCACGTCCACGCGCAGACCGGTGGGGCCCTCACCTCTACCGCAGCCTTCGCCTCGGTTATCACTTTCATCAAACATAGTTTTCCTGGCTGGATGATCGAGCCCCTGCAGACCCAGTTCACCGACAACCTCTTCAGTGCCGCCGGCGAAATTCGACATCTGCCCTACGGCGAAGGAACTCTGCGCGTCTCTCCGTTGGTTGAGGCGGCCAGGGCAGAGGGTTTGTCGATGGTGGTGATCTCTGAAGCGCGAGACGAGTCGAGCCACGATGCCATTCAGGCGGAGCTCTTGGAGGTGTTGGCCAAGCCGGTCGACCAGGCGGTGGCCGGTCGGCCAGTGGGGTCGGGAAAGGTCGAGTTTCCGGAGGAGGTGCGAGCTCGGAAAGACGGGTCTTCCTTCTACCTCGACGGACCGCGGCCACTCAAGCTTTCAAACCTCGACAAACCATTTTTCCCTGATGGCTTCACCAAGGGCGACCTGATTCAGTACTACGCCTCGGTGGGTCCGGTCCTCTTGCCCCACCTGCGGGATCGTCCCATTTCCATGTCGCGCTATCCGGACGGGATCGACGGTCCCTCCTTCTACGAGAAACGGGCCCCGGGACATCAGCCGCCCTGGATGCAGACGGCTCCGGTCCCCTCGGACTCGATGGGGGGGATGATCGACTTCCTGGTTGCCCACGACCGGGAGTCATTGATGTGGTTCGCCAACATGGGTTGTATCGAGTTGCACCCGTTCCACTCGCGGGCAGGCAGTCTCGATCAACCCGATTATGCGATCTTCGACCTGGACCCGGCCGAAGGGTCAAGTTGGGAACAGGTGGTGGCGGGCGGTCAGCTTCTCCGGACTGCACTCGAGAGGCTGGATCTCAAGGGTTATCCCAAGTTGTCTGGCTCTAAGGGCTTGCACGTTTATGTGCCGATCGATCCCGTATACCCCTTCCTGCGAACTCGTCAGTTCGTGGAAGCCATCGGGAGGCTCATGGCGGCTGCCAACTCCGATGATCTGACCATGGATTGGGACATTCCCAAACGAAAAGGGAAAGTTTTCGTCGACCACAACCGCAATGCGTACGGGCAGACCATCGCTTCGGTGTATTCGATTCGCCCCCTCCCCGGCGCCCCGGTGTCGGCGCCCATCACCTGGGACGAGCTGGCAACCCTGAAGAATGGTGACGTCAACATCACCAACTTGTGGGACCGGCTCCAACGGTTCGGTGACCTGTGGGGCCCGGTCACGGCGGGAGGCCAGCGCCTGGAGATGGCCGAGAAAGCTCTGGGGATCACCTAGCGCGGAGCCTCACGGTTCGGCCAGAATGTGGGATGGACCTATACGCAAGGGTCAACATCCTCGAGGGCCGTTCGGTCAGATTGACCCACGGCGACTTGCGGGAGATCGTCCATCTTGACGCCGACCCGGTCGGGCGATGTTTGTCCTGGGAGCGGCTTGGGATCGACTATCTCCATGTGGTCGATCTCGACGCGGCCATCCGTCGCGACTATCGCAACCGCCCGCTGATCGACGAGATCCTTCGCACAGTCAAGACCCCGGTCCAGGTAGCCGGAGGAATACGGTCCGAACAGGAGATTCATCGGCTGGTGGACGCCGGCGCCTGGCGGTTGGTAATGGGTACCGCCGCCATAGAAAACCAGAACATGGTTTGGGAGGCATGCCGGGACTTTCCGGACAAGATTGCCGTTGCCGTCGACGTACTCCCGGACGGCGAAGTGGTGACTGGTGGATGGACCGGTCATTCAGGTCGCTACCTCGAGGAGGTCTTGGTCGAGATGTCGGCGGCAGGGGCGGCGGCCTTTCTGGTGGGCGAGGCGGGCCGCGATGCATTGACCGAGCCGCCCGGCTTTGCAGTTCTTGCCGATGCCCTGTCATCGGTGGAAGAGCCAGTCATCGCCTCCGGTGGCGTACGCGATCTGGGAGATCTCACCACCCTGGTCCGCCTCCGGGTCGGGACCAGACAGCTTGCGGGCGTGGTGGTTGGACGGGAGGTCACGGCCGGCCGGTTCACCATCGCCGAGGCACGCAAGGTGAGCACTGGTGAAGCTCCAACCCGTCCCCCCGGTCGAGTCGAGGGGCTCCGGGGCCTGCTGCGGATCTGCGACTTCGAACGTTCGGTCGACTTCTACGAACAGATCCTGGGATTTCGTCGTTTGACGGGGTGGGAGAGGGAGAGCGGATCGGGAGCGGTGTTGGAAGCGGCCGGTGGTGAGACTTTGGAGTTGCTCGGTCCCCCCAGCGGGGCAACGTGGCCCCGACCGACCGGGGTCGAACTCGGCTTCTTTGTGGAGGACATCCAGGCCTGGCACGACCATCTGACCGCTGCGGGGGTCCCGATCACCCGTGACTTGAAAGTGGAAGCCTGGGGCGACACTGTTTTCGGTGTGGATGACCCCGATGGGGTCAGGATCTGGTTCGGCCAGTCTCGCTAAGAGTGGTGGGTGCGTCTCAGGATTCACGTCTTTCGATCTGCCGGGCAATGAAATCGTTCCAGGTCTCACCTTCTCCCCGATTGGGGGTGAGATTGGCGCCGGCGCGGAGGGCAGCACCCACGATCCCGGGTCGGTTGTAGGCAATGAGGCGCCGAGGTGAGCCGACTGCAGCCAGCACAGACCTTGCCAAGTCGGCTGCCTCATAGGCGAAAGCGCCACCCAAGTCTTCCAGTCGGCCTTGCCGCCCCGCTTCAACCGCGTCCACCAGTTTCCTTGCCATCTCCATCGGGTCCAGCACCTGATATCGGGTCGACGCTGGGACCAGCAGCAATGGGTTTCGGCTTGGTCGGGAGTACCAGCCCCAGATGAGCTGATGGAATTGGGTCGCCCGGAGGATCGACCAGGGCCGCTTGAGGCTGGTGAGGACCTGTTCGGAGGCGGTCTTCGCCTTGTAATACGGAGTCGGGATCAGATCACACCCGACGATGCTGGGGAGAAGCAGATGAGCGTCGGCGGGTGCTGCCTCGTCGAGGAGCCGAAGACCCCCGACATCGATTTCTTTCGTGCGGCGGGGATCGGTGGCAGAGTGGATGATCGCCATGACACCTTCGACGGCCCCGGCCAGTCCGGACCCGGTCGCCAGATCGACCGTGACATAACGAATGCTCGCCACCGAATCGGCTGCGCCCCTGCTCGACGCAACAACCTTGTGGCCGCGCTTCGCCAACTCACCAACCAGGCGGCGACCCAGGGTGCCGGTCGCTCCAGTGACTAGAACCCTCAGGTCCGCACCACCGTCCGGCTCTGCTCACGCATGTACTGGCGGAGATACCAGGGTCCTCCTCCACCGGTCCCGGAGGTACCCGATCCTTTCCATCCCCCAAAACTCTGGACATCGGGCCAGGCGCCAGTGGTTGCCCCCGCCCTCCGATTGACATAGGTCACTCCGGCTTCGATGGACTGAAAGAATTGATCGACTTCGGCCTTGTCTCTTGCGAAGAGACCCGCCGTCAGACCGAACTCAGTGTCGTTGGCTTTTTGCAGCCCTTCCTCAAGAGATTCCACCGGCATCACCGAGACAAAGGGAAGGAAGAGCTCCTTCGTCCATATCCAGGAGTCCTCCGGAGCCGTCACCACTGTGGGTTCGACAAAGTTGCCGCGGGCCAGATCTCCTTCCTTGACGAGTTCGCCGCCAGCCAGCACCTCGCCGCCGCCGTCTTTCACCGCAGTCACCGCTTGCTGGAAACGTTTCACGGCATCGGAGTCGATGACCGGGCCCATGTAGACATCCGGGTCCAGGGGGTTGCCGACCTTGATCCCCTCGGCTCGTTCGACCAAACGGTGGACGAAGTCGTCGTATACCTCCTGGGCGACATAAACCCGCGAATTGGCCGAGCACTTCTGACCGCTGTAGCCGAACGCGGCCCGCATGACTCCCTCGGCGGCGACATCGAGATCGGCGGTTGCGGTCACAATGACCGGGTTCTTTCCCCCCATCTCGCACACGGTTGGTTTCGGGAAGTTGGTGGCGAATCCTTTGTAGATGCCCATGCCCACGTCATAGGAACCGGTGAAGGTGATCCCGGCGACATCGGGATGGTCGGCCAGGGCTGCTCCCACCACCGAACCAGTGCCGGTAATGACGTGGAACGCAGCGGTCGGAACGCCGGCTTCCCACAGCACCCGGCCGAGCTCGAGCCCGGTGAGGGCACCGGCATTGGACGGTTTCAGTACGACGGTGTTGCCAGTAAGGAGAGCGGCGATGGAGGGCCCCCCGGCGAGCGCCATTGGAAAGTTGAAAGGGGAGATCACTGCCCAGACCCCATACGGGCGGAGTACGGACTGATTTTCCTCTTCGGGGGAAAGCTGGCCCAACTGCGTGACAAACCCGTTATGGAGTTCCATCTGGGAGCTGTAATAGCGAAAGAATTCGACGGTCTCGGCGACGTCGCCGAGCGCCTCGAGTCGGTTCTTGCCGACCTCGATTGCAACCAGAGCCGCCAGATCGAACTGCCTGCTCTCCATCACATCGGCCGCCCGCAGCATCAGGGCCATCCTTTGTTGCCAGGGGGTGGCCGCCCAGATCGGCTGAAACTCCCGGGCGGCAGCTACGGCGTCGTCGACGTCCTGTTTGGTGCCCTGGGCAAAACGTCCAACCAGGATCTCGGAGTCGATGGGCGAACGCTCTTCGTAGACACCTTTGCCCTGACGTTCCTCACCTTTGACTACAAACTTCTGATCCTTGCCGAGGGACTCTCGGACCCTGGCCACCGCCGCTTCGTACTCGCGATTCAGGTCCTGGTTGTCTGCGGACATGGTGGCGTAGGTGATTTTTTGAGTCATGCCAGTTCCTCCGCTTCTGACGATACCCGCGGTTGGGCAAGTGGTGGGTGGTGAGTATTGAGTCGTGGGTCGACCCACCACCCACCACCCATTACTCATTACTCTTCAGAAATGGATCGCACCGTTTTTCGCACCTGCCCACTGTGTGAAGCCACCTGCGGGTTGGAGATCGAGATCGTCGAAGATCGGGTCAAGCGGATCCGGGGCGACCGCGAACATGTCATGTCGGCCGGTTTTATCTGTCCCAAGGGCTCGGCCCTGAAACAACTCCATGAAGATCCGGATCGGCTCCGAACCCCCCTGATCAGAGAGAACGGTGTCCACCGCCAGGCATCGTGGGACGAGGCTTTCTCCCTCATCGCGCGTCGTTTCCGGGAGATCACCGAACAACACGGGCGTTCGGCTCTGGCGATCTATGTCGGCAACCCCAACGTTCATCAACTCGACAACACGCTCGGGATCCGGCCACTCATCAAGTCTCTCGGAACCAGGAACATCTTTAGCGCTTCCACCGTGGACCAGATGCCTAAACATGTCTCCTCGGGATTCATGTTCGGCCACCCGCTCAACATCCCGGTCCCCGATCTCGACCGCACCGACTATCTGTTGATGTTGGGTGCCAACCCCTATGAATCCAACGGCAGCCTCTGCACGGCGCCCGACTTTCCAGGTCGAATGGAAGGCATCAGAGCCAGGGGCGGCAAGGTGGTCGTCGTCGACCCCCGCCGCACCAAAACTGCCGCCAACGCCGACCGTTGGATTCCGATCCGCCCGGGTAGCGATGCCGCCTTTCTCCTCGCCCTGGTCAACGTGCTCTTCGCCGAGGACAAGGTCGACCTGGGAGCGGCAGCTCCGCACATGGCAGGCGTAGAAGAGGTTCGGGCGCTGGTCGCACCGTTCACTCCCGAAGCCGTCGCCCGGTTCACAGGCATCGAGCCCGCCCTTACGCGGGAGGTCGCCACCGAGCTGGCGGCAGCCCCGACGGCCGCCGTCTATGGCCGGATAGGAACCCACACTGTCACCTTTGGCACTCTCTCGTCCTGGGCTGTTGACCTCCTCAACGCCGTGAGTGGCAACCTCGACCGGGCCGGCGGCGCCATGTTTCCATATGCGGCGCACCTTTCCGCCCATCGCAAAGGTCGGCTCTTCGCCACCGGACGCTGGCAAAGCCGGGTGCGGGGACTGCCCGAGGTCCTTGGCGAGCTGCCGGTGTCGACCCTGGCCGACGAAATCGAAACGCCAGGCGAGGGCCAGATCCGCCTGCTCTTCACCGTGGCGGGCAACCCGGTGTTGACCACTCCCGATGCCGGAAGGCTCGACGCCGCCCTCGGTGGACTCGATTTCATGGTGTCGGTCGATCCCTACCTGAACGAGACCAGCCGGAGGGCCGATGTGGTGCTGCCGCCGCCTTCGGCCTTGGAAAGGTCGCACTACGACTTGTCCTTCACCGGGCTGTCGGTCCGGGACTACGCCGACTACTCACCTGCGGTCTTCGAGGCCACCGGTCTTGACGAGTTCGCCATCCTCGTCAAGCTGACAGGCATCGCTCTCGGCATGGGAGCTGAGGCTGATTCCGACCAATTGGCCGGGGCATCCCTGATGGCCTCGGTGCAAGAAGCCGTGTCCAGTAGTGACTCGGTGATAGCGGGGCGCGATCCCGCCGAGATCCTGGCGATGCTGGGTGAGCGTCCCTGGCCCGAGCGTTTCCTCGATCTGATGCTGCGTTTGGGCCACCGCGGCGACGGGTTTGGTGCCGACCCCGAGGGCCTCACCCTGGCGCGGCTGGAAGAGTCGCCTCACGGCATCGACTTCGGGCCACTCCAGCCCAGGCTGGACCAGGTCCTTGTCACCTCCTCCGGGAAGGTTGACCTGGCACCGGAAACGATCACAGCGGACCTGCCGCGTCTGGCCGCGGCGATGGCC
The DNA here is from genome assembly GCA_040905905.1 of Acidimicrobiia bacterium. Classification (GTDB taxonomy): domain Bacteria; phylum Actinomycetota; class Acidimicrobiia; order Spongiisociales; family ZC4RG35; genus JAICND01. The sequence goes on from JBBDQN010000011.1 coordinate 56,805, forward strand.
ATCGAACCGGAGCAAGATCTGGTCCTGATCGGGCGCCGGCAGCTGCGATCGGCCAACTCTTGGCTGCACAACGTTGAGGTACTCGTCAAAGGCAAGGAGCGTTGCACGCTCCAGATCAATCCTGGCGATGCCGCCCGCATCGGCCTCGAAGACGGCGCCACCGCCACCATTGCTTCCGCCATCGGCAAGCTGGACGTCGCGGTCGAGATCACCGCCGATATCAGCCGGGGCGTTGTGTCGATCCCTTACGGCTGGGGTCATAAGTTGGACGGCGCCAAACTCTCGGTGGCTGAAGTCCGCCCTGGAGTCAACTCCAACATCCTCACCGACTCGTCCCAGGTTGACCCACTGTCTGGCAACGCGGTTCTCAACGGCATCCCGGTCACAGTCTCCGTTGGTTGAGCCCGACCTTCCCGGCTTTGAGACCCTGGCGGTGCACGCCGGTGTCAAACCTGACCCGGCCACCGGGGCCGCCACGGTTCCGGTCTATTACTCGGCCGGGTTTGTTTTCGAGGACACCGACCAGGCCGCCGCTCTGTTCAACCTGGAACGACCGGGCCACATCTACTCGCGAATATCCAATCCGACGGTCGCCGCTTTCGAGGAGCGGATAGCAGCTCTGGAGGGGGGAGTAGGGGCGGTGGCGACCGCCAGCGGGCAGGCAGCGCTGGTTCTGGCAATCACGACCCTGATGGGTAGTGGCAGTCACATCGTGTCGTCCTCGGCCCTTTATGGAGGCACTGCCAATCTCTTCCGTCACACCCTGCCTCGTTTCGGCATCAGCGTCACTTTTGTCCCCCCAGACCAGCCGGATGGGTACAAGTCAGCCATCACCGATGAGACCCGGCTTGTGTTCGCCGAAATCATCGGCAATCCGGTGATGGACGTTCTCGACGTTGAAGCCGTGTCCACGGTTGCCCACGACCATGGTCTTCCACTTCTGGTCGATAGCACCCTGGCCAGCCCGTACCTGTGTCGCCCCTTTGAATTCGGTGCCGACCTCGTGATTCACTCGGCTACCAAGTTTCTGTCCGGCCACGGGACCGTGATCGGAGGAGTGCTGGTCGACTCGGGTCAATTCGATTGGGCGGCCTCCGGACGTTTTTCCACTTTGACCGATCCCTACCTTCCTTACAGCGGAGTGGTGTTCACCGACGAGTTCGGACCAGCGGCCTTTATCGCCCGGGCCCGGGCCGAGGGGCTCCGCGACTTCGGCGCCTGCATGAGTCCGGAGACCGCGTTCTTCCTCATCATGGGCGTCGAGTCGCTGGCTGCGCGAATGGACCGCCACGTCGCCAACACCCGCCGTGTCGTCGAGTTTCTGGCCAGTGCGCCCGAAGTGGCCTGGGTGAGATACCCGGGGCTGGAGGATCATCCTCACTATGAACTCGCCAACCGGCTGTTTCCCCGCGGAGCCGGATCGGTCCTCGCCTTTGCAGTGAAGGGTGGACGTCAAGCCGGGGAACGACTCATCGAGTCGGTCCAATTGATCTCACACCTCGCGAACCTCGGCGACGCCCGCAGTTTGATCATCCACCCGGCCTCGACCACCCATCGCCAGCTCGACGCGGCGGGGCTGGCAGCGGCCGGAATCGACGAGGGGCTGGTCCGTCTGTCGGTTGGTTTGGAGGATCCGGTCGACATCATCGCCGACCTGGCGCGGGCACTGCGAAACAGTCAGAGGGTATGACAGAGCGGTTGGTTCACCACGGTGGGGTCGATCCGGACCCGTCGCTTCCAGCGGTGGTCTTGCTTCATGGAGCCGGTATGGACCACACAGTTTGGCGAGGGCTTTCCCGCCACCTCGCCAATCACGGCCGCCAGGTGCTGGCCCCCGACTTTCCCGGTCACGGGCGCAGCGGAGGACCACCGCTTGGCACGATTGATGAGCTGGCTTGTTGGGTCCGTTCACTTCTCGATGACCGGGGCATCAAGACCGCAACAATCATCGGCCACAGCTTGGGGGGACTCGTGGCTCTGCGAGTGGCGGCAAGCTCTGGCGGGCTGATCGACAATCTCATCATGATCGGTTCCGGCGCTCAACTCGAGGTACATCCGGAGCTGCAGCAGGCGGCCGATTCGGGCGACCGCAGGGCGGTCGAGTTGATCCTGTCCTGGTCGTTTGGGACTGACGGCAGGGTGGGGGGTCGGACAGACCCCGGAACCTCATCCCTCGTCACCTGCCGGCGCGTACTCGAAAACGGGATAAGCGTCCTCGGTCAGGATCTTCGGGCCTGTTCTGAATATCTCGCCGGGGAGGGAGACGCCAGTCAAATCGACGCTCCGTGTCTGGTCGTTTCCGGCTCAGAAGATCGCATGGTTCGCCCAGCGAAATCCGCCCGTTTGGCCGGTATCCTCAAAAACGCACGTTACGAGTTGGTGCTCGGAGGCGGCCACATGTTGATGGTGCAGCAACCCGACCGGGTGCGACGGCTAGTCGATGGCGTCCTCCCGCCTCGACAGGTGTTAGGTTTTCGCGCCGATGTTTGAACCGCTGAGCTGGGTCCTGGCGCCGGCCTTGTCGTACCTTTTGGGGGCAATTCCGTTTGCTTTCGTGATTGGTTCGATCTTTGGCGTCGATCTTCGCAAAGTCGGAACCGGCAACGTAGGAGCTGGCAACCTGGCCCGGGTGGTGGGGCTGCCGGCCGGCATGGCTGCCGCCTTGCTCGACGGTCTCAAAGGTCTAATTCCCATGTTGGTGCTGCGGGAGATGGGGGTTGGCCCGGCCGTCGTGGCAATCTCCGGTCTGGCAGTGGTAGCCGGACACAATTGGTCGATATTCCTGCGAGGCCGTTCGGGGCGAGGTTTGGCCCCTTCCGCCGGAGTCCTGGCCGGTGTTGATCCATGGTTGATCCTTTGGCCAGGAGTCTGGGCTATCGCCGGCTGGAAATTCGGAGGCGGCGTCGCAGGTTTTGCCGGGTGGGCAGTGCTTCCGGTGGTTGCCGCCCTTCTCAATCGACCCGACTCAGTAGTTCTCGCCTCCCTCGGACTGGGGCTGCTGATGATCGGGCGACGGATGCAGGGCAACCCGTCCCACAAACCCGGCGTCAGAGCGGCGTTCTATCGGGCGATTTTTGATCGAGAGCCGAGGGAAGAGGTGACCACCGCAGAGGAGCCGGTCGGCCACTGATGCGGCGGTTCCGTCGCCGCACCATTTTCATCGTGGCCGGGATTACCGCCGCGATCTACATCGGCGTTTCCATCTATGCGTTCACCAATCTCCGATTTCCACACCTGGGCATCCTTTCATTCCTCTTCCTCTTTCTGGCCGCGGTGGCCGAGCTCGGCGGCAAATGGATGCTGGGAATGCAGTTCCGACACGGAGTGGTCGAGGTGGGGAGTCACCTCAGTACGAAGTCTGCTTTCCGGGCCGCTCTGGTTGGGGCCGGGGTTGCCCGTCTGATTCCCGCCGGCGGAGCCATCACACCGGTCGCCATGGCCTGGACTGTCCGGAGGGAAGCCCCCGGGACCGGGGGCGCCGCGGTCAGATCCACCGTCCTTCACTTTTCCGGTCTGCTGATCGCGACGGGAATAGCCCTGCTCTGGGTGATCAATCGCGGCCTCTATTCATCACTGGCAGCCGGCACCGCCGTCCTGTCGGTGATCCTGATCCTCACGGGGAGTGTCCTCTTCTTCGGGACCGGCTGGCTGGGTTCGGTGTCCAAGAGGCTCCCTCCCCGGATCCGCGACCTTCTGGGACACACGGCCGCCAACCATGCACCCGATCTGCCGAGCCAGGGATGGCTGTGGGGGCGTGTGGCGTTGGAATCGATAGCCGTTTATCTGGTGATGCAGGCGATGGGGATTCCACTCACGCCCTCCCAGGTGATCTCTGCCTTTGGAATCAGCCAGTTGGCGGGAGGGCTGCCTGGTACTCCCGGGGGGATCGGTTTCGCCGAAGCGGGGCTGGTGGGAGCGCTGGCGGCCTATGGTTATCCAGCCGCCTTTACCGTGGCGCCGATTCTCATCTACCGAATCGTTTCGTACTGGCTCCCAGCCGTGGGTGGCCTGGTGGCGGGCGGCACTGCCTTCCTGCGGGAGGGAACTCGGTCCTGAGCTATGCAGTCGTGGGTGGTCGCCCTGGTCCGGGAGGTCCGGCAAAGATCTGGGCGACTTCCATCCAGTTACGGGCGACGTCACCTTCAACCAGAAGGGCGGTGTCGGCGACGTTACGTCTCTGGGCGACGACTAGACAGAAATCTTCCACCGGCCCGGCAATGCGGTCGGTTGACGTTTCATTCCAGGTCCTGGCTGCACCACCTGGACCTTCCAGGGTCACCCGCACTCTGGTTTCGGGAACCATCAGTCCACGGTTGAGAAAACTCCACGAAAAAGTCTTGACTCCCAACTCGGCGATGTGAAAGAGGCGGGCCGTGGGTGCTCGGGTCGCCCCAAGGGTGTCGGCGACGTCCTGGCCATGGGCCCACGTTTCCATCATCCGGGCCACAACCGCCGACTGCGCCTTCATCGCCGGCCCGTACCAGGACAGCAGGGTGTCCGCTTCGAGAGGTGCGAATGCAACAAGCTCCCTGGCCCGCGCGGTTCTCCACCACTCCAGGACTCCTCGGGGATCGAGAGACCGACCTTGACCGATGGCAATGGCCATGTAGTCCTCGTTGGCGCCGGCCAGGCGAACGTTGATCTCGTCGGTGAACCCGTCGGGGTCGGAAATGGCCTGGACCTGTCGCTCGTCGAAGAACGCCAGATGCGAGATGGTGTCGCGGATGGTCCAGGGTTCGGCCGGAGTCACCCGATCCCAATCGGATTCCTCGAGGTCTGCCACCAGATCGTCGAGCTGATCCTGTTCGTCCTTGAGGTCCGCGATCAGGTCCTTCATCGCTCCTTCTTCACATCGATGCCCGCCATCATTTGCAGCGCTTTTATCAGGGCATGATTGCCCTCTTCGCCGAGTCCGACTCTTTGCAACGCCCGATACAGCTGGAAGATCAGAGCAGTTCCCGGTAGGGGAACACCCAGCTCGTCGGCGGCGGCAAGGATGAGCCGGAGATCCTTCTGCTGCAGGTCGATGGTGAACCCGGGCCGCCAGTCGTCGTTGATCATCTGGGGACCCCGGTTGGAAAGCATCCACGACCCGGCCGCACCGCCTTTGACCGCGTTCAGCGTCGACTCGAGGTCGAGTCCCGCAGCTTGTGCGAAAAGCAGCGCTTCCGAAGATGCAAGCTGGTTCCCCGCCACCAGGATCTGGTTGACGAGCTTTACGAGCTGGCCGGCCCCAAGTGGGCCGACGTGGGTGATGGTCGAGGAGTAGGCCTCCAGGTAGGGACGGGCGCGATCCAGTTGTTCCAAATCACCTCCCACCATGATCGTCAAGGTGCCGCGGCTGGCGCCTTCCGGTCCGCCGCTGACCGGGGCGTCGAGCCACTGCCCGCCCTGGTCTTGGATAGCCATCGCCAGGGTCCTAGTGACGGAGGGGCTGATCGTCGAGTGGTCGATGACCAGGCTGCGGGGCTGGAGACCTGACAACACGCCGCGGGGTCCTTGTACCACTTCCTCGACGTCGGGTGTGTCCGACACGCAGATCATCACCAAGTCGGAGCGGGCAGCGAGGTCGGAGGGGCTGTCGGCCACCGTCGCTCCTTCGATGTGGCGCGCCTTTTCGATGGTCCGATTCCATACCGCGAGTTGATGGCCCTGGGCTACGAGGTTTTGGGCCATGGCCTTTCCCATAGTTCCCAAGCCAATGAATCCGAGTCGTTCACCCATCGACTAGGCCACGATATCGGGTAACTTTCTCTTGTGACCGAACCCGTTCCCGGCGGCCGGACGGCTCGCTGGCCGTGGGTGCTGGCTGCCGTCGTCGCCGTCTTCCTGATAAGTGTCCTCGGCGTCGTCCTGGCGTTCCGCTCCCTGGTCGACCGGATCCCCACCCCTTCCGATGTCGCCGAGGCTCTCGCCCCTGAACCGTTTGAGGAGATCGGACCGACAGTGGTTCAAAGTATCCGATCGCTGGCCAACCTGACAACGGTCGAATACGTCGAATACACGGTGATCGAAAAGGGGACCGATTCCGGGATCCTCGCCTGGGCCCGCGGTGACAGCCTCACCCTGTTGGCCGTAGCCCGGATTGGCGCCGGAGTCGATCTGTCCAAAATCACCTCCGATTCATTTGAGGTTGATGCGGAGACCGGGATAGTGACGGTGCAGATGCCGGCGTCGGAGATCCAATACATCGCCGTCGACAATGAAGCCACCCAGGTTCTCGATCGCACCACCGGGATATTTACCAAGGGCGATCCGAGGCTCGAGACCGATGCCCGCCAGGTGGCCGAGACCGTGTTGCTCCAGAAAGCGGAGTCAGCCGGCATCCTCCAGGAAGCAGAGGAGAGCGCGGTAACCGCGTTGACGAACTTCCTTCTCGGGCTCGGCTACACCCAGGTGGAGATCATCAGGGCCGAGCTTCCTGAATAGATCCCGCCCATCCTCTGTTTTGGCGCGTACGCCTGCTCCCCTGGTGTCGATTTAACGCACCAAAACGAACAGGTTTGGAATCAGGTGTTTTTTACCATGACGTGTTTGGTGATGGTGTAGTCCAGGACGGCCTCTTCGGAGAGATCTTTGCCAAACCCCGATTGTTTGAACCCGCCGTGGGGTGCTTCCGAGGCGAGTGGGATGTGGTCATTAATCCACACGGTGCCAAATTCGAGGGCCGCTGCGGTTCGCAGCGCCCGGCCGATGTCTTTGGTCCAGACGGATGCCGCCAGCCCGTAGAGCACGTCGTTACCGAGGCGGATGGCCTCGTCCTCCCCATCGAAAGGCAGGACCACCAGAACTGGACCGAAGACCTCCTGTTGAACGATCTCGGATCGCTGATCGGCGTCGACGATCACGGTGGGCGAGTAGAAGTAGCCTCTCTCCAGCCCGGCCGGGACGTTTCCGCCCGTCACCACCTTCGCGCCGGACGACCGGGCCCGGTCGACAAAACCTGACACTCGGTCGCGCTGCGTGGCTGAGATGAGCGGACCCATGAAAGTCTCGTCGGCCCATGGGTCACCAACCTTGGTTGACTCAAAAATGTCTACCAGCGCGTCCACCACTTCCGCCATACGGTCCCGCGTCGCGTAAACGCGTGCCGCTGCCGTGCAGTCCTGGCCGGTGTTGAAAAGCGCTCCAATCTGGGCGGCCGTGGCGACAGCTTCGAGATCGGCGTCCTCGAACACGATGAACGGTGCCTTGCCTCCCAGTTCCAGGTGGACCCGCTTGAGTGTGTCGGCGGCTGTCTTCATCACCTTCTTGCCGGTGCCGGTCGAGCCGGTTAAGGAGATCATTCGCAAGTCGGGGTGCTCGACTAGGGCCTGGCCGGTCTCGTTCCCGCCGGTGACCACGTTGAGGACCCCGTCAGGTACACCTGCGTCCTGGGCGAGTGCTCCGAGCATCAACGCGGTCCGCGGCGTGCCCGGAGCCGGTTTGAGGACTGTCGTACATCCGGCAGCGAGGGCGGGTCCGATCTTCCAGATGGCCATCGCCAGCGGGTAGTTCCAGGGTGCGATTTGGCCAACCGGACCCACGGGTTCACGGCGGAGCATCGACGTGTAGCCACTCATGAAGTCACCCGAGGCCGTCCCGGCGATATTGCGGGCGGCGGCGGCGAAGAACCGCAGGTTGTCGACCGCCATCGGGAGGTCGGCCCCCAGGGATCCTCCGGCGTATGGCTTCCCGGTGTCCTCCGATTCGATCCGGGCAAACTCTGGTGCTCTTTGTTCGAGGAGATCGGCCATCCGGTGGATTGCTAAAGACTTCACCCCGGGTGACAGCTTCGACCAGCGGCCGTCGAAAAAGGCCCTGTTGGCTGCCGCTACCGCAGTGTTGATGTCGGCGGGGCTTCCGTCGACAACCGAGTCCACGATCTCACCGGTGGCCGGATTCTCAACCTTCAAGTCTCCGCCGCCCTGGGTGTCGGCCCACTGTCCATCGATCCACAGTTTGTGGCTCACGTCGTTCCTTTCTGGATGGTCATGTCTCGTCTGCCCGACGAGCAAAACGTTGACTGAGGATGATCGGCACGAAAGTGACAGCTACCACCAGCAGTGCGACCACGTTGGTCACCGGTCGCTGCCGGGGGCGGTCCAGAGAGGAGAAGATCCAAATCGGGAGGGTCTCTTGCTGGCCTGCCGTGAAGGTGGTCACGATGATCTCGTCGAAGGAGAGTGCGAAGGCCAACATGCCTCCGGTGACCAGGGCGGGGGATAGCAGAGGCAGTAACACATATCGGAATGTCTGCCATCCGCTCGCGCCCAGATCCATGGAGGCCTCCAACATTGATGGCGATGTCCGCCGCATCCTTGCGATGATGTTGTTGTAGGCCACCGCCACACAAAAAGTGGCATGGCCGATCACGAGGGTCCAGAACGAGAATGGGATCTCGGCGAGGTTGACGGCTGAACGTAAGGCGATCCCGGTGACGATTCCCGGCAGCGCGATAGGCAAGACGATGAACAGGGAAAGGCTCTCCCGACCGAAGAACCGTGACCGCCAGACTGCCCCGGCGGCGAGGGTGCCCAGAACCAGGGCTATGGCCGTGGCGGCTCCGGCCACCCCCAGCGACAACACCAGTGCCTCGCGGATATCGGGGTTCCGGGAAGCAACGCCGAACCAGCGCAATGTGAACCCGGGGGGTGGAAACTGAAAGCTGGCCTCCTCGGTGTTGAACGCATACAGGCCGACGAGGAAGATCGGGAGGTGGAGGAAGGCCAGAACGGCCCCGGCCACCAGAACCAGCATCCGCGGTCGCCGCTTCACAACGCCTCGAAGGCGCCCATCTTGCGGGCGATGGTTAGGTAGACGGCCATGATGGCGATGGGGATGAACGCGAATGCCGCTGCCAGCGGGAGGTTGCCCGCCACCCCTTGCTGGCTGTAGATGGCCAGTCCGATGAACGGACTGGAGTCTCCGATGATGGTGGGGATGACGTAGTCCCCCAGGGTCAGGGAGAAGGTGAAGATCGACCCGGCGACGATCCCCGGGATGGCAAGCGGCCAGATGACCCGTCGGAAAGTGGTCAGCGGACGAGCCCCCAGGTCTGCGGATGCCTCGATGAATGAGTTGGGTACCCGTTCCAGCGAAGTCACCATTGGCAAGATCATGAAAGGGAGCCAGATATACAAGAACACCAGAAACTGGCCCAAGTAGGAAGTGGACAGCGAGGGTCCACCGATCAAAGGGAGATCGAGGACGGCGTCAAGGGCTCTGCCCAAACCGAGCCGGGTAAGGAACCAATTGATGATCCCCTCAGCCGCCAGAATCAGTTTCCATGCGTACACCCTGACGAGGTAGGAGGACCAAAGCGGCAGCAAGACCGCCAGCACCATCCAGGCTTTGGTCCGTTTGCTGGCGAATCGAGCGATGTAGTAGGCAAGAGGCAGGGCCAGGATCACCGCCGCAATGGTGACCATGGCCGCCATCGTCACTGTCCGACCGACCACCGCCATGTTGGCGCCGGTGAAGAGGTCCCTCCAGGTGGCCAGAGTTGGAGTGCGATCGATGGTTCCCGCAAAACTGTCGAGGCGGAAGAAGCTCTGGGTGAGCAGCGCGAGCAATGAACCGCCGTACACGCCGACCAGCCAGAACACTGGCAGAGCAAGAAGAAGCAGGAGCCGCAGCCTGCGACGCCGATACAGAGTCGCCGAGGCACGTCGCAGCCAACCGGGTTGAGATGCAGCGCTGGTCATCTGCTGCCCGATGGGAGGCGGCCTGGTGCCGCCCCCCACGGGTCGTTGGTGGTTACCGGCCGCCGATGACAGCCAGGTAGTCGGTTACCCACCTGTAGTAGGGAACACACGTCCCTCCGGTTCCGAGGCAGTCTTCTGTGGGCGTCTGCCAGAACTTGATCTGGTCGAAGCTCGCGAGCCCGTTGGTATTGCAGCCGTCCGGCCCGAGAAGGTCGTTGCCCTCACACGCGGCCAATACCGCCGGGACCGTCCCGAACCACGCGGCCAGGTCGCCCTGCAACTTTGGCGTGATCGAGTGATTCAGCCACATGTAGGCACAGTTCGGATGGGGGGCATTCGAATGCATCAAAGTCGTGTCTGCCCAGCCGGTAGCGCCCTCAGTTGGGAACACGCTCGCCACCGGTGCGCCTGACGCCTGAAGGATGTTCACCTGGAATGGCCAGCTCGAAGAGGCGACCACTCCCTCACTTGTGAAGTCCTCGATCTGGATGAAAGCGTTGTGCCAGTAACGGCCCACCAGTTCGCGCTGGTCGCGAAGCAGGTTGAGGGCATCCTGGTACTGCTGTTCGTTGAGGGAATAGGGGTTCGCTACCCCCATGTACAGCGCCGCATCGGCAACATAGATGGGTCCGTCGTAGGCCTGAACCCGGCCGGCGTTGCTCTCTCCATCGGGCAACGTCTGCTCCTCGAAGACGACGCTCCAGGAGGTTGGCGGTGTGTTACCGAATACCTCGGTGTTGTAGGCCAGCACGTTTGCACCCCATTCATACGGGACGCCGTAGTGCTTGGCGTCCACTGTATGCCACGGAGCGTCTTGCAGACGAGGGTCAACCGTGTCCCATCCATCGATGAGATCGATGTTGATTTCCTGCACGGTGCCGCCAGCGATGAGGCGGTTGCTGGAGTCGCCCGACGCGGTGACGAGGTCGTACTCGGTCGATCCCGTCATCAGTGCGACCATTTCGTCAGAAGTTCCCGCCGTCTTCACGTTGACCTGGCAACCGGTCGCCTCTTCGAAGGTTGTCACCCAGTCGAAGTTGGGGTCGGTCGAGCCATCCTCGATGTACCCTGCCCAGGCAACGATGTTGACCTGGCCCTCACCCTCGCCGATTTCGGTGGGGAGTTCGGTCACTCCATCACCTCCGCCATCGCCACACGCGGCGGCAACGAGAGCGATCACGCCCAGCCACACGATCAGCTTCGATCGCATGTTTTTTTGCTCCTTCACTCAGACGCCCCGGCGATCGCCGGGGTTGGTTCCTCCGAGCCGGCCAGGGGCCGGCACGAATCTTTGTTCCATACCAGCCGAACGTCGCGACCCTCCAAGCGGGCGACATCGCCGCGCCGGCTGTCGATGTTCTGGCTGATGACGAGCATCTCGATGCCATCGATGGCTACCCGGTAACGGTTAAAGGCACCGAGGTATGTGACGTCTTTCACGAGGCCCTCGACCGAACACTCCCCGGGAGCGACCGGATGGTTCGGGGCTGCCACGAATATCTTCTCGGGCCTCACCGTGAATGGCTCGGTCGCACCCCGCAGCTGTAGCGCGAGCTCGCCCGAAATGATGTTGGAGACCCCGACGAACCCAGCCACAAACTCGTTCCGGGGGTTCTCGTAGACGTCGCCAGGGGTACCGACCTGTTCGACTTTGCCATCGTTGAAAACGGCGAGGCGATCGCTCATGGTGAGCGCCTCTTCTTGGTCATGAGTGACAAAGATGAAGGTGATCCCAACCTCGCGCTGCAGAAGCTTTAGCTCGACCTGCATCGCTTGTCGGAGCTTGAGGTCCAGGGCGCCGAGGGGCTCGTCCAACAAGAGGACGGATGGCCGATTGATCAGTGCTCTTGCCAGAGCCACCCGTTGACGCTGTCCACCGGATAGCTGGGACGGCTTGCGGTTTTCGTACCCCAGTAACCGGACTAACTCCAGCGCCGCGGCGACTCGCTGTTTCAACTCTGCTGGAGGCACACGCTTGACCATGAGCCCGTAGCCCACGTTCTCCCCCACCGTCATATGCGGGAAGAGGGCGAAGTCCTGGAAGACGGTGTTCACGTCGCGCTCGTATGGTGGCTGGGCAGTGACATCTCTTCCGTGGAGCAACACCCGACCAGCCGTGGGCACTTCGAATCCGGCGATCATCCGTAAACAGGTGGTTTTGCCGGACCCGGAAGGTCCGAGCATCGAAAAAAACTCGCCGTCTTCAATGTCCAGGTCAATGTGGTCGACTGCGGTAATAGTGTCGAAGGTCTTGGAAACCTCGCGCAGGGAAACAGCCGTGGTCATGCGTGTGGTGAGTGTATGGGCGGGCCAAAGCGGTGAACGGAGGAAGTCGGGAATTTCTGGAAAGAAGGCCTATCCCTCCACTACGACCAGCGTCTGACCGGCCTCGACCTGGTCCCCGGCGGTCGTGTGGACCGAGGTCACCGTCCCTGAGTGTGGGGACCGCAAGGTGTGTTCCATCTTCATCGCCTCCATCACCACCAGCACCTGACCTTCGTCGACGACGTCACCCTCGTTTACCTCCACCTTGACCACTTTGCCTGGCATCGGAGCGTGGAGGGAACCGCGATCCTGTTCGACAGTGGCGATCGGGAACCGGGGGGTCTCGCTCAGCTCTATATAGCCACCAGGTCCGTCAACATGATGGGTGGAGCCGACCCGATTTACATCGAACCAGCGCAGGTGGGACGAGGTAATCAGCCCTACCCGTTCCGGGGTAACGGTGAGGACGGTCGCTCCCTCAAGCGGTTGTTCATCGACCTCGACGATGATGCCTCCCCTCGCCTCGAGGCGATACCCAACCGTGATTTCGCCGTGATCGCTGTCGAAAGTCACCTCCTGGAGTTGGGAAGGGCTGTTGCGCCAACCCGAAGGAATCGTCGCGTGATGGGCGGAGCTGAGGCGCCGACCTTCCTGGGCAGCCAGGGCGGCGGCTACCGCTGCGACCTGGCCTTCCTCCCGGGTCGGCAAGGGTGCGGCCAGGAGAGCCGGATCGTGCCGACTCAAGAAATGGGTGTCGGTGTCACCTGACAGGAACTCGGGGTGACGGAGGATTCTGACCAATAGTTCCCGATTGGTTGCAACGCCGTGGATGCGGGCATGTTCCAAGGCGTCCGCGAGCACTGCTGCTGCTGTTTCCCGGTTGTCGGCCCACGCCACCACCTTGGCGAGCATCGGGTCGTAGTGGATCGAAATCTCGCTACCGCTCTCGACACCACTCTCGACCCGGACATGAGGACTCGGAACCTCGAAACGAACCAACTTGCCGGTAGCCGGAAGAAAGTCCTGACGGGGATCTTCGGCATAGAGCCGCACCTCGATGGCATGGCCGATCATCTCTGGCTGCAGCGCCTCTTCGGGCAGGGGTTGACCGTCGGCCACCATCAACTGGAGCCGCACGAGGTCGAGCGTCGTCACTTCTTCGGTGACCGGATGCTCAACTTGCAGACGAGTGTTCATCTCCAGGAAGTAGAAGTCGCCTTCGTCATAGATGAACTCGACTGTGCCGGCGCCTATGTAGTCGACGGCCCGCGCGGTGGCAACGGCAGCCTCGCTCATCCGCTGTCGGGTCTCCTCGTCTAGAACGGGAGACGGCACTTCCTCAACGATCTTCTGGTGGCGTCGTTGGATCGAACACTCCCGTTCGAACAGAGCGACGAGATTCCCGTGACTGTCACCAAAGATCTGGATTTCGATATGACGGGGTCCCTCCACATAACGTTCCAGGAAGACGGTGTCGTCACCGAAAGCCGAGGCGGCCTCCCGCTGGGCTCCGGCCACCGACTCCAAGAGGTCCTCTTGCGACCTGACGATTCTCATGCCCTTGCCGCCTCCGCCCGCAGAGGCCTTGACAAGGACTGGCCAACCGATACCCCGCGCCGCCTTGATCAGTTGGGGTGGCTCCATGCCTTTGATTTCGATGGAGGGAAGCACCGGGACTCCCGCCTTTTCGACGAGTTTTTTGGCAGCGAGCTTGGAACCCATCAACTCGATGCTTTCCGGTGACGGTCCTACCCAGGTCAACCCCGCTTCGATAACTGCGCGGGCAAAGGCCGGGTTTTCGGCCAGGAATCCGTATCCGGGATGAACCGCATCGGCCCCGGTCCGGCGTGCCGCCTCTACCAGGGCGTCGATGCGCAGGTACGACTCGGCGGGGGCGTTTCCACCCAGAGCCATGCCTTCGTCGGCCTCTGTGACAAATGGTGCCGTCCGATCGGCGTCGGAGAACACGGCCACAGTTTTTATGCCCATGGCCCGGCAGGTCCGGAAAATCCTCCGGGCGATTTCCCCGCGATTGGCCACCAGGAGTTTGCTGATCACCGCGGGCGAGGCTAGCCCCGATATCTGGACTCTTGCCTACGATGTTGTTTCGCACACAAGGAGATTCCGATGGCCGCCACCTCCACCATGCTTCCCCTTGGGACCGAGCTCCCTGCGTTCAAACTGACCGATGTTCGCACCGGTGAGCAGGTGTCGTCCGATGACCTTGGCCACCTTGCCTTGGTCGTGATGTTCATCTGCAACCACTGCCCCTACGTCAAGCTGATCCAACAGGGCCTGGTTCAATTCGGCCTGGATTACGAGGACAAGGCCGTCGATATCGTCGGTGTCGCCTCCAACGATGCCTTGACGCATCCTGAGGATGGGCCCGAGGAGCTGGCCCGAGTCGCGGACGAGCTCGGTTATCGATTCCCTCTTCTATTTGACGAAACCCAAGAAGTTGCCCGGGCTTTCACTGCATCCTGTACACCGGACTTCTTCTTGTTCGACTCCGACCGCCGTCTCGTCTATCGGGGCCAGTTCGATGATGCCCGGCCCAGCAACGGGGTTGAGGTCACCGGCAGGGACCTGCGCAGGGCGATTGACACCCTCATTTCTGGGGAGGCAGTCCCGCCAGAACAACGCCCATCGATGGGGTGTTCGATCAAATGGAAGTCCGAAGGGCTGTCGATCCGTTAGCCGAGGTCACAACCCCTCCTTCTTGCGTAGAAACACGCCGTAAAACGGCGTGTTTCTACGCAAGAAGGGATGGAGTCACATCCGGAAGACGCCGAACTCGGCGGTGCCCTTGACCGGTCCCGAGTGAATAGCCGATAGGGCGATTCCTAAAACCGTCCGGGTGTCGCGGGGATCGATCAGCCCATCGTCTCGGATCCGGGCCGTCGAAAAGTAGGCCTGCTCCTCGTGTTCGATCTGCGCTTCGATCAAGGCGCGGCGCTGTTGATCGGCGTCTTCGTCGAACTCCCGCCCTTGTTCGTCGGCGGACTGGCGGGCGATGATCGACAACACCCCGGCAAGCTGTTTCGGGCCCATCACCGCGACTTTGTGATTGGGCCAACCGAACACAAACCGAGGGTTGTACGAACGGCCCGACATGCCGTAGTTGCCTGCGCCGTAGGAGACTCCGGCCATCAAGGCCAGGTGGGGCACCGCTGAGTTGGCAACGGCGTTGATCATTTTGGCTCCGTCTTTGATGATCCCTCGTTGTTCGTAGGTCTTGCCGACCATGTAACCGGTGGTGTTGTGCACGAATACGATCGGCTGGTCATAGCGATTGCAGAGCTGGATGAACTCGGTCGCCTTCTGCGCTTCCTCCGAGAAGATCACCCCCTGCTGGTTGGCGATGATTCCCACCGGGTAACCGTGAATCGAACCCCAGCCGCTCACCAGCGAAGGACCGTAAACGGCCTTGTACTCCTCAAAACGGGAGGCGTCGAGCACTCTCGCCAGCAACGCTCGAACGTCGAATGGGATTCGAAGGTCCTGGGGGATGACTCCGAGCAGATCGTCGGGGTCATACACCGGATCATCTGCTGGCAGGGTTGGGCCATAGCCCAGTTTGCGCCAATTGAGGTGAGCCACGATCTCCCGGCCGATGCGGAGGGCATCGAGTTCGTCCTGTGCGTAGTAGTCCGAGAGTCCCGAGACACGCGAATGCATCTCGGCACCCCCGAGCTCCTCATCGGTCGACTCCTCACCGGTGGCCATCTTCACCAGTGGCGGTCCCCCGAGAAAGACCTTGGCCCGGTCTCTGACCATCACGGAGTAGTCACACATGGCTGGCACGTAGGCGCCGCCAGCGGTGGAATTGCCAAAGACCAGGGCGACAGTGGGGATACCCATTCGGGAGAGTTGGGTGAGGTTGCGGAACCATTTGCCGCCGGTGATGAACACTTCAGCCTGGTCGGGAAGATCGGCCCCTCCCGACTCGACCAGGTTGACCAGCGGAAGCCGGTTCTCGCGGGCGATGTCCTGGGCGCGCAGCGTCTTGGCCAGTGAGTAGCGATTGGACGAGCCGGCCTGGCTGGTGGGGTCGTTGGCCGAGATCACGCATTCGACTCCACTGATGACCCCGATCCCGGTCACGGCGTTGGCGCCCAGGTTCTTGTCGGTACCCCAGGCCGCCAAGGTCGACAGCTCAAGAAAGGGAGTGTCCCGATCGACCAACGTCTCGATTCGCTGTCTGACCAGCATCTTGCCTCGGCCGAGGTGGCGTTCGATGTACTTCGGCCCACCACCCAGTCGGGCCTCCGCCTGCAACTTTTCGAACTCGGCCAAACGGTCGAGCATCGCCTGTCGGTTCGACTGGAATTCCGGCGAGCGCCGGTCAACGGTATTGGGGAGGACCTGCATCTCCATTGCTGAGGCTAGTGAGAACGAGCCTTCTGACTCTCAACTCTGGGGAATCCCGCGCCGAATGAAACCCTTGACATAGAAACCACGTCTAAGGGCAAAGGAGCCGTCTTGTTCACGCGGGATCGACACATCGAATTCTCCCACCTGCTGCCGTTGGCGCCGGTGGCTCTTCTCGCTCTCTGGGTTCTCGTTCGTTCAATCTGAATCGCCCGGTAGGGTTGGCCCGGTGCTCAAGCCTGACAGCTTGCCCTGGACTGGCGATCCCAGGGCCGACCGCCTTCTGGCCAATGACCCTCTGGCGCTCCTGATCGGCATGCTGCTCGATCAGCAATTCCCCATGGAGCGTGCCTTCTATGGCCCCTACCTGTTGCAAGAACGCCTCGGAGAAACGCTCGACGCGGGGAGGATCTCCAATTACGACCCGACCCAGCTCGAAGAGATCTTCAAAGGGCCTCCCGCCATCCATCGATTTCCGGGGGCGATGGCCAAACGCACCCAGGCGTTGTGCCAAGCCCTCGTCGACCACTTCGACGGGGACCCTGCCAAACTTTGGGAGACCGCCGACTCGGGTGACGAGCTACTCGCCCGCCTCCTGGCCCTCCCAGGCTTCGGAAAGTCCAAGGCTCGCATCTTTGTCGGCGTGCTCGGAAAGAGGCTCGGTGTGCAGCCACCAGGCTGGGAACCAGTAGCCGCCGATTGGCCGTCGATTGCCGATGTCGCCAAATGGGAGGACGTTCTCTCGCTCCGCCAGCAAAAACGGGAAAGGAAGGCCGCCGGTAAGCCCGCACAACCCCTCAACTGACGGGCCCAATTGCCGATAGAAATACTCCGCAGGAATGGGGAAGGATCAATGATGTTGTCCGGGAACCTTGGCAACTGGCCGGTGACCGACCTTTTGCAGATCATGAGGGTGACTCAGAAGACGGGAGCGCTCAGGATCGATGGCTCTAGGCCCGGAGTGATCCACTTCATCAACGGCCAGATAGCCGGAGCTGGGATTGCCGGACAAAAGGTCCCCTCCAACCTCGAAGAGACCCGGCGTTGCACAATCGACGCTCTGCACGTTCTCGTCAACAACTCGGATGGTTCCTTCCTCGTAGCCGATCCGGAGGTGGCCGAAAACTCCCCCCGCTGGGAAGTCATCGAGATCATGACCGAGGTTGATCGATTGCGGATGATCGAGGCCGACATCCGTCGAGAAGGCATCAGCGAGGCGACGCCGCTCCGACTTATCTCGGGAGGACCGACCCCGGTCACCCTCCACGCTGACGATTGGGAAGCCATCGTGGCCCTGGTCCCATCCTTCAGTCTCAACTCTCTCGAACACGATCTCGGGCACAGCCGGGCGCTCCAGGTCACAGCCACTTTGATAAGTCGGGGCCTGGCTGTAACTAACGAGATAACCCTCGCCGTCGAGCCCGATGTCGCTCCTGCGCCGGTTGGTCAAAGAGCGGAGCCCCCGGTCCTCGACTGGTTAAGCGAGCACCCCGCCGATGGCGCGGTCGATCTGAGCACCGATATCCCCTCCCCCCGGACCAACGATCAGGAAGACGACATCGAGGAGGTGGCCGTCGAGCGTCGGTCTCTGCGCGGGGTGGTTGCCTCGCCAGGCACCACTCTCGTCTCCGGGGTCCTCGACGACATGCGCAAGCTCCGCACCAATAACGGATAGGACAAGTCGGAGGACGGAAGTCGGAAGTGGGGTCGGCCGGTATCGTTCTCGTCGTGGAAAACGATGCGGCGGGGTTCAGCAGGCTTAGCCCCCTGGTCATTGGGATCGGTGGCGGGTCGGGTTCGGGAAAAACCACCATCGCCCAGGCTGTGGTGTCGGCGCTGACTGGAGTGACCCTCATTGAGCACGACTCCTACTACCGCCATCAACCCCATCTCAGCTATGCGGAGCGCACCCGGGTCAATTACGACCATCCCGACTCCCTCGAGACCGAACTTCTCATCAAGCATCTGCAGGAACTAAAGGCAGGGGAGCCGATCGACCAACCGACCTACGACTTCACCCTCCACCTACGGGCCGATGCGACAGAGACAATCGAGCCGGATCCTGTTTTGCTCGTCGACGGCATTCTGGTACTTGCGGACGCCGACCTCAGGGCTCAATTGGACTTGAAGATCTACGTCGACACTGATCCCGACATCCGGCTTGCCCGTCGCCTGCGACGCGACATCGAGGAGAGAGGGCGTACCCCAAACTCGGTGCTCGACCAGTACTTTGCAACGGTTCGGCCGATGCACCTCGAGTTTGTCGAGCCCTCCAAACGATATGCGGACTTGATCATTCCCGAGGGTTACAACCCGCGGGCCGTGGCCACAGTCGTCGACATGATCAGGGCTCAGATGGGCCAATTGGGGCCGTCCATATACTCGCCCTTATGAACACGCGCCCCTCGGTGGCAGTACTCGGCGTGGGCGCCATGGGGGAAGCTCTGGTCATGGGGCTGCTATCGGCAGGGTGGCCCCCCGCCGACCTCGCACTCTGCGTCCGCCGCCCCGGTCGACTCGAAGAACTCGCCCGCTCGACAGGTGCAACGGTGGGGACGGATCCACGGGCGGCCGCGGCCGGGAAAGAAGTCGTGGTGATCTCGGTGAAACCGCGGGACGTGACTGCCCTCCTCGCAACCATGGTCGGGTCCATCCGTGCGGACCAACTGGTGATCACTTTTGCAGCCGGAGTCCCAACCGAAGTATTCGAAAATGCCATGGAGGGAGTGCCGGTTGTTCGAGCTATGCCGAATACGCCCGCCCTGGTGCGTCAGGCCGTTACGGCGATGTCTGGCGGTCGCCACGCCGGCCCCGAACATTTGGAGATGGCTGGAGCCGTCCTCGGGGCAGTTGGGGATGTGCACCTGCTCGACGAAAGCCTGCTCGATGCCGTCACCGCGGTCTCGGGCACGGGCCCGGCCTATGTCTTCCTGCTCGCCGAGGCTCTCACTGAGGCCGCGATCCGCGAAGGGCTTCCTCGTGACGTCGCCGAAACCTTTGTCCATCAAACGGTGCGGGGCGCCGGTCATCTTCTCACCGACACTTCGCTCCTGCCATCCGAGTTGCGGGCCCAGGTGACTTCGCCGGGGGGAACCACGGCGGCGGCGGTCCATGTCCTTGAAGAGCGAGGGTTCCGGGCGCTGGTCGAAGATGCCGTGCGTGCGGCGGCTCAACGAGCCCGGGAGCTCGGCGGCGGGTGAGCGTCTTCGGCCGGCTCGTACTGGGGGTAGCCGAGTCGGCCCCCGTCAGCCGCTTGATCACCCGCACCTCCGCGGGACGCGCCCTCGCCCATCGGTTTGTGGCCGGGGAAACCCTCGACCAAGCGATCACGGCGGCCAAAGCCCTCAATCGGGACGGTTTGCTCGTCTCCCTCGATCTTCTGGGAGAAGAGGTTACCGATCCGGCTTCGGTGGAAACAGCGGTGGCAGCTTACGAAGCCTGTCTTGCCCGGATGTCCGCCGATCGGATCGCAGGCAACATCTCCATCAAACTGACCCAGCTCGGGTTGGCGTTTGATCCAGCCCTCGCCGCAGTTGGACTCGACCGATTGGCAGCCGCCGCCGGCGCCCTCGGTCTCACTGTCACCATCGACATGGAGGACTCACGTTTCACTGAAGGCACTGTCGACCTCTACGAGAAGACGCAACTCAAACGGCACAATCTGGGTCTGGCCCTTCAGGCGTATCTCTTCCGCACCCCGGCTGATGTTGCCCGCCTGGCCCCCCTCGGGGGACATATACGTCTCTGCAAGGGAGCCTATGTTGAACCTCCCGAGGTGGCGTTTACCGCCAAAGACGACGTTGATGCGGCCTTTGCCCGCCTTCTGGAAATGCTGATGCCCGATCGGCGGGTCCGTCCGGCCATCGCCACTCACGACGATCGCCTGATCGATGTCACCCGCCGGTTGGGGGGTAAGCGTCAGGAGCCTTTTGAGTTTCAGATGCTGTACGGGGTTCGGTTGGGTTTACAAAGACAGTTGGCAGCGGAAGGTCACAGAATCCGGATCTACGTTCCCTATGGAGCGGCTTGGTATCCCTATCTGGTGCGACGTCTGGCGGAACGTCCCGCCAACCTGGCCTTCTTTATCCGCGCCCTGTTCTCACGTTGAAATAGCCGGTGGCTGATCGAATTGGCCAGTGGTGGCGTTAGCGTGCGGTCGATGGACTTCACGCTTCGTGATCAAGATGGAACGCAGGTTTCACGATCGGATTTCAACGGTAAGCGGTTGATCGTCTTCTTCTACCCGGCGGCGATGACCCCGGGCTGTACGGCCGAAGCCTGCGACTTTCGGGATAGGTATGCGGACCTGCAGAAGGCGGGATACGAATTGGTCGGTGTCAGCCCCGACAGTCCCGAGCGCAATGCACGTTTCCGGGAGAAGGAAGACCTCAACTTCCCGCTTCTGTCCGATCCCAACCATGAGGTGGCAGAAGCTTTTGGAGCCTGGGGGACCAAGATGCTCTACGGCCAAGAGTCGGTGGGTTTGATCCGATCCACTTTCGTACTCGGTCCCAATGGGGAATTGGAGAAGGAGTACCGCAACGTCAAGGCGAAGGGCCACGTGGCCAGGGTTACTGCCGACCTCCTCGGATGATTCGCCGGATCCACTTTTTGGCGGTCGCTCTTCTGGCGGCGGCCCTCCCGGCCGTTGCGGCTGAAGTATCCGACATCGGCGATCAACTGCTTCTGCGTGGTTACTACGTGGAGAGCGGGGCGGACGCTTCGATCGACGAGATGGAACAGTTGGTGGCCTCACACCCCGCGGTCAACTTTGTGGCGCTCGCCGGCGAAGCCGAAGGGGGGGCCGACTCCCTGGCAGCCGAGCTGCTGGTAGTGCTCGAAACCGGAACTGTGATCGTCGTGACCCCGACCGAGGCGGGTGTTGCAAGCAGCGAATACGATGACTTGGCGCTTTCCGACGCCCTCGACGCTGCCTCGGGGAACCCCGATGCCACCTACTCCGAGTACTTCGAAGACTTCGCGGAGGCTTTGCCGGCGATCGAAATCCCTCCGCCCGAAGTGGAGCCGGATACTGGCGGTTTTCCGGTATGGGCGGTGGTCGTGGTGATTCTGATTGGTCTAATCGGTTTTACCGTTTGGCGGGGGAACAGGCAACGACAAGAGACGGCAGCCGCTGCACTCGAGGCCGCCCGGTCGGAGATCCGCCAGCAGATGGACGTCGTCGCCAACCAGATCGTCGAAATGGCGGACGATCCCCGGGTGGCGGAAAACGTTGAAGCAATGTCCCACTATCGCCTCGCCTCGGAGACGTTTCAGGCCGCCGAGACCCGGCTTGCATCCGCCACCACGGTTGCTCAGTTCGAGGATCTGTCCGACGATCTCGACCGGGCTCGTTGGGAGCTGGAAGCGGCCTCGGCCTTGGCGGGGGGAAAACCGGTTCCGCCAATGCCCGAAACGGAAAAACCCCCCCATTGCTTCTTTGATCCCACCCACGGAGCGGGTACCGAGGAGGCTGAACTCAAAACCTCGGCTGGAAGCCAGAAGGTGTGGGTTTGTGCCGCCGACGCCGACAAACTTCGGCGGGGGGAGGCCCCAGAACCAAGAAACATCCCGATGGGCCCCCAACAGGTTCCGGCCCCCCGGGCGCCCCGGTCTCATGGGGGGATGGGTCTCGACTGGCTCGATGTCTTTTCCGTGATAGTCGGTGGGATGGGCAGCGGTGTCCCCTATGACTGGGGTGGCCAACCCCAGCGACGACGCGGTCCGCTGCGCGGTTTACCCGGTTTCGGGAGGTCGGGTGGGAGTGCCACCGCCTCCAGGCCCTCCTCACGGCCACCACGCCCCAAGGGTCGGGCGCGGAGGTCCCGCTGACTCTCACGTCTCATGCCTCACGCCTTCCGGCCCACGCCTATCCTCGCCCAGCCACCTCGTTTGTTGCCAATCTGACTTAGGGAGTGACCCATGCTTCGGCGAATCTGGAACTACTTGCGAACGCTCTTCGGAATGGCCGCGGAGAGGGCTATGGATCCAGCGGTGGAGATCGAGCAGGCTATCAACGAGGCAAGGCGACGCGATCAAGAGCTTCGCAACCAGGCCGCCAAGGTCATTGCCCACCGCACCCAGATCGAAGCCAAAATCGAAGAAGCCGCCAAAGATGTAGGCGAAGCTCGCGAGGTTGCGAAGCAAGCTCTACTCAGGGCCGAGGAGTCCAAGAACGCGGGCGATGCCGCTGGGCAATCGCGTTGGACCAACGCAGCACAATCGGTTGCGCTCAAGTTGCAGGCCGCCGAGTCGAACCTCTCCAGCCTCAAAGAGCAATACGAAATCGCCATCAAACAGGCCGACGACGCCAAGTCGACGGTCACGCAGAACGCAATGCGGCTGCAAGAGCTCGCCGCCAAGCGGATGCAACTGGTCGGACAGCTCGAGCAGGCCAGGATGCAGGAAGCAGTCAATCGGGCGGTGGAGACCATCTCGTCATCGATGGAGACGAGCGCACCCTCCTTGGAGCGGGTCGAGGAGAAGATTCAGCAGCGATTGTCCGAGGCGTCGGCGCGAGCCGAGTTGCGGGAAGCAACTCCCGAGGGTGCCGAAACGGAGTTGCGAGAAGCGGTATCGATGGCTCAGGCCGATGCCCGGCTCGAGGAGCTCAAGAAAGAACTTGGATTGGCTTGAGGCCGAAGCAAGTTATGGGTGGTGAGTGGTGGGTGGTGGGTTGCTGACAGATGAGACGGGGGTGCAGGAGAAGAGCCAGCGGGTCACTGCGTCACGCGTGATCCTGGGGTTGGGGATCGCCGGAGGTTTGGGCACCCTTGCTCTTGGCTTCTTGGGGACCCTTCCAGGCGTACACACGCCGGAGGTAGGCAGGCAAGTCTTCGGCAACATTCCCGGGTGGTTGCAAGCCGCCTTCTATGTAGGCACCGCCGCCTTTGTCGCCGTGGCCGGGGTCCTCTTCGCACTGCGAGCACGTTCCTGGCAACGGGGTGGAGGCGAGCGACGCTCCGGCCGCTGGGGGGAGCGCCTACGGGAACTGGACCGGGGCTTGCGGATGAAGACCCTCTTGCGCGACCGCCAGGCGGGTCTCATGCACTCGCTGATCTATTACAGCTTCTTGGTGCTTTTCGCCGGGACGGTGACGCTGGAAATCGATCACCTGTTGCCGTTGTCGTGGAAGTTCCTTGAGGGCACCGTTTATCAGGCTTATTCGGCCATCCTTGATCTCGCCTCCCTCACCTACCTAGGTGGTCTGGTTTGGGCCCTGGGCCGACGATACGTGCAAAAACCTTGGCGGCTCCGTGGGAAGACGAAGCCCGAGGATGGCTGGATCCTCGCCACGTTGCTGCTGATCGGAGTAACCGGGCTCAGTACCGAAGCCGCCCGGATCGCACTGGCCGGTCGTCCCGATTTCGAAATCTTCTCGTTTGTGGGTCTGCCGCTCTCGTACCTGGTGCCCGATGCTGCTGCCGGAGCGATCCATCTGGTGTCTTGGGCCACGCATGCATTGGCGTTTCTCGCATTCCTGGTCTTGCTGCCGACCACGAAGCTGCGACACATGTTCACCTCGCCGACCAACATGTTCCTCTCGGTCCACGATCGCCCGAGAGGGGCGATGCGGGCGATGTCCAACCTGGCCGAGGTGGAGGACATCGAAACAATCGGCGCCTCCACGATCACAGACTTCACCTGGAAGCAGCTCTTCGACAGCGACGCCTGCACAATCTGTGGCCGCTGCACCGCGGTGTGCCCGGCCAGCATCACTGGCAAGCCCCTGGACCCTCGGGAGATCGTCCTCAAAGTGGGCGAGGTGGCATCCGTTGCCGCCGGGATATCCCCGCCGGTTTCGCTGGCTGAAGGGATAGTGATCAGCTCGGACTCGGTCCTGGAGAGGATCAGGCCAGAGGAAGTGTGGAGCTGCACAACTTGTCGAGCCTGTGACGAAATTTGCCCTGTCAACATCGAGATCCTCGACCGCATCCTCGATATCAGGCGGTATCTGACGATGATGGAGTCCAGCTTTCCCACTGAGCTGTCCAAGGCCTTTGTAGCTATGGAGAACCAAGGCAATCCCTGGGGGGTGGGCCGGGAAAAACGCGCGGCCTGGACGGAAAATCTCGACTTTGCGATACCGGTCCTGGGGGTGGACGTTGCCCATGCCGAATATCTCTGGTTCGTCGGATGCGCCGGTTCCCTGGACGACCGCAATGCCGCTGTGTCGATCGCCCTCGCCAAACTCCTCCATCAGGCCGGCATCGAGTTCGCCATCCTGGGCACCCGGGAAAGCTGCAATGGTGATCCGGCTCGGCGGGCCGGCAACGAATACCTGTGGCAGCAGCTTGCCCTTTCCAACATCGAAACCCTCGACCAACTCGGTGTGAAGCGGATCATCACCCAATGCCCTCACTGCTTCAACACCTTGGCCAACGAGTATCCCCAACTTGGTGGCACCTACGAGGTGGTGCACCACTCCCAGCTCCTCGCCGAACTGCTTCGGCAGGGCCGTCTCGAGCAGCCGGCTCACGGCCACCCCCGTACGGTCACTTATCACGATCCCTGTTATCTCGGCCGACATAACGACATCTACCTCGCTCCCCGCGAAGTGGCCGCGGCTTCGGGCGCCGTGAGTCTCGTCGAGATGCCGCGACATGGGACCCGGGCTCTATGTTGTGGCGCCGGGGGAGCCCGCTTCTGGATGGAAGAGCACGTAGGCAAGAAGGTCAACATCGAAAGGGCCGAGGAGGCGCTGGCCACCGGTGCCGACGAGATCGCCGTCTCCTGCCCGTATTGCTACGTCATGCTCGACGACGGTGTCAAAGAACTGGGGCGTGGCGACCAGGTAAAGGTCCGCGACCTCGCCATGATGCTGGTCGATCCCGGATAACTAGTTACACCGCATCAAAGTAGACCCGTTGCCGTTAGGTTGCGATCGACCGCTTAAAGTGTCCGGTGGAGAGTGGGAACGGGAGAGGGAATGGCGCAGCGATGCCTCTTTGGCAAACATCGATATGAAGTAGCCCCTGGCACCGGTGCGGGGCTAGAGCGTAAGAGGTGTGTCAACTGTGGTGCAGTCGTGATCGACCTGCGTGACGATGAAAACCGCGAGAACCCGGCCGGGCTGTTCGCTCCCCGGCGCGCCACCGTGTTCTCGATTTCGACAGAAGCTGAACCGGTTGAGTACGCCTTCGGCCGCCACCGCGTTCGGCGTTGACCTGACGCTGGCGTAGGCTGCGCCGTCGTGCGGCGTTCCTTCGCCCTGGTGGCCATCCTCCTCGTTTCTGCTTGCACCGGTCGGACGACCACAATCACATCCGCGGCAACAACGGTCACAACAGCGGTAACCACCACCACCTTGGCGATGGACCAAGCTCTTTTCGAATTCAGGGCCTGCCTCGAGGACCAGGGGGTGGTTGTACCAGACCTTCCCCTCTCCGAGTCGGGGAGGCCCGACCTGGGGCCGCTCGCCATCGCCAACGATGCGAGTTCTGCCGGGTTTCGCTCGGCACTAGCGGATTGCGCCACGATTCTTGCTGCCAACGGGACACTCGACCTCGGTGACGACGCTGAACTCAAGGCCGAAGTTCGGAGGCAACTGGAGCGATTCGCAGTCTGTATGCGCGACTCTGGCGTAGAGGGGTTCCCCGACCCGGTCGAAGGATTTGTCGGCCAAGGTGTGCCCTTCCCGGTGATCCCCATGACCGACCCGGAACTGGGGCGAGCCATTGACACATGCTCGACCGCTTTGGGGATCGCCCCGCTGACCGGATAAGGCGACCGGAGGGTTGAGGCGCCTTCGTTAACGTGAAAAGGACGATGCGGATTGGTTACCAAGGCGAAGGACTCTCCTACTCATACCAGGCCGCCACCGAACTATTTGCGGAGGCCGATCTGGTCGGATTCTCGACGTTCGTGGCAGCGTTCGAGTCTCTCCGTGACCAGGAGGTGGATCTTCTGGTCATGCCCATAGAGAACTCCACCACGGGCAGCGTCCTGCCAGTCCTCGATCGACTGCTTCCCGGCCAGGTTCATATCGTCGCCGAGCATCTGGTCGAGGTGCGCCACGCCCTGCTCGGGCATCATGGCGCGGCACTCGAAGGTATCAAGCGGGTTCGTTCCCACCCGGAGGCGTTGGCCCAGGCCGAGTCGATCATGACCCACTGGGGTTGGGAGCCGGTGCCGGTACACGACACCGCCGGGGCGGTTCGGCTGATTGCCGAACAACAAGACCCTACCGAAGCCGCTTTAGCCCCTGAGGCGGCCGCGGCACCATTTGGCTTGAGCGTCCTCCTTCGTGATGTCGTCGACCGCTCCCACAACACGACCAGGTTCGTGGTACTGGCCGCCGGGGAGCCCTCGGTGACGGACGACGCCGATAAGACCACATTCGTCTTCACCACCGCTCACACGCCCGGAGCCCTGGCCCTGGCTTTGACCGAGTTGGGGCTGCGGGGGGCCAACCTCACGCGAATCGAGTCGCGTCCGACCGATGAAGCCTGGCGCTATCGGTTCTTTGTCGACCTCACGCATCCCCCCGGTCCCGCCGGAGTGAAAGCGGTTTTCCAACCTCAGCCGGCCACTCTCGCCGATCTCACCTTCCTCGGCACCTATCGGGCCGTCCTGCGGTGACCCAAGAACGGGTTCGCGGGGGCCTTTAACATTGGCCCCGATGGAGCCAATCACAATCCCAATCGAGAAGGAGTGGCTCTCGGTACCGGAAGTAGCGGGCTACATGGGCGTCTCCACCCACGTTGTGACTTCGATATTGCGGGCGGGCGAGTGTCCGGCGGTCAAGTTTGGCCGCGAGTGGAGGGTGGCCCGGATGGACCTGGAGTCATGGCTGAACCAGAGACGTAGCAAGTTGATGTCATGACGACCAAGCCGCTGGAGACGACCCGACCCGGGACCGAATCCGAGACCGATGTCGTGCCTGACACGCCCTGGCTCGTGGTGGTTTGGAACGATCCGGTCAATCTGATGGAGTACGTCGTTTGGGTGCTTCGCAAACTCTTCGGCCATTCGCTTGACGAGGCGACCCGGCTCATGCTTCTGGTCCATAATGAGGGTCGGGCCATAGTCAACGACGGACCACGCGAACAAGCAGAGATCGACTGTTATCGCCTCCACCAGCATGGGTTATGGGCGACGGTCGAGCAATGACCGAAAGCGTGCCGTTCCTACCCGACCCGGGTGGTGTGCTTGTCACCCTTGAAGAAGACGACATCGATTTCCTCTCCCAGATTCCCGAGTTCCTGGCAGGGGTGGGATCGGTGGCCGATGATCCTGCCTCGGCCCGGCTGCGCGTCCCGGTCTACCTCGATGACCCCGAGGCATCCGAAGAGTGGTGGCGGCTCATGGGATCCGAACTTGAACAGTCGCGCCTCGCCGATCGGTCGGCCTTCGAACTCATCGTCGAGGCTGCCGCCACCGGGACGGTGATTTCAATCCCCGAAGCCGAGGCTTTTCTTCGGGTGCTCAACAACGCCCGCCTGGCTCTGGCAGCTCGACTCAAGGTCGAGGTCGAGGAGGATTACGAACGTTTGCTGGAGGCTGACCGGGGAGCACTCGACTATCTGGCGGGCATGCAGGGTTTGTTGTTGATGGTTCTGTCGGCTCGATGATCGGCCAACGTCTGCGGGTGTCCCCCGACCGCATGGCCCACGGGGGCAAGGCGGTGGCGCGTCACGAAGGACAAGCCGTGTTTGTGGCGGGTGCGATGCCTGGCGACACGGTGCAGGTGGTGGTCACCGGCAAGGGGAAAAGACACCTGCAGGCGACCACCGAGGAGGTGCTGGAGCCATCTCCCGACCGAGTTGATGCGCCCTGCGTCTATTTCGGGACCTGTGGCGGCTGCCAGTGGCAGACAGCCAGCTACGAGGCACAGCTCAGGTGGAAACAGGAGGTGGTGGCCGGCCAGCTTCTGCATCTGGCGCGGTTGGAGGTGGAGGTGAAGCCCACCCTGCCAACTGGTCCGCCCTATGGATACCGCAATAGGATCGACTTGCGGGTGACAGATGGCCGACCCGCCCTGTTCAAAGAGTCGAGCCACGAGCTGGTTCCGATCGAAAGCTGTCTCGTCCTGGTTCCGGCCTTACAGGCAATGTTGGCCGATCCCGGCACCCTCGACGGGGTAGAAAAGCTCACGTTGCGGGCAGGGGTGAAAACCGGCGAGACCATTGCCCTCTTCGACAACTCTTTCGGACGGATCCACGAAGAGGTGGCCGGGCGGCGGCTGCGGATCAGCGGGCGTGCCTTCTTCCAGAACAACACC
This sequence comes from Acidimicrobiia bacterium, assembly GCA_040905905.1. Lineage (GTDB taxonomy): Bacteria > Actinomycetota > Acidimicrobiia > Spongiisociales > ZC4RG35 > JAICND01. The sequence goes on from JBBDQN010000011.1 coordinate 85,350, forward strand.
GGCGGGGCGGAGGTACTAGTCGCGCTGGTGGCTGAGGCGCTGACACCGCAGGCCCACGATGTCCTTGTAGATGGATACGCCGGGGGAGGGCTGTTTGCGGTGACGGTAGGTGCGGACTGTGAGGTCTATGCAGTTGAGTCCGACCCGGTGGCAGCATCGGATCTGGCGGCAAACAGCGATGCGGTCGTGTTCATTGACAGGTTCGAGAGATGTGAGGGTCTTCCGACTGGATGGGACCTGGCCGTGGTCGATCCGCCGCGGGCGGGTTTAGGCCAGACGGGGGTCGAAAAGTTGATATCGGGCTGGCCGCGGACCATCGTCTACGTCAGCTGTGACCCTGCCTCGTTTGCCCGCGATGCCGCCTTGCTCACTGACGGTGGGTATCGGCTCAACTGGGTGCAGCCAGTCGACATGTTTCCCCAGACCTTCCACGTCGAGATCGTCGGTCGGTTCTCACCTGCCGGATGACAGCCGGGGGATGATCTCGGCACCGTAGGCCTCCAGGGTCTCATCCATCTGATCGTGCATTAGGTACATGGCGAATTGGTCAACCCCTAGAGACCGCAATTCCTCTAGCCGGCTGATGTGATCGGCCGCCGGACCCAGCAGGCAGAAACGGTCGATCACGTCGTCAGGTACGAAATCGGTGCTGGGGTTGCCGGTCTTCCCGTGGTGGTCGTAGTCATAACCCTGGCGCGCCTTGATGTAATCGGACAGAGCCGCAGGGACGCGAGATTTGTCTTCGCCATACCGCATGACAAGGTCGGCGACGTGGTTGGCGACCATTCCTCCGAACCATCGCACCTGCTCCCGTTGATGGGCGAGGTCGTCACCGACATAGGCGGGCGCCGCGACACAAATCGTGAGCGATTCCGGGTCGCGTCCGGCTGCGGCTGCTGCCACGCGTACGGCATTGGCGGTCCAGGCGAGAATCTGCGGATCGGCCAACTGGAGGATGAAGCCGTCATAGTAGGTGCCGGCGGACACCAGGGCTTTGGGTCCATAGGCGGCCATCCACACAGGGAGTTCGGTTCCGTCCTGGACCCAGGGGATCTGGAGGGTCTTGCCGTTGTATTCAACCGAACGTCCGGCGACCAGATCCTTGATCACCTTGGTAGCGGTGGCGGTGGTTTCAAGCGTTGTGGGGGTGCGGCCTATATAGCGAAGCGCCGAGTCCCCCCGGCCCATCCCGCAAACAGTCCTGGGTCCAAAGGTGTCGTTGAGGGTGGCAAACAACGAGGCCAGCACGGTCCAGTCCCGGGTACCGGGGTTGGTGACCATCGGCCCGACCTTGATGTGGCTGGTCGCCGCCAACATCTGTGCGTAGATGACGAATGGTTCCTGCCACAAGATGTGGGAATCAAACGTCCAGGCGTAGCTGAACCCGACGTCTTCGGCCCGCTTCGTCAAATCCACCACACGGCTGGCGGGCGGGTTGGTTTGCAGTACAACTCCGAAGTCCATAAGGACGTAAACCTAGGGTGTTCAACGACCCTGCTGAGGGAACCCGAGGTCGACCCCGCGATGGATCGGGTCGGGCCAGCGGGTGATCACAACCTTCTGTTTGGTGTAGAAACGCACCCCTTCCGGTCCGTAGATGGCATTGCTCCCGAAGATCGAGGACTTCCAACCCCCGAACGAGTAGAAAGAAAGGGGTACCGGGATCGGCACGTTCACCCCCACCATGCCGACCTGGATATCGCTTTGGAACTTGCGCGCGGCCCCTCCGTCGTTGGTGAACACGGCGGTTCCATTGCCGTAGGGGTTGGTGTTGATCAGGTCGAGGGCATCCTGGAAGTGATCGACCCGAACCACCGACAGTACGGGTCCGAAGATCTCGTGTTTGTAGATCTCCATTTCGGGCTTAACGTTGTCGAACAACGTCGGGGCGACGTAGAAGCCCTTCTCGAACCCCTCTGGGGCGAATCCCCTGCCATCAACTACGAGTTCGGCCCCCTCCGAGACTCCCTGGTCGATCAGGCCGACCACCTTGTCGCGATGCTCGGGCGTCACCAACGGGCCCATCTCGCTGTCAGGATCATTGCCGGGACCCGTCCGAAGCTTGGCGATACGTTCGACCACCTTGGGCAAGAGCCGATCGGCGGCGTCGCCCACCGTGACCACTACGGAGATGGCCATACATCTTTCTCCTGCGGAACCGTATCCGGCGGATACGGCCGCGTCAGCCGCTAGTTCCATGTCGGCGTCCGGCAAGACCACCATGTGGTTCTTGGCACCACCTAGGGCCTGGACTCTTTTGCCGGCTTTGGTGCCGTTTTCATAGATGTAGCGAGCGATAGGGGTCGACCCGACGAAGGAGATCGCTTCGATGTCGTGGTGGGCGAGGATTCGATCGACCGCCACCTTGTCGCCGTGTACCACGTTGAGCACGCCTGGTGGCAGACCCGCCTCGGCCATGAGCTCGGCGCAGTACATCGAAGGAGACGGATCCTTCTCGGAGGGCTTGAGCACAAACGTGTTGCCGCAGGCGATTGCGAGCGGATACATCCACATAGGAACCATGGCCGGAAAGTTGAAGGGCGTGATCCCGGCTACGACCCCCAGTGGCTGGCGAAGCGTGAAGGTGTCCACGCCGGTGGAGACCTGTTCGGAGAACTCACCCTTGATCAGATGGGCGATGTTGCAGGCGAACTCAACCACCTCGAGTCCGCGTTGCACTTCACCTATGGCATCGGGGACGGTTTTGCCGTGTTCACGGGTCAGAACCTTGGCAATGTCTTCTCGATGGGCCACTACCAGCTCGCGAAAAGCAAACATGACGTTCTGGCGACGCGTAACCGGGGTGTCTCTCCAGATCGGAAATGCAGCTTTGGCTGCCGCCACCGCCAGATCTACCTCGATCTCGCTGGCCAGGGCTACCTCATCCTGGACGGCCCCTGTCGCCGGGTCATAGACGCTGCCGGTCCGTTGCGGCTTCCCGCTCCAGGGTTTTCCGTCGATCCAATGGGTGATCATGGCTGCACCTTCCTCTGCTGACTGGATTGTACGACGCCCGATCCGGGGTGGCCCAGGGTGGTTCGGCTACGTTATGTCTATCCAGCAGGCCCTCCGGACGATGGACTCTTGCGAGCGAGGTAAAGGACTAATGAAAGGTTCACGGGCAGCTTTCGTCGTTGTGGCTGCGTTGATTCTGGCTTCATGCGGTCAGGCGGTCGTTGACGACCCCACCACCTCCACCACCGCACTGCTGACGACTACCACAGAGGCCACACCTGAAGGCTTGATCACAACGGTCGAAGGACTTCCGGGTGCCACCATTCAGATCGTCTCGACCGGAAGTTTCGTCACTCCCGACTTCGGCGAGTTTGAAGGCGGGGGAAGTGGTTCCGGATTCATTATCGACCCCAGTGGCATAGCTGTCACCAATAGCCATGTGGTTAGCGGGGCGGGCCTGATCGAGGTCTTTGTCGGGGGCGATCCAACACCGATCAACGCCCAAATCCTCGGCGTGTCGGAATGCAACGATCTGGCTGTCATCGATCTGGCCGGCGATGGATATAGCTATGTCGAGTGGTTCGAGGGAACCATTACCCCCGGGATGGAGGTCCTCGCCGCCGGGTACCCTCTCGGCGATCCACAGTTCACCGTGACCGCAGGGATCATTTCCAAGTCCGACTTTCCCGGCGAGACCGAATGGGCCTCGGTCGACGCCATCCTCGAGCACGACGCACGTATTCGACCGGGAAACTCGGGCGGTCCGCTGGTCAACGATGAAATGCAGGTCGTCGGCGTCAATTACGCCGGCCGCGACGATACCGATCAGAACTTTGCCATCAGCGTGACCGATGCCGCCGGCATCGTCGAACAACTCGAATCGGGGGTTGATGTCGACTCGGTGGGCGTCAACGGCTACGCAATTTCAACCGGGGACGGAACCGCGGGGATCTGGGTAGAGACCGTGCAGCCCGGTTCGGCCGCCGACAATTCGGGGGTCACTGGTGGAGACATCCTCACTCGCATGGCAGGCGTCTCTCTCGGCACCGAAGGCACCCTGGCCGAGTTTTGCGACGTGATTCGTACACAGGGAACATCCGGGATAATCCCGGTGGAGGTGCTTCGCTACGACACCTCGCAGGTGCTGAGGGGCCAGTTCAATGGAGAGGCGCTAGCCGAGGTCTTTTCGTTCGCGGAAGAGTTGGACGAGACTGCCACCGTCGAGGAATCGTCTGCGACCTACGGCGAGTACACGCTCATCAGCGATGAGACGGGAGCGATGCAAGTCGAGGTACCTGTCGAATGGACCGACGTGGACGGCGCTCCCTACGCCGATGACGAAGGCAGAGCAATCACTGACGTTAGGGCTGCACCCAACCTGACCGACTTCCTTGAGACCTGGACCACGCCCGGACTGATCTTCAGTGCGTCTGCGGACTGGGCGGCAACTACGAATGAGGAAGCCCTGCTTGACCTGTTACACGAAAACCTGCAGACCCAGTGCACCTACGACGGCCGTTACGACTACGAAGACCCGGCCTACACCGGGCTCTACGACCTCTACTTCGAGTGCGGCGACACCCTTGCCACCTACGTGGTTGTGGCCGCCCGGCCGCCGGGAGGAGCCTTCATCATTGTGGTGCAGGTGCAGGCAAATGAAGACCGCGACTTCGAAGCCCTTGACCGCATCCTCGCCAGCTTCTATGTCGCCGGGGAGGTCTAGCGAGCCGCACCCTGCATCGATCCCGTCAGCTTGCTGAAATCGAGGTTGAACAACGCGCAGATGACTTCACGGTCATTGTCCTCGTCCCAGCTCGACTGGCTGGGGGTGATGGCAAAGACGTCGAGGTCTGACTCGAGATAGGCGAGGCCGACATATTCGTCGAACTGCTCGATGCAAAGTCCGGTGCCGATGTCCCTCATCTCCTCAGTGCCCGGATAGACGTCGGACTCGGTGTAGTCGATCACGGCGAACACCTCGTTGTCATGGGGTTCGCTGCACTCGACCTCAGGAACCGATGAGATCTCGGTCGATTCCTGGTCGTCGAAGCAGGTGCCAACCGAGAGAGAGAAAACCGATTGGCCTCCACAGGCCGCGGCGAGAGCGGCCATCACAAACAGAGCCGCGATCCGTCTCATGACTCGATCCCCTCTTGGTTAAGGCTGATACGTCAAATTAGACGAGGTACTGGTTGAGATCGCGGCGAAGGTATTGACCGTCGCCCTTGCGACCCTGGTACTCGTTGGCAGAGATGATCACCTTGCCTCCCAGGAGCACCGTGTCAACCCCTCCTTTGATCTCCAGTCCCTCATAACAGGAGTAGTCGGTCCGCATGTGATGGGTAGCCGCCGAGAGCGTGTGTCGCCGATCCGGGTCGAACACGACGATGTCGGCATCCGAGCCCACCGCGATCGTCCCCTTGCGCGGGTAGAGCCCGAACATGCGGGCCGGGGTTGTGGAACAAACCTCCACCCACCGCTCCAGGCTCAGCCGCTCCTCGGCGACGGCCCCGTGGTAGATCAACTCCACCCGATGTTCCACCCCCGGCAAACCGTTGGGAATCTTGGAGAAGTCGCCTTCCCCCAGTCGCTTTTGCCGACCCAGCTCCGGATGGTCCTCGAAGCAGAAAGGGCAATGGTCGGTCGAGACCACCTGGAGGTCGTTGGTGGCCAATCCTGACCACAGAGCCTCCTGGTGACCTTCCGCCCGATCGCGCAGGGGCGGAGAGCACACGTACTTCGCTCCTTCGAACCCGTTGCCGAGGTCGTCGAGATCGAGGAATAAATATTGAGGACAGGTTTCGGCGAACACGTTGAGACCTTCATCGCGGGCATTGGTGACCTCGGCCAGAGCTTCGAGAGCCGACATGTGGACGATGTAGAGCGGGCAACCCGCCACTTCGGCGAGTTTGATCGCCCGATGAGTGGCTTCCCCCTCCAGGACCGACTTGCGCACGATCCCGTGATAGATGGGGTCGGTTTCACCGCGGGCCAGCGCCTGTGCGATGAGGACGTCGATGGCAATCCCGTTCTCGGCATGCATCATGATCGTTGAGCCGTTTTCGGCGGCTTTCTGCATCGCCTGGAAGATCTCGCCGTCGGTCGAGTAGAAGACCCCCGGGTAAGCCATGAACATCTTGAAGGAGGTGACGCCTTCGCCGAGGGCGATGTCCATCTCCTTCAACGATTGCTCGTTGACATCACCGACGATCAGGTGGAACCCGTAGTCGATGGCGCAGTTGCCCTCCGCCTTCGCCATCCATGACTCGTAACCGTCCATCAAGCCCTGTCCCTTGGTCTGAACGGCGAAATCGATGATGGTGGTCGTGCCACCCCAGGCGGCGGCCCGGGTCCCAGTCTCAAAGGTGTCGGATGCGGCAGTGCCCCCGAATGGCAGTTCCATGTGGGTGTGGACGTCAATACCGCCCGGTATCACGTATTTCCCGGAGGCGTCGATGACCTGGTCGGTCTGCCAGGAGTGGGCGCCGGGAGCGGCGATCGCCACCACCTTGTCACCCTCCACCAGAACGTCGGCGAACTGGCGACCTCCGTGAGTGATGACGGTGCCATTCCTGATCAAGATCGACATGAGCTCTCCTCGCGCTTTAGGTTTCGAAAACTAGCCATCACCGTCGCCGAAGTGAGCCTGATAGTCCTCCAGGGCGGCGTTCACGACGGCTTCGGCATGAGGCCGACCGTAGCGAACAGAGACCACTGTGCCGACCGGTTCGGTAGGTTGGAGTTTGTAGGTTTCGAAGTAGTGCGTCAAACGGTCAATGAATGCCACCGGGAGGTCCTCGAGATCCGTTGCTTCGCCCCAGACCGGATCTTTGGCCAAGACACCGATGATCTTGTCGTCGGCGTCGCCGTGGTCGAGCATCTGCAGCCCGCCTACCACCCGGGCACTGAGAATGATGTCCGCCCGGTCGATCGGCCGTTCGGAGATGATGCAGATGTCGAGAGGGTCGCCGTCCCCCTGCTCGGCTCCCGGTGTCAATGCTGCCACTCCCTCGGCGCAGTAGGTGCGGGGAATAAAACCGTACAGGGTGGGGGGAGAGGACGAGGTCAGCTGGGGCCGGTCCACCTTGAGGTACCCGGTCGGTTTGTCGACCTCGTATTTGATCAGGTCGAAGGGGGTGATTTCCACGTAGGCATTGACGATTCGGGGTGCCTGCGATCCTGGCTGAAGCCCATGCCAGGGGTGTGGTCGCCATTGGGTGAAGTCAGGCATTGTGGATAAGCTCGCAAAATAGCCTCGTGCTTGTCGGTAAGTAACCCACCGGTAACCGCAAGGTCGTTTTCCTCCCATTAACTTTCCCAACACAAACATGGCCGAAGGAGGCACACACTTGAAGAAACCAATCCTGCTCCTAGCCGTCCTCATGCTGCTCTTCGCAGCCTGCGGTGGCGGCGGAGCTACGACAACAACTGCGGGGGGCGGAACCGGTGAAGAAGTAACCCCCGAGATGCAGACCCTGATCGAAGCCGCCCAGGCGGAGGGAACCCTCACCACCATCGCGCTGCCCCACGACTGGTGTAATTACGGCGCGGTCATCGAGGGATTCAAAACCAAGTATGGGATGGCAGTCAATGAACTCGTGCCCCTGGCCGGATCGGCCGAGGAGCTAGAGGCGATCGATGCCAACAAAGAGAACCCGGGCCCTCAGGCACCTGACGTAGTCGACATCGGTCTGGCCTTTGCTCCCCAGGCGAAGACGGACGGCCTGATCACTGCCTACCAGGTATCAACCTGGGACAGCATTCCCGATGCTGCCAAGGATCCGGAAGGCTTCTGGTACGGCGACTACTACGGGGTGCTCGCGTTCGAGGTCAACACCGATGCCGTAGAGAACGTTCCCCAAGATTGGGCCGATCTGCTCAAGCCCGAATACAACGGACAGGTGGCTCTTCCTGGCAATCCGATTATTTCCAGCCAGCCCTTCCACACCGTGTGGGCGGCAGCGCTGGCCAATGGCGGATCGCTGGACGATCCTGCTCCTGGTCTGGAGTTCTGGAGGCAGGTCGTCGATGCCGGTAACTTCGTGCCGGCCGAGGCCACTGGTGGAACGATCGCATCAGGCGAGACTCCGATAACCATTCGCTGGTCGTACAACGCTCTGCTCAACAGGGACTCGCTGGCTGGCAATCCCGAGATTTCGGTGGTGGTGCCTCCCAGCGGGCGCTTGGCGGGTATGTACGTCCAGGCCATCAGCGCCTACGCACCGCATCCGAATGCGGCAAAGCTGTGGATGGAGTATCTCTACTCCGACGAAGGACAGCTTGGTTGGCTATCCGGGTACTGCAACCCGATCCGATATGAGGATATGGTTGCTCGCGGGGTGGTTCCGGACGATCTGGCTGCCCAGCTGCCTGACACCACGGGAGCCGCCTTCCCGAGTCTGGCTCAGGTGGAAAGCGCGCAGACATACATCGCTGAGAATTGGGACGCCGTCGTCGGCGTAACGGTCATTGAAGCCGGCTGAGACCGGTTCATTGGTGGGGGGTGCCCAAGCCGAAAGGCGAAAGGCCCCCCCACGCTTCTCCCTTCCCAACTGGGTGGGGCTGGTCCCGTTCTTCCTCTTCTCAGGTCTATTCCTGATTGGGCCGATGGTGATTCTCGCCCTCCGGAGCCTGCAGGACAGCGACGGAGAGCTGACTCTGTCCAACTACGCCAACCTGGGCAGTAGCACCGTCATCCAGTCCTACGGACTGTCCGTTCGGCTGAGCCTGACAACGGCGCTGGTGGCAGGCATCTTCGGTCTGTTGCTGGCATGGGCCGCCGTCATGGGGGGTTTGCCCCGGCCGCTTCGGTCGGGACTGGCGACTTTTTCAGGAGTCGCCTCCAATTTCGCTGGCGTGCCCCTGGCCGCCGCCTTCATCTTCACGCTCGGGCGGATCGGCATCGTCACCGCGCTTTTCGAATTCCTGGGCGTGGACCTCTACAGGGCGGGATTCAGTCTGTACACCTTTTGGGGACTGGTCCTGGTCTACCTCTATTTCCAGCTTCCACTAATGGTCCTGGTGATCATGCCTTCCCTGGATGGCCTCAAACGCGAGTGGCGTGAGGCATCAGAGAACCTGGGAGCCAGCGGGTTTCAATACTGGCGATTCGTCGGCTTGCCAGTGCTGTTGCCCTCGATCCTGGGAGCAATGATCCTCCTCTTCGGCAATGCCTTTGGCGCGCATGCGACCGCGTATGCCTTGACGGGTGGCGGAGCCTTGCGGTTGGCCACGCTCCTCATCGGGGCCCAGATCACCGGTGACGTGCTCAACGATCCGGGCCTCGGGTACTCGGCAGCCATGGGGATGATCTTCATCATGGGTCTTTCCATCGTCATCTATTCGGTGCTTCAGCGTCGGTCGGAAAGGTGGTTGGCGTGACCATTGCAACCGCTCCTCTCCCCACCACACCCGACGTTGCAGCGGCCCCGCCTGGAGAAGTTCGGCGCAACCGGCTCTGGCCCATTCTGATCGTCCTCGCCGGTGTTACCTACTTCTTGCTTCCCCTGGCGGCCACATTCTGGTGGTCGTTGCGGGCCGTCCGTGACGAGCTGAGCTTCCGTGCTTACCAAGTGATCCTCAGCGACCCTGTGGCCATCAGGGCATTCACCGAGTCGGTGGTGAACGCGGTGGCTGCCATTTTCGTCAGCCTGCTCATCATTGTTCCCACCGCATACTGGGTCACGCTACGGGTGCCGAAGATGCGACCAGTGATCGAGTTCATAACCTTGTTACCTTTTGTGATCCCGGCAGTGGTACTGGTCTTCGGTTTGATTCGCCTCTACAGCCGCCCACCGCTGCTCTTCACCTCCACCTATGGGAGTACCAGAGTTCTTCTCATCTGCGCTTACGCTGCCCTCTCCTTCCCCTATATGTACCGCTCGGTCGACAACGGGCTTCGAGCGATCGACGTTCGGTCGTTGACGGAAGCTGCCCAGAGCCTGGGCGCCTCCTGGAGGACCATCATCGGGCGGGTCATCTTTCCCAACCTGCGGGTTGCGCTCTTGTCGGGATCGCTGCTCACTTTTGCGATCGTTATCGGGGAGCTGACCGTCGCGCTCTATATGGGACAGCACACGTTCGCGCCCTACATGTCCGACCTTGTGCGCCAGAAGGTATACGAGCCCGCCGCCCTGACGATCGTCGCCTTCGGGATCACCTGGGCGGCGATGGGTGGCATCTCCTTTGCCACCCGCTCTCGAAATCGGATCAAGCGATGAGTGACTCGTTTCTCACTCTGAACAAGGTTCGTAAGGAGTTCTCCACGTCAGTCGCCGTGGAAGGCTTCGACCTCGATGTAGCGGCCGGCGAGTTCGTGTCGTTCTTGGGACCGTCTGGGTGCGGCAAGACCACCACCCTGCGGATGATCGCGGGATTCGAGAAACCCAGCTCCGGCACCATCCGCCTGGCCGGCGAGGACATCACCCATCGCAAGCCCAATCAACGTAACGTCGGAATGGTCTTTCAGTCGTACGCGCTGTTTCCCAACATGACAGTGGCGGCCAACGTCGCCTTTGGGCTGAAAGTGCGCAAAGAGGAAGGGTCGGCCCGTGACGAACGGGTTGCCCAGCTGCTTGACCTAATCCACCTGCCTGACAAGGGAGATGCGTACCCACATGAGCTCTCCGGAGGACAGCAGCAGCGGGTTGCACTGGCCCGGGCGCTGGCCATCCGGCCCAAGGTGCTACTTCTCGACGAACCGCTATCCGCACTGGACGCCAAGATTCGCGACGAGCTGCGCTATGAAATTCGCCGCATCCAGCGAGAGCTCAACATCACCACCATCTACGTCACCCACGATCAGGAGGAGGCCCTCGCCCTTTCCGACCGGGTCGTGGTCATGAGCCGGGGGAGGATTGAGCAGGTGGGCCATCCATTTGAGGTGTACAACAATCCCTCCACCGCTTTCGTCGCTTCGTTTGTGGGTCAGCTGAACCGGCTGCAGGCCGTAGTGACAGACAACGCCACCGGTCTGGTGCGGGTTGGCGACACCGAGGTACGCACCACCTCACCGGTGGAGGCGCCTGCTGGCGCCGATGTCTTCTTGATGTTGCGGCCGGAGGAGCTGACTCTGGACGATCAGGCGGACAACGTCCTCACCGGCAAGGTTGATACCGTCACTTTTCTAGGGTCCATCGTCAGGGTGCAGGTGACGGTCAACGGTGGAAGGCTCACCGCTGACCTTTTCAACGAGAGACTGCTGCGTCTGCCGGTGGCGGGCGAGTCGACTCTCATCTCCTTTCCTGCCCACGCCTGCTGGGTCATGGGCGTTGACCGACCCGTCGGCGCTTAGACGACCGCAAACACCCGGCGGGTACCTGGTAGACCTCGCAGTTCGTGTTCTCCGCGATCCTCGAAAGCGAACTCGCTGCTCAAGAGGTCGCGGATGGTCGACGACACCAGGATCTCCCCGGGTGTGGCGAGGTCAAGGATCCGGGCGGCCTCATGCACGGCGATTCCCCGGATGTCAGAACCCGCCACATCAACCTCGCCAGTATGGATGGAGGAGCGGATTTGCCATCCGAGTTGACCAGCGACGTCCCGGAGGGCAAACGCACACCGCAATGCCCTTCCGGCACCGGTAAATACCGCCAGGACGCCGTCACCGGTTGTCCGCACCTCCCGGCCCCCATAACGGGCCAAAGTATCTCGCACCCTTTCCTCAAAGGTCGCCACCAGATCTGTCCAGGCACCATCTCCCAACCTCAGGGCCACCTCGGTCGAACCGACGATGTCCGTGATCAGGATCGTGGTGAGGATGCGTTCGCTTAAGGACTCCAGGGAAGGAATCCAGCTTCGTGCCCCGGTCCACTCGACGCTCACAAAGGCCTCATCGCCCACAACCCAGCTGTCGTGACCTGGCGGCACCTCGAACAGGTCGTTCTGGTGGACCGTGTATTCGTGCCCGTCATCAAGGAGAACCTGCATTTGACCGGACAGGGCGTAACCCACATGGCGGGTCAGGCATGACCGGGTGCCAACCACATGTTGCACGTCGGTTGACCAGCGCCACCCGGGGTCGTGGGTGTTGTGGGCGACTGCCAGGCTGCCAAGGATCAGCACCACGGAACGCAAACCAGGCAGTTCAATGACGTCGTTGGGTTGGTAGAGGCTGCTGGTGTGAGATTCGCGGGCGGAGGTCTCCACATTGGCATCGTACGCACAACCAGCGGCCCACCCGCTCATATGATCAGTGCATGGTGTCGGATCCGGGTTTCTGGTGGGGGGTAGCCGCCTCGGCCTATCAGATCGAGGGCGGTCGCACCGACGGAAAGGGCAAGTCGATCTGGGACGTCTTCTCGGACGAGGGACGGCTGGCTGACCCCGGCGACGTCACAGCCGATCACTATCACCGTTGGGCGGAGGACGTCGCGTTGATGGCTGATCTCGGCGTGAGTGCCTACCGGCTTTCGATCGCCTGGACCAGGGTGTTGCCGGAGGGGACCGGTGCGGTCAACCAGCCTGGCATCGACTTCTATTCACGGCTGGTTGACGAGCTCCTATCCAATGGGATTACCCCCTTCGTGACCCTCTATCACTGGGACCTTCCCCAGAAGTTGCAGGAGCGGGGAGGGTGGCCGGTGCGTGCCACAGTCGAGGCATTTGCCGAGTACGCCGACGCGGTTGGCGAGGCACTCGGAGATCGAGTCAAGAACTGGATAACCCACAATGAGCCATGGGTGGCAGCCGTCCTCGGACATATCGAGGGGATGTTTGCTCCAGGAATCCAGGACTGGAGCGAAGGCCTCAAGGCCGGCCATCATTTGCTGTTGTCTCATGGGCGCGCCGTTGAGATCCTGCGTGATCGCAGCCCGGGGTGTTCGGTCGGGATCGCCCTCGACTGTCGGCCCGCCTATCCCGCCAGCGATCGCCCCGAGGACCTGGCGGCCTGCCGGCACTTCGACGGTTATCGCAACCGCTGGTTTTTTGATCCGATATTTGGGAAGGGTTATCCCGCCGACATCGTCGACACGTATGTCGAGCGAGGCCGCATCCCCGGCCTCGATTTCGTGAATGCTGGAGACCTGGAGGTGATCTCCACCCCCCTCGACTTCCTCGGGGTCAACTACTACACCAGCATGGTTGTTGCCGCCGGAGGAGACGAGAGTGAGGACACAGGGGTTCCCGCTGGGGGCTATCCCCCGGCTGGCTTCACAGAGATGGGCTGGGAGATAACCCCGCATGCCTTGACAGAGTTTTTGGTCCGGGTCAATGTTGAGTACCGGCCCTCAGCGATCGTCATAACCGAGAACGGCGCTTCCTTCTCGGATGGGCCTGACGGGTCAAGCCGGATCAACGACCAGCGCCGGGTTGAATACCTCGACCTACACATCACGGCCGCGCTGGCGGCCGCCGATCTTGGGGTGCCCTTGCGCGGCTACTTCGTCTGGAGCTTGCTCGACAACCTGGAGTGGACCAGTGGTTTCGCACAACGATTCGGGCTGGTCTTTGTCGACCATGCCACTGGCACCAGGACCCCCAAGAACAGCTACTACTGGTACCGGGACCTCATCGCGGCCACACGCATCACTTCAGGAAAGCTCTCTTGATCACCCGCGGCGAGGCGGGACAGCAACTCGGTTGAGCCCACCAAATCGGTAAAGAGAAAATGAGCGTGCCGGTGGTGCTCACCTGATGCCTAGCTGTCGGCGACCCGGTCAATCGCCCGCGCCAGCTTCTCGTAACCCTCGTCTGCTTCCGCCTCGGTGAGAGAGAGCGGGGGAGCGATTCGCAAGGTGTTGCCGTGGAGACCGCCTTTTCCGATCAGCAAGCCTTCCTTGCGGGCTTCTTCCATGACCGCGGCCGCGGCCTCCGGATTCGGCTCGAGACCGCCGGCCTTCACCAACTCCACTCCGATCATGAGACCCTTGCCTCGAATCTCGGCGATGATGTCGACCCGGTCGGCCAGGTGGTGGAGATTCGCCTTGAGCCGGTTCCCGACCTTGTAGGCGTTGGTCTGAAGATCGTGTTCCAGCAGATATTCGAGATTGGCCAATCCGGCAGCGGTGGAGAGCGGGTTGCCTCCGAAGGTCGAGATCGAATTGGCCGGGAGCGAGTCCATCAACTCGGCCCGGCACACCACTCCGGCCAGAGCAGTGCCGTTGCCAAGACCCTTGGCGAAGGTGAGGAAGTCGGGGGTGATGCCGTGCGCTTGGTAGCCCCAGAAATTCTCGCCGGTCCTTCCCCAGCCGGTTTGCACTTCGTCGGAAATGAACAGGATGCCGGTGCGGTCGCATACTTCCTTGATGGCGCCAAAGAAGCCGTCGGGAGGAGTAGCGAATCCGCCCACTCCCTGGATGGGCTCGGCGATGAGGCAAGCCACATCTCCGGCGGTGGCCACCTCGAGCAGGTTCTCGAGGTCGGCCCGGCAGGCGGCGATGAATTCGTCGTCGGGGAGATGGCCGAAGGGGCTGCGAAGCTTGTAGCCACCATGAACGAAGGTCACGTTGAAGGGGTAGAGGCTGGTGGACGACCAGTTTCGCTGACCGGTGATGGCGACGGTCGAATGCGATTTCCCGTGGTAGCTGCCCCGGATCGCCAACACCTGGTTGGACCGCCGGAATTGGGTCGCGATCATCAACGCGGTGTCGTTGGCCTCAGTTCCCGAGTTGGTGAAGAAGACCTTGGCATCGGGGATGCCGGAAAGCGCGGCGATCTTTTCGGCTAAGGCGATTTGATTCTCGATCAGGTAAAGGGTGGAGGTGTGCAGCATCTGATCGGCTTGCTGTTTGATCGCCGCGATTACCTCCGGCACCTTGTAACCGGTCATCGTCGTGAGGATGCCGCCAAAGAAGTCGAGATACTGGTTGCCCTCTGCATCACGAACGTGGCGACCGTCACCATCGACCAGCGCAATGGGCTGCTGGTAGTAGAGCGCCATCCACTTCGGCAGCACCTGGCGGTGACGGGCTAAGAGGTCGGCGTGGGTCGCCATAAATCGGGCTCCTGGGCTCAGTCGTGAAAACCAAGCGTAGCCCTCGACCACCACCGTGACTCCTTGACGAGTACGGTTTGGAGATGCTCTCGCCTGTACCACTGCAGAGGCTGGAGGGCCTGGTGTTCCTGGCGGCAGGTGTCGCCGCGTTCGCCGATAGCGGTTGGTCCTGGTGGTGGTTTGGAGGGCTTCTGCTGGTACCCGACGTCTCGATGATCGGCTACATGTTCCGGCCGTCGACGGGGGCCATGAGTTATAACGTCGGGCACACCTTCTTAGGTCCTGCGATGCTGTTGGTGTGGGCTTGGGCCGGGGGGCCATCAGCGGCGTTGGCGCTAGGGGCGATCTGGCTCGCCCACATCGGGATGGACCGGGCGCTCGGCTACGGTCTGAAGTTCGCCGACAACTTCACGAATACCCATCTCGGTGAGATCGGCCGGTTCCGGGGCCGGTAAGGAGTCAGGGAGTGACCAGGTCTCCATAAGAGTCGGGGCGACGATCCCGATAGAAAGCCCAGGTCTTGCGGACCTCGTCGACCATGTCGAGATCGAGGTCGCGTACCACTAACTCCTCCACTGTGTCGGAGGCGGCGCCGCCCACGATCTGACCGCGCGGATCGACAAAATACGACGACCCGTAAAAGTCGTTGTCACCCAGCGGTTCGCGTCCCACCCGGTTGATCGCACCAATGAAGTATTCGTTCGCCACCGCCGCGGCCGGTTGCTCCAGGTTCCACAGATACATCGAGAGCCCTCGGCTGGTGGCACTCGGATTGAAGACGATCTTGGCCCCATTGAGCCCGAGGGCACGCCAACCCTCAGGGAAGTGTCGGTCATAACAGATGTAGACGCCGATCCTCCCGACGGCGGTGTCAAAAATCGGATAACCCATGTTGCCTGGACGGAAGTAGAACTTCTCCCAGAAGCCTTTGACGTGGGGTATGTGGGTCTTGCGGTACTTGCCGAGGTAGGTGCCATCGGCGTCGATGACGGCCGCCGTATTGTAGAAGAGTCCGGCTTGCTCCTCTTCGAACATGGGGACGATGATCACCATGCCGGTTTCGCGGGCGAGGTCCTGCATCAGACGGGTTGTAGGGCCATCCGGAATCGGTTCGGCATAACCGAAGTGTTCGTTCTCTTGAACCTGACAGAAATATGGCCCGTAGAAGAGTTCCTGGAAACATATGACCTGGGCGCCTTGTTCGGCCGCCTGGCGCGCGTAGTCGGCGTTCTTTTTGGTCATGGAGTCCTTGTCGCCGGTCCATTCGGTCTGGACGATGGCGGCTCGTACCACGTTGGCCATTCAACTCCCTTTCTTGACTTCCCACGACGCTAGTCCGGAGGCGGCTGGTTCAAACAGCGAACCGATTATCTGCCAGACGTGGGGCATCGACTGGTCGTCGTATCTAATTGGCAAATCCGTGCTCGTGAATGGGATTTCCCCCCCCGGTGACGGATCCGAGCAGCTTGTAACCCTCCCACGTTGCGATCAAAGCGACGAGGATCAGCACGAATCCCGTCACGGCGCGGCTACGAGCGCCAGTGCGTTTCGATCCGATGGCAGGGACTGAAGCAGCCGTCATCGACCGGCAACGATAACGGTCTCGATGCCACGGGAACGGGGCACTTTCTCCGACGCAGCTACGCAGCCGGTATTAGGTTCCGCCCCTAGCGATCAAGGAGGCCAGGTTTGCGTGTTTCGATGACCGTCAACGGCCGCTCGGTCGGAGCGGAGGTGGAGCCGCGAACTCTTCTGGTCCACTTTCTCCGGGAGCAGCTCAACCTGACCGGCACCCATGTGGGTTGTGAGACCGGTTACTGCGGCGCTTGCACGGTGATGGTGGACGGCACCACTACCAAGTCCTGCACGATGCTGGCGGTTCAGGCCGACGGCGCCAGCATCACCACCATCGAAGGGCTAGCCCAGGACGGCCAACTCCACCCGGTCCAAGAGGGATTCTGGGAGCGCCACGGCCTCCAGTGCGGATACTGCACCCCCGGCATGATCATGTCAGCGGTGGGTTTGCTCGAGGCCAACCCCAACCCGACCGAGGCCGAGATCCGCCATGGGATTGAAGGCAACCTCTGCCGTTGCACCGGGTACCACAACATCGTCAAAGCCATCGAATACGCCGCATCCAAGATGAGAGGCGAGACACCCGCGCCCGCGGAGTGGGAGGTGAAAGCATGAGCACTACCAGCGTTTTGGGTGGTGTCATCAAACGTCGCGAAGACCCTGCCTTGATCAAAGGTCGTGGCCTCTACGTCGACGACGTGAAGATGGTCGGGATGTTGCACGTGGCGTTTGTACGGAGCCCGTTTGCTCACGCCACGATCAAGTCGATCGACACCTCCAAAGCCCTGTCCCAACCGGGGGTCGTGGCGGTGTACACCGCCGACGAAGTTCGCCATCTCGGTCCTCTGCTTGCGCAGGTGGCTGTCGGCAAACTCCGTCCTCTGCTGGCCGATGGTGTGGTCAAACACTCTGGCGAGGCAGTCGCAATGGTGGTGGCGGAAGGCCGCAATGAGGCAGAAGACGCAGCAGAGTCGGTCGAGGTCGATTACGACCAGATGAAGGCAGTGGTCAACCTGAAGGAGGCTGCCGCCAACAAGGCGAAAGTCCATGACGATCTCGATTCGAATGTGCTGATCACGTGGGAGGCGGGTCCCTGGGGCAACGCCGAAGGCATCGCCCAGACCAAACAGGCCATCGCCGATGCCAAAGTCCAGCCCGAGGTGGTGATTGTCTCCCAGGAGATGGTCAATCAGCGCCTTATCCCCACCGCCATCGAGCCCCGGGCAGTGGTGGCCGACTGGAACGAGGGGTACGGGCGATTCACGGTGTATTCGTCGACCCAAATCCCCCATGCCCTCGCCGGGGCGATCGCCAAGACCTTTGGGCTCGCCTCCAACGCGGTCGACGTGACCGCGCCCGAGGTGGGCGGTGGGTTCGGGGCCAAGCTCAACGTCTACGCCGATGAGATCCTGGTCTGTTTCGCATCGATGGAGCTGAACGCACCGGTCAAGTACACAGAGTCACGCCGGGAGTCTCCCAACAACACCATCCAGGGTCGTGGATGGGTAGCCACCGCCACCATCACCGGAAGACATGACGGGGAGATCCTCGGGTTTGAACTCGAAGGTATCGCCGACATGGGCGCCTATACCCAGAACTTCACGGTGGCGATCCCATTCCTGGGGACCTTTGTCGGGTCGGGCCAGTACAAATTTCCGACCTACTGGAAGATCGACTGTGTCGCTACCCACACCATGACGACTGACGCGTATCGCGGGGCAGGTCGGCCGGAGGCGATCTACTACCTCGAACGAATCGTCGATGTCTTTGCCCGGGAGATCGGTATGGATCCGGCTGATGTCCGGCGGCGTAATTACATTCCAGCGTCCAGCTTCCCCAACGCCGTGTCACCGATCGGGTTTGCGATGGACACAGGGGATTACGCCCAGAATCTCGATGCCTTGCTGGCGACCGCTGAGTTCGCCGATCTCAAGGCGCAGAGGGACCAGGCGCGGTCCGAGGGAAGACACGTTGGTCTCGGGTTGTCGAGCTATGTCGAGGTCTGCGGCTTTGGTCCCTCGGCGCTGGTCGGTCTCGGCTTCTCCTGGTCAACCTACGACCTACCGTCGGCTTTCAACGGCTCCGGCCTGGTGCGGGTGAATGCCGACGGGACTGCCACCGTGATTATCGGAACCGGGCCCTCGGGTCAGGGACACGAAACCACATGGGCCCAGCTTGTTGCCAACGAACTGGGGATTCCCACCGACGACATACGGGTGACGCATGGTTCCACCGCTGAGTCACCAATGGGCGTCGGCACCTTCGGCTCGAGATCGGCGGCGGTCGACGGCTCGGCAACCTATCTGGCTGCCCGAAAGGTGCGGGACAAGGCGGCCCGAATCGTCGCCCATGTCCTGGAAGCCTCGGCTGACGACATCCGATTCGAGGATGGTGGTGCCCACGTCGCCGGGTCACCGGACAAGTCCGTGACCTGGAAGGAGATCGCCACCCACGCGTATCAGCCCCACACCCTCCCGGAGGGAGTCGAAGGCGGCTTGGAGGCGCATTCGGTGTTCTCTCCGGCGAACGCCACCTGGCCGTTCGGGGCACACGCCGCCCTGGTCGAGGTCGATGTCGAGACCGGCGACATGCAACTCATGCGCTACCTGGCGATGGACGACTGTGGAAACGTCATCAGCCCCATGATCGTCGATGGTCAACTACACGGTGGATTGGTGCAGGGAATCGCTCAGGCGATGTTTGAAGAAGCGATCTACGACGCCGATGGAAACTGCCTCACCACCACGCTGCTCGACTATCCGCTGCCGACTGCCGGTGATGTCCCTAGCTTCGATCTGCATCGGACGGTTACCCCGTCCAACGTCAATCCCCTGGGGGTTAAGGGAATCGGCGAGGCCGGCACGATCGGCTCGGCGCAGACGGTGGTAAATGCGGCGGTCGACGCCCTCTATGACCTCGGAGTCAGGCACATCGACATGCCCCTACGTCCCCGGAGGGTGTGGCAGGCAATTCAGAACGCCCGGAAGAGCTGATTGGAGTAGAGCAATGTTCCCGAGATCATTCGACTACGTGGCTCCGGCGAGCCTCGATGAAGCAGTATCCGCTCTGCAGGGCGCCGGATTCGCCAAGGTCATGTCGGGTGGCATGAGCCTCCTGCCGCTGATGAAGCTCCGCTTGCTTTCACCCGATCTGGTGGTTGACATAGGCAGGGTGCCCGGCCTCGACATGATTACCGACGGCGGCAATCACGTGGCTATCGGCGCTTTGGTCCGCCATCACACCACAGCGGCTTCAAATCTGGTGCCGGCGGCCCTGCGGACCGCAGCCGCATGGACAGGTGACGTCCAAGTCCGTAACCGGGGGACCACCTGCGGAGCCGTTGCCCATGGCGACCTGGCAGCCGATCAACCAGCGGCCGTGCTTGCCCTCGGTGGGACGATTGTTACGCAGGGTCCAGGAGGGACCAGGGAGATCAGTGCCGCCGACTTCTTCCTCGACGCGCTTACGACCGACCTCGCCCCTGATGAGATCGTCACCCACATCTGGCTTCCCAAAGCCGGAGGAAGTTCGGGGTACGACAAACTCGGCCGCCGGGGCGGACACACCGACTATGCGGTGGCGGGAGCTGCCGCCTGGGTCGACCGATCGAACGGGTCGATCACCGATTGTCGGGTCGCTCTCACGGGAGTGGGGGCTAAACCCACGCTTGCTGTGGCAGTTGCACAAGCGTTGATCGGATCGGATGGATCGGAGGCGGCGATCGCCGCTGCCGCCGATAAAGCTGCAGATGGAGTGACGGTTCTCGAAGACCTCTACGGATCCGTGGAATACAAGACCCACCTCGCCAAGGTTTTCACCAAACGCGCCCTCACCAAGGCGGTTGCTGGCGCGAGCTAGGTTTTCGGCGGACTCGGAGGGGCCGCAAGACCCTTTCGCCACGTGCGGGTACCTCGAGGTTGGCTCTCCCTGCCGGTAGCCTGACTGGGCCATGGTCCCCACCACCGTCGACGAGGTCATCACTCGTATGTCCGAACAGGGCTATGTCACCGATCGTGGTTTGGCAGTAGCGATCCTCCTCTCACTCGAATTGGGCCGTCCGTTGTTCCTGGAGGGGGAGGCGGGCGTCGGAAAAACTGAGGTCGCCAAGGTTCTGGCGGGAATAACCGGGGGGCGTCTGATCAGGCTCCAGTGTTATGAAGGACTCGACGTAAACCATGCCCTGTACGAATGGGACTACGCCCGCCAGATGCTGGCAATTCGGTTGATCGAAGCCCGGGGGACGGGTGGAGAGGCATCGGTGGCCGACATCATGAGCCGGGAGTTCCTCACCCCGCGCCCGCTGTTGTCGGCGGTGGAAGAGGCGGCGGCCGGGTTGCACCCGGTGCTTCTCATTGACGAGCTCGATAGAGCCGACGAAGAGTTCGAGGCGTTCCTCCTCGAAGTGCTGTCGGACTTCCAGGTCACCATCCCCGAGGTTGGAACCATCAAGGCTGACACTCCGCCGGTGGTTGTGGTCACCTCCAACCGCACGCGCGAGATCCACGACGCCCTCAAACGGCGCTGTATATATCACTGGCTCGACTACCCGTCTGTCGAACGGGAGCTGCAAATCCTCCGGTTGAAACAACCCGATGTCGATGAGCGTCTGGGTCATCAGCTAGCGCGAGCCATGGCCGATATGCGCTCCTTCGATCTTTTCAAGCCGCCTGGCGTGGCGGAGACGCTCGACTGGTCGGCCGCCCTCCGGGTCCTCGGAGCTCAGGAGTTGACCCCCGGCATCGTCGACGAGACGCTGGGGGTGGTCCTCAAATACCGCGAGGATCTGGAGGAGGTCAGAAGAATCGGTGTCGACGCTCTGATCCATCAATGACGATCGCCCCTCTACTTCTGGTTGGGATCCTCAGTACGACGGTCGTGGCCGTCAGTGGAACACCTGTGCCCAACGCCTCCGCAGTAGTGCGGGTTACCCAGTCGGGTGGCCTCACCGACGAGACTCAAGCGGCGGTAACCGAAGCCGCCTGGTTCGCCGGGGCCGACAGTACGGTCCTGCACAGGGTCACCCTGCAGTTGCTACAGGTCTCTCGGGGCGACGCCGCGGTACAAGAACCTCCGCCCGGGTTTGGTTATCCGATGCTGATCACCGCGGCCGATCCGACCGCTGCCATCCTTGACCCCGGTGTTCGCAGTGTCTTGGCCCGTGGTCAACTGGTAATGGGTGAGATCACCGCTTCTCTGCGGGGAGCCCGAAAAGGCGACGTCGCCAGGATCGAAGGGCTCAATGGTGTCGTGACCGATCTCGTGGTAGGTGCCATCGTTCCCGACTACGACCTGGGCTGGAGTGAGATCTGGCTATCGACTGAAGTCGGCAGTCAATTAGGGATCGATCGCCCCCAGGGGATTCTCCTGTGGGGAGGCAACGCGGGACGAATAGCTGGGTTGGTGCGCGAGTTCGCGGCTGACGATTCGGTCCGGGTCTCGGTCTCCGGACACGCCCGCAACGACCCCGATGCGGTGTTGCCTGTTGCTGCCGTTAAACAACGATTCGGCGAGTTCGCGATCAGGCCGGGAGCGGGCGACTCGGTGGTGGTCGATCCCGTCTGGCGGGACCAGTGGATAGTGTCGGTCGACTTTCCTCTGGTTGGTGTGACCCGCTGTCATCGGATGGTGGTTCCATACGTGCGGGGCGCCCTGGCCGAGATCGAGGCCAGCGGTCTGGCCGACCTCCTTGATCGTGGGGACTTCCAACTGGCCGGGGGTTGCTACAACCCCCGGCTCAATCGGGGAGGGGACCCCGGGTTCTCGCTGTCTCGCCACTCCTGGGGGACCGCCATCGACTTCAACCCCAGCAGCAACCGTTATGGAGAAGAACCGACCATGCCGATGGGGGTGGTCGAGGTCTTTCGGCGCTGGGGTTTTTCCTGGGGGGGCACCTGGACGGTTCCAGACGGCATGCACTTCGAATGGGTTCGCTTTCCTTCGGAATATGCCGTGAGCTGTTCGTCCTTCGTCCTGGGTAGACCGGGCATAGCCTCCGAGGGCGTCGGCTGGATCGTGGAGCCGCGAGCCGCCGGCTGTCCCTGAGGTGCCGACCGCCGCCCTGGCCACGCTGGTGGACTTCACTCATCGGTTGCGGGCCGCAGGCATCCCGGTCCCGGCTGCGACAGCCGGTGACATGGTCCTGGCGGTGGAGAAGGTTGGGATCGCCTCTGGGACCGATGCCTTCTTTGCGTTGCGGGCGCTGGCTTGCTGCTCGGTGGAGCATCTGCTGATCTTCGACCGGGTTTTTGTCTCCTTCTTCGGAGCGATGCGCGATCCCTCGATCCAGTTCATCCGGCCCCGGCCCCGGTCATGGACCATCCGGTCAGCGGGAGAGCGGCCCGACGAGGGCGATGGTGATGAGGTTCGCTCGGCGTCGGTCGGGGCTTCGGCCATCGAGCGCCTGGGTCGTCGTGATTTCGCCGATCTGACCCCGACCGAAACCGCTCAGGTGCGGCGTCTGATCACCGCGATGTTGTGGTCCCCGGCTCTTGTCACCAGCCGGCGCCGACAGGCATCAGCCCGCGGCGACCGGCCCGACCTACGGAGGACGTTGCGTCATTCGGTCGGTCCTGACGCCGACCTGATGCCGCTTGCCTACACCGACCGGAAGTTGCGACGGCGTCCCCTGATCTTCATTGCCGACGTCTCCGGTTCCATGGAGCGGTATTCCGAGATGTTGCTCTACTTTGCACACGCCGCCCGCGGTCGGCTGGGCAAGGTGGAGGCCTTTGTCTTTTCGACCCAACTCACCCGGATAACTCGCCAACTGTCGCGCCGCGACCCCACCAGTGCGATCGCCGAGGTGTCGGCCGCGGTCGATGATTGGTCGAGCGGCACCAAGATCGGTGAGGCGATTGCCCGCTTCAACCAGGAGTGGTCGCGCCGGGTCACCCGCGGTGGTCCCATCGTGATCATCGTCTCCGACGGGTGGGACCGGGGGGAACCTGAGTTGTTGAACAAAGAAATGTCGCGGCTGCGACGCTCGGTTCACCGGATCGTCTGGCTGAACCCGCTGGCAGGGAGACCGGGTTTCGCACCGGAGACCAGGGGAATGCAGGCCGCCCTTCCCTTTATCGACGACTTCCTTCCCGCGGCCAATCTGACCGACCTCACGTCGGTTATCGCGCTTCTAGAGTCGGTCCCGGCCCGGGCACTTCGCCCGGCGATGTGAGGTGGGTTGTGCGTGAGGCATTGGACACGTTCCGTCAGTGGCAAAAGGATGGAAAGGGTGTGGCGGTAGCCACCGTGGTCCGAGTCTCGGGGTCCGCACCCCGCCCGATTGGCGCCAAATTCCTGGTGTCTTCGAATGGTGACATGACAGGCTCGGTATCGGGCGGCTGCGTCGAGAACGACGTCTACCTCCATGCCCAGGAGGTCCTTACATCCGGTCAACCCCGGTTGGTGACCTATGGGATAGCCGATGCGGAGGCTTTCTCGGTCGGGCTCGCCTGCGGGGGAAGCATTCAGGTCTTGATCGAACGCTGGTGATCGGCCTTCTGGACGCCATCGAACAGTTACAGGCGACCGAAAGGCTCGGGGCCCGTCTCGTGGTGGTATCCGAGGAGGAGCGGGGGGTAGGGGCGGTGGTCGATGAAAACGGGAACATCCTGGCGGGGACGCTCCCGGTCGGGTCACCGGACGCTCTGCTGGCCGATGTCGCCCAACTGATGAGCCGGGAGAGATCGGAGACGCTCACCTACGGTCCGCTCGAGGTTTATGTCGAGACAATCGCTCCCCAGCCCCGGCTCGTGATATTCGGGGCAGTCCACATCGGACAGGAGCTGACGGCCCTGGCTAGCAGGCTTGGGTACCGCGTGGTGGTGAGCGATGCTCGTGCCTCCTTCTTGACCGGGGACCGGTTCCCGGAGGCGGAGCGTTTGGCGCTGGGCTGGCCTGACCAGGTCGAGGTCAACTTTGACCGGCGGACATTTGTGGTGGTCTTGAGTCACGATGCCCGCTTCGAAGAGCCCTTGTGGCCGCGTTTGTTGTCGTCGCCGGTGGCCTACATCGGGGCGATGGGTAGCCGCCTGACGGCCTCCCGGCGACGGGAGCGCCTTCTCGAGACCGGGTTTGCAGTTGATCAGATCGATCGCATTCACGGTCCTATCGGTCTCCCGATCGGGGCGGTTGCCCCTGGGGAGGTTGCGGTGGCAATCCTGGCCGAGATGACCAGGGCGCGTTACCGGGTCGAGGAGCCGATGCAGCTCACGGGGCTGGTGCGGGTGCTTGGCCGCGACGAGTAGCGTCGGCTTGTGATTGCGGCTCTAGTCCTGGCGGCAGGTGGTTCGACGCGGCTAGGGCGCCCGAAGCAGTTGGAGCCTTGGGGAGACACGACCTTGCTCGGTCATGTTCTCCATCTCGTCGAGTTGGCCAAATTCGACGAGCGGTATCTGGTGCTTGGAGCGCAAACCGACGATGTGCTCGACTCACATGATCTCACCGGATGGACGGTTGTCGAGAACCCCGAGTGGGATCAAGGACTCGCCTCCTCTTTACGGGCGGGTCTTGACGCTGTCACCCGATTCTCTCGTTCCGGCGAGGTCGCCATCTTTCTCGGCGATCAACCCGATGTCGATCTCGAGGTGGTGGAACGCCTGATCCAGACCGCTCGCAAGACAAAGAGGCAGGCAGTAGTGCCCAAGTATCGATACATCTGGAGCAACCCAGTGATCTTGAAGAGGCCGTTGTGGTCGCGATTGATGAGTCTCGATGGCGACGAAGGAGCGAAGAGGCTGTTGCAAGCGCACCCAGAGTGGGTGGAGGAGGTCTGGTTCGAACAACGTCCTCCCCGGGACGTCGACACCGAAAGAGATGTTGGTGACCTTCGGCCTCGGCAATGATCGTTTGGTTTAGGTAGAGTCGCCGACCTTCACTTGTTTTTGGTTTGGAGGATTGTGGCTCGAATCGATGAGATCGCCGGCATCGATCCAAGGCTCGCTACCCGGCTGCGCAAGGCCGGCGTTCGCACAACCGAATCGTTGTTGAAACGGGCCGGAACCAAGGCTGGGCGTGAACAACTTGCCGTCGAGACCGCCCTGGACTCGGACCAGGTGATGCGCTGGGCCCTGCGGGCCGACATCATGCGCGTCAAAGGAGTCGGTGGTGAATACGCGGTGCTACTGGAGGCATGCGGCGTCACCACTATTCGTGATCTCCGGCGTCGGAACCCAACGGCCCTGACCGCCAAACTCACAGATCACAACGGGCGGAAGCAGATGGTGCGACGCCTCCCCACCGAGAACATGGTTACAGCCTGGATTGAAGGTGCCGCCGTAATCGAACCATTGGTTCGATGATCCGTTCTTGTGACGGTTGACCCGTATATGACCCGGGCCAACCGTCACAAGAACGGCAGGATCAAGAAGCCTTCTTGGAAGCTGCCTTGGGGGCAGCAGCTTTCTTCGTGGTTGTCGACTTCTTGGCGGTTGCTTTGGTTGCGGACGCCTTTTTGGCGGCTGCTTTGGGAGCGGCTGCCTTCTTGGGGGCGGTCGTAGGGGCAGCCTCGGTCTTGATGGTGGTGGTCACGGACGCCTTGCGGGCGGTGGCGGCCTTCTCCGGACGGAAGCTGGCCCGCCAGGTGGCGAGCATGTCCTCCAGTTGATCACGCAATCTGCTGACCTGCTCGGAGACTTGTTCAAAGTCGACCTTGGCGGCCAACTCGTCGACCATCTTGCCGTCACTGAGTCGGCTCACGACCTTCTCACCTTCGGTGGCCCAGACGTTGACCCGCTTGTTGGCGCTCTTGCCGAGACTGTCGGCTTCTTTGCTCAAGGTGGCGCGGATCTCGGTGACCCGATCTCCGACCTTGCGGGCGGCCACCACTGGCGCACCCACAGCTGCGTAGAGGGCGGTCTTCGCTTTCATGTTTGTCATAGCTCCTGTCTTTCTTGCGTCGTTCCATCCGGTAAACCGGTCACACTGACCAGCGTCCGGTAAAGGTCCAACATCACTTGTTTTTGTCTTGGCGATAGAACAGTGTCGGCCTGGATCGCATCCACCACCGGGGGAGGGTTGGGCCCCTCTTCGATCAAACCGGCCCTCGTGTAGAGGGTCTCCGCCGAGATCGATAGTGCCCGGGAAAGGCGTTTCAAGATCTCCGCCGAAGGTTTGCGAACGCCGCGTTCGATCTGGCTGAGATACGGATTTGAGATCCCCGCTCGTTCGGCCAGTCGGCGCAACGAGAGGTTGGCCCCTTGTCGATGCCACTTGATAAATCCACCGAGGTCGACGGACTTCTCGCCCGCCGCCTCACCCGGATTGGTGTCGCCGGCCTGCTTGCTGTTTCTGGCCTGATTGCTGTTTCTGGCCTGCTTGCTATCGCTCACAAGGCGCATTATATAGCAAGCTGCGTGCAAATGCAAGCACCCTAGCAAGCACTAGGGTCATGGGCTTATCGGGGTTTCACCGAATAGGAGCAGTGGCTGGCACCCGCCACCATGTGGGCAATCCTCTCAACCCGGGCCTCGGGAAGCACCGCGCGGATGAACTCGAGCTCACTGCCGCAGGCCTGTCCATAACGAAGGGCGACGCCGAGAATGGCGCAGTTATGTTCGACGATCGTGAAGCTGCCGTCCTTGTTCGAAAGCGCCTCGGCCAGGTATCCGTCTTCATCGAGGATCCGGGCCAGCTCGGCCACCTTCTCGGCGAAGGTTCCGGTCTTGAGACGCGTGCGGGCACCATCGATTCGCCGCTGTCGTCTCCTCTTGAAAACTGCGTCGAGCAACCCGGGATCGGCTTCATCGACATAATCGAGAAGCTCGTTGGTCAGCTCGGCATAGGCACGTGGATAGAGGGCATCAGCAGCTGCGGTCAACCGGTATTCGTGGCGGGGGCGTCCAGGCCCTGTTCGTTTCTGGCCCACGGCCACCAGCCCGTCCCTTTGCAGACCGGTGAGCTGTTGGCGCACCGCCGAGACGGTCAGCTCCGCCACCCCGGCGAGATCCTCGACTCCCATTTCACCCGATTTCTTCAGCGCGTTGAGCAGCGCCCGCCTGGTGGGGGGAAGCGAAGCCAGGGCCGGGTGTTCCGTGATCGGCACCAGGCAATCGTAGGTCGACCGTTCGCTTCTTTCAATAAAAACAGGATTTTCTTGTTTTTCTATGTCCAGGTTCGTACAGTGCTTTCTTGATGAACCGGACTCAGCTGGAGACGTGGGTCGAGGAGCTTCGCCTGGCATGGGAGCAAGCCGACTCCCATCGCGCCGGCGCCCTCTTCACGATCGATGCCGAGTACCACTCGCACCCTTTCCAACCGCTTCTGGTCGGACGTGACGCCATCGAGGACTACTGGAAGCAGGCCACCGCGACTCAGGCAAACATCCGGGTCCGGATGGGAAAGCCGCTGCTCGATGGCGATCGAGCGGTGGTGGAATGGTGGGCGTTCATGACCGAGACCGGGGTGGAAACCACCGATGCCGGAGCGCTCGTCCTTGAATTTGCAGGCGAGCATTGCCGCCGGCTCCGCGAATACTGGAACATGACGGAGGGATTCGTCGAGCCACCGCATGGGTGGGGGCAATGAGCCAGATTGCGCTTGTCACTGGCGCTTCCCGCGGTTTGGGTCTGGCACTCACCCGGATCCTCTCCCGAAGCGGATGGGACATCGTGGTGGACGCCCGTGGTTCCGAGGAGCTGAAGGCGGCCATCAGTGACCTCGCCGGAGTCATCCAGGTTCCAGGCGATGTCACCGACACCGATCACCGGCAGGCGTTGGCTCGCGCAATCGAGCCCCTTGGCCGGCTCGACCTTCTCGTCAACAATGCTTCTGCCCTCGGTCCGTCGCCCCAGCCTGGCCTCGCCGGGTACCCGCTTGATGTCCTGCGCCGGGTTTACGAGGTCAACGTCCTGGCTCCGCTCGCATTACTGCAGGAGTTCCTCCCCCTCCTCCGGCGGAGCCATGGCGTTGTCCTCAACATCACCTCCGACGCCGGAGTCGAGGGGTATCCCGGTTGGGGTGGGTATGGCTCCTCGAAGGCGGCTCTTGAGCAGATGAGCCGCGTCCTCGCCGCCGAAGAGACCGACCTGCGGGTGTACTGGGTGGATCCGGGTGACATGAACACGACGATGCACCAGGAGGCATATCCCGGCGAGGACATCTCCGACCGGCCGCCGCCGGAGGAAAGTGTCCCCGGTCTGCTTGCCCTCATAAAAGGCACCATGCCGTCGGGCCGTTATCAGGCCAGGACGGTTCCGGTGAGCGATCGATGATCTCCTCGACGATTGAATTCACGCTGCCCGCAGATCTCGAGCGCGGGCGCCCCCCCGAAGCAGATGGTCGCACCCGCGACGACGTGCGGTTGATGATCGGAAGCCGGTCGACCGGGACCATCACCCACGACCACTTTCGTTCTATGGCTTCGTATCTGCGAGAGGGCGACGCCCTGGTCATCAATGTTTCAGCCACCCTGCCGGCGGCTCTGTCTGCCGTCGCCGCCGATGGCACCGAGTTATTGGTCCATCTGTCTTCGCTGTTGCCGGGGGGACTGTGGGCTGTCGAGGTACGGACCCCGGACGGATTCGGCTCGGGTCCAGGGCCAGAGCTCGAACCGCAGACACTGACTCTCATGGACGAGGGTCGGGTCGCTCTGTTATCCCGCCACCCGCGGGTCCGTCGGCTGTGGCTCTCTTCCTTGGAGATCCCCACAGCTCTCGAGGATTACCTCCACAGTCGCGGCCATCCCATCCGCTATCGCTACGCCGAGGGTGACTGGCCACTGTCGGCATATCAGACGGTGTATGCCACCGAGCCCGGCTCCGCCGAGATGCCCTCGGCCGGCCGGCCTTTTACCCCGGAGATCCTCACCAGCATCATCGCCGGAGGTGTGGCGGTGCTTCCGATCACTCTCCATTCGGGGGTGGCCTCGATGGAAGATGGCGAAGAGCCCATCGAGGAGCGATACCGAGTCCCGGCGGCGACCGCACATATGATCAACGCCCTTCGCCAGGCCGGGGGGCGGGTCGTGGCTGTCGGCACCAGCACGGTGAGAGCCCTGGAAACGGTTGCCGACCAGACCGGCGCCATCCATCCAGGCTCCGGCTACACCGACCTGATCATCGGGCCTGACCGGCCAATCCGCGCCGTCGATGCCCTTCTGACCGGGTGGCACGAACCCCGGGCATCACACCTGATGCTGGTGGAGTCGATCGGGGGTCACCCGTTGCTGGCCGAAATGTATAGCCGGGCCGTCATTGCCGGCTACGCCTGGCACGAATTCGGAGACTCTAGTCTGATCGTGCCCTGAGCGCAGGTTAGTTACAGCGCCGAACTCACCAGTCGGCCCACAAAGAAAGCGGCGGTTCCGCCGAGACCGGCGATCAGCAGATTCTCGAGACCGGCCACAGTCGGATTGGTGTGGGTGACAAAGGTTTTGATCACCCCGACCACGAACAGCGCTACGGCTGCAAGAGCCGCGGCCCAGATCAAACCTCGAGTTGGCGAGCTGGTGAACAGGAAAGGTACGACGGAAGGTACTGACCCCGCCAGGAACAGGCCGCTCGACACGAACATCGCCTTGAAGGGCGATCTTCGTTCGCTGTCCACCACCCCAAACTCGAGCACCTTCATGGCATTGAGAAGCACCCGATCGTCGCGCGAGAAAGCTTTGACCACGGAAGAAAGGTCTTCCTCCGCGACGCCGACATCGCGGATCATCGAATAGAGCTGGGCCACCTCAAGGTTCCGGAAGTGTTCGATGTGGGTCGCTTCGAGCTGGAGCTCGGAAGCGAGAACCTCCTCCTGCGACTTGGTCGCCAGGTACTCACCGGTGCCCATCGAGACAGCTCCAGCGATGGCGCCCGCCACCCCGGTGATCAGGACCGTCGCGGTATCGAGCCCTCCGCCAACAACTCCGGCGATTAACAGGATCATCGAGACCAGGCCATCGTTGATGCCAAGGACCAGGTCTCGCCAGTATTGGCGCGAGGCACCGACGTGTGGAACGTAGTCGATGCGCGCTTCGTTGCTCATGGCCCAATGAACATACCTGACCGGGCCGGGTTTCTATCGGTCTAGGGTGATCGCCCCCGGAATCCCTGTGTCGTCAATGATCATCGTCATGCGCCGTGAGGCAACTGCAGCAGACATCGAAGGGGTGGTTGCGCGCCTGGAACAGATCGGATGCGAGGCTCATGTGTCCCAGGGTCATCTACGCACAGTGATCGGGGCGATCGGGGACCGGGCAGCGGTGCAGATGGTCCCGTGGGAAGCGGTGCCCGGGGTGGAACGGGCCGTGCCGGTCCTGAAAACGTTCAAGTTCGTCTCCCGGGACTTCCAGGACGAAGACACGGTCGTCAAAGTAGGTGGGGTCGAGATCGGGGGCGGCACCTTTACCGTGATCGCCGGACCATGCGCGGTCGAAAACCGAGATCAGACCATGCGGACTGCCGAGGCGGTGGTTGCGGCTGGCGCCAAAGTGCTGAGGGGTGACGCCTTCAAACCCCGGACCTCGCCTTATTCCTTCCAGGGCCTGGGTGAGAAGGGACTGCAGATCTTGGCCGAGGCACGGGAGGTGTTCGGGGTGCCGTTTGTCGCAGAGGTGCTCGATGTGCGCGATGTCGCCCTCGTCTCCTCCTACGCCGACATCCTCCGAGTAGGGACCCGCAACATGGCCAACTACACACTGTTGGCCGAGGTGGGTCGCCAATCAAAACCGGTCCAGCTAAAGCGGGGGTTCACCGCCACCCTGGAGGAATGGCTCAACGCCGCCGAATATGTGTACAAAGAGGGCAACCACCAGATCATCCTGGTGGAGCGGGGAATCCGCACCTTCGAGACAGCTTCTCGCAACACGCTCGACATCACCGCAGTGCCACTCATCAAACGGATGTCGCACCTGCCGATCATGATCGATCCCTCCCACTCGGGCGGCAGACGGGATCTGGTGGCGCCACTCGCCAGAGCCGCGGTGGCGGTAGGTGCAGATGGGGTCATGATCGATGTCCACCCTGCCCCGGATACGGCCCTGGTGGATGGCGAACAGGCCGTGCTCCCGTCCGAGTTCGCCGACTTGATGGTCACGATCAGGGCGCTGGCGTCCGTCGTCGGCTTTACCGTCTGACCCATGAAAGCCGCTGTGCTCGGCACCGGGCTAATCGGTTCATCGATCGGAATCGGGTTGCGGAGCCTGGGTTGGTCGGTAGTGGGGTGGGATCCGTCGTCTACGGCTCTGGAGGGATCGATGGTGGTCGGCGCGATCGACTTGGCGGCGCCGACTGAAGAAGCGTCACTCGAAGGGGTCGACCTGGTGGTGCTCGCCGGTCCTCCACTCGCGATCGAGAAAACGCTGCGGAGCCTTGAGACGGACGCGGTGGTGACGGACGTGGCCGGGGTGAAGTCGCCGATGGTGGCCGCGGCGAGCCACCTCCGATCGTATGTGGGTGGCCATCCGATGGCGGGGCGGGAAACCTCTGGCCCGGCCGGCGCCTCCGGCTCGCTGTTTCGGGGAGCCACCTGGATCGTCACGACAGATGGCGTCAACGCCCACGCCCTCGATTTCGTCGAACGCATCGTTGCCCAACTCGGCGCGTTGCCAGTGCGAATGGGAGCGGAGGAACACGACGCCGCGGTGGCAGCCGTAAGTCATCTTCCGCAGGTGGTGGCGTCGGCACTGGTCAACCGCGTCGCGCGCCAACCGTCCGCGCTGGACCTCGCCGCTGGAGGTTTCCGTGATCTCACCAGGATCGCGCTGTCGGATCCCGCCTGGTGGTCGGATGTTCTGGTCGAAAATCGCAACGCCCTGACCCCGTTGCTAAGAGAACTCTCGGAGGACTTGATGTCCTGGGCCGACCGCCTTGATTCGGCCGACGCTGAACAGGTCGGCGCCGAGATGTTGGCCGCCCGCACCGCCAGGCGGTCCTTAGCAGCTCCGGTTGCGGCCGTCGGTGTGGTCCTCGACGACCAACCCGGAGAGATCGCCCGGGTTGGGCATGCTTTGGAAACCTCAGGGGTTGACTTGCGCGACCTTCAGTTGCGGCACGCCACCCATGGTGGAGGAGGAGTCCTCACCCTTTCGGTGCGCGCTCTGGAGGCGGACCGATTGCGGATTGCGCTTGCCGCCGAAGGTCTGCGTCTGTTGGACTAGGTGGCTGGGCGGGCGACTTCGTCAGTCTTCGAGAAGGCCGAGCAGACAGGCGAGTCCGGCCAGCAACCCCGACTCCAGAGCCGTCTCGTTGGCCGTGAACGATGCCGAGTGGAGATCGACGTCGCGGCCGGGGGGTTTGGCACCCAGCCGAATCAGCGAACCGGGCACCACTTCGGTGAAACAAGCGAAGTCCTCGGCGCCCATGCTGGTCGGGGCGACTACCACCGATTCGAGACCCATCGCGGTGGCGATCGCCTGCCGACAACGGGCGACCACCTTCTCGTCATTCACCACCGGCGGAATCCCACGTTGATAATGAACGAGGACCTTGGCCCCGGTGGGGGCCACGATCTCCTGGGTGATACGATCGATCAAGCCTGGAATTTCCTCCCAAAGTGTGCGATCGAGGGTGCGGCAGGTCCCCGATAGTTCGATCGAGGTCGGAATGACGTTGTCGGCGGTTCCGCCCGCCACCTTGCCAAACACGATGGTCATGGGCATCCGGGAGTCGGTCAACCGGTTCAGCAACGCTGGGAGCTCCGTGATGACCTTACCCGCGGCATAAATCAGATCGACGGTCTTGTGGGGTCGGGCAGTATGGCCGCCCGGCCCTTCGAGATTGATGTAAAACCGGTCGGCCGATCCGGTGATAGGCCCGCTCCGGAGCCCCACCTTGCCTGCTTCTAACGAAGGATCGACGTGAAAGGCGATGATTGATTCGAGACCATCGGCCGTCCCCTCTCGCACCAACTCCTGGCCGCCCCCGGGGAAGGTCTCCTCAGCCGGTTGGAATATCACTCGTATTCGTCCGGCCAAAGGCTCGAGCCGGCTGAGGGCAAGCGACAGGCCCACCGCCACCGCGGTGTGGACGTCATGGCCACATGCATGCATGACCCCCTGTACCTGCGAGCGAAACGGCAGGCCCTCGGGCTCTTGAATCGGGAGTGCGTCGAGGTCGGCTCGAAAGCCGATCAATTTCTCACCCGAGCCGATTTCGACGGTTAGCCCCGTCCGCGGGGTCCGGGTGCGAGGACTGAGACCGGCGTCGCGCAATGCAGTGGCAACCTGTGCCGTCGTCTGATATTCCTTATGGGCGAGTTCCGGGTGGCGGTGGATTGCCCGCCGCAGATCGATCACCTTGGGAAGGACTTCGGCGACCAACCCCCGGAGGTTGGGCGAACTCATGGAGGACAAAGCGTAGCGGTGGCTAGCCGTTGGGAATGAGGGTTGGCGCCATCTTCCCCCTGTCTTCTGGCGCGTG
>JBBDQN010000011.1:119163-173295 GCA_040905905.1 Acidimicrobiia bacterium
CCCCCCCCCCCCCCCCGCCAAAAGACGGGGTACACCCTCTACTTCGTCCAACTGAGCTCAGTCCGCGAAGAACCTCTGTTCAAAGATCCGGCGGGCTCGTCGGGTGACGCGCCGGTACTCCTCCCTCAGCTCCGCCCGGTTCTCGTATCCGAGCGACTGTGCCAGGTGGGCGGCCTCGTCCCCGTCGATAGGCAGAGAGTCCAGCGGTCGGGCTGCCTGCAAGAAGAGCCGGTTGCGAATCCGGGTGCACAGCCTGTACGACTCGGCCAATTCGGCGGCCTCGGTAGCGCTGAACGCTCCCAGCTGTTCAAGGGCCGCCAGGGCGGGCAAGGTCGATGGCAGTCGAACCTCCGGATGTTCGTGACCTAAACGGAGCTGCCAGAGTTGGACGACGAACTCGATGTCGGACAGACCCCCCGGCCCGAGTTTGAGATGAAAGTCAGGGTCTTCTCCGGCCGGAACCCGTTCTTTCTCTACCCGCGCCTTGATGTGACGGATCGCACGGATCATGTCGAGACCCGGGGATTGGGGATAGGCATGTTCGGCGACGATCTCGGCAAAAGCCACCGAGACCTCGTCGGGTCCGGCTACCGGTCGGGCCTTGATGAGTGCCAGTCGCTCCCAGGGCTCGGCCCGTTCTGCGTAATAGGTCCGGTAGGCGTCCAGTGAACGGGCCAGGGCTCCCTGGCGGCCGTCTGGACGAAGGCCGGCGTCAACCTGGTATGCACTGCCGTCGGTGGTGACCTCACCGAGGACTTTCCGGAACTCGGTCGCCACACGAAGTGCCTGGCTGGCATGAGTGGAGGTGTCCGCCACGTAGAGAAGGTCGAGGTCCGATCCGTAGCCAAGCTCATGACCACCCCACTTCCCCATGCCCACGACCAACAACGGCACATGCCCGGTTTGCTCGCGGGCGACCCAAAGCGCGGCGGAGGCGGCGGCGTCGGCGGTGTCGCTCAACGCCCCTGCCACCTGTTCGAGTTCGACCATGTCGAGGAGATCAGCTGCTGCCACTCGCAAGATTCGACGCCGGACGAGACGTCGCAGCGATGTCATTCGACTACTGCGGTCGGGACGGAGCTGCATCCGTTCCAGGGCGGTGGCGGTAGTTTCCGCGCTGGTCGGGAGGTCGGTCATCAGTCGATCGTCAGCCAACCTCGGAAGGAACTCGGGGAGGCGGTCGATAAAGGTGCCCACCAGACGGCTTGTGCCAAGGAGGGCGCAGAGTCGCTGGGCGGCCAGTGGACGATCACGCAATGTGTTGACGAGCTCAGTGTTGTTGGTGTTGACGCGGACCATGGCCCGCAGTTGCTGTAGCCCTAGATCGGGATTGGGGGTATCAGCCAACCAGTCGAGCATCAAGGGGAAGAGCTGGCTCATCAACCGGCTCCGCCGCGAGAGCCCGGTGGTGAGGTCTTCAAACGCCTGGGCCGCCCCCACGAGGTCCCGGAACCCCAGCGCTTGTAAGCGGTCTTCAGCCCGGGCCCTGGTGAGACCTCCGGCTGGAGCCGAAGCAAAAGCCTCGAGCAGCGGCCGGAAGTAGAGACCCTCGTGCAACTCCCTCACCCTTCTCCGGTGACGGCTGAGGTCGTTGTCGAAGGCGGTGACGGCGCTCACCTGACCGGTCCGATATCCCAGGGCGAGCGCCAGGTGTTCCCGGTCGTCTGGAAGTTGATGGGTCTGGACGAGTTTTTCGAGTTGGAGGCGGTGTTCGACGGTTCGTAACCACTTGTATGAATCGGCCAGATCGGTTGCATCTTCCGACCTGACATATCCACCGGCCGCCAGTGCCTGGAGGGCGGGAATGGTTCCGGTCACGCGGAGGTCGTGGTCGGAGCGGCCGTGAATGAGCTGGAGCAGTTGGACCGAAAACTCGACATCTCGAATTCCTCCGGGTGCCCGCTTCAGATCTGCAGGCCCGGCATTCTCCTCGGCCCGGGCCTTGAGTTCACGCAAGCTCCGAACGTCAGCGGAGGAGAGGCTTTCCGGCCATACCCACCGTGTCACGGCTTCTATGAGTTCTCGTCCCAGCTCGAGGTCGCCCGAGGCAGCTCTGGCTTTGAGCAAGGCCTGGAACTCCCAGGGTTCGCCCCAGCGTTCGTAATACCCGCGATAGGAAGCCACCGTTCGAACCAGAGGGCCGGTCGAACCTTCCGGACGGAGGTCGGCGTCGACCCGAAAGGCGATCCCTTCGGGGCCGGGGAGACTCAACTCCTCGATGGCCGCCGTGGCCACCCGGAGGGCCAACCGCCGCGACCCATCCTCATCCTCCTCCTTCGGTTCATAGACAAACAACAGGTCGATGTCCGATGCGTAGTTCAGCTCGTTGCCACCCCACTTCCCCATCGCCACCACTCCAAAACGAATATCAACGACAGTTGGGAAACGAGCAGACAGCTCCCGCTTGGCCTTGGCAAGAGCCAGGTCGACGGCCTGGTCGGCCAAAGCTGAAAGTTGCTCGACGACACGGTCGTAGGCAGCTGTGCCGGTCAGATCGGATAACGCGATCTCGACCATCCGATGCTGGACCACCAGGCGCGGGTTGTCGCCAGGAGGCTCCGCGCCGTGAACCCATTCGGGGTGGCGGGCCAGGCTGTCCCATAGTCCCCGGCTGGCAGCGGCCAGAGGCAAGAGGCGGTCGAGCTGTGCGATCGACACCGCCTGGTCGCGTTCGGCCAGTGTCGCCAGGCGATGGAGAGTGCCTTCCGGGTCGGGCCCCGAGCGTGCCTTAACGAGCAAAACCCTTACGGCAGGATCCAATTGTCCGGCAGTGAGCCAGCCCAGTGCCTCAAATCGGGGGACGAGAGTCTCCCCGACGCCGAGTCGGGCCAGGGAAGGACTGCGGGTCGTCAAAGGTCTGAGGGCGGTTCGGGTTCCGGCTCGCTGTTGGTTTGGAGAATGAGGTCACCGCTCTGTTGATATTCGATCACATACTCGACCGCAGGTTCGAACAGGGCCTGGTAGTACATAAAGGCGAGGGCGGTGCCTTTCCGGACCGGCTGGGGATGTCGCCAACGTCTCGCCAGCATCCAAATGCCTACTGGGACAACCGGAATCAGGATCAACCACCACCAGATGGCGAGCCAGTTCATGGTCGGGAGATTACGACTCTCTTCTAACCTAATCATGTGCGCATAGCTGGCGCCCAACTCAATCTCACGGTCGGTGCACTCGACTCCAATGAGGAGCGTATTGCTGGCGTGATGGATTGGGCCGAGGCCGAAGGTGCCGACGTCCTCCTGCTGCCGGAACTGGCTGTGAGCGGCTATCCGCCCGAGGACCTCGTGCATCGCCTGGGGTTCGTCGAGGACAATCTCGACGTGGTCAGACGGCTGGCCGCCAGATCGGGAAACACGACCACTGTCCTCGGGTTTGTCGACCTGGTCAAAGGCCGGGCCGACACCGGCGACGCCGAGCTTCGTCAGGTGGCCAATGCCGCCGCCCTCTTGCAAAAAGGGGAATGGGTCGGGACGTATCACAAGATCCTTTTGCCCAATTATGGGGTTTTCGACGAAGCGCGATATTTCCTTCCGGGGGTCGGTCCCGAGCTGACCTGGGACGTGGCGGGAGTGAAGACAGGTGTGTCGATATGTGAAGACATCTGGCTGGCCACCGGTCCGCCTTTCCAGCAGGCACGGGCCGGGGCCCGGGTGCTGCTGAATATCAACGGCTCCCCTTATCACCACGGCAAAGCTGTCGAACGGGAGTTGATGTTGTCGGATCGGGCCCGAGAGGCGGGAGTCCCCGTGGTCTACCTCAACCTGGTGGGCGGCCAGGACGAGCTGGTCTTCGACGGGGCGAGTCTGATCATGGATCGCAACGGTGAAGTGCTGCATCGGTCGCCACAGTTCCAGGAGGATCGTTTCGTTTACGACCTCAATCTCGACCTGCCCCGACCCGGTCACATCAGCCCTCTGCTTGCTCACGAAGCAGAGATCTATCGGGCCCTTGAGACCGGCCTAGGGGATTACGTGCGAAAAAATGGGTTCAGCCAGGTTGTCATCGGCATCTCGGGTGGAATCGACTCAGCCCTGACCGCCACGATCGCCGCCGATGCTTTGGGCCCGGGCTCGGTATGGGGGGTTTCGATGCCCTCACGGTTCTCCTCGGAACACTCCAAGACCGATGCCGCCGATCTGGCCGCTCGCCTCGGCATCCGGTACCTCGAGATCCCCATGGACCAGATTTTTGCCGACTATCTCAAGGCCCTGACCCCGGTCTTCGGTGACTCCGAATTCGGCGTTGCCGAAGAGAACATTCAGGCGAGGATCCGGGGTGCGATCCTCATGGCAATTTCCAACAAGCTGGGCCCGATGGTGCTGGCCACCGGGAACAAGTCGGAGATGGCGGTCGGATACGCCACGCTTTACGGCGACATGGTGGGGGGGTATTCGGCCCTGAAAGACGTGTTCAAGACAACGGTCTACCGCCTGGCGGACTGGCGCAATCAACAGTCGGAGGTGATCCCCTCCTCGACGAT
The DNA here is from genome assembly GCA_040905905.1 of Acidimicrobiia bacterium. Classification (GTDB taxonomy): domain Bacteria; phylum Actinomycetota; class Acidimicrobiia; order Spongiisociales; family ZC4RG35; genus JAICND01. The sequence continues at coordinate 123,644 of JBBDQN010000011.1, forward strand.
CAAAAAGCCGCCCTCGGCTGAGCTGCGCCCCAACCAGAAGGACTCTGACAGTCTCCCGCCATACGAGGAACTGGACCCGATCCTGGCCCTGTACATAGAGGATGATCAGAGCATTGAGGACATCATTGCCGCTGGTAACGACCCGGCGGTGGTTCGGAGGGTGGTGCGGATGGTCGACCGCAATGAGTACAAGCGCCGCCAGGCGGCTCCCGGAGTCAGGATCACGACCAAAGCTTTCGGCCGCGATCGCCGGCTACCGATCACCAATGGATATCGGTGATGTTGACCCTGATCAACGGCCAACCGGCCGACCCTTCGGTGTCCGTGTTCGACGGTGCTGTGCTCCGGGGAGATGGTTGTTTCGAGGCGCTTCGGTCGTATGGCGGACGCCCCTTTGCCTTTGCAGAGCACCACCACCGCCTGACGCGGTCGGCGGCCGCCCTCCGGTTGCCGTTGCCCGCTGTTTCGGATTTGCTGGACTGGGTTGAACGTTGTGCAGAAGATGGCGGCGACTGTGTCGTTCGAATTCTGGTGACCCGTGGCGCCACCGGAGTCGGGGCCGAAACCCCGCCGCTGTGGGTGGTGCTCTGGCATCCCCTCCCGGACCCCGTCAACGACCTCACCTTGGAGCCGGTGGCTGCTCCCTGGCATGCTGGGGGCGAGTCGTGGGAGTTGGCTGGCGTCAAGACGATCTCTTACGCCGCCAATCAAGCCGCTTCCCGGCGGGCTCAAGAAGCCGGATTCGATGACGCCTTGCTGATCTCGCGAGAGGGTGAGGTGCTGGAAGGCCCCACGTTCGGGATCGCCTGGTTGCGTGATGGAGTGTTGGAGACGCCGTCATTGGACCTTGGCATCCTCGAGTCCATCACCCGCGGGTTTGTGCTGGAGGGATGTCAACAGATAGGGGTACCGGTGGCCTACGGTCGATATCCCCTCGAGCGGCTGCGAGGGGCTGATGAGGTTGTGGCGTTTTCGACGGTCAAGGAAGTTACGAGGGTCCGGAAGGTTGGGCCATGGCAATTCGAGCCGGGACCCGTCGCTAGAGACTTGTCTTCCTTTTACCGCAGCCGGGTTCAGGTGACGCCATCACAGACGACGATCGGGAGCTGACCGGTTACCTGACCCAACAGTCGGGCAAACGCGCCCCGGCTTAAGATCGTTTCGGGGGTGAGATCGGTGTTGCAATCGCTGAGCAAACCTCTGGCAGCCAGATCGCCCCAGGCAACGGTCGGGTCCTCCAGCCAGTAGTTGGGTTCCGGAGTAGGGGAGGGCTCAACTTCCGCTTGATGGTTGACTGCCCACCGCAACATCCGGGTTGCCACGCCAGCGGTCAGCGGTTGGAGCGGACAGGTCCCTTCCAAACACGAGAAGGCATCGGCCAGCAGCGACTCGTCGGCGGTAAGAGTCAGATCGGGTCCTGGCAGTTGCAACGGGACTTCCACCTCCATTAGAGCGGAAGCCCATCGGCTGGCATCCTGAACTGAAATCGGATCCAGGGGACAGACTCTTGTACCCCAGGTGTCGCATGGGCTCAAGGCCCCGATAGAAGTCAGCAGCGCGAACATGTCCGCTTCGACGCGCTCTTCATCGTCTACGTAAGGAATCGTGAAGCTTCCCTCTACTCCTTCCAGAGCCGGCACGGCACCCCGCCGGCGGGCGGTGTGAAGGCTCCAGAGCGGATCGATCGCCACCCCACCCCGGGTGCGCAATTCGAAATGAAGGTGAGGGACAGTTGGTTCGGCGTTGCCCGAATCACCCATCCAGCCGATTACCTGGCCCGCCGTCACCCGGGTTCCCACCTCGATGCCCGGACGGATCCCATTGCCACGGCCGTCATCGGTGCCGACGGTGTCGTTGTTGAGGTGCAAATAGAGCGAGATCCAGCCGTCGTTGTGGCGTAACTTGATCCAGCAGCATTCAGGTCCTGGCCCATGCACTTCTTCCACCACTCCATTGGCAACTGCGATCAGCGGGGTTAGCCGGGGCGCAACGATGTCCACCCCGAGGTGACGTCGAGCCCCACCATCGCGAGCTTCTCCAAAGATCGATCCAACTTTGCCGCCCAACACTGGAAATAACATTCGGTAGACGAAGCGGCACCGACGAGGAGGGGGAGGAGGTGCTTCGACCGGTGGCGCAGGTTCGGCCGGAGGAAGGACCGTGCCGTCCGTCGGGGGAGAAGCCATCGGGGGAGGTTCAGGGCCCGGAAGCGGAGCCAGGTCGGCGATCGTGGTCGGCCGGCAGGCCGCCTCGGCGCTTTCCATAGGAAACAGCACCGCGATCAAAGCGGCGAAAACGAAGAGCGCCAGGCTCCCCCGGATCCGCGCAGGGCTCGGTTTGGGCATGAGTTAAAGGTAACGGCTCCTTTGGAGGCCACTTGAGGGAAACCCGAGGCCTCAAAGCAACGCGGTAGCCACCGCCAGGAATCCGACGAACCCCAAGAGGTCGGTGACTGTCGTCAGAAACAGGTTCGACCCCAGCGCCGGATCCAGACCCATCCGCCGCAGTAACAAGGGAATTCCGGACCCCGCCGCTCCGGCGATGATGAGGTTGGCGAGAGCGGCGATCGCCATGGCCGCCCCGATCTTGAGCGGGTCCCTGCCTCCGGTCAGGTCCTGCATGACATAGCCGAGGATGCCGGCGAGGAGGGCGATGGCCAGACCGTTGATGCCACCGATCGCAGCTTCCCGCAGCACTACCCGCCCGTTGCCGGTTTGGGGTATCTCATCGGATGCCAAACCCCTGATGACGACGGCAAGGCTCTGGGCGCCGGAATCGCCCCCGATTCGTGCGACCAGTGGCATCAGCGCAGCCAGCACAACGAAGTCGTTTAGAACCGGCTGGAATCGGCTTACGGCCAGGACGACAGATGTCGAGATGAGGACATCGAAGGCGATCCACGGGAGCCGGGCTTTGACTGAACTGCGCACTGAGCTGTGCACGCTTTCCTCCAAGCCTGCTCCCATAGCCGCCGCGAAGTCCTCCGAGGCCTCGTCCTGAATCGACTCGAGGGCAGTCTCAGTGGTGACGACACCGACCAGCGTCCCAGTCTCATCAACGACCGGTATCCCATAGAGGTGGTATTGCTGGATCAGTTCGTTGACTTCCTCGCGGTCTGCCGTGGCGAGGACTGATATCGGGTCCGCGACCATCACCTCATCGACTCCTGCGCCCGGCCGCTTGAAGATCAAGTCACGGAAGGAAACCACGCCGGTAAGCCGATCGCGATCGTCGACGACGTAGACGTAGGCCAGATCCTCGAGCTCTTCGTGCAACTGACGGATGCGCTCGATCGCCTCTCCGGCGGTTATCCCCATCGGTAGCTTGGCAACGACCGTGGTCATGAGGCCACCGGCCGAGTCGGGTGGGTATTCGAGCAATCGACGAACGTCGGCTGCGGCCTCGTCAGAGAGAAGATCGAGCAAGATCGCTGCCGTTTCGTCTTCGACTTCGCCGATCAGGTCGGCAGCGTCCTCGGGGCTCATCTCCTCGAGGACAGATGCCACCGCCGAGTGCGGAAGCTCTTCGAGGACCTCGACGGCTCGCTCGGGCTGGAGTTCGCTGAGGATCTCGGCCAGCTCTTTGATGTCGAGGTCCGAGAGGAGTTCGGTAAAAGCTTCGTCGGAAAGCTCTTCGAGGATGGCAGCCGCCGCTCCGGGAGCGGCCTCGGCCAGGGCTTCCCACTCTTCGCCGTGTCGGTCGAGATAGTCCTCGACGACCTCCGGTTGGCGGCGCGCCTGGGCGAGAAGCTGACGAGCAAGTTGGCGAGGTGTGCGGAGTCGAAGCTTCACCTAAATCGACCTTCGAAGGGCCGTTGAAGCGTACCGAGTGCTAGTCGCGGAAAGGTCGCACTGCCTTGATCTCGACTGTAAAGGTCTGCCCGGCCACTTCATAGGTCGCCTGGTCTCCGACCTTCTTGTCGGTGAGTGCCTTGCCCAAGGGACTGTCGGGTGAGGCCATGATGTAGCCATCCACCTTGTTGGCCCGGTTGGCGACGAAATATTCCGTCTCGTCACCGTCGCCGTCTATCACCGTCACCACCGAGCCGCTGGCGACCACTCCCTCGTCGGAAGCTTCGCGAACCTCGGCGGTGTCCACGAGGGCCTGGAGCTGGCGGATCCTTGCCTCCATCAGTCCCTGGTCGTTCTTGGCGGCGTCGTAGTCGCCGTTCTCCCGGAGGTCGCCATGTGACCGCGCCTCGGCCAGCCGGCCTTCAATCTGGCGTCGGCCTTCGGTCTTGAGGTGTTCGAGCTCAGCAATCAGCTTCTGGTGGGCTGAGGGGGTAAGCCAGGTGCTGGTTTCGGTCATGGGAACGATCAGCTTAGGTCGGTGCCAGAATCAGGCCATGCCTGCGATCCGAATGAGTCAATACAGCCACGGCGCGGGATGTGCCTGCAAGCTCAGCTCGGCCGAGCTCAGCCAGATTCTGGGGCCGTTGCGGGGTCACCCCTCCACCCGCCACTCCGACCTTTTGGTCGGTTTCGGCAGTTCCGACGACGCCGGCGTCTATCGAATGAGAGACGGAAGTGCTCTCGTGCAGACGGTGGACTTTTTTGCCCCGGTGGTTGATGATCCTTTCGACTGGGGGCGAATAGCGGCTGCCAACGCCCTCTCCGATGTTTACGCCATGGGTGGCCGCCCGCTCACTGCCCTCCAAGTCCTTGGTTGGCCACGGGACAAGATCCCATTCGACGTGGCGGCTTCGGTCCAACAGGGCGGGGCCGAGATCATGGCGAAGGCCGGCGCCACCATCGTGGGCGGCCACTCCATCGACGCTCCTGAGCCGATCTACGGGTTCGCCGTCACCGGTGTTGTTGGTGAGGGGAGTTATGTCTCGAATGCCGGGGCGCAGGTGGGTGACTTCATCGTCCTCACCAAGCCCTTGGGCATCGGCATCATCACGACAGCCATCAAACGCGATGCCTGTCCACCTGAACTGGCCGCAAAGGCAGTGTCGCTCATGATCGAGCTCAATGGACCCGCTTCCGAAGCCATGGTCGACGCGGGAGCGCACGCCGCCACCGATGTAACCGGCTTCGGCCTCTTGGGACATCTCCGCGAGATGTTGGTGGCATCGACGGTCGGCGCCCGTATCGATTTGAGGGCAGTCCCGATCCTTCCGGGCGTGCGAGAGTTGTGCGGCGACGGCTTTTTCCCCGGAGGCAGCGGTCGCAATCTCGACGCCGCCCTGGCCTATACGGGCGGAGCCGGAGACACGATCGACCGCAAGATCCTGTCGGACGCCCAGACCAGCGGTGGGCTCCTCATCGCTTTGTCCGGCGCGGATGCGGGGTCGATACCAGGAGGCGCGGTGATCGGTGAAATCGTTGCGGGGCCAGCCAGGATCGAACTGGTCTAGGCGCGGTCGGGAACCGGTTCCCGTGGTCGAGGGGTGGGCGGCGGGCCCGGGTGGGCGATGATGCGCGCAAGCGGGCTATGCACTGCGATCGATTCCGTCACTTCGGCGGAACGTGGAATCAGCATGGTGAAGGTTGATCCCTGCCCGACCTCACTCGTGACTTGAATGGAGCCGCCGTGCGCCGTGGCCACGTACTTCACAAGCCAGAGACCGATCCCGGTCCCGGGGATCGTCCCGCTGATCGAGCTCCGAAAGAAGCGATCGAAGATGTGGGCCTGCTCGTCGGCCGGGATGCCTATCCCGGAATCTCTGACCTCGATCACAGCCTCCAGCTCTGTCAGGTGGCAGCTCAACTCGACCACGCCCTCGGGAGGTGTGAACTTGATCGCGTTAGAGATGAGGTTATCGATGGCCTGCGCTATCCGGGTTCGATCGCCCACGATCGTCATGCGTTCACAAGGCGAGAACTCGAGCGTGACTTTCTTGTCCTTCGCCGGCGGAATCGCCGACTCGAAAGCTTCCCGTAAAAGCTCGGCTAGCGAAAATGGTGCCTTGTCTAGCTTCAAAATGCCTGCCTCGATCCTGGCCGCCAGGAGCAGGTCATCGACCATGCGGCTGAGGCGCTTGGCGTTGCGGGCCACGACCTGGAGGAACTCCTCTTGCTCTCCACTGAGAGGTCCTAGCCCACCGTCCGTGACGAGTTCGGTATAACCGATTATGGCCGTGAGGGGGGTGCGCAGCTCGTGTGAGACCGTCGCCACGAAATGATCCTTGAGCCGATCCAGCTCCCGTAACTGTTCGTTCTGGGCGCCGATCTCGAGGTTGTTGGCCTCGAGGGTCTTGAGTGATTGAGTCTGCTTGCGGACCATCTCATTGAAGGTTGCTGTCAGGCGGCCCATCTCGTCGTCGTGAATTGTCACCAGAGGCGGGGGCTCGATCCCGGCGGCGATGCTCTCGGCGGCGCTGGCCAGGCGGCGAGCGGGAAGGGCAATCCGGCGCTCGACCGTCCCCATAGCGGCGAACATGATTGCCGCGGCGAGAGCTCCAATGCCGAGGCTGGTGGCTCTGGCGCCCTCGATCGCTGCCTCGATCTCCCGTTGGTTGGCCGCAATCTCTGTCTGGGTGAGCGGGGTGATGACGTCATCGAGTGTCGAGTTGATGGCATCGCGCAGCACGTGAAAGCGGACCAGATAGGACGCAAGAGTGTTCTCCCAGACGACGATCTCTTCAAAGGTGCCATCCACCATCAAGCGTTCGCGGCGATCGGCAGCATCGAGAAGCCTGCCTGCCTGGCGGATAAGATCGTCGAACTGACGGCTGGCGGTGGCGGCCAGTTGCAAGAGCTCGGCGCTGGAGGCCGTGTTGGTAAAGGAAGCAAGCCCATCGTTGAATTGCGCCTCAGCCGCTGCCAGCTGCTTCTCGAACTCTGGGTCCGGCCCGGCGACGTAGGCGGTAGCCAGAAGTGCAGTTTCATCGGCGGCCGTTGTCATGCGGTCGGTGGCCTCGTCGCGGACCAAGGTCTCGTTGGCCAGGGCCAGGCTGTGATCGGCCAGTTCGCGAAGGGAATAGTTGAAAAACACGGTCCTGCCTGCCAGCACCACGAAGAACAGGGCGAAAACCAACAGCAGGCGGCGTGAAATGGTCATGAATTTGGGGAGCCGGGTGGCTCACTAAGAGTGTCGGCCTGGATGACGCCGACTTGATAGGAGAGGGGGGCCGGATCCGCCCTTAAGAAACCCCGATCAGCCGACAGCCTGGGTGATCTGGCGCAGTTCTCGCTTGAGTTCGTTGACCTCGTCCCGGAGCCGGGCGGCGTATTCGAATCGCAGTTCCTTGGCGGCTTGATGCATCTCTTCTTCGAGCGAAAGGATCAGCCGGGTGAGGTCATCACCTTCGAGGTTGAGCGGTTGGCGGGGGGCAACATCGCGCCGACGACGATCGCCGGTAGGAGCCTCCGAAGAAACCAGTTGAAGTATGTCGGAAACGCGTTTTCGTACCGTTTGCGGATCGATCCCGCGTTCGGCGTTGTATTCGGCTTGCAGGTGGCGCCGACGGTTGGTCTCGTTGATCGCCTTTTGCATCGACTTGGTGACCTGGTCGGCGTACATGATCACCTGTCCCTCGACGTTTCGCGCGGCCCGACCGATGATCTGAATCAGAGATGTCTCCGACCGGAGGAAGCCCTCTTTGTCGGCGTCGAGGATTGCGACCAGTGAAACTTCCGGTAGGTCGAGTCCTTCTCGCAGCAGGTTGATGCCGACGAGGACGTCGAACTCGCCCAGCCGTAGCTCGCGGAGGATGGCAACCCTCTCCAATGTGTCGATCTCAGAGTGGAGGTAACGGGCCCTCACTCCCATCTCTAGGAGATAGTCGGTCAGGTCTTCGGCCATCTTCTTGGTGAGGGTGGTGACCAGGACTCTTTGATCGCCAGCCGCCCGCAGCCTGATTTCGTGCAAAAGGTCGTCGATCTGGCCGCGGGTGGGTCGAACCACCACTTCGGGGTCGACCAGCCCGGTCGGGCGGACGATCTGTTCGACCACCTGTGTGGATCGATCCAGTTCAAAAGCCGATGGTGTGGCCGAAAGGAAGATGATCTGTTGGGCCTTGTCCAGCCACTCGTCGAATCGCAATGGTCGGTTGTCGAGCGCCGAAGGCAGACGGAAGCCGTGCTCGACCAACATGGTCTTACGGCTGCGATCACCCTCGTACTGGCCACCGATTTGTGGGACCGTCACGTGGGACTCGTCGATGATGGTCAGGTAATCATCAGGGAAGTAGTCGAGGAGCGTGTAAGGCGCATCGCCGGGAGACCTGCCGTCGAGGTGGCGTGAGTAGTTCTCAATCCCTGTGCAAAACCCGACCTCGCGGAGCATCTCGAGGTCATAGGCGGTGCGCATGCGGAGCCTTTGCGCTTCCAGCATCTTGCCGGTCCTCTCGAGGACGGCGAGCCGGTCGGCGAGCTCCTCCTCGATGGCGGCCGTGGCCTTCGCCAAGCGTTTGCGTTCGGTGACATAGTGGGTGGCTGGGAACACGAACACCTCCGACAGTTCCTCGATCACCTCTCCCGTGACCGGGTTCATGCGGAGAATCCGCTCGACCTCGTCTCCGAAGTAGGAGACACGGATGACCGTCTCTTCGTATGAAGGGAGTACCTCGAGTGTGTCGCCTTTCACCCTGAACTTGCCCCGGATGAGATTGACCTCGTTGCGTTCGTAGCCGATGTCGATCAGCCGACGGATCGCCACCGACATCGGATACTCGACCCCGCGGTGAAGGCGGAGAAGCTGGCCCTCGTATTGATCGGGCGAACCGAGACCGTAGATGCACGAGACCGAGGCGACGATGATCACGTCCTTGCGTACAAGCAGCGCCGAGGTGGCGGCGTGGCGGAGCCGGTCGATCTCGTCGTTGACCGTGGCGTCCTTTTCGATATAGGTGTCGGTCTGAGGTATGTATGCCTCAGGCTGGTAGTAGTCGTAGTAGGAGACGAAGTACTCGACCCGGTTCTCCGGGAAGAATTGCCGGAACTCGTTGGCGAGCTGGGCGCCCAGGGCTTTGTTAGGGGCGACGACAATGGTCGGTCGTTGCACAGCCTCAATGGTCCAGGCAATCGTTGCCGACTTGCCCGAGCCGGTGATGCCCAGCAACGTCTGGAAACGATCGCCACGCTCGACGCCTTCGGCCAGCAAGCCAATGGCTTTCGGTTGATCACCCGCAGGCTGGAAATCCGAATAGACCTTGAAGGCGGGCATCACCCGAAGTGTACGGAGCGTGCGGGACAAGAAATCGCGAACCCAGGGTTGTAGAGCCCACTTATGGGTCCGTGAACCCGGGGTTCGCGGTTCGTCACTAGCGTCGCGCCCATGGAAGCCCCTGAGCGCCTGCAAACCATCGCTGGTGCCCTCTCCATCGGCCGGGCACAACGGCATGTTTTTCTTTGTGCTGAGCAGACCGACCCCAAGTGCGCCACCTTCGCCGAGTCTTCTGCCGTGTGGAAGTACCTCAAGGCTGCTCTCAAGGAACTTGATCTCACTTCCGCTCCCCCCAAATGGCATGGCAACCCCGAGGCCGAGGTCTATCCCGTTTCCCCCGGATCCGGATCGGTACTGAGGACCAAGGTCGACTGCTTCCGTGTATGCGAACAGGGTCCGATCTGCGTCGTTTACCCCGAGGGCACCTGGTATCGAGCCGTAACCGTCGAGGTGATGGAGCGAATCATCCAGGAGCACCTGATCGGGGGAAAGCCCGTCTCGGAGCATGTATTTTTCGTCGGCGAGTTGAAGCCATGAAGCGAGTCCTCAAACGTCTGTTGGCAGCCGTGGTCGCCTGGCGGCTGGCAGCCCCACCCCTCCGGCCACCCTTTCGGGTCAAACAGGAACACCCCTGGAGAGTCAGCGGCCGCACCATATTCGTTGGCGACAACGAGATCGCAGTTCGACAGATCGGCCCTCAGGAAGGCCCGGTGGTGGTCATGATCCACGGACTGGCTGGTTCGTCGATGGCCGAGTGGTACAAGGTCGCCCCCCGGTTGGCTGACCGCTTTCGGGTGGTCATGATCGATCATCGGTCGCACGGCTTCTCCCAGCTCGATCGTGGTCCATTCGAGATAGAAGATCTCGCTGACGACCTGGCCGGGGTGATGCACGAACTCGGTCTGGAACCAGCGACGGTGGTTGGTTACTCGATGGGCGGCACCATTGCCCAGTCCTTCGCCCGCCGCCATCCCCACCTGGTCAGCAAGCTGGTGCTGGTCGCCACCTTTTCTCACCACCCGGCGGCTTGGCGTTGGGCCCGCAACGTGTTGACTGCGATTGCCCGGGGTTGGGAGCGACTAACGGGCACCGGTACCCCGGAGGTCCGCAGCGCTTACCTGCTGGCAACCGGTGCCGTCGAGTGGCGCCATGCCAGCTGGCTCTGGGAGGAGTCCCATCGACGCGATCCCGATGCAGGAGCCGCGGCCGGTTTCGCTCTCTTGCGTTTCGACTCCCGTCCATGGCTGGGGGAGCTACAACTCCCCGCGCTGGTGGTCATCCCGACCAGGGATCAGCTGGTTCCGAAGACGTGGCAATACGAACTCGCCGCCGGGTTGCCGAATGCGGCGATCGAAGAGATCGAGAGGGGCCGCCATGAGATTCCCTGGTCTCATCCCGAGCGTCTGGCCGCCATCGTTGGGGAATTCGCCGCCAGAGACGACATCAACCGCCGCCCGGCCTGATCGCCGGCCGTCGATGGATCAGAGGTCGTTCGGACCTAAACCGGTTCGTTGGAGAAGTAGCGCCAAGCCAGGAAGCCCAGGCCTAGGGCGGCTACCAGCAGAAAGACTTTCTTCATGGTCTGGACTTTAGGCGAGAGCAATGCCTAGTTGGCGTGGGCTGACTCCCGATGCATTAGCCGGATTTCTAGGCTGACCCGATCATGAGCAACTACTCGGGCAAGCATCTGGGAAAGTTGGCGATCCTGGCTCTCCTTGTCGTCGCCTGTGTCGGCGGAGCTGAGGTGACGACTACTTCCGCCTCCACCTCCACCTCCACCTCTACTACCACCACGGCGCCATCGACGACATCACCCAGCACCACTACGACCACGGTGTCAACGACTACGACCAGTCAGGACGTTCCGTTGATCAAGGTAGAGGACGGCGTCAAGACCGAGGGTCTGGACACTCTCAGCGTTCGCGTGGACGAAACCGTCCGCTTCGAGGTAGAGGCCGACGTGTCCGACGAGATCCACGTTCATGGCTTCGACCTCCACTTTGAAACGGTTCCGGGACAGGAAGTCCTGGTCGAATTCGTCGCGGAGGCGACGGGGATCTTCGAGATCGAGTTGGAATCCGCCGGGCTTCATCTGCTCGATCTCGAGGTCACTCCGTGATCCGGACCGAGCTGTTTGGCCACGGAATCGGTGGCCGTCTTGATCTTCCCGTGCCTCTCAGCTATTTCGCGGCCGGAGCCGCGGTCGTTCTCATTGTCACATTTGTGGGGTTGGCGGCACTGTGGCCGGAACCAAGACTTCAGGACGGCCCTCGATACCACCCGGTCGGATGGAGGCCACCGCTGGGATGGCTCGGGGGGATCGGGGTGTTGGGACTGGCGGTGACCATCGTCGCCGGAGTAAGCGCATTGGTCGCCGGCAACGATGCAATCGGTAGCCGCAACCTCGCCCCGCTCATCGTGTGGGTCGTCTTCTGGCTGATCATCCCCTTTTTGGGGGTGATTCTCGGAAACATCTACACGGGCCTCAATCCCTGGCGAACTCTGGCGGTCTGGTTGGGATTGGGTGGACAGGAACGGACCGAGGCGGTGCGGCGATGGGGAGTGTGGCCGGCCGTGGCGGTCTTGGTCGCCTTCGCCTGGCTCGAGCTGGTCTACCCGGACTCGGCGACGCCCAGCACTGTTGGCATCGCCGCCCTGGTCTACACGGTCTACCTGTTGGTGCTAATTGCCCGACTTGGCACCAACACCGCCCTGACGATCGGCGACGCCTTCACCCCTTACAACCGCTTGTTGTCTTCGATCAGTCCGTACGGCCGTAATCCGGAAGGGCAGTTGGTTCGGCGTGGCTGGCTACGGGCACTCCCGGTTCTGCCGGCCTGGCGCGGACTGGCTCCGTTTGTGATCGTCATGATCGGCACTGTGAGCTATGACGGCCTCTCGGCCACCGAGTGGTGGGGAGCAGTCACCGGGACCTTCGGCTCGACCCTTCTTGGAGAAACAGTTCTGCTGTTGGCGCTGACCGCTCTGATCGGGGCGGGCTTTTACCTGGCCTGCACCGTTGCCACTTGGTTAGGTGGGGGCGGAGTCCCGGCGGCCAGCGTGGCCTCGCGGTTCGCTCACACGCTGGTCCCCATTGCCTTTGCCTATGCGTTTGCGCACTATTTCACCCTGATCTTGTTCGAGGGCCAGCAGTTGATCAGCAATGTCTCAGATCCTTTCGGGCTTGGCTGGGACCTGTTCGGGACCCGTGACTACAAGATCAACTTCTTCCTTGGTCCAATTCCCGTCTGGTACATCCAGGTGGGGATCATCGTGGCCGGACATGTCGCTGGCGTGATCCTCGCCCACGATCGCGCCCTGGCCGACTTCAAGGGCATCGGTGCAGTGAGGTCGCAATACGCGATGCTGCTGTTGATGGTGCTGTTGACGAGCCTGGGCCTTTTCATCCTGGCAGGGTGACTCTGCAGAGTTCGGAGACACCCGGCACTCGATAGCCTGGGCTGATGCTCAGCCGGGTCCTCGCTCACATGGGCGGCATCGACGAGATCGGGATCTTCCTGGTCCCGGCGGTGCTGGCCATCATCGTGCTGCGTCGAGTCGAGCGAAGGGCTCGTCAAAAGGAGTCCGAAGAACAGCCCGTGATCGGTCGGGAATCTCCTTGACCGATCCAGTTTAATCGATTATCGTCGATGATCGATGAATGTCGATCGTAACTCCGCATCGGTTTGGGCGACGTGGTTTCGGGCACTTAGCGACCCGTCCCGGATTCTTTTGCTGAATCTGCTCGCTACCGAGGCTCGCCCCATGTCGGTTGGCGAGATTGTGACCTGCCTCGATGTGGGGCAGTCGACGGTTTCGCATCATCTCAAGCAGCTCACCGATGTGGGCTTCGTGCTGATCGAGGAGCGCGGGACCTCCAATCTCTACCGGGTCAACGAACGTTGTCTCGACTGTTTCCCGACTGCTGCCGAACTGGTCATGGGACAAGCCCGGACCACTGCCGAATGGAGTGTGTGTTGATGGAGATCAAAGAACAGGTTGCCGAGCGTTATCGGACTGCCGCATTGCAGATGTTGGATGGCGAGACAGGATGTTGCGGTGACTCCTGTGGTCCCAAGGAATACGCCGGAGTCGGCTCCCTCGCTTCCGTCAGCCTCGGATGCGGCAACCCGACCGCTGTCGCCGAGCTCAAGCCCGGTGAGTCCGTGCTGGACCTCGGGTCGGGTGGAGGTCTCGATGTCATCCTGTCGGCCCGGCGGGTTGCTCCCGGAGGGAAGGCGATCGGTCTCGATATGACCCCCGAGATGCTCGAATTGGCGCGCCGCAATGCTCGCGAGCAGAAGGTCGACAACGTGGAGTTCATGCTCGGCACCATCGAGTCCATTCCACTACCCGATAGCTCGATCGACGTGATCATCTCCAACTGTGTCATCAACCTTTCTACCGAAAAGCCGAGAGTGTTTGCAGAGATGGCCAGGGTGCTTCGCTCCGAGGGTCGGGTGGGTGTTTCGGACATCGTTGCCGAGGATCACCTGACGGCGGGCGAACGAGCCACCAGAGGAGATTGGGCAGGGTGTATCGCCGGGGCCCTGTCGGAATCCGAGTACCGCCAAGGATTGGCCGAGGCCGGGTTTGTCGACATACAGGTGGACTTCACCTCCGAGGTCGGCGACGGCCTTCACAACGCCATCATCCGCGCCATGCGACCGTGAGGATCCGTCCGCTAACCGCGGCCGACTGGCCTTGGGTGGCCGAGATCTACAGACAAGGCATCGATGTCGGGATCTGGACCCTCCAGGCCGGTGTATTCCCCGAGAACGACGCGAGCCTCGCACTACACCTGAGCAACGGCTTCCGACAGGTTGGAGTGCGGGAGCGGATCGGTGAGCATCACGGCATCTGGCGCGATGTCCTGTTGTTGGAAAGACGATCTTGAGGGAGTAGTCCGCCGGCCGGCCATCGCCTATCCTCGGGCGCCGATGAGCGACTACCTCACGGCTGCCGCCCAGGCCTTGTCCGCCCCCGAGGCCCTTGTTAAACGTTCCGCTGAGGCCCGGGCCAAGGCTGGCGGCGTCACAGTGGACGAAGTCCTCGCGGCGTGGGCAGGAGGAGCGAGTGTGGCTCCCGCGGCTCCGGCGGCGGCAGTCTCGCCGCCCGCGGCCGCCGCTGCCGGCCCGGTGGAGGCTGAGCCCGCAGCCGCGGCCGTTACCGCTCCTACGCCTCCCCCTGCATCGACGCCGATTGTCGTCGAGAGAGTCGAGGAGATCGCTCCACCGGCTTCTTTGCGGGCCCGGGTGAGGTTGGCTGGTCGCATTGGCGCCTTGGCCGGCGCGGTGCTCGGATTGGTGGGGGCCCTGCTGGTTTCGCCCTGGCTGTTGCCGGGCGCGTCCCTGATCGGAACCGAAGGGAATCTCGCGCCCGCAGTCGAAGTGAACACCAGACTGTTTCTGTTGGCATCGGCGCTTCTGTCGATGGTGTTCGGATTGATCGTGGCATCTTTGGCCAGGACGATTCCGGGTTGGATCGACCCGGGGATGGTCCTCGGAGGCTCGAGCCGGACCAGTGGTTGGGTGGGCATTGGAACCGGCCTGGTTCTCGGTTTGGTCGGGGGAGGGCTTGTCACGTCAGCTTTTGGAACGCCTGTTGCGGGTGTTGAAGGGCGTGTGACACTGCCGGTGTTGTCTGCTCTGGTCCTTGGGCTGGTGGGTGGAGCCATTCTCGGGTGGCTCACCGCCGCCTTCGTGCAAGCCGTATCGATCCCGGCTGGTGTCCCCCATGGTTCGACCGAGGTCGCCCTGGTTCGTTCCCGGCTCGGTGCTGCGATCTCGGTGCCGCTGGCCGGAGTATTGGCCCTGGTGGTGCTGGTAGTCCCTTTTGCCACCGTGCTGATCCAATCCAATCATCTGACCTCAGGAGGGGCGGCAGTCATCGCCAGCCTGGCCGCGGCGAGCATCCTCGCCATTGCCGGGCTTTCGGCGTCACGGCCCGGCATGAAGATCAGCCGGGGCGAGTTTCTGCTGGCCCTCACAGGTATCGGGGTGGTGCTCACAATCATCGTCGCGGTGATGCTGGCTCAGTCCGAACCCCATGCGGAGGAGTCCGTGGAGACTCCCGAGGCCCGAGCGGCGATCCTCACGATCTGATTCGAACCCACCTCACCCGGCGGCGATCAACCCTTCGATGGCGTCGCGCATCTCACTCTCAGACCGCGCCCCTGGCCAACGATCGAAGATCGTCTTGTCGGCGGTGATCAACACGGAGGCCGGCTGATAGGGGATTGAGTAGATCGCAAATACATCCTCGGCCTCGTCGAGGCCCCAACGCACGGTTCCTGAGGGGAGGATCTCGGCAGCCCGATCGGCGGTCGCAGCCAGAGTTCCTTTCCAGGCAACGGCCACGAAGGCCACCTGGTCCCCGTACTCCTCGGCGAGTTGGTCAACGACGGGCAACTCCCGTCGACAAGTCAGTCACCATTCCGCCCAGAAGACGAGGAACACCGGCTTCTGCTCGGCCGCGAGAACGAAATCGGAGCCGTCGCCGAGTTGAAGCGTGAAATCGGGGGCTCCATCTCGGGCCGTTGTGGTCGGTGGGGATTCGGTAGTGACCGTGGACGGGTTTGACGTAGACGCCGGCAAGGCGTTGGTCGTGGTGGGTCCAGCCGTCGTCGACACGGTTGGTGCGGTGGCAGTGGTTGCCGTGTTCTGGTCTCCTGTACAGGCGACGACCAGTATGAACGCCAGCGACCACACCGCTTTACGCATCCGGGCAGTGTAAGGACCCCGGATTCTTAGGTAACGTCGAGAGTGATGAGCGAGAGGTGTCCGTCCTCGTCGGGAGAAGTGGTGAGCACTAGTTGCTCGTCGAAGATTCCGTCGCTGTCGTTGAAGACATCGCGCCCGGAGTGGGAGGCGTAAGGCTCGCCTTCGTACACCTCGTTGTTAACCGCCTCGTCGAAATAGAACTGGGTGGTGAGCACCGCGGACCCATCCAGATGCACCTTGGCGTGGATGTGAACGGTTCGACCCCGATACCAACCCGGATAGACGGTGACGAACTCGACGATCCCATCGCTGTTGGTGACCTGGGCACCACGGAGATACGTCTCCTCGTCGGTGGGCTCTCCACCTCCACCGGCCCCGCCCTGGGAGGCGGATTCAAAGCCGGAGTAGAGCCCGGTGGCGTCGCAGTGCCAGATGTCGACTACCGCATTGGCAATCGGTGTGCAGGCGGCCGCTTCCCGCACGCGCACCGCCAGCCGCAGCTTCGCCCCTGCCCGGTCTTCGCGGATGTCGCTGCGGATCGAGTCAACATCGAAGTAGTACGGCCCTTCGGTCATCTCCGGGGTGATGCCGCAGGTTGCTGCCTGGTCAAAAAGGTCAACCAAGGAGCCGGTGGCCAAGGTCCCAGTAGTTTGCGGCTGGATGGTGGTGGTTACTCCCGAAGTGGTCGTAACTTCGGCAGTCGTCACGGTCTGTTCACCGGTCCGGCACGCGGCCAACAACGAGGCGAGACTGACGGTTCCGAGGGCTGACAGTGCCTGGCGACGATTTAGCTCGGTCATGAGTGGGCTAATCCTTTGTTGTGTTCGCGGCCTTGTCAGGCCGGGGTGAACCAGAGTTGGACTTCGAGGATGCCGTGTTCCTCGGCAGAAAGGACGATGGGAGCGCTGGGCACCTCCACATCGAAGTCGGCAAAGGTCAGATCGATCCCACCGGCCAAAAGAACCGAGCCATCCACGAAGGTCCCCTCGAGAGGGATGGTGACCGACTTGGCGATCCCGTTGATAGTTAGCTGTCCGGTGGCGTTGGCTGCAAAGGTCTCTCCGGTAGCGAGGTCGGTGCCTACTTCGATCGGCTCGTCGAGGACGAAGGTCGCCCGCGGGTGCTCCGATGTGTTGAGCGCTCGTTGGACCCGCGAGTCGCGGCGCGACTGGTTGCTCACGATGGAGCTGAGGTCGACCTCGATCGAAGCGGTCGTCACGACACCTTCCTCGATTACGAGTGTGCCGGTCACGTCGGGGGTCCGACCCACCGCTACCGCGCTGCCGAATCCCGACAGCTCCTCGTTCACCCGGAATCCGGCAAAGGTTGAGGTGGCCTCGGCAAAGCTGAACTCTCCAATCGAGGTGTCGATCGTCCAGGTTCCCTCGGTGGCGACGGTGGTGTCCGATCCAACCACCTCACTGGTTGTGGTGGTCACGGAACCGGCGGCGTCGAGACTGGCCTCGTCCGGAACTGTCCTACCAAAGAACCACGCCAGGAAGACCGCTCCCCCCACTATCAAAACCAGCGGGGTCGTCAGCCAGCGGATACGTTTTGTACGGTAGACGGGTGGTCCCCCCTGGGTTTTGTTGCTCATGTTGTCCCCGGGTCTTGAATGAATTGTTGTGTTTTGTCAGTAAACATTCTGCCGGGAGCTATTGGGAAGCAGCCGAGAGATGGCTGGGAGTCGCCTGAGAAGTTCTAGACCCCGATGGCCCCGGCCAACACCCCGATCGACCCACCGGCGATGATCAACAAGGCCGGATTGAGCCTGGTCTTCCACAGGGCCAGGGCAGCCGTCCCTGCCAGAACCAAGGTCAGAATGTCGTTGACACCTTGGTCGGCCAATTGCCAGGTCACCCCGACCATCAGTCCGAGCGACGCGGCATTGACGCCATCGAGGAAGATGGCCGCGCGTGGCCTTTCTCGAATGAACGAGCCCATTCGGGCGATGGCGCCGACGAATATAAACGACGGCAAGAAGATGGCGGTCGTGGCGATGATCGCACCGGGTACGCCGGCCAGGTAGAAGCCAATAAAGGTTGCAGTCGTGAACAGCGGTCCGGGGAGCATCTGACCGATTGCTATTGCGTCGAGCAGGGTTGTTTCGCTCAACACCGCCCAATTCACGACGAGGTCGTTGTGCAAGAACGCCGCCAGGACGTAGCCCGAGCCATAGAGAAATGCGCCCGCCTTCAGGAACACAAGAAAGAGCCGGCCCAGGTCGATAAGTCCGGTCTCGCTGTTTTGGCCAAGAAGAGCCGGCAAGTCGGCCGCAAGCAGCAGCATTCCGGATCCGAACAACAGTCGGAGTCCGACCACCATGGCCGTCCCCGCACCCAGGATCAGCAGCTCGTTGACGCCGAACAGGTACGCCGCAACCGCTGCAACGGTGATGAAACCCGTCACCCATCCCTTGATGGCGATGCCGAGCAACTTGACCAAAGCCTGGATCACGATCACAACCACAACGGGCTTGATCCCCCGGAGAAGCGACTCACCTGCCGGGGTTTGCCCAAACGTGCGGAAGGCCCAAGCGAAGGCGAGAGCGATCAGGCTGGCCGGGAGGATGAAGCTGGATCCGGCCACCAACAGCCCCCGCCAGCCTGCCCGGTCGTGACCGATGTGCATCGCCATCTCGGTGGAGTTGGGTCCCGGGATCAAGTTGGTGAGGCCGACCATGTCGAGAAAGCGCTGGTCGTCGAACCACTTCCTGCGGTCCACGGCCTCGTCTCGTATCAGAGCGATATGGGCGGCGGGACCCCCAAAGGAAACCACCGACAACCGGGTGAAGATTCGAAAAAGCTCCCCGGTGGAGGCCTTATCCATCTTCGAGCCTGATTGCCACCAGTTGTTCGCCCTGTCGCTCCCAACCGACCCGGATCGGGCTCCCGTCGCGGAGATGCTCACGGAGATGGGGCAACGGAAAGGCGTATTCACCTTCGGCGCCGGGAATGAACTGGACCCGGTCACCCTCAACCAGCATCGTGAACGAGTTGACCGTGCTGAGATCGCCGTCTACTTCCACGACGATCCCGACCATGGTGCCGGCGTTCGGAGCGCAGGCGGCGATCACTGCGAACACCGCCAGCCAGCGCCTCATACCCGCGTGCGCAGGTCCTTCTCGATCTGGTCCCACCGCTCTTCCTCGGCCGCCCACCGAAACCACGTCACGGCCATGACCACCCACAACAGCAGGGTGCCTCCGAGCTTCATGACCAAACCGGCGATGGTCTGATCGTCGACCGGGCTTACCCCGAAGGCCTGGGCCGCCTCTCCATAGATGGGATAGAGCGGAACCTGCGAAAAGGTGAGAAAGCTGGCAGGAACTGTAGGCAGGATCGAGTTGAAGAACAGATAGAGGAGCCGTGTGGGCGGTCGCAGCCGGGCAAGGACGCTGGACGCCGAAAGAACCGGGATCCACAACAGGACGCCCGAGACGAACAAGAAGAGATGAAACCCGAAGTGGGCCAGCTCGTTGGTGACCGAGAGCGCCACCACTTCGGGCCAGTGGGTGGCGATCATCCCGATGTTGTAAATCGTGAAGGCCACAACCGGGCGGGCGAGTTGCGACAACCACGGCAATACCAGCCTGTGCCCGAAGAGCCGGTCCGCCAGCGGTCGGCTCAGACCCATCAACATGAGAGGTGGGCCGATCAAAGTGATGACCATGTGCTCGGCCATGTGGACTGAGTAGAGCGACTGCTCGGCAAGGTCATGCACCGGCCAGTCGGTAAAGAGCCAGATCAGACCAAGACCAAGGTAGAACCAGGTCCATTGCCGGATGGTCGGTGGCGGCACCAGAGGCTGCCAATGGGGTCGGATCCGTTCGTTCACATACCAGTACGCCAGACCCACCGTTCCCAGTATCAACCAGACGTCGAAGTGGGGGTGGAAAACCGGGATCACGTGATCACCGGTTCAGGGCCAGCACCCCGAAGCCCACCAGCACGACCGCGTACAGAGTGAGAGCCAGGACGAAGCCAAATCCAAAGAACCGAGAGAGGGTTCGTTTCTCGAAACGCAGATGCATGTACCAGCCAATGACAATCAAGAACTTCAGGGCCGCCAGGATGAGCAACACGGCGGTATTGATCCATCCCAGCGATAGCGAGTTGTTGAGGTAATACAGCCCTACCTCGACTGCGGTGAGGGTTGCCAGCACGACTGCGATCTTGACGTACTGGGCCGGTTGTGGATGAGGGGCGTGGTGTTCTTCTGTCATGGCCTCAACCACCGCTGGTGGCCGTGAGGAGATAGACCACCGTGAAGATGACGATCCAGATGATGTCGACGAAGTGCCAATACAGACCGACCAACTCCAGGTTGAGGTGCTGACGCTCGCTGAGCCCGCCCAGGCGTTTCGAGAGCCCGAACAGGGAGAGCAGCATGATCACCCCGATCGCCACGTGGGTGCCGTGGAAACCGGTCAACACGTAGAACGAGGAGGCAGCAGGGTTAGTTGAAAGGGTCATGTCGTACTCGACGATGAACTCGGTGAACTCGAATACTTGACCGGCCAGAAACACCGATCCCAGCATGGCGGTTGCCAGGAGCCACGTGCGGGTGGCGCCCTGATCCCGTCGGGTCAGGGCGTTGTGGGCCAGCACCATCGTGAGCGAGCTCATCAGCAGGACGAATGAGCTGACCGAGGTGAATGGGATGTCGTAGATCTCGGAGGGGCTTGGACCTTGTTCGAACTCCCTCCCGAAGTAGAGGAGGTAGTTGGTGATGAGCGCCCCAAAGAAAAGGAACTCCGAGCTGAGAAACACCCACATCCCCAGCTTGCGGTTCTCCACCCCGGTCGACTCGTGCTCGTCGTGATGTGCGACCTCTTCGTCTTCGGGGGGGGCGGTCGCTTCACTCATCAGTGGGCCTCGGCGGCAGGTGGTGGGCCTCTTCCAACGGCTCGGTCGCCCAACCGATCAGGGCGGACAATGAGAGGAGCGCCCCGAGCACGATCAAAGCCTTGCCGACCGCGGAGGTGTGAAATATGATCCCGTAGCCAATCAGGGGGAGCCCGGCCGCCATCAGGAACGGGAAATAGGTCGGGTTGGGAAGATGGATGGTGCGGGCCGGATTATTCCCCTCTTCTTCAAGCCTGGCGACATACGCGTCGGCGTCGTCCTTGCGCACGGCCCGGCCCTCGTCATCCTCGCCGTATTTCTGATGCCAGAACTCATCGAGTCCGTGCACAGTCGGCACGGTGGAGAAGTTGTGGATCGGCGTGGGGTTGGGGATCGACCACTCCAGGGTGCGGGCGTCCCAGGGATCCATCCCTGCGATCGGACCGTGACGGCGCGATCGGACCCAGTTAAAGATAAACACCACCAGACCCAGGGCGATTATGAAAGCCCCGATGGAGACCAGTCGGTTCCAGAACTCCAGGCTGGGGTGGTACCGCCAGGTCCGGCGGATCATCCCCTGGAAACCCAGCCAATGCATGGGGGCGAAGGTCAGGTTGAAGCCGATAAACCACAACCAGAAGTGGATTTTGCCCAACCGTTCGTTGAGCATCCGGCCGGCGAACTTCGGGAACCAGTAGTAGAGGCCACCAAAGATCCCGAAGATGGCGCCCCCGAACAGCACATAGTGGAAGTGCCCCACGACGTAGTAGGTGTCGGTTTGCTGCCAGTCCGAGGGAACGACCGAGTGGGTGACCCCGGAAAGACCGCCGATGGTGAACATGGTCAGGAAGCCAATAGCGAACAACATGGGCGGAGCCATTCGTATTTTGCCCAACCACATGGTCCCTAACCAGTTGAAAATCTTCACTCCTGTCGGGACAGCTATCAGCATGGTGGAGATCCCAAAACCCGCCTGGGCCACCGGGGTGATTCCGGAGGCGAACATGTGGTGGGCCCAGACTCCGAACCCAAGGAAGCCGATACCGGCCCCGGCGAAGACCACCGCGGCGTAGCCGAAGAGTGGCTTGCGGCTGAACACGGGCAAGATTTCGGAGACGATGCCCATGGCCGGGAGGATGAGGATGTAGACCTCCGGATGACCAAACAACCAGAAGAGGTGTTGCCAGAGGATTGGGTCGCCTCCGGCGGTTGCATCAAAAAAGAGGGTTCCGAACTGGCGGTCGAAGGTGACCATAAAGAGGGCGATGGCGATAATCGGAATCGAGAACAACAAGAGGAACGCCACCACCAGTGACATCCAGATGAACACCGGCATTCTCAGTAAGCGCATCCCCTTGGCGCGCAGGTTGAAGATGGTCACGATGAAATTGATCGCCGAGATCAAGGAGGCGATTCCCAGAATCTGCAGGCCGAGAGCCGCGAAGTCGACCGCCGTCCCTGGCGAGAAATCCCGACCTGCGTTGGGTTGGTAGAAGAACCACCCGCCATCGGGGAGCGCCCCGAGTCTGGTTATGTCAGAGGGATCAATGTTCCCTGCAACTCCCTCGACTCCGGCTGGGGGAGCCACCCCTGAGAAGAGGATCCCCGAATAGAGGAAAATTCCTCCGAAGAGGAAGATCCAATAGCTAAGGGCGTTGAGGCGGGGGAAGGCTACGTCGCGGGCACCGATCATCAACGGGAGCAAGTAGTTTATGAATGCCGCTCCCATCGGCATCACCACCAGGAACACCATCGTGACGCCGTGCATGGTGAAGAGACCGTTGTATTCGGCAGCGGTTAGGAAGTTGCTCTCGGCCTGGGAGAGGTGGATCCGCAATAAGAGGGCTTCTAAGCCGCCCACGATGAAGAAGATGAAGGCCGAATAGCCGTACATCACCCCGATTCGTTTGTGGTCCACGGTGGTGATCCAGGACCAGATTCCCTTCTCGGGGGCGGGGCGTCGGAAGATCGTCGCGGCGCGTTCTGCGGCGGTTGTCATTGCAGAGTCTCCAAGAAGGCGATCAGAGCATCGATTTCCAGTTGGGTCAACTTCAGGTCGGGCATGTAACTCCCGGGTTTTTCACCGGGCGGATTGGCGAGCCACGTGGCCAGATTCTCGCGGGAGTATTCCTTGTAGGCCCCTGCGATCACCCCTCGGTCCATGAAGTGGGTGAGATTGGGGCCGTAGAAGTTCTCCAACCCGACGGCGGAGAATGGAATGGCAGTGTGGCATTGGGTGCATCTGTTTAGGAAGACGGCGAGTCCCGCTGCGGCAGGAGATCCTTCGGCGGGCTCGAGGGCAGGCTCCGCTTGCGCGGTCAGCCAGGTCTGAAATTCGTCCTCGGTCACGGCCCGTACCTGAGCCTTCATCAGGGAATGGGAAAGTCCGCAGAACTCGGCGCATTGTCCTTGATAGAGCCCTGGTTCATCCGCCTGCAGGCGTAGAACAGTGGTTTGGCCAGGGACCAGGTAGCGCTTGCCGTTGAGAGACGGAACCCAAAAGTTGTGGATCACGTCGTCGGAGGTCATGGACGCACACACCTCGCGTCCGGCCGGTATCACCATCACGTTGGCGGTCTGCACCCCTGCCTCCGGGTACCGGTATTCAAACCACCATTGATGTCCTATCACCTCTACTGGGTAGGTGTTCTCGCCACATTGGGTGAGCTCGAAAACTCCTTTGAAGGTGGGGATGGCGATCGAAACGAGAATCGCAAGTGGGATCGCGGTCCAGAGGATCTCGAGTTTGGTGTTTCCGTGGATTTGGCGAGGCTCCTTGCGGCCAGGCCGGTCCCGGAAGACCAAGGCCGCAACCAGGAACGCGCCTTCTACCAGCACGAACACCACGACGGCCGTCCAAAAGACCGGCCAGAAAAGATCATCTATCTGCTGTGAGAACGGTCCTTTGGGGTCGAGAGCGTTGAGGGGTGAATCGGGAATTCCGATGACCGAACAGGCGCCCAAGAAGAGCGCCGCAGCGGCGAGGGCGAGAAGGCGTCCCGACCGTGAGCGGACCATGCCCGGGCATCATAGAGTGCCAGGTCCAGCCCTAGACGCGAGTGCCTTGCGCCCGATCTCAGCCGTGAAAAGAGGCAAGGGCGGCGTTGATTTCGGTGTCGGAGGCCGCCCCTTCCAGCCGGGCGGTTACTACTCCTGCCTCGTCGAGGAAAAACACCCAGGGCTCTGACGGGAGCGCCCACGCCGTCACCGCCGGCACCGTCCGCAGATCCTCGAACGACTCGGCGTCGAGATTCTCGTAGACCTCGACATGAACGAAATTGATCCCCGGATGACTCGCCGCCAGAGCCTGCACCTGATCGAGCAACGGCCCGCAGGACTGGCTCGAACAAAAGGCAGGGGTGGCGAATATCACCACCGTCGGCTGCCCGTTCACAAGGGCTGCGTCGAGGGACAGCTCATAAAACGAGGGAGCGGGATCGGGGTCGGAGGTGATCTCCTCGAGTGGGTGGTCCGCCGAGGTGCGGGTCGCCACTGCTGGCGCAGCTTCGCCGACTTCGGGAACAGTGACATCGTCAACCACAACGAACGATGCCGCCGGAGTTGCCCCCAGTCCGGCGGGTTGCAGCCGGATAGACCAGTTCCCGGGAGTGTCGAATGTGACCCGGCCAACATAGAGGCCCCGCTGGTCTTCGATGGTCCACAGAAACTCTGTGGGCACCTCGACGACCTGCCCGCCAGGGCCGGTGAAGGTCGCCGTGACATCCAGATCGGGCGCCGCCAGCAACTCGCTTGTTTCGGGATTGACCAGGGCCATCAGCACCCGCTGCTCGGTGGTGGTGCCAATCGTGCCCGGCGAGCTTGCCAAGATCGCCAGGTTCGCTTCGGACTGCCCGCAACCGAAGAGCACGATGGCGGCGAACACGACACTCACATGACGGCGCACCGGGCGAAGATAACCCGGACCGGGAGATAGCGGGCCAGGGTTAGTCTCCCACCATGACTCCAGCTGCGGCCGTGACGACATCCGGTCGGACGCGATCTGGCCGATTTGCCGTCTATCTGGCGCTCACGAAGCCGAGAATCATCGAGTTGTTGCTTGTGACGACGGTGCCGGCGATGGTGCTGGCGGCGGGGCGATGGCCCGGGACCTGGTTGGTGATCGCCACTCTGATAGGGGGCACCCTCTCGGCGGGGGGTGCCAACGCCCTCAATTGTTACTTCGACCGCGACATCGACGGGATCATGCGACGGACATCGCGTCGGCCCTTGCCGAGCGACGAGATCAGCCCGGTGGCCGCACTCGGTTTTGGTCTCGCCCTCGGAATCGGTGGTTTTGTATGGCTGTTTGCTTTGGTCAATCTCACTGCTGCCCTCACCGCCACGGCTGCCCTCGCCTTCTATGTGTTGGTTTACACCCGCTGGCTCAAGCGAACCACCGCCCAAAACATCGTTATCGGTGGAGCCGCCGGTGCCGCGCCAGCACTGGTCGGGTGGGCGGCGGTGCACGACAGCCTGGGCCTCCCGGCCTGGGTGTTGTTTGCGGTGGTGTTTTACTGGACCCCGCCTCATTTCTGGGCCCTTGCCCTCCGATACCAAGATGACTACGAATCGGCCGGGGTACCCATGCTCCCGGTTGTTAGGGGGGTGCCTGCCACCACCCGCCAGATGGTCCTTTATGCGGGATTGACCGCCCTGGCTTCTTTGCTGCTCATACCCGTGGCGGGCATGGGCTGGCTCTACCTTTTGGCTTCGATCGGTTTGGGAGCTTGGTTCGTGATCGAGACCTGGGCCGTCCATCGCGACCCGGGTCGGGCCATGGTGCTCTTCACTCGATCCACCTACTACCTGGCCCTTCTCTCGGCGGTAGTGGTGATCGACGTCCTTGTCCGATGACTGACCGCGACCTTCTGGTGCATCCGCTCCACGGTTACCCATCCGAATTGGCCGCTGCACTCTGGATGATGGAGGACACCCGCGCCAGGACCATGCGAGCGCTCGACGGCCTCCCCGCCGATCATGTGGACGCCAGACCGGCCGGTGCGGACAACACCATCGGCTCGCTCCTCTATCACCTGGCGGCCATCGAAGCCGATTGGCTCTACGCAGACATTCTCCAGAAGGATTATCCGGAGTGGATGGCGCCAGTGTTTCCGGCCGATGTTCGAACCGATGAGGGACAACTCACCCCGATCGGTGCCGCCAGTCTGGACGAGCACCTCGGTCGCCTGGCCACAGTTCGCCGACATTTCCTCGAGGACCTCGCTGATTTAACCGCTGATGACTTCCGGAGATCTCGCAAGACCGAAAGTGGTCTGACTACTCCCGAGTGGGTCCTCCATCATCTTCGCCAACATGAAGCCGAGCACCGGGGCCAGATCCAGGCAATTCGGAAGGCGATGGAAGTCCTCACCTGATAGATAGCTGTTGCCATCGGCGTTCCTGGGGACGAACATACGTTCGATGCGCTCCGAGGCGACGATCCTGCATGCCGACCTCGATGCTTTCTATGCGTCCGTAGAACAGCGCGACAATCCTCGCCTGCGTGGCCGACCAGTGATTGTCGGATCCGGGGTCGTCCTGGCCGCCAGCTATGAGGCCCGGGCTTTCGGTGTGCGCGGGGCCATGGGTGGGTCGTTGGCCCGCCGGCTCTGCCCACAGGCGATCGTGGTCGAGCCGAGAATCTCGGCCTACTCCGAGGCGAGCAAGGCGGTCTTCGAGGTGTTCAACGACACGACGCCGCTCGTCGAGGGGTTGTCGATCGACGAAGCCTTCCTCGATGTCGGCGGCCTCTGGAAGATTTCGGGCACACCCACCGAGATCGCTGTGCGTTTACGGAGCCGGGTGCTGGAGCAAGTCGGTCTGCCGATCACCGTAGGGGTCGCGCGGACCAAGTTCCTCGCCAAAGTGGCAAGCGGTGTCGCCAAACCCAACGGCTTGTTGGTGGTGTCGCCCGATCGGGAGCTGGCGTTTCTCCACCCGCTTCCGGTCGAACGGCTCTGGGGGGTCGGATCGGTAACTGCGGGCAAGCTCCACGGTCGCGGGATCTCGACCGTGGGTGAAGTTGCCGAGCTCGCCGAAGCCACATTGATCACTTTGCTCGGCCGGGGATCGGGTCGGCATCTCCATGCGCTCGCCCACAACCGCGATCCACGGCCGGTCCAGGTAGGTCGCCGGCGGCGGTCGATTGGGTCGCAGCGGGCGTTGGGTCGTTCAAGGAGATCGCCCGAGGCCGTCGACGCCATCCTGATCGGACTGGTTGATCGCGTTACCACCCGTTTGCGCAAGGCCGGCCGCGTGGGGCGTACGGTCATGTTGCGGCTCCGATTCGACGACTTTTCGCGGGCGACCCGGTCTTACACCCTGCCCGAGCCGACCGCTCAGACTCACACGATCCTGGCGGCATTGCAGGGACTCTTGGCGACCGCCACGCCGATGATCGAAATGCAGGGTCTCACCCTCATCGGAATCTCGGTCGCCAATCTCGACGACGACAGCGCCGTCCAGCTGGAGCTGCCCTTTGACCGTCAGCGCGGACGGGGACTTGACCTTGCCATAGATGACCTCCACGACCGGTTCGGATCGTCGTCAGTAACTCGGGCCGTCTTACTCGGCAAAGACCCGGGTCTGACAATTCCGATGTTGCCCGATTGAGGATGGCTCACCGTCTCAATGAAGCTCAATCGACCCTCAGTCAACAGGTGAACCCAAGTCTTGCAGGATGAAGAATTGGTTTACCCTGAGTCCTCTTGATCGCCTTCATCTCGTACCCGCCCATCCCAATTTTCGAAGTCGGACCCCTGCGACTGTCGTTACACGGCCTCTTCGCCGCCCTCGGGTTCGTGGCCGGTGCCTGGATTGCCACCAAGGAGCTACGAAAACGCGGCTTTGACACCGTGAAGTATCAGTCGTGTCTCACCTGGGGTTTGGTGGGGGCACTGATCGGTGCTCGCTATCTGACCACTCCGGCCGCGCTGATGGAGGGGGTGGACCCGTTGATCGCCCTCAACCCGATCTCGGGCAACTTCTCGATCCTCGGTGGGTTTGCAGGTGGGATCATCGGCGGGGTCTGGCGGATGCGGACGTTAAAGGTCCCCATCTGGCCGACCCTCGACGTGTCGGCTTTCGGCCTCGCACTGGGGACCGTGGTGGGCCGCATTGGCGACCTGGCCATCGTCGAACATCTTGGCAAGGCCACCACCGCACCCTGGGGTTACGCCATCAAACCGGGCTACGACGTTGCCCCCCAACACGATGCACTTGAGTGTGCCACCGCCGCCGACGGGATCTGCGGCGTGTATCACCACGTTGCGGCCTACGACCTGATTGGAGCCGCCGTTCTCCTGGGAGTCCTCTTCTACACCTACAGGCGCTTCAAACTCCGGTACGGCCAACTCTTCTGGATATGGGCCGCGTGGTACGGCATCCAGAGGTTCGCTCTCGATTCACTCCGGGTGGGAAGCGGGGATGCCCAGGTCGGTACATTGACGTGGAACCAGATCAGCGGATTTGTGCTCGCCGCCGGCGCTATCTATTTCTTATTCCGCTTCGATCGCACCCACACCCCGGCTACCCCTGCCAACGACCGCAAAGTCGGAGCGGTCTTGCCAGAGGCCACCGCCAGCGGTAGCGTTAGCCCCTAGATGTCAGCCACGCGTTTCTACGCCTATTTCGTTTTTACCGGGCCCTGGCCCGGGAAGGCGTGACGCGTTAGATCGCACCACCACCGCCGACCCGGAGCCGAGGGCTCCGGGTTTTTTCATTCCTGGATCCCTCAGCATCTTGATCGGCTCACGAGCCAGGAGCCACCGCCATGGAACGCAAGACCACCCGGACCGAACGAACAGTCCCGACGATCGTCGAGATTGGCGCGACCCGGATCGGTCGCGACCCTTTCCCGGTCATCGCCGGCCCCTGTGCAGTCGAGTCCGATGAGCAAATGCACGTGGTGGCGAACGCGGTAGCCGATGCTGGGGGAGCGATTCTGCGGGGCGGTGCCTTCAAACACAACGGCACTCCATACGGGTTCAGGGGGCTTGGCCGCCATGGGGTTGAGATTCTCGCGGGTGCTGGTCGAGCAGTCGGCCTGCCTGTGGTCACCCAGGTGTTGGAGGCTGCTGAGGCGGAGAACGCTGCCGAATTCGTCGACATGCTCGAAATCGGTTCAGGCAGCATGCAGGACTTCGAGTTGCTACGGGTGGTGGGACGAATTGGGAAACCTGTCCTGCTTCGACGGGGACCTTCGGCCACCCTGGACGAATGGTTGTGGGCGGCAGAATACGTCCTTGCCGAGGGCAACTCCCAGGTGGTGATGGTGGAACGGGGCGTGCGTACTTTCGGAAACAACAATGGAGCCGACATGCTCGACCTGGCAGCCGTCCCTCATCTGAAAGAACTAACCCACCTACCGGTGTTGGTCGATCCCTCCCATGCAGCCGGGGAAGCGCACAAGGTGCAGCCGTTGGCTCTGGCCGCCCAGGGGGTGGGAGCAGACGGGATCATCCTCGAGGTCCATCCCCAGCCCGAAACGGCCAAGACCCGCGGTCCCCAACTCGATCTGGAGTCCTTCTCGGCGTTGATGGCCGCGTTGGGTATCAACCGGCTCCGCCAGCACATCGACCAGCTCGATCGCCACATCGTCCAGCTTCTCGCCCGCCGCCAGGATCTCGCACTCGAGATCGGGCGTACCAAGGCCCATCGTGGCCTGCCCATCTATATGCCGGACCGGGAGGCAGAGTTATTGGCGGTGATCGAAGAGGAGGCCACCCATGCCGGCGTGGATGCCGGCCATGTCCGTTCCCTGTTTCAGCTGGTCCTGGCCGAGTCGCGGCGGCTCCAGCAAAAGCTCCGAGCCCTTGAAACCGATCCGCGAACTGGATTCCAGGGCTGACCCGGTTCGCTCGACTCAAATCATTTAGTCTCGCCGGATGGATCCCAGGACATCCCAACTCCTCACCAGAGTCGATCGGGCCGAGCAACGTCTAAATGCCCACGCCCGCCCACTTGCGAACCTCTCCCCGGAGGACGCCTCGACTGGCGAGCGCTGGGAGGCCGGCCAGGTTTGGGGTCACATCACCGAGTTCATTCCTTACTGGATCGAGCAGATCGAAGAAGTGGTGGACGAATACCAGGGCGAACCGGTGCCGTTCGGCCGTATCACCACTGACCCGGATCGTCTGGCGGGGATTGAGTCAGGGAAGGCGATGGATTTCGAAACCCATCTCCACTGGCTTGGAGTGCATCTCGCTGATCTCCGCGGCTTTCTCACCGCTTTGCCAGATGACGCTTGGGGGGCTGAGGGGCTTCACTCCCGGTTGGGTGCGATGAGCCTCGAGCAGATGATTGAACGCATGTTGGTCGGTCATCTGGAAGAGCACGCCGGCCAGTTGGAAGGTATGGGCGGCGACTAGGGGCGCGCCACCAACGACATCAACTGCTCGCGAACCTGGCGCAAAGCGACCGTGGAGCTATCGGCCCGGCTGAGTAGCAGACCCCCTTCGATGGAAGTGACGGCGAGGAGGGCCACCCCCTCCGCCTTCTCCTCCGGAAAGCCCAAGTCGATGAGCCCGGTGCGGATGAGGTCGGTCCAACGGTGATAGGCCGCCCGGACCGCGCCGGCCACCTCGTCAACGGAGGGAGCCAACTCGAGGGTTACCGTGGCGATCGGACACCCTTCTGTGTAGTCGGACTGTTCCAACCAGCGGGCGATGCCTCCGGTGATCCGTCCCAAGAATTCGACCGGATCAGCCGACCGCGCGCGGGCCCAGGCGATCAGAGCCTCCATCTCCGACGAAGCCACGTCGACGGCTTCGGCGGCGATCTGTTCCTTGCCGCCGGGGAAATGGAAATACAAGGATCCTCGCGGAGCCCCGCTTTCCTCAAGAATCTGCGAGACCGGCGTGCCGTGATAGCCCTGACGCCGGAACAGATGGGCGGCGGTCTCCAGGGTCTTTAGACGGGCATCGGTCGCACGGGGCATCTAAAATCCATTCTATGACGGTTGACAGACATACATCTACTATGTATGATGACCGTCATAGTAGCAAGGAGTGTTATGGACTTCCAAACAGGAACGCTCAGGTACCCGGCTAAGTCCCCAAGCGGTGGTCATCGCCGGCAGGTGCGAAGGCTGCCACTCGTCACCCAATTGGTTGACGTCGGGGACCTCGGCCTCGATCTCGATCCCATCGAAATAATGGCGGATCTCGACCCCGGCTTTCTAACAAGAAACGAGGATGCCTGGTCCGCAGCCTGACGGCAGCCCGCGGACGGTCCGTACTCAGTAACCGGGGAGGCCGTGCTGGGTGTCGGCGATCAGGAACTGGACCAAGGTCCGCAGTGCTTCATCGTTCGAAGCTCCCTCGGCTATCGCGGCTTTCACCACCTGGATCTGGCGCTCGGCCGAGGTGCCTTCCTTGACGATGTCGCGGGCCCGCTCGACCTGGGGGAGGCATCCGAGCTCTTCTGCGTCGGGTCGGACGACCTCGATCATCTCCTCGACTAGCTCACCAAACGGGACCAGGACTCCTTTGCCGAAATCCATCAAGCTTCCCTCGATCCCGTACCGCTGGGCTCGCCAGATGTTCTCCGAGATCAACATCGGGGCATATTGGCGCCACCGCTGATTGCTGCGCCGCAGCCGGTAGAGCATATGCAGGATCGACAGGTAGATAGCCGCCACAGTGACGGCGTCCTCGACCCTGGTACAGACGTCGGTGATTCGCATCTCCAACGTTGGAAAGCGGGCCGAGGGCCGTACGTCCCACCAGATCTTGGTGGAGTCGTCGATGATCCTCGCCCGGACTAGCACGTCGACGTGACGCTGGTACTCGCTCCAGGAGGCGAACTCCTCTGGTAACCCGGTGCGGGGCATGGTGCGGAAGGTCGAGATTCGGTAGCTCTTGAGACCGGTATTCCGGGTGCCCCAATAAGGGGACGAAGTCGTAAGGGTGAGCAGGTGGGGGAGGAAATAACGCACCTGGTTCATCAGATCGATGCGCAGATCGGGGTCCTCGATGCCGGCATGGACATGCATGCCGCAAATGACCATCCGCCGGGCAACCATTCCCAGATCCTCAGCCATCACCTTGTACCGATCACGGTCGGTGGGCTGTTGTTCCCACCAGAGAGCAAAGGGATGTGTGGAGGCAGCCAAGATGGCGGCGCCGTGATCCTTGAGGACCCGGTCGAGGGTGGTCCGCATGGAACCCAGTTCGGCTCCGGCCTGAACGATGTCGTCGTTGACATCGGTGGCTACCTCGAGCTGGGCCCGCAGGAACTCGGGTACGACCCGGACCCCAAGCGCTTCCTGAGCGGCCACCCACATCTCTGGGGAGGGATCGCCCACGAGTTCCCCGGTGGTCCGATCGACCAGGAGGTATTCCTCTTCGATCCCAACGGTGAAAGCCGGTCGAGGGATCGCGTACATTCCCGTTGTCTAGTCGGTTGTCGGTGGCGACGCGACTACCGGGCGAATCTTTCTAACACCGCTTGTCGCTCTTGCTCGCAACCGTCCCGGGCCAGGCAACCGTCGTGGTGATCGTTGACCAGACCCATTGCCTGCATGAAGGCATAAACAGTCGTCGGCCCCACGAAGGTGAACCCATGTCGTTTCAAGTCGCTTGCCAGGCGTTTCGACTCGTCGGTTGTAGCGGGTATTTCTTGTGGGGCCGGGGACAGGGGCTGTCCGTACTGCCGCCAGAAGAAGGCGGCGAGTGAGCCGTGTTCTGCCCTCAACTGGAGGGCCCGGCGGGCGTTGTTGATGGTTGATGCGATCTTGCCGCGGTGGCGAACGATTCCGCTGTCGGTCAGAAGAGCAGCGATCTCGGACTCTCCGAAGGTGGCCACCACTCCGGGGTCGAATCCGGCAAAGGCCTCGCGGAAACGGTCACGTTTGCGAAGGATGGTCAGCCAGGAAAGGCCTGCCTGGAACCCCTCCAGGCAGAGTTTCTCTAGGAGACGTTGATCGTCAGTGACTGCCCGGCCCCACTCCAGATCGTGATATAGGCGGTAGATCTCCGGGTCGGCGCCCCATCGACAGCGACTCAAACCGGCGTCGTCAACAACTAGGTATGGCAACACAATCGGCATTTTGCACAAACTTCTGCGAACCCCGGGTTGTAGAGCCCACTTATGGGCCCGTGAACCCAGGGTTCGCGGGTTTTTTCTGACAGTCGGGACCAAAGCCGGTCCGCGCCGGGTTGCAGATAGTTATGGATACTCTCCAACCGATGACCAACCGCCGTTTTGCCCTGGCCGGGGGCCTGGCAGTCGGCTTCGCCTTTGGGATCTCCGAGTTGGTGGCTGCCCTGGTTCGCCAGCCGTCACCGGTTCGGGCCATAGGCGACTGGGTCATCGACAACGTGCCGGCCAGCATCAAAGATTGGGCTATCAGCACCTTTGGTGTTTATGACAAGCTGGCACTTGTCGTTGGCATCGTGGCAATAGGGCTCGGCCTTGGCGCCCTGGTCGGGCTTACGGTCCGCAAAGGTCTGGTTGGCGCCTGGTTGGTGTTTGGCGGATTTTCGGCCATCGGAGCGCTGGCGGCCGGCCTCGATCCGGTGGCATCGGCTATGGGCCCATGGCTAGTGGCGGTCGTGGGTGCCGTCGCCGGCGTGGGTGCCCTCAACTGGATGACCCGCCCGCCCCGCGACCCCGACCCGTCGAGACGGGGTTTTCTCATCAGGGGTGGATCGGTGGCGATCCTGGCTCTGGCCTTTGCCGGCGCAGGGCGGGCAATTGCCAGCCAGATCCGGCGAATTGCAGCCGGCCGGGATGAGGTCGTCCTGCCGGTGCCGACCGAGGTGGTAGCGGCGCCTGCGCCCGCCGCCGATCTCATGATCCCGAACCTGACCCCGATCGTGGTGCCGAACGAGGACTTCTACCGGATCGATACAGCCCTGGTCGTCCCTCAGGTTGACATCGGCACCTGGCAGTTGAGCGTCACTGGTCTGGTTGAGCGCGAGTACTCGATCGACTTCCAGGAATTGCTCGAGATGCCCATGGTCGAACGGTACGTGACGCTTTCCTGTGTCTCCAACGAGGTAGGGGGCGATCTGGTTGGAAACGCCCGCTGGCTCGGGGTGCCGCTAAGCGCCGTCCTCGATCGTGCCGGAGTTCTCCCGGGGGCCGAGCAACTCGTTGGCATTTCGGAAGACAATTTCACTGTCGGTTTTCCTGTGGCGGCGGTCTACGACGGACGCCAGGCACTTTTAGCGGTAGGCATGAACGGAGAGCCGCTTCCCTTCGAGCACGGATTTCCGGCCCGCATGGTCGTGTCCGGCCTCTACGGCTACGTCTCCGCCACCAAGTGGCTGAGGGAGATCAACCTCACCACCTGGGACGGGTTCAATGCCTACTGGGTGCCAAGGGGATGGTCCAAGGAGGGCCCGATCAAGACCCAATCGCGGATCGACACACCGAGACGCGGCGCCGGTGTCACCGCCGGATTGCATCCTGTGGCCGGCGTGGCCTGGGCACCCCACCGCGGCATCAGGCGAGTGGAGGTTCGGGTGGACGACGGACCCTGGACCGAGGCCGAATTGTCAAACCCTCTTTCGAAGGACACCTGGGTGCAGTGGCGAATCGACCACGACTTCCGGCCAGGTCGACACACGATCGCGGTCCGGGCCACAGATGCGACGGGCGCAGTACAGGACGAACAGCGTCGGCCGGTAGCTCCGGATGGCGCCACTGGCTGGCACACCGTGACCATCAACACCGGGGCGATCTGACTCAGTCGGCGTCGGCGGCGGCTAGCGCCCAGGTCAACCCTTCGGATGGAGAGTGGACTGCGAGAGACAAGTTCCAGCCGGTGCTCCCACCCAGGTCCGACCAGACCCACCACTCGAGTGGCTCGATCAGCTCTCGCAGATGTTGGGGAACCGGCGGCCACTCCGAGCCGGTCAACTCGGCCAGTACCCACCAGGTCGCCAGCCTTCCCGCCGCTCCTCCCCGACGTCGGCCATGCGCCCCACCCGAGGCGGCGGCCCACGCCATCAGCCCGGCCGCGACGGGTAGGTCGATTGAAGCGGCCATTGCCTTCCTAACCCCGACCAGCCGGACCGCGTCAGCCAACCCACCGGCCGCGCATACCACGGTGGCCCGGCCATTGGACTGTTCAACCCAGGTGGCCACCAAGGCGGCGAGAGCGGTGCGCCCGCCCGGGTCTTCGACTTCTTCGGCATCGGTAGGTAGTTGCAGCGCCGCAAGGCCGGTGGTTGCGGGCGGCTCCGACTCGACGCGATCCTTTTTGTAGGTGACTTCGGAATAGGCGGCCTCCCAGGGCTCGAGCCGGAGAGGAAGTTCGATCAGGCCCAATTCGATGCCCCTCGGGTCGACCTCCTCGCCTCGCAGGACGCGTTCTTGTGCCACCCAGGATCTGTTGGGTCCCGGCTCCAGATGTGGGCTCAGCTCCGCGAAAGTGTGCCTGGTGGCAACCACCTCGGTAAGTGGACCGAGGGCGAACCGCGCCGGTCCCTCGCTCACGGCCTCCGCCGCCAACCGGGCCGGTGCTTCCAGCGCCAGCCGGTATCGAATGTGCTCATCCACCCCCCATAGCTGTTTGCCCCTGGTGAGGGCGGCGGCCAGCAGCCGACGCAACTCGAGCAAGGGGTCCCAGGCCTGGGCCGAGCAATGCCTGTCAACGATCCTGAGTAAATCATCGGCGTTAGAGGCTTCGACCGCGTCGATGGTGCGTTGGTCGGCCACTAGCGATCGCGGAACAGACGCAGCGCCAGGTTGAGCAACAAGGTGGCAGCAATGCTGACGATGATCGATGAGGTGATCGGGAAGAAGAATCCACCACGGTCACCTTCCGCCCTGATGTCGCCCGGCAGGTTCCCGAACCACGAAAACCAACCGAGCCGCACCAGCAGTCCGATCACCACTATCCCGATCCCAACTACGATGAGGATGTTGCCGATCTTCACGGATCCGATTCTCCGATGCCTTCCGAAGGCTGGTCGGTTATTGGAGATTGCTTGCGGAGATAGGACGGAATCTCATTGAAGGCGGCACCGATTGCCTCGGCGAGACTGCTCGCAGTCCGTTTGACCGAACGGCGGACTTCTTCGTCCTTCATCGCGGCTGAAAGCGCCTCCGCCAGGCGATCCCATGCCCCTCCCAGAGTTCGCAACGCAGCTTTCAGTTCCTCCTCGGAAGGACCCTCACTGCCGGCCGCTGCGCGGTAGCGGGACTTCAGCTTGTCGCCAAGCGACGAGAACTGGTTAGCCAACCGATCCCAGGGGTCGTCGTCAGCGTTGTCGATAGGATCATCTTCGTGCGTCTCCACTTGCTCGATGGTACCTATGAGCTCTTCCGGGCTCACTTCGGTTTCCCCAACCGGACTGCGCCCGACGGGCGAGAAGTAGGTGCGACCCTCGGCATTATCGAAACGACGCTCGCGTTGTTGCGTGAGCCCGAAGTCAGCCACGTGGGGGTTGCCACCGACACCGTGATCGAATCATTTCGCAACGACCTCTTCCCTGGTTACAAGAGCTCGGAGGGGATGGAGCAGGCGCTGCTTGATCAGTTTCCCTTGGCGGAGAGGGCCCTAGAAATCCTCGGCCTCGTCTGCTGGAAGATGCGTGAGTTCGAGGCCGACGACGCCATCGCCACCGCTGCCTTTCGCTTCTGCGAGGAGGTGGAGCAGGTGGTGATCTGCACACCCGACAAGGACCTCGCCCAATGTGTGGTGGGGGATCAGATCGTCACCTACAACCGCCGCCAGCAGTCGTTCATGGATGAGGCAGGTGTCTGGGAGAAGTTCGGCGTCGCCCCCGAGTCGATCCCCGATTACCTGGCTTTGGTGGGCGACACCGCCGATGGGGTCCCGGGTCTGCCGGGATGGGGGTCTAAGTCGGCTTCGGCGGTTCTCGGACGTTTTCGCAAACTGGAGGCGATCCCGCCCGATCCGGCCGATTGGGGGGTAGCGGTGAGGGGGGCGTTGAAGCTGGCGGCGACCCTGGTCGCACAGAGGGCCGATGCGATGGCATATCGCACTCTGACCACCCTGCGGCGCGACGTGCCATTGCCGGAGGTGCTCGAAGACCTCCGCTGGCACGGGGTCGACCAACCGGGATTCCTTGCCTTGTGTGACGAGTTGGGCTTCGACGACATCCGGACCCGGCCCCACCGCTGGCGCCAGGACTAACGAAGTTCTTTGCCGAGGGCGGCCCGGGCCGCCCAATAGCCACACATACCGTGGACCCCCGCGCCGGGCGGCGTCGATGACGAACACAGGTAGAGGCCGGGCACTGGTGTGGCATACGGCCTCCCCGATACCGGCCGAAAAAGCAGTTGGCGGAGAGTGTGAGCCCCGCCGGCGATTTCCCCGCCCAGGTTGTTGGGGTTGTAGGACTCAAGGTCGGCCGGCGAAGCTATGCAGCGATCGAGGATGAGATCGCCGAAACCCGGGGCCAACTCTTCTATTTGCTGTTCGATGGCCGGGGCGAAGTCTTCGGTGGAGCCCTGCGGAACATGGGCATACGCCCACAGGGTGTGCTGGCCTTCAGGGGCGCGGGAAGGATCGAAGCGGCTCGCCTGGGATACCAGGACAAACGGTCGAGCCGGGCTTTTGCCTTTCCAGATGTCATGCTCGCATGCGGCGATGGATTCGGCGGAACCCAAATGGATGGTCCCCACATCGTTGAGGCGGGCGTTGACCCAGGGCACCGGTGCGCTCAACGCATAGTCCACCTTGAAGGCGGCCGGTCCCCGCTTATACCGGCCGAGACGGAGTCTGTATCCGCCGGGGAGGGAGGACCCACCAATCTTGATCAGAACGTCGGGGGTGACGTCGGCCAGGATCACCTTTGCCTGAGGAAGCTCGGCGAGGCTCTTGACCCAGCGACCGGTTTCGATCTCGCCACCGAGACTCTGCAGATAGGAGGCGAGGGCATCGACGATCGCCTGGGATCCCCCGCCGGCAAATGGCCACCCATGGCGATGGGCGGTAAGTGGGTAGAGCAAACCGAACGACGCACCCAGCAGCTTGTTGAAAGGGATGAACCCGTGGGCGGCCGCTCCGGCCATGAGCGCTCTCCCCGCTTCGCTGTTGAAGGCGTTGATCAGGGTTCGAGCGGGGAGCACACCCACCATGCCGAACCGGGCCATGGCCACAGGATGCTTGGGAAAACGCAGGATCGGCCCGAGTATGTGTTGTTCGATCTTGTCCCAGCGCTCCAAAAGCGGTCGGATCCGATGTTCGTACTCCTCGCCATCGGTTCCACCCAGCTCGGCGGCAGTGGCTGTGATCGAACGATGGACCAGGACGGCTTCCTTGGCGCTGACCGGATGGGCGAACGGCACGGGCGGGTGGATCCAACGCAGGCCGTGTTCTTCGAGGGGGAGTTCTCGAAAGAACGGTGATCCGAGTCCGAGCGGATGGACGGCCGAGCACACATCATGTCGGAATCCCGGCAGGGTTAGCTGCATGGTACGGGCGCCACCGCCTACGGTGTCCCTTCCTTCGATGACCCGAACGGATCGGCCCGCCCGGGCAAGTTCGACCGCGGCGGCGAGCCCGTTGGGGCCAGCTCCTATGACAACCGCGTCGTAGGTGCTCATACCGGCATCACCCTTCATTCTGGCCGGAAGATCGTTACGGTCCATGGCATGGGCGGGGATCTCACCCTCTACGTGACTGGTGACCCGCTTCCTGGCTATCTGGCGTTGCCGGAGACTACCGGTCCCTGGCCAGGAGTCCTGGTGCTCCATGAGGCGTTTGGGCTCAACGACGACATCCGTCGCATCACCGACCGGGTGGCCCAATTGGGTTATCTGGCGCTGGCGC
Source organism: Acidimicrobiia bacterium (assembly GCA_040905905.1). Taxonomy (GTDB): domain Bacteria; phylum Actinomycetota; class Acidimicrobiia; order Spongiisociales; family ZC4RG35; genus JAICND01. The sequence continues at coordinate 162,076 of JBBDQN010000011.1, forward strand.
CCGACCTCCTGGCGAAAGGGCGGATTCGTTGTCTGGCCCGGCTCTTCCTCGATGTCCAACGAGGTGGAGGGGAGTCGGTAGAGCAGGTCGGCGCAGTTGTCGACTGGGTGACGGAGCGGGCCGATTGCAATGGGAAGGTCGGGGTGATCGGCTTTTGCATCGGGGGAAGTGTGGCGTTTCTTCTCGGGTGCAATGGCGGAGTGGCCGTTACCGCTCCCAACTACGGCAAATCTCCAAGCGCCGATCGTCTGGCTGGATCGTGTCCCGTAGTGGCGTCGTACGGTGGGCGTGATCGGGTGTTTGTCAAAGAGGCGGCCAAAGCCACCGCCGGCCTATCTGCATCGGGGGTGCAGAACGACGTCAAGATCTATCCGGGAGCAGGTCACTCGTTCATGAACCAATCCGGCGATCACCGGATGATTAAGACACTCATCCGCCCGATCCTGTCGGTCGGCTTTCACCGGGATGCTGCCGAGGACGCCTGGTCACGTATAGAAGCCTTCTTCAACCGACACCTTGGTTAGAAGTCTCTCCGTTGCCGGCAGCCAGGCGTTCGGTGGCCAGGCGGGCCGGTCTGATCAGACGGAAACGATCGGGCAATAACGGGCGAACCGCACCCAGAGTCCTGAGATTGGCATCGAGCCATCGCTGGCGACCGGGAGTCCATCTGACGTCGTAGAGGTCGCGCAGCCTCGGTGGGAGCGTTCCGAAGGCGGCAAACCTGATGAATCCCCATAGCGGTTTGAAGATGGTGGGCACCGGTCCCCGACGAATTATGTCGGCCACGTTGGCAGCTACGTCCGTCATCATGAGCCGACCCGACGCAACCACGCCGGCGACGTAGTCCTCGAGGTCCTGAAAGGTAGCGGGCACTGCCGGGCGCGGAAGCAACATCAGGTCGGCGGCGAGGAGGTTCTCGTGGTGGTATCGGTCCCGCTCGTCGAGGCTCAGCCGCCGGACCGTTCGCTCGAAGAAATAAACCGAGGAGACCTCCAGGCAGGCGTGGACCCAGAGCAGGAGATCCGGGTCGACCGCGTCATATCTCTCGCCCGTCACCTGGTCGGTGCCGTTGACCTTGAAATGAAGTTTGTTGATCCGATCGGCGGCTTCATCGGCGTCTTTCTTGATGCCAAACGTCATCGTTGATTGGAGTTGCAGGGTCCGGATGAGACGGGCCCAGGGATCCCGCTGATACATCGAGGTCTGCCGGGCCCCGGCTGCGACGAGCGGATGGGCAGCGTGCATCAAGAGTGCCCTCGCTCCTCCGAACAACACCGTCATCTCCTGGTTGACCTGCCAGGAGATCGAGTTTGGCCCGAAGTACCCGGGGTCAGCCGTCATCGAATCCAACTTACGTTTTGGCGCGTAGTTCTGCTCCCCTGGTGTCGATCCTCCGAACCAAAAGCTGGTTGGTTGCTTGACAATGGGCCACCCGTCCGATAGATTCATGCCGTACGAGATTTCTCGCACACAAAGAGAAGATACAACGGACCATGGAAGCGGAACGAACACCACTGCACAACCTCTCCTCCCGGGCTCGCCGTCTGCAGATTACGGTCGATCCGGCGGTAACTTACGACCTTTTGTTAGCCCTGTGGGCTTCACTTGGTGGTGACGACAAGTCGGCGGAGCATGCTCTCGGCACCGAATGGTTCGACGAATTCCGAACAGCCCTCTCCAGTCGAACATTGGAACTGGCCAAGCAGGTGTCGCCTCGGGGTGTGATGTGGACGGCGCTTATCGGGGTGATAGCCCGGTCCCCTCTGCCTCATGACATCGATAGCGCCCTCGCCTGGCTCGAAGCCCAGGACCCCACCTGGCTCCGGTCCCAGTTGATGGAGGAACACTTCTGCGACCTGGATCCCGCCACCACCGCGGCAGCGGTTGGCGGGGACGTGGAGGCAATCGACCAGTTGCTCCAAAGCGAGAGCCTCGCCGACAAAGAGCCCGAGTTCCGCGACGCTCTTCGCACCTCGATGTTGTTGCCGGCAGCCGAGATGGCCGCCGGGTTGGTCGAAGTGGTGCGACGGGTCAGGAAAGAAGCCTTCAGCCCGTTTGAAGCCCAATGGGCCGCGGCTCTCGATCGTGACGCCATCGAAAAACGGATCGCCGTGGCCAATTCCACCAACCCCCGGGAGCTCATCGACAAGGTCACCAACGGAATCATCTTCGAGGTGCCTCCGGGCGTGGGTCGATTGGTGATCATCCCTTCAGTATCGCTGCGGCCATGGACCCTCATCACCGACCACGACGATGCCTTGTTGGTGTGTTGCCCGGTTTCCGAGGAGGCGATCAACTCCGATCCCGAGGCTCCTCCCGGTTGGCTGGTCGCCACCTATCGCGCCCTGGGCGACGACAAGCGACTGCGCCTCCTCCGGCGTCTTTCGGAACAACCCGCGTCATTGGCCGAACTCACCGAGTTCATGGCCATGGCCAAGTCGACCGTGTTCCACCACATCGGAGTCCTGCGGGCGGCGGGGTTGGTCCGGGTGACGATGGACCAGGACCAGTCTCCGACCTATTCGCTCCGACTCGATTCGATTCCCGACCGTACTTCCCTCGTCGATCTGTACCTGAAACCACTTAAGAAAGAGACAAAACCGTGAGTCCTCTCATCTTTGGATACGTAGAAGCCCGCCGCATTGCCATTGAGGTCGCGCTACAGGGCCGCCACCTCGTCGAAGCACCTGTGTCGATCAGGGAGCGCCTCGGGCGAACCTTGATCCACTGGGGTGAACAACTCGCCACGGCTCCACCGGAGCGGGTTGCGCGCCCGGCTGCCTGACCGTCACCGACTCCGCAGCGTCAATCGTCGTTTTCCTGGTCCTCCCAAACCACATCGAAGCGCTCCCAGCAAGAAGCGCATAGATACGACAGGACGCTACCCGGGTCCGGTGACGCGTCGGGCGCCAGCCTCGTCAAGAGATGGGCGACGCCGTCGCAGTCCACACACTGAAACGACTCGGGGACAGTCATTGCGAGGGTCGGCTCGAACGAAGGATGAGATAGCCACCGATGCCGGCGACTATCGAAGCCGCCAGGATGCCGACCTTGGCGTCTGCAATGAGAGCGGCATCCCTAAAGGCCAGGTTGACAATGAACAACGACACGGTGAAGCCGATTCCGGCGAGCACGCTTACCCCGATCAGGTGACGGGTATCCATACCTGAAGGCAGGCGACCCCAGCCGATCCGGACCGAAGCCATCGTGAAGAGCGTGATCCCGACCAGCTTTCCGACCACCAATCCAAGAGCCACCCCGAGACCCACGGGGGTTAACAACGATTGGCCGATCGGGGTGTTCCCGAAGTGGACCCCGGCGTTAGCCAGAGCAAACAACGGGATCACAAAATACGACGCCCATAGACCAAGCCGATGTTCGATCCTGGCCAAGGGCGCCACCGACTCCCTGGCAACCTCGGAAAGCGCGAGTAATTGATAGTCGGCCCGCTCCCGTTCGATGACGTCATCGTCTTCGGACTCCAGACGCGTAATGAAGTTGCGGCCGGCCTTGTGAACAATGTTGAGTGGGTAATACGGACGGGCCGGCGTCAGCAACCCCAGGGCGACACCGGCCAAAGTTGCGTGTACTCCCGACTCGAAAGTCGCAAACCACACCACCAACGCCGCCGGCACGTAGAAGGACATCGACCTGATCCCAATCCGGCTTGCGCCCCACACCGCCAGCAAGCCCGCCCCGGCTGTCGCCAGCCACACCGCATTGAGGTCGTCGGTGTAGAAGATGGCAATCACCCCTATTGCACCGATGTCGTCGGCAATGGCCAGGGTCAAAAGGAAGAGCTTGGCCCCGTCGGGAGCGCGGCGTCCGAGCAGCGAAATGACCCCCACCGCGAAAGCGATATCGGTGGCCATCGGTATTCCCCAGCCCCTGCCGGCCTCTCCACCGGCGCCGACCACCACCAGGTAGATAAGCGCTGGCACCACCATGCCGCCCAGGGCCCCCAACGCCGGGAGCATCGCCTTACGAGGATCGGATAGCTCGCCGGCCACCAACTCCCGTTTGATCTCGAGACCCACCACGAAGAAGAACAAGGCCATGAGCCCGTCGTTGATGACATGTTGAAGATCCTCTTCGATATGGAGCGGGCCGAACTCGAGCAAGAACGGGGCACCGAAGAAGGTCTGGTAGCTGTCGAAGGCGACGTTCGCCCACACCAGCGCAGCCGCTGCTGCAGCCACCAGCACTAGGCCCGACGATGCTTCCACCTGGGCGAAGCGCAAAAATGGTCGAACAAAAGCCCGCGCCACGAAGCGATCGGAGTGGGCCCAGGTGCCCCGTTCGACCAATTCAGCCCACCGTGCGACCGGCTGACTGGAGGTCCTCACAGGCGGACCGCACTCTTTCGCCCATGCCCTCCTCGGCCTTCCGCAAGTACGTGCGGGGATCGTAGGCGCTTTTGTCGCCGACATGGCCGTCCACCTTGAGGACCCCGTCGTAGTTCTGGAACATGTGGCCAACCACAGGCCGGGTAAACGCGTATTGGGTGTCGGTGTCGATGTTCATCTTCACCACCCCATAACCGAGGGTCTCCCGGATCTCCTCGAGGCTGGATCCCGACCCGCCGTGGAAGACCAGGTACTGGCGACCCGCCGGGCCGAACCGTTCCTCCACGGCCTTCTGGCCGTCACGCAGAATCGATGGACGTAGTTGCACCGCCCCGGGTTTGTAGACACCATGGACGTTGCCGAAGACCGCAGCCAGGAGATAGCGGCCACCTTCCGGCAATCCCAACACTTCGGCCGTGCGGACCATGTCCTCGGGGGTTGTGTAAAGCTTTGCTTTGTCGACTCCCTCGTGGTCCATGGCATCTTCTTTCCCACCGACGATGCCGATTTCCAACTCGAGGACCGAGCCCACGGCCTCACACTCCTGGAGGAGCTGCCACGCCAGCTTCAGGTTCTCCTCCAACGGCAACATCGAGGCGTCGAGCATGTGGCTTTGGAACAGCGGACCTTGTCCGTTGGCTCGGCGGCCGGCACTGACGGCCAGGAGCGGGCGGATGTAGGTGTCAACCTTCTCGGGCTGGCAGTGATCTGTGTGAAGACCGATATTGATCGGATATTTGGAGGCCACCACATGGGCGAATTCGGCCAGGGCGACTGCACCGGTGGGCATGTCTTTCATTTTGGTCCCTGAGAGGAACTCGGCCCCACCAGTAGAGATCTGGACGATGCCGTCAGACTCGGCCTCGGCCAAGCCTCGCAAGGCAGCATTGAGCGACTCGCTCCCGGTGACATTGACAGCGGGGTAGGCAAAACCGCCGTCGCGGGCAGCCTGGATCATCTGCCGGAACTTTTCGGGGCTAGCGATGGGCATAGAACCTCCTTGACCAAACTTAGCGGTCTGTGCAGGAGCCGACTCGCTGTTGGCAACGAGGTCGATAGCGTCGCGATTCCATGGCCGAAGTCCCTGCCGTCCGAAAGCCGCGCAGCCGGTTGCTCCGGGGTCTCTACTTTGGCCTGGGCATTCTTTGTGTCGGTCTTGCATACATGTCGTGGCTCCCGGGGATACCCACTTTCGATTTCGTCATCCTGGCGGCCTTCTTTTTTGCACGGTCCTCGGACCGATTCCACGCCTGGCTGGTCACCCACCCTGTGTTCGGACGGATCATCCGGGGGTACCGAAGCGACGGTTTCACCGTCAGGACCAAGCTGGTTGCCTCAGCCGCGACGGTGATCTCGCTGGGGTTCTCGATCATTGTGCTGGTCGACAACCTGGTGGTGCGGCTGATCCTCGGTGTGGTAGGGGTTTATGCCATCTGGTTCATCATGAGCCGTCCCACACGAATTAACCCCGATCCCACTAGTCCCTGACGTTGCCAGCAACTACATTTGCGGCCGATGGGACCAGAAGGGTCCCTCCCGAATCCTCCTCGACGGTTGGTGGGTTCGTGTAGTGACGCACCGGTCGGAACCCCGCCGGTGAGGAGGAACGTTTGAAGCTGTACGTTGGCAACCTGCCTTTCCGCACCACGTCAGAGGATCTGGCGGCCGCCTTTCGCCGGTTTGGTGAAGTGGAGTCCGCCCAGGTGCTCGTGGATCGAGACACGGGCCGCTCCCGCGGCTTCGGGTTCGTTGAGATGAATGACGACGACGCCCGGCGAGCAATCGACGAGATGGATGGCGCCGATCTGGCGGGACGCCGGATTGTGGTCAACGAGTCGAGGCCGATGGCGCCGCGGCCACCCCGTTCGGGTGGTGGTGGCGGCAACGATCGCTACCGCGACCGCTAACTAGAAAACCACAAGAACAGACAGGAGTCAGTCTTGCTGACGCAGGAACCGTTCGATCTCGGCTGCAAGCTCTTCGCCTGAAATCGACCTGGCCGCGTCGACGGCTCCTTCGAGTTGTTCGACCATGGCCCGCACCTCTGGCCGGGTGACCATTACGGCATCGAGTTGGGCGCGCTGTTCGCTAGCTGCCTCTTCAAGGCCTCCGCTCGACAACGCCACACCCAGGTGGTCGGCCACCCGCTCGACCAGGGCCAGGGCCGCGGCGGGGTACTCGACTCCGACGTATTGCGGAACCCGGGCCCAAAAACCAACGGTCGGGATACCCGCTGAAGCCACCTGATACTCAAGCGCGCTCACCGCTGCTGCCGGAACCCGTAGAAGACCAATCGGCAAATCCGCCGACGGTGGAATGTGGGCGCGATCGGAGGCGGTGGTCATGACCTGTACCGGACGGGTATGAGGTGTCGCCCAGGGGATGCCTCCAACCGAGACGTGTTGGCGGACCCCTAGTTGCACCGCCACTGCGGCCAACTCCCTTCCCAGTCGTTGCCAATTCCAGTTGGGTTCGGTGCCGGAGACGATCAGGAGATCGGCGTCACCGGTGGCGAGATGGCGTATGCCAAGCTCCGGCCAGGCGAGCTTTGTCATCGCCCCCTCCACAAAGTCGAGAATGGGCCTGCTGACCCTATAGTCGAAGAGCAAGTCGGGATCCCCGGCGGCCACCAGCTTGCCTCCGAGCGTCGATGCGACCAGCGAAGCCGCCGACCCGGCGTTGACCCAACCGTCCAGACACAGAACCAGTATCGGGTCTTTGAGAGGCTCACGTTCGAAGAACCGGAAAATCGCCATCGTCCCGTCAGCCTAGGTGCCGGCTGTCACTTCCAATCGAGGATGACTTTGCCGCTGAGGCCGTCGGCAACCACGGCGAACGCCTCGTCGAACCGGACCGCAGGGAACCGATGAGTTATCACCGGCTTGACATCCAATCCACCCTGGAGCATGGCCGACATCTTGTACCAGGTCTCGAAGATCAGTCGGCCGTAGATACCCTTCAACGTCAGGCCCTTGAAGATGACTTGATTGAGGTCAAGAGTGACGGCGCTGGGAGGGATCCCCAACAGACCCACCCGACCACCATGGTTCAACACATCGAGCATCTGGTTGAGAGCCGCGGCGCTGCCTGACATCTCCATCCCGACATCGAAACCTTCCGTCATCCCCAACTCAGCCATAACGTCGTGGAGGGAGGTCTCGTCCGGGTTTACTGCCAGGTTGGCCCCCATCTTTCGGGCCATCTCCAACCGGAAGTCGTTGAGGTCGGTAACCACCACGAAACGCGAACCGACATGCCTGGCAATGGCTGTCGCCAACACCCCGATCGGGCCGGCCCCGGTGATGAGGACATCCTCTCCGACAAGATCGAAAGTCAGGGCGGTGTGGGTGGCATTGCCCAAGGGATCGAGAATGGCGGCGGTGTCGTCGTCGATGTGATCGGGTAGGGGAAACACGTTGGCGGCCGGGATGCTCACAAATTCGGCATAGGCCCCGGGTCGGGTCACACCCAGGCCGAGGTGGTTGTGACAGAAGTGCCGGCGCCCGGCGCGGCAGTTACGGCAGTGTCCGCAAGTTATGTGTCCCTCGCCCGAAACCCGCTGTCCCAGACGCAAACCCTCGACCCCGGCGCCGAGGTCGACGATCGCTCCCATGAACTCGTGGCCGATCGTCATCGGGATGTTGATGGTTTTCTCGGCCCAGTCGTCCCACTTGTAAATGTGGAGGTCGGTTCCACAAATGGAGGTCTTGTGGACCTCGATGAGAACGTCCTGGGGACCGAGACCAGGCGTCGGAACATCCTCCAACCACAAACCCGGCTCTGGGCGGGACTTGACAAGAGCTCTCATGGGACGACGCCGAGCTGGCGGCCAACTTTGACAAAGGCTGAAATGGCGACGTCGACGTCCTCCGGGGTATGGGCCGCCGACATCTGGGCACGAATACGGGCTTTTCCCTGAGGCACCACGGGGAAAGAAAACCCAATGACGTAGATGCCTTCGTCGAGCATGCGGTCGGCCATCTCGGTGGCGACGCGTGCATCACCGACCATGACCGGGATGATCGGATGTCCATCGCCGGTGAGTTGGAATCCAGCCTTCGTCATGGCCTGGCGGAACTGCACGGAGTTCTCTCGAAGTCTCTGGCGCAGCTCGCCACTCCTGGCAATGAGATCGAGGGCAGCGATTGTCGTCGCAGTGATGACGGGGGCCAGGCTGTTGGAGAAGAGATAAGGCCGGGAGCGTTGCCGCAGCCAGGCGACGACCTCGGTCGCCCCGGACGTGTAGCCGCCGCTAGCGCCGCCGAGGGCCTTGCCGAGAGTTCCGGTCAGGATGTCGATCCTCCCTTCCGTCCCCGTCGCTTCCGGGCTGCCACGGCCGTTGTCACCAACAAAGCCAACGGCATGGGAATCGTCGACCATCACCATGGCGTCGTGGCGCTCGGCCAGGTCACAGATCGAACCAAGGTCGGCAATCACGCCATCCATCGAGAAAACGCCGTCTGTGGCGATGAGCCGGTAGCGGGCATCGGCTGCTTGTTTGAGGCAGATCTCCAATTCAGCCATGTCGTTGTTGGCGTATCGAAACCGGCGAGCCTTGGAGAGACGGATCCCGTCGATGATCGACGCGTGGTTGAGGGCGTCGGAGATGACCGCGTCGTTCTCGTCGAGCAGCGTTTCGAAAAGGCCACCGTTGGCGTCGAAACAAGATGAGTAGAGGATGGTGTCATCCATTCCCAGAAAGCGCGACAGGCGCGCTTCCAACTCGGTGTGGACGTCCTGGGTGCCACAGATAAACCGCACCGATGCCATCCCATATCCGTGTTTTTTGATGGCCGCCGCCGCGGCCGCCTCGAGAGTTGGGTCGTGAGCAAGCCCGAGATAATTGTTGGCGCAGAAGTTGAGCACCTCGCGACCATCGGCCAGAGTGATGCGGGCCGCTTGAGGAGTAGTTATCACCCTCTCGGCCTTGAAAAGACCCTCGGACTTCAGTTGGTCGGTCCGGGAAGCGAGGTCAGCCTTGAGACCGGCATCCATGCTCAGGGACGCTAACGGATACCGTCAAGGGGCGCGAGAGAGGACCGAGATGATCTCGTCGAGGTCGGCATGATCGCCGGCGAAGTCCTCGTAGTCCTCGTACAACAAGACGTTCTTGGGAGCGATGATCAGGCTGGCGCCCAACTGTTTCGGTCGCCTGCCGTACTTGTGCTGCACATTCCCGGCCAGGAGAGCCCGCGTCCCTGCCCGGACTTGGGCGGGCGACAGCAGGGCCATCGTGCTGATGGCTCTCGTCCCCACAATCTCGGCGGCGGTGCCGCCCTCGTCGAGCAACACGGGAAAGGGCACCGACTCGTCCTTGATGAAGGCCTGTGCGTACCTTTTGCCACCGGTGCCGATAGCGACGACCCCCGCCCCGGTTGTCAGGATCTCTTCGTATCTCTTGCGGACCTGACCGGCCCGCTCGCGACAGGTCAGTCAGCCGAAGTGTCGGAGGAAGAGGATCAGTTGGGTTTGTGTGGCCCATCGCTCGCCGAGCCGGTGGGGATTGCCCTCGGGGTCGACCAACGTTTCGTCGGCTAGGGCTGCGACATCGAATGGCATAACGATGGAACTTTCGACGAAAGCAGGTACTGTCGCAACTCGGTTAGAGGTTTGACTCGATCCTGGATTGAGCCTCTGTAAAGGCGACGTCTTTGAGAAATAGTCTCTTACGGCGCGACGTGTGTCCAGAGACGATGGTGACATCACCAGGCAAAACGGCGAGTAGGTTGGCGACAGCCTGAATCGCCGCTCTGTTGGCCTTGCCGTCGACGGCGCGCGCAGCCACGGCGATCTTGAGGACGGCACCGTGACGTCCCTTCACCCCCGGGTGCTTTGCTCCTGGTTGCACATGTATGTCGACATAGACCCCGCCAATGCCAGGCGTGATCAGGTCACCCTCCATCAGGCTCCTCGAGAAGCAGTCCGGTCATTCGTCGGTGACTAACCGCTTCGAAGCTAGAGCCGGCGTTCGAATGCAAGTGTGTTCTTACCCCTTGTAACCACTCAGGTTATGGTTCGCGCATGTCCGTGCGAAAACTCGTCAACTACGAGTGGCGCGGCGCGTTCAAAAACCAGGAGGTCAATGACCTCCACGCCGACGCCTTCGAGACCCGGGTTTTCGATGAGTCGGAGTGGAACTGGCGAGACCTCGTCTCCAAACACAGCCTGGGCTGGGTGACAGCTCGAGAGGGCGATGCTCTCATCGGGTTCGTGAACGTGTTGTGGGACGGATTGGTCCACGCTTGGATCCAAGACGTCATGGTCGCCACCCATGCCCGGCGAAGAGGCGTCGGAGTTGGAGTGGTCTCGGTGGCTCGAGACGGCGCCCGCGCTGCTGGGTGCGAGTGGCTACATGTCGACTTCGACGATGATCTTCACGACTTCTATTACAAGGCATGCGGCTTCACTCCAAGCAACGCCGGCGTCATTTCCCTCACTTAGGGGGTCAAAGAAACTTCTGGGTCAGGTGGTGGAAAAGGCGCTGGTGCAGAAGGCGGACGGGTTCGCACCTCTTCCAGGTGAAAGTCGGAGCCAACGGTTGGCGGATTCGTTGACCTCGGTCTGTCTCGACTCCCTCACCGGAGGTTCGGAAGGGTGGGAGGGTCGAGAAGTGACCGTGGCCGAAGTATTCGTCGGGTCTGCGGGCTGGACCCAACACCCTCTCCGAGATCCTCTGCACCGGGAACGTGAGGAGCATCTTCACCGGCGGCGACGACAGCCGGCCGATCGGAGTGTCCGACCTGTCAGAGACGATCCCGTTTCCTCCCCCAGCGAACGCAGTGAGCGTTGGGGGAGGTGGCCCGAAGGGCCGGAGGGGGCGGCATAACTCTTCGAGAACGATTCCACGAGTTCGCCCCCCCCCCCCCCCCCGGGC
>JBBDQN010000012.1:0-52244 GCA_040905905.1 Acidimicrobiia bacterium
TCGCCATCCGGGAAGGTGGACGGACCGTCGGCGCCGGCCGGGTAACCAAAATCTCGAAGTAGACCAACAAACGAATTGAGTTGAGCAAGAGATGGCAGAGCAGAAGATTCGAATCCGGTTGAAGGCCTACGACCACCAGGTCGTGGACGAGTCTTCGCGGAAAATCGCCGAGACGGTGATTCGCACTCAGGCCAAAATCCGGGGTCCGATTCCCCTGCCCACAGAGATCCACCGCTACTGCGTGATTCGGGGACCACACGTGGACAAAGACTCGCGTGAACACTTCGAAATGCGGATCCACAAGCGCCTCATCGACATCCTCGATCCGACTCCAAAGACCGTGGACTCTTTGATGCGTCTCGACCTTCCGGCCGGGGTGGAAGTGGAGATAAAACTGTGAACGCCATCCTCGGAGAGAAGTTGGGGATGACCCAGATCTTCGATGACCAGGCCCGGGCCATTCCGGTCACCGTCATCAAGGCCGGGCCATGCCAGATCGTCCAGGTCAAGACCGAGGAGACCGACGGCTACTCCTCGGTGCAGCTGGCCTTTGGCGACATCAAGCCCTCCCGCGTGACCGAACCGGTCAAAGGTCATTTCGAGAAGGCCGGAGTGACGCCAACTCGTCATCTGGTGGAGGTGCGGGTCAGCGATCCCGACTCCTACCAGGTGGGCCAGGAGATCAACATCTCCGACGTGTTCGCCAAAGGAGTCCTCGCCGACGTAACCGGCATCTCCAAGGGCAAAGGATTTCAGGGCGTGATGAAGCGACACAACTTCTCCGGCCAGGGTGCTGCGCATGGCACCCACAAGAAGCACCGCGCCCCGGGGTCGATTGGCGCCTGTGCCACTCCCGCCCGCGTCTTCAAAGGCAGCCGTATGGCCGGGAGGATGGGAGGCGACCGGGTCACCACGCTCAACCTGCGGGTGGTCGAGATCGACTCGGAGCGCAATCTGCTGCTGCTGATGGGGGCGGTGCCGGGCCCCAATGGTTCGCTTGTGTTGATTCGAGAAGCTGTCAAGGCTCTATGAGCGACGTCAAAGCGCTCTTGTTCAACTCCGAAGGCGGAAGCCTCGGTGACATCGCGCTCGACCCGGAAGTCTTCGGCATCGAGCCGAATCGAGATGTGCTTCATCAGGTGATCACCGCCCAGTTGGCCGGGGCCAGGTTGGGGACCCACAAGACCAAAACCAGAGCCGAGGTGAGGGGCGGAGGGGCCAAGCCCTGGCGTCAGAAGGGCACGGGCCGGGCTCGTCATGGCTCGATTCGGTCGCCAATCTGGCGGGGAGGCGGCGTGGCTCACGGGCCGGAGCCCCGCGACCACGGCCAACGGACCCCCAAGAAGATGAAACGTTTAGCCCTCCGATCGGCCCTGTCGGCCCGGGCCTCCGAGGAGTCGGTCCTGGTGATCGATTCGTTCACTTGGAGCGAGCCCCGGACCAAGAACGCCACCAATCTGCTGGCAGCGGTTGGTGCCACCGGCAAGACCCTGGTGGTGCTGTCACCGACCGACATCAACGCCCAGTTGGCCTTTCGCAATCTGCCCCGGGTGCTGATCGCCGAGCCAGGCCATGTCACCGCCTATGACGTTCTCTGGGCCTCCCACCTGGTTTTCACTTCGCAAACGGTGAAGCAGGTAGCCGGCCAGAGCGCCTACGAGGTGTCCAAGTCCGACTTCGTGAAGGAAGACTCGTGATGAAAAACCCCCGCGACATCATCATCGCGCCGGTGGTCTCCGAGAAGTCCTATGACTTGATCGAGAAGACCAACACCTACACCTTCGAGGTCGACCGTCGCTCGAACAAGAGCGAGATCAAGGATGCGGTCCAGGACATATTTGCGGTTGCAGTTGTATCGGTGAACACCCAGAACCGGATCGGCAAGATGAAGCGCACGGGTCGGGTGGTGGGTCGGCGCAACCACGTCAAGCGGGCCCTAGTCACTCTCGCCTCCGGCGACAGCATCGACTTGTTCGGGATCTAACGGGATAGATGAAGTGGCAATAAAGAGCAGAAAACCGACATCGCCGGGGCGCCGTTTTCAAACGGTCTCCGACTTCGTCGAGGTGACGAAGTCCGAACCTGAGAAGTCGTTGATCGCCTCCAAGAACTCGACAGGCGGCCGGAACTCCTATGGCCGGGTGACTTCGCGCCACCGCGGTGGTGGCAACAAGAACCGCTATCGCATCATCGATTTCAAACGGCGCAAAGACGGCATTCCCGCTCGCGTCGCCGCCGTGGAATATGACCCGAACCGCAACGCCCGCATCGCTTTGTTGCATTACGCCGACGGGGAGAAGACCTACATCCTGGCCCCGGTCGGTCTCAAGGTGGGAGACCAGGTCAGGTCCGGGTCCGGCGCCGACATCCGACCCGGCAACGCCCTCCCTCTTCGCAACATCCCTGCCGGTACCACCGTCCACGCCATCGAGCTCCGCCCCGAGGGTGGGGCCAAGATGGCCCGATCGGCCGGCACCGGGGTCCAGCTCATGTCGAAGGAAAACGATCAGGCGCTGCTGCGGCTGCCATCGGGTGAGATGCGAGTAGTCCCCCTCGACTGTCGAGCGACCATCGGCCAGGTCGGCAATACCGAAGCAGAGTTGATCAAGGTCGGCAAAGCCGGGCGCAACCGGTGGAAGGGGATCCGTCCCCAGACCCGCGGGGTCGCCATGAACCCGGTCGATCATCCTCTTGGTGGTGGTGAAGGCAAGTCATCCGGCGGCCGCCACCCGACCAGCCCCTGGGGGAAAAAGGAAGGCCGGACCCGTAAAAAGAAGAAGTCAAGCAACAAGTCCATCGTGCGGCGTCGGTCGAACAGTGGGCGGAGGTAAGAGGTAATGGCACGCAGTCTGTCCAAAGGCCCCTTCGTCGACGACCACCTGATGGCCAAGGTCGACGAGCTCAACCGCAAGGGCGAGAAGAGGGTGATCCGCACCTGGAGCCGCCGTTCCACGGTCGTGCCGGAGATGGTTGGCCACACCATCGCGGTACACGACGGTCGCAAACACGTGCCGGTCTTTGTGACCGAGTCGATGGTGGGCCACAAGCTGGGGGAGTTTGCTCCGACCCGGACCTTCCGGGGCCACTCCGGCAAGAGGGAAAAGGCGGTGAAGCGGACATGAAGGTGGCAGCGCATGCCAAGTACATCCGCGAGCCAGCGAGCAAGGTGCGGCTGGTTCTCGATCTGGTCCGCGGTCTGCCCGTCGATGATGCCCGGGCGGTCCTGGCCATGACGCCCCGGGGTGCCGCCGAGCCGGTCGGCAAGGTTCTCGATTCGGCCATCGCCAATGCCGAGCACAACCACGCTCTCGACGCCGAGGTCCTCGTGGTGGCGGAAGCATTTGCCAACGAGGGACCCACCCTGCGTCGTTTTCGCCCGCGGGCACGTGGTCGCTCGACCAGGATCCGGAAACGAACCAGCCATATAACGATCGTGGTCTCTGACCAGAACGAGGAGAACGTTTAATGGGACAGAAGACCCACCCCTATCTCTTCCGGATCGGCACCACCAACGACTGGAAGTCGAAGTGGTACTCCGACAAGGACTACGTCGTCCTCGTCAACGAGGACTGGAAGATCCGCGACTACCTGCGTGGCGAACTGACCCGGGGTGCTGTCTCACGGATTGACATCGAGCGGACCCGGGACCGGGTGGTGGTGGAGATCCAAACCGCTCGCCCCGGAGTGGTGATCGGCCGTAAGGGCGCCGAGGCCGAACGATTGCGGACGGGGCTGGAGAACCTCGCCAGCAAACCGGTCAAGCTCAACATCACCGAGATCAAAGATCCTGACCTCGATGCCCAGCTTCTCGCCCAGGGGATCGCCGATCAGCTCGAGAATCGCGTCGCCTTCCGGCGGGCCATGAAACGAGCAGTGGCTTCGGCTCTCAAGGCAGGAGCCGAAGGGGTCAGAGTCGAATGTAACGGCCGTCTCGGCGGGGCCGATATGGGCCGTCGTGAGTGGTACCGGGAAGGTCGGGTCCCTCTCCACACCCTCCGGGCCGACATCGACTACGGCACCTCCACCGCCCGCACCACGGTCGGCGCGATTGGTGTGAAGGTTTGGGTCTATCGGGGTGACATCGTCGGGGGTTTGGCAGCCTCCCGCGAGAAGATCGCCGCCGAGGCAGCTCTTGCGACCGGGGGCCCGGCTCGCCGGTCCGCGCCGGCCAAGGCTCGAGCCGAGCAGGCAGTGGGTCGTGATAAAATGCCCCGGCTCATCGAGGCTGGTGGTGGCAAACGCCTCATCGAGGCCGGAGGGGGCAAGCGTGAACCGGGCCGGCGTCTGATCGAAGCCGGCGGTGGCCGCAGAATCACCGCAGAAGAGGCCGAGATCGAATACCGGACGGCGCGCGAAGAAGTCGTGCCCGACCAAGATCCGTCCGCCACGCCGTCCCTTGAGGCCGGGGCTGAGGTCGATCCTGCACTGGTCGATTCTGCTTTGGCGGTGGGCGAGGTCGACCAGCCCGAGGCACCAGAGGCCGTGGCCGCTCCGCCAGCGCCTGCGACCGAGGAGGCCGATGCCGGTGACGGTGACGGTGCTGAGGTCCGTGACGATGCCGGGAAGGAAGAGGAATAGTCCATGTTGATGCCCAAGCGCACGAAGCACCGCAAGGTGCATCGCGGCCGGAGGAGCGGTCCTGCCAAAGGTGGCACGGTCGTCAACTTCGGTGAGTTTGGGCTGCAAGCACTGGAGTCAGCCTGGATCACCGCCCGTCAGATCGAGGCGGCCCGTATCACCATCTCGCGCACCATCAAACGTGGCGGCAAGGTGTGGATCACTATCTTTCCCGACAAGCCCGTCACCATGAAGCCGGCCGAAACCCGCATGGGTTCTGGCAAGGGAAACCCTGAGTTCTGGGTGGCGGTGGTCAAGCCCGGCCGGGTCATGTTCGAGCTGGCCGGCGTGCCCGAGGAACTTGCCCGAGATGCCCTGCGCCGGGCCGGTCACAAGCTGCCGATCCGGACGCGTTTTGTTACCCGGGAGAACATGTGAAAGCCGCTGAGCTCCGCGAGCTCACCGCCAACGAGTTGGAGGTCAAGCTGGGCGAGGCCAAGGCCGAGCTGTTCAACCTGCGTTTTCAGCTCGCCACCAACCAACTCGACAACACCGCCCGCCTCAGCGTGGTTCGCCGGGAGATTGCCCGGATCGCCACCGTGATCCGTGAACAGGAGCTGGAGGCATGGCGGCTAAGCCAAACGGAAGACGGAAGTCGGAAGGCGGAAGCTAGCAAATGAGTACTGAGGAAAGAGGCCGCCGGAAGATCAGGGTCGGTGTGGTCGTCTCTGACGGTCGCGACAAAACCGTCACGGTGGAGGTTCCGAGCTCGTTCAACCATCCTCGTTATGACAAGCTGGTTCGTCGCTCCACCAAGCTCCATGTGCACGATGAAACCAACGACGCCAAGGTGGGCGACACCGTTCGCATCGCCGAGACCCGTCCCATATCGAAACAGAAGCGGTGGCGGGTGGTCGAAGTCGTGGAGCGGGCCCGATGATCCAGCAGGAGAGCCGGCTCAAGGTGGCTGACAACACCGGCGCACGTGAGGTGTTGTGCATCCGGGTCCTCGGAGGGTCCACCCGGCGCTACGCGGGGATCGGTGATGTCATCGTGGCCGCGGTGAAGGATGCCATCCCCGGTGGCAGCGTCAAAAAGGGCGAGGTGGTCAGGGCGGTGGTGGTCCGCACTCGCAAGGCGGCTCGTCGCCTCGACGGCACCTACATCCGCTTTGACGACAACGCCTGCGTCATCATCGACAACAATCGTCAGCCCCGCGGCACCCGCATCTTCGGTCCGGTCGCCCGCGAACTGCGCGACAAGAAATTTATGCGAATCGTTTCGCTTGCTCCCGAGGTGATCTGATGAGACTCCGTGACGGCGACAAGGTGAAGGTCATCTCCGGCAAAGACGCCGGCAAAGAGTCGCGCATCATCAAGGTCTTTCCGAAGAGCGATCAGGTGATCGTCGAGGGTGTCAACACTGCCAAACGTCATACCCGTCCCCGTGGCCAGACCATGCAGGGCGGCATTGTCGACAAGGACATGCCGATCCATGTTTCCAACGTCATGATCATGTGCGAGGACTGCGACCGCCCCGTCCGCATCAGCTATCGAACCGATGAGCACGGTAAGCACCGCGTCTGTCCCAAGTGTGGGAGTGATCTGTGAGCGTTCCCCGCCTCAAGACCGTCTACAACGACACCATCGCCGCCCAGCTTCGCAAGGAGCTCGGTTTGGCCAACGCCATGGAGGTGCCCCGCCTCGAGAAGATCGTGGTGAACATGGGTGTGGGCGAGGCGGTCGGCGATCGTAAACAGATCGAGGCGGCCATGGATGAACTTTCGTTGATCACCGGTCAGCGCCCCCGTCTCAACAAGGCCCGCAAGTCGGTTGCAGGCTTCAAGGTCCGCGAAGGGATGGCGGTGGGCGCCACCGTGACCATGCGAGGGGCGCGCATGTGGGAGTTCTTCGACCGTTTGCTGGCCGTGGCAATCCCTCGTATCCGTGACTTTCGGGGGCTCAACCCCCGCGCTTTCGATGGCGGGGGCAACTACAGCTTCGGAGTCACCGAGCAGCTGATCTTTCCCGAGATCGACTTCGATCGGGTGACTTCGGTACGGGG
The DNA here is from genome assembly GCA_040905905.1 of Acidimicrobiia bacterium. Lineage (GTDB taxonomy): Bacteria > Actinomycetota > Acidimicrobiia > Spongiisociales > ZC4RG35 > JAICND01. The sequence continues at coordinate 6,622 of JBBDQN010000012.1, forward strand.
TATGGACATCACCATCTGTACCACGGCCCTCAACGACGACCACGCCAAGGCGTTGCTCGACGCCTTCGGCTTTCCCTTCAGAAAACAAGAGCAGAGGGCTTAGGAGTACGCAGTGGCTAAGAAGTCGATCATCATCAGGTCTCAACGGAAGCCGAAGTTCAAGGTGCGCGGCTATACCCGCTGTCAGCGCTGCGGCCGGGCCCGGGCCTACTTGCGTGACTTCGGCATGTGCCGCATCTGTGTCCGTCAGCTCGCCCAGCGCGGCGAGCTCCCCGGTGTGAGAAAGGCCTCCCTGTAATGATGACCGACCCGATTGCCGACATGCTCACCCGCATCCGCAATGCGGTGGCGGTGGGGCATGAGCGCGTCGAGATGCCATCGTCGCAGTCGCGCGAGGCGGTAGCCCGGATTCTCGCCAGCGAGGGCTACGTGGACCGTTATGAAGTGTCCTCAGACCAAAAGAAACCCACCCTCACGGTGGTTCTGCGATACGGGCCCCGCCGTCTCCCGGCCATCTCCGGTTTGCGCCGGGTTTCACGTCCCGGCCACCGCGTGTATCGGGAAGCCGATCGTCTGCCCCGCGTTCAAGGAGGTCTGGGAGTGGCCGTGGTGTCGACTTCCCAGGGGATCCTTCCCGATCGGGAAGCCCGCCGACGCCGTCTCGGCGGCGAGATCGTGTGTGAGGTCTGGTGAGATGAGCCGCATCGGCAAAAAGCCCGTCCCGGTGCCCGCTGGAGTCGACATTTCGATCACCGGCCAGACCGTCGCGGTCAAAGGGCCTCGCGGGAGCCTTGAGCGCACCTTCACCGACCGGGTCGATCTCACCCTGGAAGATGGGAATGTGCTGGTGGCCCGCAAGGACGACGCCCGTGAATCCCGTGCCCTGCACGGACTGTCCCGGGCTCTCTTGGCCAACATGGTCATCGGGGTGGCTGAAGGTTTTCGTCGGGAGTTGTCCATCGTCGGCGTGGGTTATCGCGCCGCCCTCAAAGGGCCTGGAATCGAGCTGCAGTTGGGCTTTAGTCATCCCGTCCAGGTGACGGCTCCCGAGGGGATCTCATTCGAGGTGCCGGAGCCGACCAGAGTGATCGTTTCCGGTATCGACAAGGAGCAGGTCGGCCAGGTCGCCGCCGACATCCGCAAACTTCGCCCACCCGAGCCCTACAAGGGCAAAGGAGTGCGATACATCAACGAACAGGTCCGGCGCAAAGCCGGCAAGGCCGGTAAACGATGAGCATCAAGACCCGCTCTGCCAGCCGTCATCGCCGCCACCGCCGGGTTCGGAAAACCGTGTCGGGAGACATGAAGCGTCCCCGTCTCTCGGTCTATCGCAGCAACCGCTACATCTACGCCCAGGTCATCGACGACAGCAGCGGCCGTACCCTGGCGTCGGCGTCTTCCCAGGAAGCGTCCTTGCGGGAACGGTCGTTATCCGTTGAGACCGCCACCGAAGTCGGCAAGGCCATCGCCGATCGGGCCAAAGCCGCCGGGGTGGGGGCTGTGGTCTTCGATCGGGGAGGGTTTACCTATCACGGCCGGATCAGGGCGCTGGCCGACGCCGCACGTGAATCGGGACTCGATTTTTAGGAGTTTGAAGAATGGCTGATTTCCAGTACGACGAGCGAGTCATCGCCATCAATCGTGTGGCCAAGGTGACCAAAGGCGCCAAGCGATTCAGCTTCACCGCCCTGGTGGTGGTGGGCGACGGGAACGGTCGCGTCGGCGTGGGTTATGGCAAGGCCCGCGAGGTGCCCAGCGCCATCCAAAAAGGGATGGAATCGGCCCGCAAGGCGATGGTCACGATTGCAATGGCAGGCAACACCGTCGTCCACGAGACGCTCGGCGTCCACGGTGCTTCCCGGGTGATGATCAAGCCAGCCTCTGCCGGAACCGGAGTAATCGCCGGTGGGGCGGTGCGCCAGATTCTTGAGGCTGCCGGGATCAAAGACGCCCTGGCCAAATCGCTCGGTGCCCCTACCCATATCAACGTCGCCAAAGCGGCCATGCATGCCTTGACCAGCCAGCGTCGACCCGACCAGGTGGCGGCTCTGCGGGGCAAGAGGCCCGAGGAAGTCATCCCTGGAGCCGTGTTGGCGGCCTATCGGAGCACCGAGGCGCTGAGGGCACGCAATGGCTAAAAAGGCTGCGGCGACCAAGAAACTCGTGGTTGTGTTGCGTAAGTCTCCGATCGGGGAGAAGCCCAAAGTCCGAGCCACGGTCGAAGGTCTCGGTCTCCGCAAAATGCACCAGACCGCCGAACTGCCCGACAACGAGTCGATCAGGGGCATGATCCATAAAGTTCGCCACCTCGTGGAAGTCCACGAGGCGACGAAGTCATGAGTTATGAGTGGTGAGTTGTGAGTGAGAAGTTGCAGTTACACGATTTGAAGCCGGCGCCGGGGTCCAAGAAGAAAGCGATCCGGGTTGGCCGCGGGCCCGGTGGGAAGGGCAGCAAGACCGCCGGTCGGGGCACCAAAGGCCTCAAGGCTCGTAACACCCTGCGACCCGGGTTTGAGGGTGGCCAGACCCCCCTCGCGATGCGGATTCCCAAGTTGAAGGGATTTACCAATCCCAACAAAGAGTCTTTTGCCATCGTCAATCTGGCCGCGCTCGAGGGGTTTAAAGCCGGTGCCGCGGTTACCCCCGACGAACTCCGCAAACGGGGTTTGATCAGACACGAAGGCCGGGTCAAGGTGCTGGCGGAGGGTGAACTGGGCAAAGCCCTCAAAGTGCAGGCTCACGCCTTTTCGGCAGGCGCCCGGGCCAAGATCGAAGCGGCTGGCGGAACTGTGGAGCTCATTACATGAAGAGTCGTGAGTGGTGGGTTGTGGGTAGTGAGTCCCAGCTACTGGGTATACCCACCACTCAAAACTCACCACTGGATACCCTTAGGCCACATCAGAACTAACCCAATCGAGGCGCGCAGTGCTCTCTGTCTTTCGGCATATGTTCATCATCCCCGATCTGCGAGGGAAGATCTTCTTCACCCTCTCGATGTTCGGCATCTATCGGCTGGGAGTAGCGGTTCCGGTGCCCGGGATCGATCTCGATCGGGTCGCCATTTTTCAGGAGCAGCAACAGGCGGGTGGCATTTATGGCCTGTTGAACCTTTTCTCTGGTGGAGCGTTAGAGAGCTTTTCGGTCCTGTCGTTGGGGATCATGCCCTACATCACCTCGACCATCATCATGCAACTCTTGACCGTGGTGATTCCCCGGTTGCAGGCCCTCCAGGAGGAGGGAGAGAGCGGTCGCAAGGTCATCACCCAGTACACCAGATACCTGACGGTGTTTCTGGCGTTGATCCAGTCGACCGGCTTCACTTATCTGTTCCATATCGGTCGTTTCACCAACGGCATCGACCTCATCCCCAACTACAGCCCCGGTCGGGTCGCCCTCATCGTTTTGACGATGACGGCCGGTACCGCCTTTGTGATGTGGCTCGGTGAGTTGATCAGCCAACGCGGGATCGGCAACGGAATGTCGCTGATGATCTTCGTCTCGATCATCAGCCAGTTCCCCTTCATCTTCGGACAGCTCTGGGGTACCACCGGGGCACTGGGCCGCTACATCCGATTCGCAGTCGTGGTGCTCGCCTTCGTGTTGATGGTGGTAGCGATCATCTACATCGACCAGGCGCAGCGCCGCATCCCGATTTCATTTGCCAAACGAGTCCGGGGCCGCCGGGTGATGGGAGGTCAGTCCACCTACATCCCGCTCAAGGTCAACACCGCCGGAGTCATCCCGGTGATCTTTGCGTCATCGGTGCTGCTCTTCCCGTCGTTACTGGTAACGGCAATCCCTCTCGACAATCGTTTAACTCAGGGGTTATATCGCTGGGTCAACGAGAACCTGGGCGGCAGCGGGGATGGGCGAATCTCGATCTGGTACATCGTCATTCTTTTTGGCCTGATCATCGCCTTTACCTATTTCTATACGGCCATCCAGTTCGACCCCAAACGCCAGGCTGAGATGCTGCAGCGACAGGGTGGGTTCATCCCCGGAGTCCGGCCCGGCACCGCCACCGAGCGATATCTAGCCCATATCCTCAGCCGTATCACGCTTCCCGGATCGATGTTCCTGGGCTTTATCGCGGTCCTCCCCACCTTTGCAACGCTGATCTGGGACATCCCGATCGGCTTCTCGGGGGTATCGATCCTCATCGTCGTCGGGGTGGCGATCGAAACCATGAAACAGGTAGAGAGCCAGTTGACGATGCGCAACTACGAAGGCTTCCTCACTTGAACTTTGTTCGAGTGAGGGTGGTGGGTTGTGAGTGCTGGGTTCTGAGTTCCGACCCAATACACATAACCCACCACGCACCACGGTGCCGAACGAAATGAAGCTCCTTTTCATCGGACCTCCGGGCGCCGGCAAAGGGACCCAGGCGGCTCGGGTGGCCGGGCACCTCGGGATACCTCATATCTCGACTGGCGAGATGTTTCGCCAGGTGAACAACGACACCGAGTTGGGCCGCAAGATCAAAGAGATCATGGAATCGGGTGGCTATGTGCCCGACGAGGTCACCGTCGAGATGTTGCGCCGGCGCCTCGAAGAGCCGGACACCCACGCGGGTTTTATCCTCGACGGATTTCCCCGCACCGGGCCGCAGGTGGCGGCGCTCGATGGCCTTATTGGCGCTGATGGACTTGATCGGGTGGTCCTGTTCGAGGTCGACGAAGACGAGTTGACCGAGCGCCTGCTGTCCCGTGGCCGCCTCGACGATTCTGAGGAAACCATTCGCAACCGCTTCAAGGTCTACCAGGAGCAGACCGCGCCACTGATCGCTATCTACGACGCTCGGAGGTTGGTCGTGCGGGTCGACGGCCTCGGCCCGCTCGGCGATGTGACGGAGCGCCTCCTCACTGCGGTCAAATCATGAGCTTCCGACTGCCGACTTCCGACGTCCGACCTTCCAAGTGATCACCCTGAAGTCCGATCGCGAGTTCGAGAAGATGGCAGTAGCGGGTGGATGCGTTGGCGCGGTGCACCAGGGGGTTCGCGAAGCCGCCAAGCCAGGAGTGAGCCTGAAAGACCTGGACGGCATCGCCGCCGATATCACCAGCGACTGGGGTTGTATCCCTTCTTTCCTGGGTTACCAGCCCTCGCCGACCCAAACCCCTTATCCGGGTCACCTCTGCCTGTCCGTCAACGATGTCATCGTCCACGGCATCCCCTCGGGTTACAAACTTCGGGCAGGTGATGTCCTCTCGGTCGACGCAGGGGCGATTTTCGAAGGTTTCCATGGCGATGCCGCTTTTTCGATCGGGATCGGGGAGCTAACCCCGGAAGCGGCCGAGCTGGTCGGCGCAACCGAGGAAGGGATGTGGGCGGGTATTTACGCCGTCGCTCATGGAGCCCGCCTCGGAGACGTCGGCGCCGCGGTGCAAAAGGTGGGCGATGCCCACGGATATGGAATCGTCCGGGAATACGTCGGCCACGGGATCGGGCGACAGATGCACGAAGAGCCCCAGGTGCCGAACCTGGGGGTTCCGGGCAAGGGAATGAAGCTGCGGACCGGGATGGCCCTTTGTATCGAGCCCATGTTCAACCGGGGTAGTTGGGAGACCAAGGTCGACCCGGATGGCTGGACCGTCCGGACCGCCGATGGCTCACTCTCGGCCCACTTTGAGCACACCGTGGCCATCACTCAAAGCGGGGTGAAGGTCATGACACTGCCCGGAGCGCCTGATTTGGCCGATATACCAGCCCGGGATTACAATTCTCGTCCGGTCTACGGGACCCAGTCGACTTGATCGACGAACGCGAAAGCACCCGGGTCACCGTCGTTCTGAACCTCCCGAACATCCCGGTCAAGGTGGAAATCGACGGTGGTCTGGAAATGTTCGCGTACGTCCCGCCAAGTTGCCGGATCGTTTGGAGAAACCGATGAAAGTAAGACCCTCGACAAAGAAGATGTGCGAAAAGTGCCGGATCATCCGGCGGCATGGTCGCGTCTGGGTGATCTGTCCGAATCCCCGACACAAACAGAGACAGGGTTAGGACGTATTCATGGCACGTATTGCAGGCGTCGACCTTCCCCGCGACAAGAGGCTGGAAATCGGGCTCACTTACATCTTCGGTATCGGTCTCACCCGGTCCCATCAGATTTGTGACGAACTCTTGATCAGTCCCGACACCAGGGTCAAAGACCTGACCGAGGACGAAGCGGCTCGAATTCGTCGCCACATCGAGCAGAACTTCCAGGTCGAAGGCGACCTGCGTCGCGAGGTTCAGCAGAACATCAAACGCAAGGTCGAGATCGGCTGCTACCAGGGAATCCGCCATCGCCGGGGACTCCCGGTGCGGGGCCAACGCACCCACACCAACGCCCGGACCCGCAAAGGGCCCAAAGTGGCGATCGCCGGCAAGAAGAAACTCAAGAAGTAGGCAAGGGGATTCGTGGCTAAGCAGACTCAACAGGCAGGGCAGCAACCTACCGCTCAAAAGCGGGTTCGGCGTCGGGAGAGAAAGAACATCTCCCACGGGCAGGCACACATCAAAGCCTCGTTCAACAACACGATCATCAACATCACCGACCAGTCCGGCAACACAGTCGTGTGGACTTCGGGTGGGGCAGTTGGGTTCAAGGGATCGCGTAAATCGACGCCATACGCGGCTCAGGTTGCAGCCGAAGAGGCGGCCCGGCGGGCCGGGGAGCACGGAATCCGCAAGATCGACGTAATCGTCTCAGGAACCGGCTCGGGTCGGGATACCGCCGTTCGCACCCTGCAGAACATGGGGATGGAAGTCACCGGTATTCGGGACGTCACTCCTATGCCCCACAACGGTTGTCGTCAAAAAAAGCGGCGGCGGGGTTAATCGTCCATGGCTCGATACACCGGCCCTCGTCACCGCGCCTGTCGGCGCGCTCGCACACCCCTGTGCCAGTCGAAACGTTGCCCGGTCGAACGCCGCCCCTACCCACCGGGTCAACATGGCCGCGGCCGCTCCAAGGAAAGTGACTATCAGCTTCAGTTGCGCGAGAAGCAGAAGCTCCGCACCATGTACGGCGTTCTGGAACGCCAGTTCCGCCGTTACTACGAACTCGCCAACCGCCAGCCTGGAATCACCGGGGACAACTTGCTTCGCATCCTCGAGTCACGGCTCGACAACGTCGTATGGCGGGCAGGCATGGCCGCCACCCGTCCCCAGGCCAGACAATTGGTCAACCACGGGCACTTCCGGGTCAATGACCACAAAGTCGACATTCCATCTTTCCAGCTCAAGGCCAATGACATCGTCACGGTCAAAGAGCGCAGTCGTGAGCTGATCATCATCCGGCACGCCATCGACACCCTTGGACATCCAATCCCGGAATGGCTGAGTGTTGACGCTGACGAGCGAAGAGTTGTGGTTACGTCTACTCCCAACCGGGCGCAGATCGACACCGCCATCAACGAACAGATGATCGTCGAGCTCTACTCCAAGTGAGCCGAAAGGAGACGGAGCCTTGCTGATCGTTCAGCGCCCTCATATAGAAGAAAAAGAAGTAGGACCCAACCGGTCTCAATTTATTGTCGAGCCCCTGGAGCCAGGCTTTGGCTACACCCTCGGAAACACTCTGCGGCGCACCCTTTTGTCGCGGGTCCCGGGGGCGGCCGTCACCACCATCCGGATCGAGGGCATACAGCACGAGTTCTCCACCATCCCCGGGGTGGTCGAGGACGTGGTCGACATCATCCTGAATATCAAGCAGGTGGTGGTTCGGTTGCTTGACGGCGCCGACCACACCATCTACCTACCAGCCAAGGGCCCGGGGGTTGTCACGGCGGGCAACCTGCGGGTGAACTCGGCGGTAGAGATCGTCAACCCCGACCACCACATCGCCACCCTCTCGGCCGACGGACGCCTGGAAATGGAGCTGACCGTTGCGCCAGGTGTCGGCTACCGCTCCGCCGACAGCAACAAGACCGGTTCGGGCACCATCGGTGTGATTCCGGTCGATTCGATCTTCTCACCAGTTCGCAAAGTCGCTTACCGGGTTGAAAACACTCAGGTTGGTCAGATGACCAACTTCGACCGGCTGGTTCTCGATATCGAAACCAACGGTTCCATTGCCCCCGGAGAGGCGGTTTCCTCGGCCGGCAAGACCCTTCGAGAGATGATGGGTCTCTTCGCCGACATGGGCGAAGGTGTCGGTCTGGAACTTGGCGAGAAGCAGATGGAGAGCGCCGCCTCCACGGATCTCGAGCTGCCCATCGAAGCGCTCGACCTGTCCGAGCGCCCCCGCAACTGTCTTCGTCGTGCTCAGATCAAGACGGTCGGTGAGCTGGTCCAGCGGACTGCCGACGACCTGCTCAACATCACCAACTTCGGACAGAAGAGCCTCGAAGAAGTGATCGCCAAACTCGACGAGCTCGGCTTGTCACTTGCCGACCAGGGCGGCAACTGATGCCGCGTCCCCGCAAGGGGGCCCGGTTCGGTAACTCGGGCGCCCACGAGAAGATCATCCTGGCCAACCTGGCCACCTCGTTGTTCGCCGAAGGTCAGATCATGACCACTCTGGCCAAGGCCAAGGCGGTGCGGCCGCTGGCCGAGAAGTTGATCACCAAAGCCCGGCGAGGTGATCTTCATTCACGTCGGGTCATCCTGCGGACGATCCGCAACAACGAGGTGGTGACCAAGCTGTTCGACGAGGTCGCCCCTCGTTACGTCGGCCGGGAAGGCGGCTACACCCGGATAACCAAAGTCGGTCCCCGGCGCGGTGACGGCGCCGAAGAAGCCATTATCGAGTTGGTCTGAGTCCTTGGCTCAAGACAAGTCGGAAGGCGGAAGTCGGAAGACGGAAGCCCCAAACCCGTTTTTAACCTTTGATCGCAATGAGTGGGCGGCGCTGCGGGCTGCGACTCCTCTCACCCTCACAGAAGACGATGTCGCCGAACTCCGAGGCATCAATGTCGCGCTGTCGCTCCGTGAGGTTGAGGAGGTTTACCTTCCGCTTTCTCGCCTACTCAACCTCTATGTCCGAGCCTCCCAGGGGCTCTTTAGTGTCACCGACACGTTCTTGGGGAAGCCCACAAGTTCCGTTCCCTATCTGATCGGGATCGCCGGCTCGGTGGCGGTGGGCAAATCCACCACCTCGCGAGTGCTGCAGGCGTTGTTGAGCCGTTGGCCTGATCATCCGCGGGTCGATCTAGTTACCACGGACGGATTCCTCTTCCCCAACCGGGTGCTGGAGGATCGCGGTCTCACCGATAGGAAGGGATTCCCGGAGAGTTATGACCGGCGCCGGTTGCTGGAATTCGTAGCGAGCCTCAAATCGGGGACTCAGCCTGTCCAGGCCCCGGTCTACTCCCATCTTGCCTACGACATCGTCCCCGGAGAGTTGCGAACGGTCCAGGATGCCGACATCGTGATTCTGGAGGGGTTGACCGTTCTCCAGGGCGGAGGGGTCGGAACCTTCGTCTCTGACTACTTCGACTTTTCCATCTATGTCGACGCCGACCCGAGTCATATCGAACAGTGGTACATCGAGCGTTTCGTCACGCTCCGCGACACTGCTTTCCGTGACCCGGTTTCGTTCTTTCATCGATACGCCGGGTACTCCGACGAAGAGGCCCGGGATGAAGCCAGCAGGATATGGAAGGCGATCAACCTGGCCAATCTCGACGAGAACATTCTCCCCACCCGGGAACGCGCCACCCTTGTCTTGCACAAGTCCAGCGATCACTCGGTTTCCGAAGTGCGATTGCGACGGCGGTAGATTCGACCCGTGATCAAATCGTTGCAGCGCTCCTTGCGGATGTCCGGTTTCGATCGTCGGGTGGCCACCGAGTTGATGTTCGACAGTTCGGCCATGGGAGATGCGGTCCTCCTGGTTGGCGGGATTCACATCCTGATCGGTTTGGTGGCATCGATCCGGGGCGGCTTTTTTGACATCGTCGGCTTGCTCACCGCCGCTATCTACGGAGTTGCGGGTTGGCTGATCCTCTCGTTCGCTGTCTGGATAATGGGCACCCGGGTCCTCAAGGCCACGGGTGATGTTCAGGCCCTGATGCGGGGTGCGGGATTCGGCTCTCTGCCTTTGTTGCTGGCAGTAATCGGGTTGGGATGGATAGGGACTATCTGGCACCTGGCTGTCGTCGCTCTGGTAACCAAGGTTGTCCTGGGTCTGGAGTGGAAAGAGGCGGCCGGTGCAGTGCTCTTGGGAGCTGCCCTCGTCGTCCTCATCCAGCTCCTCTTCCGGGCCCCATTCCTGTTGCTCTGATGCCGGTCTACCGGCTCGAGCTGTCCTACGACGGCAGCGGATTCCACGGATTCGCACGTCAGCCTGGAGTGAGGACCGCCCAGGGTGAGGTGGAGGCTGCCCTTGCCCGTGTCCTTCATCTGACCGTGGAGACAGTTGGGGCAGGTCGAACGGATTCGGGCGTTCATGCGCGGGGCCAGGTCATGAGCTTTGTAGTCGTCGAGGAGCTCGAGCTACTCAGGCTGCAACGATCTCTCAACGGATTGCTGGGCCCCGAAATCGTTGTCAATGCATTGACCCAAGAACCTCCCGGGTTTGACGCCCGCTTTGCCGCCGTTTGGCGCGAGTATCGATATCGGGTGCTCAACACTCCGCTCCCCGATCCGCTGCAACGGACCACGACCTGGCACGTTGCCGACGCCCTCGATGTGGGGGCGATGAACGAGGCTGCGTCCCACCTTCTGGGTGAACAGAACTTCGCCTCGTTCTGTCGACAACCCGCCGCAGGGACCACGATCCGCAACGTCATGTCAGCCAATTGGAACCGTCACGATTCCTTGGTGGAGTTGACGATCCGTGCCAACGCCTTCTGTCATCAGATGGTTCGATCCCTGGTGGGCCTGTTGGTGGAGATAGGCAGGGGACGCAGGGAGGCCGCCGAGATGGGCGCCGTTCTGGCCGCGGCCAATCGAGGCGCCGCCGGTCCCCTGGCTCCTCCCCAGGGTCTGATCCTCTGGGAGGTGGGCTATCGCGACTGAAGACGCCACTCTCAGTGAAGGAGTTCCTCCGCAGATGCCGGAGGTGATCCTTTTTGACGCCGGCGGTACCCTTGTACTCCAGAGCGCCGTCGCTCTGAGCGAGAAACTGGGCTATCCCATCGGCGCCGAGGAGGCGTTTGACGCCCATTACCGGTCCATGCATGCTTATGCGCACCGCCGTCTGGCCGGGGTTGACGGTGGCTGGGCATGGTGGCAAGAGCACTACTTTTCGGCCCTCCGGGTTCCCGACCCGGACCTGGCCGGCGAACGGGTAAATAACGGCTTTGGCATGTGGTTTCACCCCATCGCCGGGACCATCGAGGCGATCACCGATCTGGCGAAAACGGGGATCAGGGTGGCCGTGCTTTCTAACTCCGACGGGTCAGTGACCGAATCTCTTGCCCGGGCAGGCTTCGATGGTTTGTTCGAGATGGTCCTCGACAGCCATGACCTCGGCGTGTCCAAACCCGATCCGGCCATCTTCCGCCTCGCCCTCGAGCGGATGCAGGTCCAGCCCTCTCGGACCTGGTACGTAGGAGACTCGATATTTCACGACGTCGGAGGCGCCACCACTGCCGGACTCGCCCGGGCGATTTTGGTTGATCCGCTCGACCTCCATGGCCACTATTCCGATCGGATCCGGTCGGTGGCCGAGTTGCCCGACCTGGTTCGATCCGCTCAGCGGTGACCGTGACGGGAAGGTTGTCCCCCGACACCTCGACACAACGATGACCCCGCCGCTACACCACCGGTTACTGTCGGCCAGTGGATGAAGATGATCGTTCGCTTCGCAACGCAACGTACCGCCTCTTTGTGGAGCTCGGCCGGGCGCCAACAGCGAATGAGGTGGCGGCAGCCGAGAGTTCGACTGCGGAACTTGTCCAGGCGGCCTGGCGCCGTCTTCACGATGATCATGCCCTGGTTTTATATGACGGGGGCGAACTCCGCATGGCGAACCCCTTCTCGGCGGTTCCCACGGCACATCGAGTGCATGCCGGCGGTCGCTGGTGGTACGCGAATTGCGCGTGGGATGCGTTTGGGATCTGCGCCGCACTGCACACGGACGGCGACATCGAGACATCCTGCCCGGATTGCGGCGAGGTGCTAACGGTATCGATCCGACGCCAGCGACCGAGCGACGAGACGCTGCTCTTCCATTGCCTGGTCCCGGCAATGTCTTGGTGGGAAGACATCGTCTTCACCTGAAGCAACATGAATCTCTTCCGGTCGGAAGAGCACGTTGCCCGATGGCTTGGTGCTCGCGCACCAGGAGCGACCATCCCCGTGTTGAAGTTGAGCGAGTTGGCCCACGCCTGGTGGGCTGATCGCCTCTCGCCCGTTTGGCGTCCCCACACTCGCGATGAGAACCTGGCGATCCTCGATCGACTCGGACTCTCAGGGCCGTTTTGGAGGCTCCCGTGAACGCCTCTGTGAGATGCCAATGCACTCGACTTGGTCAATTGACGACTTGGATATGCACCGTCAGGACCGTAATATTGGGTCTGTTCCCGCGTTCGAACATCGTTTGGACGCGGCTCCAGCCCCTCCGGGCATCCTCAAGTAACTCATGAAGACCAACCGGACCTACTCGCCCAAAGCTGCCGAAGTCACCCGTCAATGGTGGGTGATCGACGCGGCCGGTTTGCCTCTTGGACGGGTAGCCACCGAGATCGCCAGTCTCCTCCGTGGCAAACACAAGCCGATTTACGCCCCTCATGTCGATACCGGCGATTTTGTGATCGTCCTCAACGCCGCACAGGTGGAGGTCACGTCGAAAAAGAGCCAGCAGAAGATCTACTACCGACACTCCGGATACCCGGGGGGTCTCAAGGCTGAATCGTTCGAGAACTTGCTAGCCCGGCGCCCGGAAGCCGTGATTGAGCGGGCCGTGCGGGGGATGCTGCCGAAGAATCGGCTCGGCCGTCAATTAGCCCGCAAGCTCAAGGTCTACGCAGGAGCCGAACACTCTCATTCCGCCCAGCAGCCCGTTCCCTATGTCCTCGACCTGAGAAAGGTGGAAGCCTGATGGGTAAGCCCCTGGCGCAAACCGTTGGACGCCGCAAAGTGGCAGTAGCCCGAGTCCGACTACGGGATGGCTCCGGACGGGTCACCCTGAACGGGCGGGCCCTCGAGGATTATTTCCCGACGATGGCAATCCGGATGCGGGTGATGGAGCCGCTCCAGGTGGCCCAGGTGCAAGGACGCTACGACGTCGAGGCCACCCTCGAAGGGGGTGGAGTCAACGGTCAGGCCGATGCGCTTCGGCTCGGAATTGCCCGCGCCTTGATCGAGGTTGACTCCGAGTTGCGGCCCACTCTCAAGAAGGCGGGTCTGTTGACCCGCGACGCCCGGGCGGTGGAGAGCAAGAAGTACGGTCTTCGCAAGGCCCGCCGGGCGGTTCAGTACACCAAGCGCTGATTGGTCCGGACAGACAGGGGTGGCTTCCCTCCTCGAGTCCGATGAACGCCTCTTCGGCACCGATGGGGTGCGAGGAGTTGCCAACCTTGAATTGACGGCGGAACTGGCCGTCGCAGTCGGACGGGCGGCGGGACTCCAACTCAAGTTGGGCCCGGTCATCGTTGGCCGCGACACCCGTCGGTCAGGTGAGATGATCTCGATGGCCCTGCAGGCCGGCTTCCATTCAGCCGGGATCGACACCCTGGACGTTGGAGTGATGCCGTCGGGAGGGATCTCCTACCTCACCTATCAAACAGGTGCGCGGATGGGAGCGGTCGTGTCGGCTTCGCACAACCCCGCAGCCGACAACGGGATCAAACTCCTCAGCTTCAACGGAACCAAGTTAACCGACCACGTCGAAGATGAGATCGAGGCCCGCATCCGCTCGATGTCCACCCGGATCCCGACCGGCCATCTGGTCGGGACCCGCCTGGTCGACGAGCAGGCCTTCGACCGCTACATCGATTTTCTCGCCACCACCGCCACCTACACCTACCGGGGCATGGGAGTGTCCATCGACGCCGCCAACGGCGCCGCCTATCGGGCCGCCCCGGCCCTGTTTCGGAAGCTGCGGGCATCGGTGGAGGAGTGGGCGGTGGAGCCCGATGGCAACAATATCAACCTCGGTTGTGGCTCGACCCACCCCGAGTTCCTCGCCGAACATGTGCATGGTCGCATCGGGTTGGCCTTTGACGGCGATGCCGACCGGTTGCTGGCCTTCGACGAGGATGCCCGACCCGTAAATGGCGACGTGATCATTGCGATTATCGCCCGCCACATGAAAGCCCAGGGCAAGCTCAAGAACAACGTCGTGGTCTCGACGGTGATGGCAAACCTCGGGTTCCGCCGGGCCATGGCGGACGCAGGCATAGAGGTAGTTCAGACCAAGGTGGGTGACCGTTATGTGCTCGAGGCCATGCAGGCCCGCCGGGCCATCTTGGGGGGAGAACAGTCCGGGCACATCATCTTTCTCGACAGGGGCCGGACCGGTGACGGCCTCCTCACAGCGGTCAGGCTGCTTGACGTTGTGGCCGGCAGCGGCAAAGAGTTGCGCGAACTCCGCCGCGAGGCCATGACCGAATACCCGCAGGTGTTAAAGAATGTGCCTGTTGGACGTGGTCACAAGCTGGAGGAAGCCGATCAGGTGTGGGCGACCGTTGCCGCAGTTGAGAAGCAATTGGGGGAGGACGGGCGCGTGCTGGTTAGGGCATCGGGAACGGAACCATTGGTTCGCGTGATGGTCGAAGCCGCTAGCGAAGCCGAGGCGCTCGGCTACGCTGATCAGATCGCCGACGTTGTTTCCACAGCGCTGGCCTCAGAAGAGAACTGAGAAAGTAGGTTGGAGACCGGGAAGACGACCGCGACGAAGTAAATGCGAAGCGCCTGGCCTTCTGACGTTCAACCGGCGGGAGGTGACGAGGAGGAAGGTCATCGAAATATTCGGCGGATGCCTTCCCGGCCTTTCATGGCCGTAACGAGAGCAGCAAAAACCCGGGGGTGATCCCGGAACAGAGGCCTCTCGAATGGACACCGATTTAGCCCGGGTCTGGTGCTTCGTCCCGGTCGCACATGGAAAGGTGTTTTGTATGTGCGGCATCGTCGGGTATGTGGGCCCCCGTCCGGTGGTCGAATTGTTGATCCCTGGCTTGGCCCGACTCGAATATCGAGGCTATGACTCAGCGGGCATCGCCATCCAACAGGACGATGCGATCCTGGTCGTAAAACAGGTGGGCCGGATAACCGACCTCGAGCATGCCCTCGCCCACAGCCCTTTGCCCGATGGCCACACCGGGATCGGACACACTCGTTGGGCCACCCATGGCGCTCCTAACACGACCAACGCCCACCCCCACCGAGATTGCACCGGTGCCGTGGTGGTGGCGCATAACGGGATAATCGAAAACTGGATCGAGCTACGTTCTGAACTGATAGATCGGGGACATGAATTCGTCTCGGACACCGACACCGAGGTGCTGGCCCACCTGATCGAGGTCATGGCGGACTTGCCGTTGGCCGAGGCGGTGCGGCAGGTGATGAAGCGCACCGAAGGGGCCTTGGCCCTGGTGGTTATGAGGGTCGCGGATCCCGACGTTCTGGTGGGCGCCCGGCGGGGGAGTCCGCTGGTGGTGGGCAAGGGAGACGGCGAGAACTTCCTGGCCTCCGACATCCCGGCCTTCCTCGAACACACCAAACGGATGGTGGTGGTTGACGAAGATCGAGTCGTCGAGATTTCGGCCAGCGAGATAACGATCACCGACCTCGACGGAAAGGAGCTCCCGCTTGAGGAGCGGGTCATCGAATGGGACCTGGAAGCCGCCGAGAAGGGCGGGTTCTCGACCTTCATGGAGAAGGAAATTCACGAGCAACCTCGGGCGATCACCGACACTCTTCGGGGTCGTTTTCACCAAGACGGGCTCGTCGACCTTAGGGAGCTCGGGCTTGACCCTGATCGGCTGCGGACAATCGACAAAGTCTTCGTGGTGGCCTGTGGTACGTCCTATCACGCGGCCATGATGGCCAAGTACGCCATCGAGCGCTGGACCCGGATACCCGTTGAGATCGATATCGCCTCTGAGTTTCGTTACCGCGACCCGGTGCTCGATCCCAACTCGCTGGTAATCGGCATCTCCCAATCCGGCGAGACGATCGACACGATGGCAGCCGTTCGATATGCCAAAGCACAAGGAACGCTGTTGATCGGGGTCACCAACGTCGTCGACTCCGCGCTAGCCCGGGAAGCCGAGGCCGTCCTCTACACCAGGGCGGGCCCCGAGATCGGCGTGGCTGCCACCAAGACCTTCACGACCCAACTCGTGGCTTTGCAGTTGCTGGGTCTCTATCTGGCGCAGGTCCGGGGAAGTCGGGACGAAGGATCGATCGTCCATCTGGCCGCGGCCGTTCGAACCCTGCCGAAGCTAGTAGAAGAAGCCCTCACCGCTTCGCCCCGGATCCAAGACATTGCCCGTCAGTTCGCCAACACCCGGGACGTTTTTTTCCTCGGTAGATCGGGCGACTTCCCGGTGGCGATGGAGGGTGCTCTCAAGTTGAAAGAAATCGCTTATCTGCGCGCCGAAGGGTATGCCGCAGGGGAGATGAAACACGGTCCTATTGCCCTGATCGAACCTGGCGTCCTCGTCGTCGGAGTCGCCACCGACACCCACGTTCGGGCGAAGACGCTGTCGAACATGCAGGAGATGAAGGCCCGGGGCGCCACCATCGTGATGTTGGTCGAACAAGGCCATGAGCGCGAGGCCGAGGCCGTCGCCGATCATGTCTTGACGGTTCCTCCCGGTCCCGATCTGATCTGCACCGTTACCGCAGTGGTGCCGCTGCAACTGTTGGCCTATCACATTGCCGCGGCACACGGCTTCGACGTAGACAAACCTCGCAACCTGGCCAAGACGGTGACGGTGGAATGAGTGAAGTCGTCGAAACTTCGAAGCGTGAACGAAGGCGATGGCGCGGCGCATAGTGCCGGATACCGGACGGGCGGACTGGCCGTTCTCAGGGCAATTCAGTGTGTGATATGCGCTGACCGTTGGGGAGCAGCAGACCGAACCCGAAGACGATCGCGCCCACCAACGCCAATTGCTAGCCGCAGAGTCTGGCCAGCCAACCTGCAGCCGCGAGTCAGCAATCCCACTGATGGCCCAGCGGTATGCCGGGGCACGGCGATGGCGTCGCGGTCCTCGTCCTCTCGCAGCATGTCGACAACGCAGTCGCTAGGTCTGAAGGACGTGGGTTAGCTAAGTCGAGCAGCCTGGCGACGAGCAGAATCACTTTCGGGATTAGGGTCGGCGTGGCGATGCACGACTTTCCAATCGCCGTACTCGCGTCGGCAGATAGTGGTGACACGCAGCTCGTATGCCTCCGGCTCCGCACCGCCGACCGACACGGCCGTGTGCTCGATCCCGACGATGTAGGCGAGGTCGCCGCTCGCGCCTGCGGCGAGGACCTCGTACTGGTAGCTCCCTTTAGAGAACCGCGACTCCAGCCAATCGAACAACTGGCCCAGTTCATCCCATCCGCTTCCGCTTCGCACAGCGCCGAATAGCGTCACCGGATCATGGTGCGACCACATGACCTTCCGCGGACCGGCGTCGCCGTTGTGGAGGGCGAGGTCGGCTTCGGTCAGACGCGGCAGCACGGAGGCTAAGAAGGCTTCCGTCTCATTCATGTGGCTTTCCTCTCGTCAGTGTGGGTAGTTGGTCGACGCAGGTGTCCTTTACACCCGATACAGATGAACTGTTCTCAATACAGTTAGTATGTATCCAATGAGGCCAAACGTCAAGAGGCCGTACCGGTCCACCCGTCGCCGCGAACAAGCGACGGAGACTCGGCGACGGATCGTCGGCGCGGCACGCGATCTGTTCGTCGGCTCAGGGTACGGGCGGACCACGATTGCTGAGGTCGCCAACGTCGCTGGCGTGGCAGTCGAAACGGTTTACGCGACCTATCACAACAAGCCCACACTCCTGCGACAGGTCTGGTACGAGACCTTCCGAGGCGACGACGAGGACATCCGCCTTCTGGACCGGCCGGAGATCCGTGCGGTGCTCGCAGAACCGGAACTCGCAACCCGTTTGCGAGCTCACGCCGACGTCCTAACCCCGGTGTTCCGACGTATCACGCCCTTGTTGCGCGCGCTCCAGGGGGCGGCCACGAGTGAACCAGCGGCTGAAGGGATGCTCGCCGAATTCGACGAACGGCGCCTCGATGCAGCCGGGCATTACGCACGAGCCGCCGCAGCCACGGGCCAACTGGCGGTCAGCGAACAGGAGTGCCGCGATCTATTCGCAGCGACGATGGACGGTGCGCTGTGGTTTCGCCTCGTCGAGCAGCGCGGGTGGTCAGACGAGCGGTTCGCCGAAATGCTGAGCGCGATGTGGATCGGCGCTCTAGTTCAATAAGCCCGGAAGCACCGAACACCCGGCCGATCGGCCGGGCTGAGCCGCTCAGCGGACCACCACCGGCGAACTGATGGCGAACTTGAGCGGATAAGGAGCACTGCGGGAAGTGCCAGATATCGGCACGTCGCGATCGGCAATGCGAAAACGATTGCCGGATAGCGCGCGGGTGATCTGGGTGATTTGGGGCCGAGAAGACACGCATTATGCGCTGTCTGGCCCGGGAGGCTGACCTGGGTTCGGTGTCGCTTATCAGAGGAATTGCCTCTGGTTTCGAAGACTTCGCTCTGACACATTCTCTGACCTGGATGAGGTGGTCAGTTACTCGGTGAGCTTCTTGTCGGTGGGTTCATGACAGCCTCGCATGCCCAGAGGGGGAAGTCGTCTGACTACGGTCCGGTGAACGCGCGGCGCGCATCAAGGGAGAGCAACGAGATGAGACCACTTCGATACTCGATCAACGTCACGCTCGACGGCTGCTGCCATCACGAGGCAGGGCTCCCCCCGGACGAGGAGTCGATGCGCTACTGGACCGCTGAGATGGAACGAGCCGATGCCCTGCTATTCGGCCGGGTGACCTACGAGATGATGGAGTCGGCGTGGCGGCAGCCGGCCACGGGCACGTGGCCTGACTGGATGGATGAGTGGGAGATCCCGTTCGCCGAGACCATCGACCGGGCGAAGAAGTACGTCGTGTCGAGCACGCTGAGCGGGGTCGATTGGAATGCCGAGCTGGTGCGAGGCGACTTGGGGCAAGCGGTTCAGCGGCTCAAGCAGGAGCCAGGCGAGCGCCTGTGGGTGGGTGGCGTGACGCTGCCCCTGGCGTTGGCGGATCTGGGACTGATCGACGAGTACGAGTTCCTTGTGCAGCCGGTCCTTGCCGGACACGGGCCGACGTTGCTCGCCGGTCTGCGCGAGCGCATCCAGCTCGAGCTCGTGGATCGCCATGAGTTCCGGTCGGGCGCGGTCGCCCTGCGATACCGACCCACGCGAGTTGCGGCTTGACGTGATTTGTCCTGGCACGTTGGCCGCTGCGTCGCGACGGAACGACGGCTCGCGCCGCGACCGACGGGTCCATAACGCGCCAGACCAGCACTTGAGTGGCCAACAGCGCAGATCAACATTCTTGAGCGGATAACGAGCGTCTCACGAAGTGCGCGGTAACGGCATATCTTGATCGGTCTCCGTCGACACCGAAAGCTCAACCGTCCCGGCCCGTGGCGCCTGGACGACCTTTCAGTTTTCGTCCCTCCGTTGGACGGCAATCGGACCGCCACTTGGGGTTGACCTCAGGTCGGTCCGAGGTGTCCCCTCCCTAGGCGTTCTCTACGCCGAAGTCGACCCTGACGGCCATCGGCTTTATAAGGGATAGGTAGATCGGACAACGCTCCTTCCAGGCGGCCATGACACGGTTGACCCCGTCCTCGCCATCGGGAGAGGCCACCCGGATATCGATCGCGACGTTCCGTAGGTCGGGTTCGGCCCCTTCGATGCCCAGCAGCCCACGGCTGTCGGCCTCACATGAAGCAGTCGCCTCGACGCTCTCAATGCTCACGCCGAGCTGGGGACCCAGGGTGTCACGAATGAAAACTACGGCACAGCCTGCCAGGGCACTCAGGAGGAGGGCGGTGGGGCTGGGGGCCTGGTTCGACTCGCCGAGAAGGGACGGCAGGTCGGCCTGCCAAGAGAAGGGTCCAGCCTCCATCACTGCGAGAGCCCCCTCCGAACGTGCCTTCACGGTCGGAGTTCCCTTCGCCTTGTCCGGTTCGGTATCCCACAGCTTGGCAGTCTCAGATATCACTTCGGCCCTCATCGACGCCCTCCTGCGGCAAGTGCGCACCGGTCCGATTTCAGGACATTCACAGTCGATCTGCTCTTCGGGCCTACTTACAGACTGAGCGAGCCGTGGACGCCTCGTAACGTACCCGTAACGAGCCGCGGCCATGCTGGTCGGAGTATGGCTGCCCGGGCGAGCGCGATGAGGGCCTGGCTCTGGCGCGGAGGGGTCGGAAACTGGCGACTCCTGGTCGCACGCCTCGCGTGGCTCGTGCTTTACCCGTTGACGCTTGGTCTGCTCTTCACCTCGTTGGCTCCCCGCTTCACCGAGCTCACGGCCTTGGACGCAGGAGCGGGGAGCCTGCTGCGGCCTGCCGGTGGTCTGTACGGCCTCGCGCTCTTCGCGCTCGAACTGCTGGTTCTCATTTTGTACGTGGGCAACACGTTGCTCATGGCCCGGCGTCGGTTCGACGACTGGGTCGCGCTCTACACGTCGGTCGGCGGCCTCCTGTTCCTCGTCTTCCTCCTTCCAGCTCCCGAGGCACTGATCGTTGCAGATCCCCTGTGGGCCGGAGCGGTCGTGGCGGCGCAGTGGCTCGGCGCGGCGATGCCGATTCCCTTCTTGCTGTTCTTCCCGGACGGACGTTTCGTGCCTCGACGCTCGGCGATCCTCGCCTTCGGCTGGCCGGTTGTTTGGGCCGCAAGCGCGGTGCTGGTAGCGGGCGGCTCGGGGCTGCTCACGCTTCCGGCTGCAAGGCTGGTCGTCTGGCTCACCGCGAGCTCCGCCGGCCTCACTGCTCAGCTCTACCGCTGGAAGGTCGCTGGGCCGATTCAGCGCCAGCAGACGAAGTGGCTATTGGCCAGCAACTGGGTGCTCTTCGTTGGTGTCTTGCTTGTGCTGCCGGCACGCTTCCTCGTGGCCGGGGGTCTTCCACTCCTGTTGCGGCCGGTGGTGGTGCTCCCGGGGTTGCTGGTCTCTGTGGCTTGCTTCGGTACGGCGTTCACGATGGCGATCCTCCGGTTTCGGTTGTGGGACATCGACATCGTCGTGCGCCGCACAGTCGTGTATGGCACGGTCAGCGTCATGCTCGTCGCCTACCTCACAGGAGTCGTGGCCATCCAGGCGGTGCTCCATTCGTTCACCTCCGACAGCGAGCTCGCAGTCGCCGGTTCAACGCTGCTGGTCTTCGCGCTCTTCCAGCCCGTGCGCGGTCGCGTCCAAGACGCCGTGGACCGCCGCTTCTACCGCTCCCGCTACGACGCTGCCCGCACGCTCTACGCCTTCGGTGCCCGCCTGCGAGACGAGGTCGACCTCGACTCGATGCGCGCGGACCTGCTCGACATCGTGGGCGACACCGTCCGCCCCGCGCACGCCAGCGTGTGGCTGCGCGAGACGTGGCGATGAAGTGGTGGAGGCCGAATGTCCGTTCGCGGGTTCGGTCTGGGTTGTCTGAGTGCTCTGACAGTGCGTTACGCGGTACCTTCGGCATTATCCAGAGAGTGGACTCGGCGGCCGGTGGCACGGTGTGCGAGCACCTGTTCAGGGCGACTAGAAATGAAGCCAATTCGGGCTTCGTTCTTTAATTTGGACGGAAAGCTGCTCGACGCAGCCGCTTTCAAGAGTCGATCGACGCCGTGGTCATCTCCGGCGACGTGGGCATCGCAAAACCGACCAGCCCTTTTTCATGTGGAGCTAACCAAACTCGCTGTTGCTGGACCACGTAGTGGATATGTCCAGGCCGGCGCTCGGCGTGTGACCACAAGGCGATGTAGACGTGGTCGGGATCGCACAGCTCAGTCACAACCTGGGCCGCGTGGTGGAGTATCCGGCCCATTGCGGCGGCTTCCTCGACGGTGAGGTCGGCAAGGTGAACGATGTGACGCTCGGGCTTGACGACGAGCGTGCCCACTCCGAGCGGACCAACGCAATGCTCCACCCCACCGAGCCCAGCTCCCTCTGCTGGGGACCGTCCGGTGGGAGGCCGAGCGAGGGGGGTGATGTCGGGAGGCGTGACAGCTACCGTCGATCCATGCGTATTCTCGGGCTTGGTGTGGATCTGGCCGACATCGCCAGAGTCGATCGGGTGCTGGAGCGGTATCCAAGATTTGCCGAGAGGTGTTTCACCGAACACGAACGCGCCTACGCATCGCGCTTTGCCAGGCCAGCTCGCCGCTACGCCGCGCGATTTGCCGGGAAGGAAGCCGTCATGAAGTCCCTCGGCACCGGGTGGCGCCGGCTTCGTTGGACCGAAATCGAAATCACCGGAGGCGGGAAGCCGACTGTGCGGTTAACGGGAGGAGCGGCCGCGCGGGCCGAAAGGCTTGGCGTGAGCGAGGTCCTGGTCACCATCACCCACACCGACACCACGGCCCTGGTGATGGCCGTAGCGGTGGGGGAGCACTAGGAGGTGCAACCCGTCATCACGCCTGCCGAGGCGGTCCGGCTCGACCAGGAGGCGTCCGATCCAATCGAGGTTCTGATGGAGCGAGCCGGGCGGGCGGTGGCCGCTAACGCGGTCCGGATGGGGGTGGGTTATGGCTCTCGGGTGGGAGTGCTGGTCGGGCCGGGCAACAACGGTGGTGATGGTCTGGTCGCCGCCCGGTACCTCAGGAGGAGGGGGGTGGGGGTGAGGGTTCACACCCTCGACGAGCCCCGTACTGAGCCAGCCCGTGAATCCCAACGAAGGGCGCGGGTTGAAGGGGTCCGCTTCCACTCCCTCACAGCCGCTGGCGATGTCGACCTCATAATCGATTCCCTCTTTGGAGGAGGATTTCGACAGGGCCTCCCACCCGAGCTCAAACCCTGGTTGCAACACCAGGCGCCGGTACTTGCGGTAGACGTCCCCAGCGGACTCGATCCTCGTACCGGTGAGGTCGTTGACGAGTGTTTCACTGCCACCCGAACTGTGACTTTTCATGCCCTCAAGACCGGCCATGTCCTTGGACTGGGTCCCGACCGGTGCGGGGAGGTCGAGGTTGCCGACATCGGCCTTACAGGCGGAAACCCCGAGTACCTCGTCGTCGAGGCCACAGATGCTCCGTTGCCTGCTCGCCCGCGCACCGCCCACAAATGGTCGGCAGGCTCGGTGCTTGTGATTGGAGGAGCCCCGGGAATGGTCGGGGCGGCGATCCTCGCCGCTAGATCCGCGCTCTATTTCGGGGCGGGAGCGGTGGGTTTGGCAGTGCCTGCCGAGTCGTCGCCAGCGGCGGCTGCGGCGGCGCCGGAGTTGTTGCACTTTCCTCTTGATCAGTTACCGGAACGGTTTCAAGTCCTGGTAGTCGGTCCCGGTCTTGGCAGTGGTCATCACGATCTGGTGCGGCGGCTTCTGGTCGAATGGCGGGGGCCCGTTGTTGTTGATGCCGACGCACTCAACGCCCTCGAGCCGACCGAGCAAGGCCGTGCCGGCCCGTGGGTGATGACCCCTCATCAGGGCGAATTTCGACGGTTGGTAGGAATCGAGCCAACTCCTGAGGCGGCCGCCAATCTGGCGACCGCCACCGGGGCGGTGGTGCTGCTGAAGGGCAACCCGACCTGGGTGACCGACGGTTCGACCCCCTGGCTGGTGACCAGTGGAGGTCCCGAACTCGCCACCATCGGCACCGGTGACGTACTAGCGGGAATGGTTGCGGCGCTTTTGGCTGCCGGGTTACCTGCCTCTACTGCCGGCCGATCTGCTGCCTTTTGGCATGGTGTGGCTGCCGCCGACCTGGCCACCAACCAAACCGTGACTGCGGACACTCTCTCCAGTCACATCGGAAAGTTCAGATGAGGCCATCCTGGGTCGAGGTTGATCTTGGCGCCATTCATCACAACGTCGCCGCCCTTCTGGAAGTCGCCGCGCCGTCTGCAGTGTGTGCAGTTGTCAAGGCTGATGCTTACGCCCACGGGGACGTACCGGTCGCCGAGGCCGCCATCGAGGCCGGAGCTTCGTGGCTGGCAGTCGCATTGTTGGAGGAGGGTATTCGTCTCCGAGAGGCAGGGATCGAGGCTCCGATCCTGGTGCTCTCCGAGCCCAATCAGGTTGATGCAGGCGAGGTCGTCCATTGGGGCCTCACCCCAACGGTTTATCGCATCAGTTTTGCGAAGGCCCTGGCTGCAGCGGGTGCCACGGAAGTTCAGGTAAAGCTCAACACCGGAATGCATAGGGTCGGGATCGATGACGAAGGTCTCGGAGAGTTGCTGACGGTCATAAAGAAGGCGGGTCTGTCGCTACAGGGATTGTGGTCACACTTTGCGGTGTCCGAGGAAGACGCGGACTTCACCGAAGTCCAAATTGACCGATTCGACCACGCAATCGGGCCATACACGGTTCCGATGATCCACCTCGCCAACACCGCCGGTGCAGTGCTCTTTCCGCGTGCCCGCCGCGACATGGTTCGCTGCGGGATCGGTGTCTACGGGGTCCATCCCGGGGAAAGCACCGAAGGAAGAGTGAATCTTCGACAGGCTATGAGGATCGTTTCGCGGGTCATGTTCACTCGCAGGCTGCCAGCCGGAGAGCGGCCCTCCTATGGTCGTATTCGGCCCCTCGAGGAGCAGTCGACGGTCGCCACGGTTCCGATCGGCTACGCCGACGGCGTGCCGCGCAACCTGGCGGCCCGGGGCGGTCAGGCTCTCATCAGAGGTCGGCGGTATCCCCTGGCGGGAAACGTCACCATGGACCAGCTGATGGTCGATGTGGGCAATGACCCGGTCGACCTGGGCGACGAGGTGGTGTTGTTGGGCAGGCAAGATGATGCGGACGTGCCAGTGACTGAATGGGCCGAACGGATGGGAACCATCCCCTGGGAAATCATGAGCCGCATCGGGCCGCGGCTGCCTCGCCGATACCGTTCATGACGCTCACCGCCATTCCCGGCATCAAGGTCGGGCACTGGACCGACTTTGAGGGGCGCACCGGATGCACGGTCGTGGTGCTACCGGAACCAAATGTCACCACGGTGGAGGTGCGGGGAGGAGCGCCAGGCACACGCGAGACCGACCTCCTGGCGGTGGGGTCGCGCATAGAACAGGTCCAGGCCATCTTGTTGACAGGAGGCAGCGCCTTTGGGCTGGCGGCGGCCGATGGAGTCGTCCGCGAGCTCGAGACAGATGGGCGGGGTCACCAGACACCGGTTGTCCGCGTCCCGCTGGTCCCGGCTGCGGTGGTCTTTGATCTCTCCCCCGAGGGTGAGGGGAAACGTCCGGGTCCGGAAGAGGGAGCGGCTGCCTACCGGGCGGCCGTGTCTGATCCGGTCGCAATGGGGCGGATCGGCGCCGGCGCAGGAACATCCTCGGCCAAATGGAGGGGCTTTGAGTTTCGGGTGCCGACCGGGGTGGGCTCGGCCGTGACCGACACTGGTGATGGTCACATTGTCGGGGCACTGGTGGTTCTCAACCCGGTTGGTGACGTGTTCACGCTGGAGGGCGAGTCGCTGACGGGAGGATCGCTCGTGCCACCGCCCCCGGCCTTGCTTCCGCGACCCCTGGTCAATACCACTCTGGTCGTGGTCGCCACCTCGTCCAGTTTTACCCGCGCCGACCTCATCCACATGAGGATCCGGGCCCACGACGCCATCGGAGCCTGTATTCGCCCGTCGCATACCCGCTACGACGGCGACGTCGTTTTTGTGACCGCTTGTGGGTCGACCCCGGGCGACCTCGACCTCGCCGCCGAGGCGGCCTTCGTTGCCACTGGTCGGGCCATCGAGGCTGCGATTAAGGCGTCACGTGAGGGTTGAGCCCGATCCGTATCGGGTGCTCATGGTGTGCTGGGGAAATATCTGTCGGTCGCCGGCGGCCGAAGGGATCCTTCGGCATATGGCTCTCGCCCGCGGCTTAGAGGTCGAGGTCGACAGTGCCGGAACAAGCCGGGAGCACGAAGGGCAGGCTCCTCACCGGCGGACCATTGCCGAGGCTGGACGGCGAGGCTTCGAAGTTTCCGGGCAGCGAGCGCGACAACTTCGCCGGGACGACTTCGATCGCTTCGACCTGATCCTCACCGCCGACGACACGGTCGATCGGATCGTACGAGAGCGTGCCCCTGCCGAGGCATCCACCCGCATCCTCAAGATGACAGAGGTCGGTCCCGATGCCAACGAGTGGCCCGAGGTGCCGGATCCCTATTTCGGCACCGACCAGGACTACGTCCTCGTGTTCGACCTTCTCGAACGTGCCCTGGGAGGCCTGCTCGACACCTTGGCAGCAGGCCGACGACCCTAAGCCATTCACGAGAACGGAAGTCCGTACCATTCGCACTTGAATGAGCAACGCTTTCATCGAGTTGCGCGACGAGGCCCTGGTCTGCACGCGTTGCCGGCTGGCCGGGACCCGCACCCAGGTCGTGTTCGGCGTCGGCGATCCCAACGCCGATCTGATGTTTGTTGGCGAGGCGCCGGGATTCCACGAGGATCAGCAGGGAGAGCCGTTCGTAGGAGCTGCCGGTCAACTCCTGACCAGACTTCTGGGAGAGATAGGGATGGCTCGTGAGGATGTATACATAGCCAACGTCATCAAATGCCGCCCGCCCAACAACCGCGATCCTCAACAGGACGAGATCGACGCCTGCAAGGATTACTTGCGTCGCCAGATCACTCTCGTCGATCCCCGGGTGGTGGTGACGCTCGGCAACTTCGCCACCAAGCTGCTCCTGCGGACGGACACCGGCATCACCAGGCTCAGAGGACGTGTGTTTCCCTGGTGGCGGAACAAGCTCCTGATCGCGACCTTTCATCCTGCGGCCGCCCTTCGTTCCGCCAGCCTCGTCGCCGAGATGCAGCGCGATTTCGTGTTGATCCGAGAGACTCTCGACCAACCGCCGACGCCGCCCACTCCCACTGCGCCGACGGTCGCCAGCGCCGATCCCGAACAGATGAATCTGTTCGCATGATTTCGATCCGTTGTCCGCTCCCGGTTGACACCGCCAGTCTTGGAGCACGGTTAGCCGCCCATCTCCGGGCAGGCGACATCGTGGCGTTGTCCGGGCCCCTGGGCTCAGGCAAGACCCTCTTTACCGGTGGCGTCGCGTCGGGTCTGGGAGTCGAGGAACCCGTGACGAGCCCCTCTTTCATCCTGGTTCGCCAGTACCTGAGTGGGTTCCTACCTCTCATCCATGCCGACGTCTACCGCCTCTCTACCCAAAACGAGTTCGACGACCTCGATCTGATAGACGAATCGGCCGACGGCGTACTGGTGATCGAATGGGGCGATGCCGTCGAAGAGGTTCTCCCTCCTGACCACCTCAAGATCGGGTTCGAGGTCGATCCGGACGACACCAGGGTGGTGACCCTTGACGGTCCCGACGAACGATGGAACGAGATGTCCCTGGAGTTCGACTCGTGAAGTTGCTCGCAATCGAGACATCCACCGCCCAGTCCGGGGTGGTCCTCTCCGAGGGACGAACGGTGATCGCCGAAGCATCCAGGCTCGACCGCCGCGGTCATGCCACGTTCCTGATCCCGGCCATCGACTTCTGCTTCGAACAGGCCGGCTGGTTCCCCCACGACATTGATGCGATCGTTGTCGATCTCGGCCCCGGGCTCTACACCGGGATCCGGGTCGGTGTGGCGACCGCCCAGGGCCTGGCGGCTGCGCTTGGCATACCCGTAGTGGGTGGTTCCTCCCTGGACACCCTTGCCCTGGCCGCAGCTACAGGCCACCGCCATATCTATTCCCTGGTAGATGTCCGCCGGGGCGAGCTGGCGGTGGCGACCTATCAACCGGTTCCGGGAGGCGTCGTCAGAGACGGACCTCCCGCCCTGATGACGTCGGAGGTGCTGCGAGCCTTTCTGATGTCTGATCCGGGCAACCCCCTACTGATCGGCGACTCGGCCGCACTGCCCGAGGACGCCCTCTCCGGTATTCACAGGGTGAAGATCGGCAAGCCGCGTTATCCCACCGCCCGAACCCTCCTGGAGGTGGGGTTGTCACAGCTCGAGAAGGATTCATTCGCGTCCGAGACTCTGCGTCCTATCTACCTGCGCGAACCCGACGTCACCCTCAACTGGGACAAGCTGCAACCGGAGGGCCCATGGTCGGCACCGTCCTGATCAGACCCATGCTTCCGGAAGACATCGAAGCTTGCCTTCGTATCGAACAAGCCACCTATCCGACTCCCTGGACCGAGGGCATATTCAAAGAGGAACTCTCGGGCTCAGATCGTGCCTACCTCGTGGCCGAATCGATCGGGGGTATTGTCGGTTACGGGGGCCTCCTCCTCGTCATCCCTGAAGCCCACGTGACCACCGTCACTGTCTCCCCTGACCACCGCGGTGGTCGGGTCGGGACCCGGCTGATGCTTCACTTGACCACGGCCGCCCTCGAAGCGGGAGCCACGAGCCTTACGCTCGAGGTGCGGGTATCCAACCGGCAGGCGCAAGCGTTATATCAGCGCTTTGGAATGGCGCCGGTGGGGGTGCGCAAGCTCTATTACCGGGATGAGGATGCCCTGATCATGTGGGTCCATGACCTCGACGGTGACGAGTACCGGGCCCGGCTCGACGAGATCGAGATGGCACTTTCATGAGTCCGCTGGTGCTCGCCTTCGAGACGTCGTGTGACGAGACCGCGGTCGCGGTGGTGCGTGGTTCAGAGGCGCTCTCAAACGTGCTGTCGTCACAGGTAGACCTCCATGCGCGTTTTGGCGGTATCGTGCCCGAGGTGGCGGCCCGGGCTCATGTCGAGTCGATTCGTGCCATGACCCACAAGGCGTTGATGGAGTCGGGGGTCCACCCAGCAGATCTCGACGGAGTGGCGGCCACGGCCGGACCCGGGTTGGTCG
The DNA here is from genome assembly GCA_040905905.1 of Acidimicrobiia bacterium. Classification (GTDB taxonomy): domain Bacteria; phylum Actinomycetota; class Acidimicrobiia; order Spongiisociales; family ZC4RG35; genus JAICND01. The sequence continues at coordinate 35,465 of JBBDQN010000012.1, forward strand.
GAGCCCTGCTGGTAGGGCACTCATTTGCCAAAGCCACCGCTTGGGCTCGCCAGCTGTCGTTCATCGGGATCGACCACATGGAGGGTCATCTGATGGCACCCCGGCTCGAGTTCGAGGACTTCGTGCCGCCGGCGGTGGTGTTGCTGGCCTCAGGTGGACACTCCCAGATCGTTTTGGTTGAAGATTGGGGGATCTACCAGATCCTTGGCGAGACGATTGATGACGCCGCCGGTGAGGCTTTCGACAAGCTGGCCCGGGTGATGGGGCTCGGGTTTCCGGGCGGGCCCGCCCTTGACGCTGCTTCCGAAGGGGGTGACCCCCGAGCCGTGTCGTTCCCCCGGGCGATGGTTGACCGCCCCCATCAACTGTCCTTCTCGGGTCTGAAGACATCGGTAGTGCGGTTTATCGAGAAGGCCAAAGAGTCGGGCGAGCTACCACCTCTGGCCGACGTGGCCGCCTCGATCCAGGAGGCCATCGTCGATGTCCTGGTCGACAAGACCTTTCGCGCCGTCGACGACACCGGCGCCAGGGTGGTGGGGGGAGGTGGTGGAGTGTTGGCCAATCGCCGTTTGCGCGAACGCTTCGGCGAGGAGGCAGAGGCACGCGGCATCAAGCTTCGGATCCCCTCACCTGCCCTCTGCACCGACAACGCAGCAATGATCGGCATGGCCGGTTCCCACTGGCTACGGATGGGAAGGTTCTCCAATTGGGCCCTCGGTGTGGACCCCGGCCGGCGCCTGGGATGAGGTCGTCAAACTCTGATCGATCTCGCCGGCCACAGGTCTCCGATTCCTAATCGCCAGTGGGAATCCCCGAGGGCGATCAGTTCGCACGCAAGCGCAGCCGCCGAGTCACCAGGCCGCAAGAGGCTGTTGGCGGTTGCCCGAAGAAATCCGCCGACGGCTCCCGGGCCCAGCGTCAATGACGCCACAGCTTCGTCGTCTGCGCCTGCTAGACGAAGCGTCCCGATGTCACCCGTGATTGACACCGTTTCGGACTCCTCCTGGCGATGGCTCACAATCGCATGAATGCGCGCCTGACGGCTTTCATCGGCGGCCGCCACCAAAGCTGCCTCCAGCTCCTCAGGGCGATAGTGGGGCCCCATCAAACGAGGTTACGGTGGGAGGCTCGATCGAGGGCCGAATTAATCGGCCCCGGACCGCGATCATGAGGTGTGACATTTAGCACTCTCCTTGGGGGACTGCTAAGGTCGCTTAGCACTCGCAGTCCGTGAGTGCTAAGTCGTTTGGACAGGAGGAATCACATGGATCTTCGCCCGCTAGGCGATCGTGTGGTCGTCAAGCCCGAAGATGAGCTGGAGCAGCGGACCCCCTCCGGGCTCGTCATCCCCGATACGGCCAAAGAAAAGCCGCAAATCGGTGAGATTATGGCCGTCGGCCCGGGGTCCCTTAATGACGATGGCGATCGTCTCCCCATGGACGTAAGCGTCGGGGACAACGTGCTCTACTCAAAATACGCCGGCACTGAGGTCAAGTTTGGTGGGCACGAGTACCTGGTGCTCTCTGCCCGTGACCTGCTTGCGATTGTCGCAAAAACTGTCGCAAAAACGGGAGGACGTAAGTAATGGCTGCCAAAGATCTTCGATTTGATGAGGACGCTCGCCGCGGTCTCGAGGCGGGTGTCAACAAGCTGGCTGACGTAGTCAAGGTCACTCTGGGTCCCAAGGGCCGCAACGTCGTGCTGGAAAAGAAATGGGGCTCACCGACCATCACCAATGATGGGGTGACAATCGCCAAAGAGATCGAGCTCGACGACCCGTGGGAGAACATGGGTGCTCAGCTCGCCAAAGAAGTCGCTACCAAGACCAACGACGTTGCCGGTGACGGAACCACCACGGCGACTGTGCTTGCTCAGGCCATGGTCAAAGAGGGCCTGCGCAACGTCGCTGCTGGTGCCAACCCGATGGATCTCAAGCGGGGCATCGAGCAGGCCGTCGATGCCGTTGTCAAGGCGTTGGGCGACCTGTCGACCCCCATCGAGGCGAAATCCGTTGCGGCGGTTGCATCGATTTCGGCCAACAACGACCTCACCATCGGCAGGACCATTGCCGAGGCTTTTGCCAAGGTAGGCAAGGATGGCGTCATCACCGTCGAAGAGGGTCAGACCTTTGGTCTTGAGCTCGAGTTCACCGAGGGCATGCAGTTCGACAAGGGCTACATCTCCCCGTATTTCATCACCGACGCCGATCGCCAGGAGGCGGTGCTGGAGGATCCACTGATCCTCGTGGCCAACCAGAAGATCAGCTCGGTCAACGATCTGCTGCCTGTGTTGGAGCGGGTCATGCAGGCCGGTAAGGGTGTGCTGGTGATCTCTGAAGATGTCGAGGGCGAGGCCTTAGCCACCCTGGTCGTCAACAAGATTCGCGGCACGTTCTCTTCGGTGGCCGTGAAGGCTCCCGGTTTCGGTGAGCGTCGCAAGGCCATGCTGCAAGACATCGCCATCCTCACCGGAGCCACCGTCATCTCCGAAGAGGTCGGGTTGAAGCTCGAGAATGTCACCGTCGACATGCTCGGCAAGGCCCGGAAGGTGATCGTCTCCAAGGACAACACCACCGTCATCGATGGCGCTGGACGCGACACTGATGTCAAGGCCCGGATCAAGCAGATCGAGCGCGAGATCGAGAACACCGACAGCGACTGGGACCGTGAGAAGCTCCAGGAGCGTCTCGCCAAGCTCTCCGGCGGTGTTGTGGTCGTCAAGGTTGGCGCCGCCACCGAGGTGGAGCTGAAGGAGAAGAAGCACCGCATCGAGGACGCAGTTTCTGCTACCCGCGCCGCGGTCGAGGAAGGCATCGTTCCCGGAGGCGGCGTGGCGCTGCTTCGGGCCCAGACCTCCATCGACAAACTCCGCGGTGGAAGCGACGACGAGAAGACAGGACGTCAGATCGTCCGTCGTGCCCTTGAGGAACCACTTCGTCAGATTGCGGTCAACGCCGGAGCCGAAGGCGGTGTTGTCGTTGAGCGGGTCCGCTCCGAAACTGGGAATATGGGCTTCAACGCCCAGACCGGCCACTACGAGGACCTGATGACGGCAGGGGTCATCGACCCGGCCAAGGTGACGCGGTCAACTCTGCAGAACGCTGCTTCGATCGCGGCGTTGCTGCTGACGACCGAGGCGCTGATCGCCGAACGGAAGGAAGACAAGCCTGCAGCCGGTGGCCATGGGGGCCATGGTGGTGGCGGCGGCGGCGACATGGACTTCTAAGTCCAGGTTCGAAAACAGTGCGGAGGGCCCTTCGGGGCCCTCCGTCGCGTTCGGGTCCTCCGGCCGGTCCGCTCAGACGGCCAGGCCGTTAGCCTCAGATCATGTCTACGACCCTCGTTCATCTGTTTCGCCACAACCACTGGGCCAATCGTCTCATGATGGAGGCCTGTCGAGGCCTGTCCGATCAGGACCTCGATGCCACCGTAGCGGGCACGTACGGCAGCATCCGGGACACGATCACCCATCTCGTTCGGGCGGAGTCCGGCTATGCCTTCCGCCTGATCGGAGGCGAGCGCATTTTCGGCCGCGAGGAACCCTTCCCCGGCGTCGAGGGCGCCATCGAGGTCCTCGAAAAGACCGGCGCCGCTCTCGAAGAGGTGGCTGCCGATCTTGACCCGAACCGGATGATCGAGATCGTCACCGACGAGGCGACGACGGAGATACCGGGGTTTGTTGTGTTGCTTCAAGCCGTCAATCACGCCACCGATCACCGCAGCCACATCGCCACCATCCTTACCCAGCTCGGGCAGCAGCCACCAGAACTCGACCTATGGTCCTATGACGACGCCGGTCTCAGTCGCGCCTGACCACTTCCGCACCCTCCATACCTGCTCCGATGGGAAACGGCGGGCCCAATCCGCCGTGATCCCAAAGCTGGCGTCCTTGCCGCCTTGCGGTGCCTGAATCTCCCGGAATTCGAGAACTTCGAACCCCGTTTGCCGGAACAGTTGAAACCACGCCGAAATCGGCAGATTGAACTCAATCCCACCGGGCTCATCAATGGCCTCCCTCCAGTCGAGGCGATAAATCGAGAAGTAGTCCCGTTCCAGATGCTCGGTCAGCGGCAAAGTCCCATCGATCGGGCTGCACAACGGGACCAGAATCGAGTTGGAGAGGAACACGAGTTCGCCCCTCGGTTTGAGCAGACGGTGGGCCTCCGGGATCCATAGGTAGGGGTCGCACCACAGAGCCGCCCCGTATTCGCTGATGGCGAAGTCAAAGGACTCCGCGGGGTAAGGCACTTCCTCGGCGTTGCCGTGAATCAAAGTCAGTTCAACACCGTGTTGGGAGGCCAGCCGGCGAGCTGTGGACAGTTGCCCCTCTGAGATGTCGATGCCCACCACTCGGGCGCCTCGCCGGGCCATCCATGCCGAGACATAAGCCGTCCCACAGCCCAACTCGATGGCATCGAGGCCCGTCATTTCTTCGGGCAGCAACGGCAGCTCGCTTTGGGGGATATTCCAAATGCCCCAGGTCGGTTCACCGGCCCATGATCGTTCTCCGAAAGCAACCCACTCATGAGCATCCTGGTTCCAGTGCGCCTGGTTGACCAACACATGTTCTGGTAAGTCAGGCATAGGGATGGTCGGTGAGAGTACCGGCACTGTTGCGCAGCCTTCCCGAGTACGGTGCGATGATGCTTTCCACCAAGCGAGCTGTCGAGGCGATCAGCACAGATGGCCATGGCCTGGCCGATGCCGCCGAGGGGAACTTTGCGGCTGATGTTGCGTGTTGTCCGGGATGGAACGTCTCCGACCTGGTTTGGCACATCCGCGAGGTCCACTATTTCTGGGCGTCGATCGTTGCAGGTCTCGTCACCGATCCCAACACCGTTCCGGAGATAGCGCGGCCCGAGTCGGAGGCTGAGCTGTTGGCCGACTACCGCCAGGGCGTCGGCCGGCTCGTTTCCGTCCTTGGCACCGCAGACCAGACGGCTGCCCTATGGACCTGGTCGCACCAGAAGGACGTGGCGTTCGTCACCCGGCATCAGGTCCAGGAGGCCGCCGTCCACCGTTGGGACGCCGAGACTGCGGCCAGTCGAGAGTTCGAGATCGAGCCAGACCTCGCTGCCGACTCTGTCGACGAGTTTCTCGAACACTCGACGCCTTCTCGAAATGATGACGCCCAACCTCTCGCGGGGACTCTGCACCTCCATGCCACCGACGCCCTGGGGGAATGGTTGGTTGGCGAAGATGAGAAGGGGCAACTACAGGTCGAGCGGGGTCACCACAAGGGGGACGCGGTCCTCAGGGCCAGTGCCTCCGACCTCCTCTTGATGCTCTACCGGCGGATCGGGACAGATCGGGGAGAGATCATGGGAGACGCTGGAGTGGTTGATCGGTTCCTTGCTCGGACCAACCTCGACTAACCGATCGGCTTCTGGAACGTCGTCGAGGTGGCGTGGATCTGATAACCGAGGCTTGAGTAGAGGTGGAGGGCCCCGGTGGGGTTTTCGGTGTGGACACCCAGCCCGGCTTCTTTCATGCCCCGCTCTCGCAGGACTCGCATGCTTTCGCAGATCAGCGCCCGGGCCACGCCTTTGCCGCGCCACTCCTTGATTGTCGAGATGTCTTCGGTGTATCCCCGCAGCCGTTGATACTCCTCGTTCTCGGCGGTGTTGATGAATGAACGGACCTGGCCCACCACCCGGTCTCCTTCCCAGGCGATCTTCCACAGGGTGGTGTCGGTGAACGGGCGATCGAGAAACCCCTCCCAGTCCGACTCGGTAGGCCGGCGTGCTCCCCAGTGATCAAGGAACGCCTCGGCGTCGGCCTCCCAGATCCGTCGGAGATGATCGGACTCGACCGGTCTGATCTCGAGACCCTTAGCCAGCGGAGAGTCGGGAAGCTCGCCGACAATGCTCCGGGCCATCTCGGCACCGTAGGTGACCGGTTTGTAGCCATTGCTCTCCAGCAGGGCGCGAGCACCTTCCTCCCCTCCTTCGGCGAAGGAACGGAACACCTTGTTCTCGGCGCTGTGTAGGTCGGCAATCGTTCCGAGCCGTTGCTCGTTCCAGCCCAGCAGCACCTGTCCGATTCCCAGGCGCCGCCAGGCGGGGTCGACGAAGCCGATCGGGATGTAGGTGTGCTGTTCGTCCTCTTGCTTCTCCCACCACACTCGCGAATACGCAATGGGCTCTGCGTTGATCTCGGCAAAACACATGTCGAGGTACGGGTCACAGTTGTGGAGATGGCGGTAGCCGTTTGCAATGGTGTCGACGGTGTCGGACCGTTCGATGTCGTCGGCCACCTTGGCAGCGGTGATGATGCGCACCATCGCCGGATAGTCCGCTTCGCCCCGAAAGTGGCGGAACGTGAGGCCCGCCACGTCGGGAGCGCCGCGAATCGAGATCGGTTCACCTGGCATGCCCAGAACCTAACGATCCGGGAGGGCCGCCGTGATCGAATTAGCTCAGCCGAGGACCCAACCAAGGCCTTCCTGGAGACGATCCCGCCAAGCCTCCCAGGTATGACCATCCCGGCTCTCGGCGTATCGCACGGTCAGACCCGCACGCCGAAGGCGGTCGGCCATGAAGCGGTTTTCGGCGATCATCCTCTCATAGGTCCCGCATGAGAGAAAGACCTGTTTCGGCAGCACTGACGGTTCCAATCGGTGGAGAAGGTCGGCGATCGGTCCGAGGATGCCCTGGGCCGCGCCCCATCCGGGAGTCTGGGCAAAGGTGCCCGATTGCAACAAGAGCCCGGCAAAGGCGCCGGGATGCCGCCAGGCGGTATGGAGGGCAGCCACGGCACCGAGGCTTGCCCCCATGATGATTTTTCGACCGATAGCAAAGGTGTCCTCTAGTTGCGGCATCGCCTCATTTACGACGAAGTCGGCGTGGGCCGCGTGAGCGGCATATTCGACTAGCCGTTCCTGCGGCCAGGAGAACGCCGCCAACACTGGAGGGATACGACCCCAATTGATCAGATTGTCGAGGACCAGGGCCATGCCGCCATAGGTGAGGTAGTCGCCACCGTCGTGTATGAACAAGAGCGGATAATCCCTCTGTGAGTCGAATCCGGCGGGACGGTAGACGGTGAGTTTGCGATCTCGACCCATGGCTGAGGCAACCCAAACGTCCTCGAATGAGCCCGTGGGAGTGATCTCATGGACCCGGGCGAAATCCGGGACCTCGTACCCGTATGCCCGGCAAACGGAATTGGTCCCAAAGGGATTGGTGGTGGTGATCGGGTTGAGGGGATCGTTGACCCACTCGGCATGGTGGTCGCGCAGGACCTCAAACTTGTATTCGAGTCGGGCGCCGTCAGGCAAGGGGAGATCGAGCCACCAGAGGTCGTTGCCGTTGAGCCTGGCAAAGTTGTGAGGGCCGGGGAACCCGGCGATCATCGGCCGCAAGCTCACCGCTTCGGCCTTGCCCCGGAACAGAAAAATGGCCCGGCCAGGCTCCACCACGGGAAACGTACGATCGGACAGCAAGTTGTCGACCTCATCCGGGGTGGCATGCTCCACTGGGGAAAGGAATGCGGGCAAGGCCATCGTCAGACCGCCCGGACCTGGGCGATCTCGCCAACTCGCATGAACATCTCCCGCAGGGTGTCATAGTCGGGGTGGCGCATCCTGATCCAGGCGTTAGCCATATAGCCGGCTTCGACCGGTTGGGTCGGTGTTCCGGGTTTGGGGAGGTGGAAGTCTATGAACCACTCTCCGAACTTACTTCGCACCTCGTCCAGACCGTCGTATCCCGAGATCGTCCCATCGCGATCCGGGCGCAGGGCGATGATCCCTGCGGAGAAATTCCGCGAGGGCTGCGTAGTGACGAGGCCGTGGCAAATGGCCATCGCCCATTGGTGGTACAGGTCGATCTCGTTGGCGGCGCAATAGAGGTCCCAAGCGCCCACACCCGGCGGGCGGCAACCGATTTCGGAGAACTTGAGTCCCTTGGGCCCGGCGAACCACTCCATGTGGGTAGCGGAGGTTCCGATTCCAAGCTCGGGGAGCACCCGACGGCCCATCATCTTCACCTCGTCGTAGCCCTCGACCCGGTCGATCCGGTTGGTGGTGATGAATACCGGTGAGATCCACCGGGTCCTCATGGCTTCGAGCACGTTGGGGTAGTAGTGGGATACGAACTCCATTGCGACTTGTCCGTCGATTGTCACCGTGTCGTAGAAGCCCTCGTGTCCTTCGACGAACTCTTCCACGGCGACCGAGGCGCCCAGATCGAAACGGAACGATGACAGCGCTGCCTCCAGTTCGTCGTCGCTGTTCACCTTGCTGGTGCCAGAGGCACCGGCGGCGTCGCGGGGCTTGATGATGATCGGGTAACCCACTTGACGGGCGAAGGTCCGCACCTCGTCGGGGTCGTCGGCGCCGATCGAGAGGGCACAGGGTATCCCCGCCTGGCGGAGCACCTCTTTCATCGATGGTTTGTCCCGGCACAACCAGGCGGTCCTGACCGAAGTACCGGGTATCCCACACCGCTCCCGAACCACCGCCGACGGCACGATGTGCGCCTCGATGGTGGCTTCCAGTCGATCGACCCAGGTTCGGGATTGCACGAACCGCACCGCTTGTTCGAGGGCCCCGTCATCAACGACCGAGCTGACCTGTTCATAGTGGCTCAACCAGCCCCGGACATCTTCGTCGAGCCAGTCCCGCGGTCTTTCGCCTATGCCAATGACTGTGGCGCCGGCTTCCGCCAAACCCCGTACGAACTTCTTCTGATAGCTCGGGAAGCTCGGTTCGATGAAGATGACGTTCATTGATCGACGTTTTCCATCACGGTTTGGTATGCGGCCAGGTACTCGCCAGCCCGTCGCTCCCACGAGTTGTCTTCGGACATTCCGTTTTGTTGCAATCGCTCCCACAGGTCACGGTCGGGGAATAGGCGGACAGCCTCTCCCAAAGCCCAATGAAACCCTTCCTCCGAGTAATGCTCAAAGGCGAAGCCGTTGCCGTCACCCGTGGCGGGATCGTAGTGCCGGACAGTGTCTGCCAGACCACCGGTCCGCCGCACTATCGGCGGAGTTCCATAAGCGAGGCTGTACATCTGGTTTAGTCCGGACGGTTCGTACCGGGAGGGCATGGCGAACATGTCAGCACCCGCCTCGATCAGGTGGGCCAGACGCTCGTCGTACACCGGGAGAAATTGGGCTTTGCCGGGATAGCGGTGGCTCAACCACACCAGGGCCTCCTCGTATTTCTTCTCCCCGGTCCCAATCCCCACGAAGCGCACCGCGTCCAGTTCGAGGAGGCGGGCAATTGGTCTGATCAACAGCTCGATCCCCTTCTGAGCGGTGAGCCGCGAAACGATTCCCACCAGCGGAATCGTTTCATCCTCCAGGCCGGTCTCGAGCAGCAAAGCCCTCTTGTTGTGTTGTTTGCCGGCCATGTCGGGGGCCGAGTAAGGGGCGAAGAGGTGGCGATCGGTTTCCGGATTCCAAACGGTGGTATCGATGCCGTTGAGGATTCCGACCAGGACCTGGGATCGTTTGCGAAGGATGGCGTCCAGGCCCGCGCCCAATTCCGGAGTTTGAATCTCCCAGGCGTAGGTTGGGGAAACCGTGGTCAGGAGGTCGGCATAGAGGAGTGCGTGTTCCATGAAGTTGATGTACCCCTGCCGAAGATGGTCCTGATGGAGAAGGTATTGCTGGGCCCCGAGACCGAGGTCGGGGAGGATGCCGGCATCGAACCAGCCCTGGTACGCGAGATTGTGGATCGTGAAGACGCTCTGGGTGTCCCGAAACAGGTTGTCTCCGACATAGACGCTACGCAGGAGGAGAGGCAGGAAACCGGTATGCCAGTCGTTGCCGTGAGCAATGTCGGGTGACCATTGCCGGTGCCGGCACAATTCGAAGGCCGCCCTGGTCAAGAGCAGGAACCGAAGATGCTCATCCCGGTCTTGTGTGTAGATGGAACCCCGGTGATAGAGATCCGGCAGGTCGATGAACCAGGTGCGGCCGTCGGGAGCCAGGCGCGCCGAGAAGGCCACCTGTTTGTCCCCTACCCGAACTTCGATGTCCTCATAGACGAGGTGGAGGCGGTGCTCTCTGGGGTCAATGGTGTCGTAGAGGGGTGTGACCACCATCACGTCCTGTCCCAGGTCGGCCAGTGCGGCAGGGAGGGCGGCGGCGACGTCGGCCAGACCTCCGGTCTTCGAATACGGAGCCACCTCGGCCGAGACAAACAGAACCCTCACCGGCCGTCGATTCTCGCACGGCGCCGACCCCCGTGGGCTGTCACCCCGCTACCGTGCCGCGGTGGCCGAAGTTGTCTTCGTCGCCCCCTACTTTTTGCCCACAACCAACCGCTTTATCGCCGCGGTGGCGGCATTGCCGGACGTTGCGTTAGGCGTAGTGAGCAATGAGCCAGTCGACCAACTCCCGGACGACGTCCGTTCACGACTGGCCGCCCACCACCGCGTAGACAACGCCCTCGAACCTGGTCAGCTGACACTCGCGGTCAAGGCAATCGGACGGCGCCTCGGCGGCGTGGACCGAATCCTTGGTCCGTTGGAGGAGCTACAGGTACCGATGGCGATGGTGCGGGCGAACCTTGGCATCGAAGGCATCGACGTGGACACCGCCTCCAACTTCCGTGACAAGAATCGGATGAAGCGGATCCTCGGCGAGCACGGACTTCCTTGTGCCCGTCATCGCCTGGTGGGTGATGCCGCTGCTGTCCGGCAGTTCGTGCAGGAGAGTGGGCTTCCCGTAGTCGCCAAACCACAGGCTGGTTCAGGCGCTCGCAACACCTTCCGGCTCAACACACCACAACAGGTCGAAGAGTGGCTGCACTGGTCACCACCCCAGCCCGATCGGCCGACTTTGCTCGAAGAGTTCGTGGTCGGTGAGGAACACGCTTTCGACTGTGTGTTCGTCGATGGTCAGCCGGTTTGGTGGAGTATCACCCGCTACCACCCCACTCCACTCGAGGTCATGGAGAATCCCTGGATCCAATGGGCGGCGATTCTCCCTCGCGACATCAGTGGTCCCGAGTTTGGGAGAATCCGGTCGGCGGGTCCGGCGGCAATCTCGGTCTTGGGTCTAGGAACCGGATTGGTCCACCTCGAGTGGTTCAGGCGGGCCGACGGGAGCGTCGCTATCTCGGAGGCGGCGGTGAGACCCCCTGGAGCGCAATTCTCGACATTGATCTCATACGCCCATGACTTCGACCTCTACCAGGCCTGGGCGAGGCTGATGGTCTTCGGTGAGTTCACCCCGCCCCCCAGGTTGTTTGCCGTCGGGGCTGCCTATTTGCGAGGCCAGGGTTCGGGACGGGTCAAGGAGATCCATGGACTCGAGCGGGCGCAGTCCGAGGTGGGGGGTTTGGTCATGGAGGTGAAACTTCCCCAACCGGGGCAGCCCGCCAGCAGCCACTACGAAGGCGAGGGCTACGTGATCGTTCGCCATCCCGAGACTGCGGTCGTGGAGCGAGCCATCGCAGCCATCGTCAACAATGTCAGGGTCGAACTGGGATGAACGTCCTCTTCCTGTCGCCCGGGTTTCCGACGGAGATGACGGACTTCGTGCGGGCTCTGGCGGAGGTGGGCGCCACCGTCATCGGCATGGGTGATCAGCCGGAGGCGAATGTTCCAGATAAAGCTCGGAAAGCATTGGCGGCCTACTACCAGGTGAACTTCAACGATCACGCGTCGGTGATTGAAATCGCAATGGCGATTGCCCGTCGGGTGTCGATCGATCGGGTGGAGTCATTGTGGGAGCCCTTGATGATCCTGGCTGCCCGCCTTCGCGAAGATCTCGGGTTGGCGGGGATGACCCTCATCGAAACTGTGCCCTTCCGCGACAAGGAAGCGATGAAGCAGGTTCTCGATGAGGCTGGTGTGCGAACCCCACACCACTACCGCGCCCGCTCGGCCGAAGAAGTCAGAGATGCCTTGGATAAGGTCGGCTACCCGGCGATCGTGAAGCCGATCGCTGGGGCCGGCTCGGCTGACACCTATCGCCTCAACAGCCACGCCGAAGCCGAGGCCGTAATCGCGGCCCTCCTCCATATCCCCGAAGTGAGTGTGGAGGAGTTCGTCGAAGCCGAGGAGTTCACCTTCGACACCATTTGTTCGGGAGGGCGAATCCTCTTCTACAACATCTGCTGGTACCGGCCTCAGCCTCTGCTTGGAAGACAAAACGAGTGGATAAGTCAACAGACCGTGGTTCTCCGCAACCCTGATGTCGACCACCTGGCTCCGGGAATCCAGATGGGCCAGCAGGTCCTCGAAGCAATGAGTTTTCGGGACGGCTTCACCCACATGGAGTGGTATCTCAAACCCGACGGTGAGGCTGTCTTTGGTGAGATCGGGGCGAGGCCACCGGGTGGTCGGACAGTCGATGCCATGAACTTCGCCTCCGACGTGGACCTCTTTCAATGGTGGGCAGAGGCGGTGGTAAATGGCCGGATCTCCTCTCGTCTCGACCGGCGATACAACTGCGCAACAGTCTTCAAACGAGCGATGGGCGAGGGCACGATTCAGAGTTATGCGGGGCTCGACCGACTTCTGGCTGAGTTTGGCGCCCAGGTGGCAGCCGTGGAGTTGAACCCGATCGGCGCCCCGCGACGGAACTGGCGCCAGCAGCTGATCGGAGACGGGATGGTGGTGGTCCGCCACCCCGATCTCCAAACGTGCATAGACATCGCCGATCGTTTCGGCACCGACTTCCAGATCTACGCTGGGTAGGCCAATTCGATGGGCCAGGGCTCAATCGGATTGTTGACAGGATCCTGGCTCCACTCGAACCAACCACCGTCGTAGACCGCGATCCGGGGCCAGCCCATCAAATATGCGTAGAACCAGGTCTCGCTGGCTCTCCATCCGGTACCGCAGTAGAAGGCGACCCACTTGTCGGGGGTGATGCCTGCCTCCGCCCAGTTCGAGGCTATCTCCGGATAGGCCCGCATGGTGTTGTCCACATTGCGGTAGTGCTGCATGTGATAGGCGTCGGTTCCGCAGTTTCCCCAAACATCGCCGACGATGCGCCCCTTGGCTTGGATGTAGTTGTATCCGCTGGTCTTGCCGGTGTGTTCGCGCCAGGTTCGAACGCTGACCAGGGCGGCACCTTGCTGATCGGCCAGGATCGCCTTGGCCTCGGCGATGTCGATGATGACCTCCGGTCGTTGCGGAATCGCCACTCCAAAGGTCGCCGCTGGAGTTGGCGTCCGGGCCTCGGTCTCGAGGTCGTAGCCGGCCGTCACCCACCAGTCATATCCGCCGTCGAGAAGGCGGACGTCGTCAACGCCCGCATATCGAAGGATGGCTGCCGCCCGGGTGGCTGCGATCTGACCGGCCCGTCGGCCCGGCCACTTTTCGTTGGGGTTGCCCACGGTGTCTCGCCCGTACAGCACCACAGTCGTGTCACGGGTAATGCCAAGCGACAACAGCGCAGCCTCGATCTCCTCCGGCGAGCGCCGATTCCAGTCGACCGAGGACTCGAGCGAGTTGGTGTCGAGATAGAACGCTCCAGGAATGTGGCCGTCGGCGTACTCTTCCGGCACGCCAAAGTTGACATGGAACACCGCCGAGCGAGTTCCTTGATAGCCCTCGGGGGTCACACCGTCGAGCAACTGGCGGACCCACTCCGGGTACACCAGCTTGTCGTAGTTGGGGAGCCGTTCCAGCGGCAGGCTGGCGTCGCTGGCCCAACCCCCGAAACCCTCCGCATATTCGAGTATCTCGAGGATGCCCAACTCTTCGAGCTTGGCCCTGAGCTCATCGCCTTGCCCGGGGGTGTCGCCATAGATCACCACGGTCTGGCCAGCGCCGATGCCCTTTTCGGCCAGCACCTGGTCGAGGCCCTCTTCATCGATGAGGGTTAGCCACATGGCAGGAAAGGCCACGGCTCCCGGAAGGTGTCCGCCCCGCGCCTCGCGTCGCAGCTTCCAACCGTTGTACGCGGCCAACGGACGGACATCGACCACCGTGAGGTCGGTGTCGCCGAGGCGGCGACGTAGCTGGTCGGTGGTGATAACGGTCGCCCGGTCGATGGTGGCGGTCACTGAAGGTCCTTTCGGGTGAAGATGCTGGTTCGGAAAAAGAAAAACCCCTGCGGCTCTGACAGGGGCGGCGATGGGTTTGCGGAGGATTCAGTCTTAATCGACTCTCAAGCGCACAACCACCTGCCCTGCCTTGTACAGAGGCAATGCATACCGGCGGCGGCGTGAGAAGTGAAGGTCACTGCGGGTGCATTCTGGTCGATCGGGGGTGGTGATCGCAAGACCAGATTCGGTCAGGCTCTGATCTGGGGTAGTTCGATGGTGTCCTCGATCAGGAGGCCCGCCTGCGGCGAGGTGGCAATCGGCAGCGGCGGGAGGTGGTGGGCTTCGGCCAGCTGACGTCGTTTCGCAAGTCGATAGAGGCCGTAGACGCCAAGGGCGACGTGGCTGACGCCCGCCACCAGCCAGAAGCCGGAAGGTCCCATCCGTTCCATCGCCAGGGACGTGCCGATGGGACCGAGCAGGGTTCCCACGCCATAGACGCCGAGTAGGACGGCGCTAGCCGGAACCACCTTCTCGGGGGTCAGGGCGTCGTTGACATGGCTGATGGCCAACGAATACAGGGGAAAGCTGAAAGCAGTAAACCCAAACATGGCCACCAGGGGCCAGGTCGAAAGCGGTGCGGTCGCCATCGCCGCAAGTGAGCAAGTTCCGGCGGCGATGCTTGCCCCGATGATGACATGTCGTCGGTTGAACCGGTCGGAGGCATACCCGATGGGCCACTGCAGGACGATCCCACCCGCCATCGCCGCTCCCACGAACAGGCCTACCCGCGGCACCGTCATCCCGACCTGGGTGGCGTAGGTCGCACCGATGCCGAGGATGGCCCCGACTCCGATCCCGGTCACGAAGGAGGTGGCCAGACCCAGAGGAGCTCTCTTGAATACTTCGCTTACAGCCAGGTGGCCGTGGCGGAGACGGGCTGGGGTGGTCGTGTGGATCGTCACCAGTGGGAGGGCAGCCGCCCCCAAAAGGACCGCGGCGACGAAGAACAGGGACGCATCGGAAGGGGTGCCAATGCCGAGCAGCACCTGGCCGAGCCCGTAACCGGCGTTGACGACCAATAGGTACACGGCCAGGAGGCGCCCCCGCACGGCCGGATCGGCGCTGGCGGCAAGCCAACTCTCGGCCACCACAAAGAGGCCGGCTGTGGCCAACCCGGTTACAGCCCGGATGAGGCTCCAAGCGGCTGGCACTGGCCAGAACGGGTAAGCGGCGGCAGCAACTGCGCCGAGTAGGGCGAGGAGGACGAACAGCCTGATGTGACCCAGCCTGACGAGGACCCGTGGCGCCAGGACGCACCCGACCAGAAACCCGACGTAGTAGCTCGACATCACCAGTCCGATGACCGTGGTCGGGAACTCCTCCAACGACGCCCGGATTCCGAGGACGGTCCCGAGCAGACCGCTCCCGACCATCAAGAGAGTCATTGCCGCCAGCAGCGGAGTGGCGGTCACGATGGTTCTGGCGGCGGACTGTCTCACCCGGTCACTCTACGAAGCACGTAGCCGGGATCGGTCCGTAGCCTTTGGACGTGCACGATCTGACCGAGACAGCATCGGTTCGTAAGGCTGGCAAGGGTCGACTGTTTGGCATCGACGGCGCCCGCGGCCTGGCCCTGGTGGGCATGATGGCCGTCCACATCCTTCCCAACGAGAACCCCGATGGCAGCGCTACCTGGTATTACGTGTTGACGGGAGGCAAGTCCTCGGCACTCTTCGCGGTGCTGGCTGGGGTCGGCCTGGCGCTCGCCAATGGACGCGAGACCCCGCCCCGCGGTCGCGCATGGCGGGCCAGCGCCGCCGCCAGCGTCGGTCGCGCCCTGTTGCTGGTCCCGATCGGCCTGTTTCTTGGTGAGCTCAGCTCGGGCGTGGCGGTGATCCTGGTTCACTACGCCCTGCTCTTCTCCATTGGGGCGGTGTTGTTGGGTCTGCCCCGACGCTGGTTGATCGGTCTGGCGGCGCTGTGGGCAGTAGGAGCGCCCTTACTCAGCCATCTTTGGAGAAGCCTCGGTGACCAGCCCGGCGCCCAGGTGCCGGGCTTCGACTCGCTGCTGAATCCGGCGGCGATGCTGGGAGATCTCTTTCTGACCGGTTACTACCCGGTCCTCCCCTGGATCACCTACCTGCTGGCCGGGCTTGCCATTGGTCGGTCGAGTCTCGCTGCGTCCAGGACCTCCTGGTCGCTGTTGAGTCTGGGTGCGGCACTGGCCGTAGGGTCGTGGGTGGTCTCGGCGGTCCTCCTGGGCCCGCTCGGTGGCGCAGAGGCAATCGGCGATATCCCGGGCCAGTACTCCGGCACCACCCCCACCACCTCCCTGTGGTACCTGGCGGTCGCCACTCCCCATTCGGGAACCCCGTTCGATCTGATCCTCACCATCGGAACCGCTATGACGGTGATCGGACTGTGTCTGCTGATAGCCCGGGTCGGGAAGGCGGCCATCGGGTGGTTGGCCGCCGCCGGTGGCATGACCTTCAGCCTTTACACCGGCCACGTCCTGGCCATGGCGAGCGAAGTCGGATTCGACAACCGGCCGGCCCTCTACTGGTGGCACGCCATCGGCGCCCTGCTGCTCGGATTCGCATGGCGCTACTGGGTGGGTCGCGGTCCTCTGGAGACGCTGTCGGCCAACATCGCCAATGCCCTTCGGGGTGGAGCGGAGGGCCTCGCTAGTCCCAGAGCGGGGTGATCGCCTGCTCGAGCAGATGGGTCACATCGCCGAGCCGGTGGACACCACCCGACACCACCGAGACTCCCGACACGACGACATCACTGACATCCGCGGCGGTGGCGGCGAAAAGGAGTTGAT
>JBBDQN010000013.1:0-10095 GCA_040905905.1 Acidimicrobiia bacterium
AAGGGCCAAGGCCTCAGTGAGGGCGACACCCAGGAACATCGTGGTGCGGACAGTGCCCGCCATCTCGGGCTGACGGGCCATGGCGGTGATGGCGTTGCCCACCACGATGCCGATCCCGATGCCCGGTCCCACTGCTCCCAGGCCGTAGCCAATCAGGGCGATGGCGCCCTTGAGAACCTCGATATTGCCTTCCATCTATTTCCTCCTTAGTGCTCCGGATGAACGGAAGCCTGGATGTAAACCGCGGACAACAAAGTGAAGATGTACGCCTGTAGGACTGCCACGAATATCTCAAAGAGAAAGAAGACCATGCCCACGGCGAACCACACGACACCGATGCCGGCCCTCGGGCCGATTTCACCCACCGCTAAGACGAAGGCCACGCCCGATCCGAGCAAGAGGGTGAGCATGAGATGACCAGCTACCAGGTTGGCAAACAACCGGATGGCGAGAGTGAGGGGTCGCAGGGCAAAAGTCGAGACCACCTCGATCAGTCCGACCAACCATCGCAAACCGACTGGGACCGCCTTGGGCCAGGCGATGTCGGTCAGGTAGTGGATGCCGTTCTTGGAAAAGCCAACGACCACGAAGATGAAGTAGGTGAGCAGCGACAGAAAGGCGGGGAGCGCCATCCGCGAAGTGATCGGGAAGTTGATCAATGGGGTGACCTCGAAGAGATTGCCAACGAGAATCAGCATGAAGATCGAGAGCAAGTAGGGCACGTATCTGGTGCCTTCGGGCCCGATCACGTCCCGGGCTATGCCGTCGCGGACGAACCCGACCAGGCTCTCGATAGCGGCTTCGAATTTGGTCGGGACGGGACGGTTGCGCCGCAGCCCGAAGTACAGCAAACCAACAGTGATAGCCGCGGCCAGGAGCATCAGGAACGACGTCCGCGTGAAATGGATGGGGCCGATCGTGAACAAGGGATCGGTGAACTCGAACCAATCTTTTACGTCGGCCGGAGCACAGATCACCTCGTTGGCGACATCGCAGTGGTGCTCTTGCGCGGCCAGCATCAGCTCACCCAATAGCGTCCCTTTCTCTGTTCCGCATCACCGCTATCGCCTCCATCGTGACCATCGTCAGGTAGCCGACGACCGCCGCGATTCCGAACGCGATTCTGTCGATCTCGACAAAACGCACTACCAGCAGCATCGTCCCCGTGATGAGACCCAGGCGCAGAAGGAAGCCAACCAGGGCGGCGGCATGATACATGCTGATGGAAATCCTGATGGCGTAGCTGAGCAGGGCGCCGGCGATTAGGAAGTTGGCGATCACCACGAGCAGGCCCAGAGCCGCCGACCCTGCCCCCGGAGAACCCCGAAGGAGCCAGAAGAGCGCCACGATGACCGGTCCGATCCAGGCCGCCCGTTTGACCATGTTCTTGGCCATGGTCAATTCGATGGGGACCCGCTCCATCTCAGTCTCGGGCCAGGTGGTCATAGTCGGGACCCTCTTCCATCCCCTTCGAGTATTGCCACATCCGCAGGAAGCCCGAGTACGAGCCAGCGATGATCCCTATGACCACAAGCCAAGGTTCGGTGCCGAGCCAGTGGTCCGCCAGATACCCGAGGAGAAAACCCGAGAGGATCGAACCAAGAAAAGAACCACTTGCGACCCAACCGGAGCCAACCGTCGAACCGGGTTTGTTCTCAGTCATCTTGTGAATCTCTTCACAAAGCTTACACCTTGCTGATTGGTCTTCCAAACCTAACCGTTTCTTCCCTCGTCACACATGGCCTCTGAAGTCGGCCGGATAGGGCGGGAACGATGTCGCCAGGTTGTTGACCCGGGTCGCGATCTCAGTGAGGGCCGCCTCATCCTCTCTGGCGCGAAGGGCAGCTGAGATTAACGACCCCACTTCGGCGGCCTCGGCCTCCTTCATGCCCTGGCTCGTCAAGGCCGGCGTCCCGATTCGCAGACCGGAGGCGCGATAGGGTGGCCGGGGGTCGTTGGGAATCGTGTTGAAGTTGAGCGTGATGCCGATGCCGTCGAGCAGTTTGGCGGCATCCCGGCCGGTGAGGTCCGGATCGACCGAACGCAGATCGGCGAGGAAGAGATGGTTGTCGGTGCCGCCCGAGACGACCCTGACTCCGTCTTCCTGCATCTGCTGGCACATCGACCTGGCATTGGCAACGATCTGAGCCGCGTAAGCCTGGAACTCGGCTGTCGCTGCTTCCTTAAAACACACCGCCTTGGCGGCAATCTGGCTCATGATCGGCCCCCCCTGGGCGTTGGGAAACACCGCTTTGTCGATGTCGGCCGCGAACTTCTCCTTGCAGAGAATCATCCCCCCGCGAGGGCCACGTAGAGCCTTATGGGTGGTGGCGGTGACCACGTCGGCAAACGGCACGGGACTGGGGTAGGCGTGTCCGGCAACAAGCCCGATGAAATGGGCGGCATCCACCATGAAGATGGCTCCGATGTCGTCGGCGATCTGTCGGAACCGCTCGTAGTCAAGACGTCGGGAGTAGGCCGAATAGCCAGCCAACACGATCTTCGGTTGGTGCTCTTTGGCGAGACGTTCGACCTCTTCCATGTCGATCATCTCGCTGTCGGGGTCGACCCCGTAGGCCACGAACTTGTAGTACAGCCCGGAAAAGTTGACCGCCGAACCGTGGGTGAGATGCCCACCCTGGTCCAGACGCATACCGAGGACCGTGTCGCCCGGTTTGATGAGCGAGAAGTAGACCCCCATGTTGGATTGGGCTCCCGAGTGTGGCTGCACATTGGCGTGATCCGCCCCGAACAACGCCTTGGCCCGCGCGATGGCGAGGCTCTCCATCTCGTCGACCACCTCGCATCCTTCGTAGTACCTCCGTCCGGGATAACCCTCGGCGTATTTGTTGGTGAACACCGAACCTGACGCTTCCATGACCGCGGGGGAAGCAAAGTTCTCGGAGGCGATCAGGTGGATGTGGGTGTTCTGGCGACGCACGTCCTTCAAGATCATCCCGGCGATCTCCGGATCAACTTCTTCGAGCGGACGTGGGTCGATCATGGGGCTCCGTTTGGTTGGGACATCGGCAAAAGACCCGCAAGCGTACCCGTCGCCAACATCCTCAATCGGGCTAGGCTCGCTTTCCGGATGGACGCCAAGAGCCTCAAGTCGATCCCGCTGTTCTCACACCTCAGCCGCAAGGAGCTGGACACGGTTGCCCGGCATGCCGACGAGGTCGATATAGAAGCCGGACACGTGCTGGCTCGCGAAGGTGAAGTTGCCAGAGAGTTCTTTGTGATCAAAGAGGGCACCGCCACCGTCACCCAGAACGGAGCGGTCGTCAATCATCTTGGACCCGGCGACTTCTTTGGCGAGATCGGGCTCCTGGAAACTCCCCGTCGGGTAGCGACGGTCGTATCCGATACACCGATGCGGCTCATAGTGATGTTCGGCCCCGAGTTCACCCTCGTGGACTCAGAGATCGCAGAGATCGACCGGGCGATCCGCAAAGCAATCGGCGAGCGGATGGCCAACTAAGCGGAGTTGGGTCAGCGCAGACCGAGGTCGATAGGACCGGCGCGCAGAATCCGGGGTCTATGGCGGGTGACGTCGACCACCGTTGAGGCGGTCGCTCCCGGACAGGTCCCCGGCAGATAAAACGGCACTTGGTCACCGAAGGTGATGCGCGCTGCAGACTCATCAAGGGTCTCCGGCCCTCCTGCCAGGTTGGCGCTAGTCACGGCCAGGGGTCCAAACGCCTGGAGCAATGCCAGGGTGACCGGGTGATCCGGAACCCGGACGCCCACCGAGCGCCGCCGTCGATCGCCCACCCCCTCCGGGAGGGTGGAATTCGACTTGGCCACCAACGTCAGGGACCCCGGCCAATAGACCCTGGTCCACTCCACGGCATAAAGCGGCAGCGCCACCATTGCCAGAGCGACCTCGACGTTTGCCACGAGGAGGCCGATCGGTTTGGTGTCCCGCCGGCCTTTGATGATGAACAACGCAGCCACCGCTGCGGGGTCGTGCGGATCGGCGGCAACTCCATAAACGGTGTCGGTGGGCACGCCGACCACCTCGCCGGCCCGCAGGTACTCGACTGCTTGATGGATCCCCTCCATCAGCCAGAGGCTATAGGTCGGCTCGTCCTGAGGAACCTTGGTCGGTCGAATTGATCGACCAGCACCTCAAAGCCCCACTTCTCAGCCAGGGGAACGGCCTGGGTTTCTCCAACTTCCACCAGGGCCACTCCCCCAGGAGCAAGCCACGTCGCCATCGCGTCCACCAGTCTCTCGATGACCTCGGTTCCGATGGGTCCCGCCACCAACGCCAGCCACGGCTCTCGCCGAACGTCGACCGCCAGGCCCTCCCACTCCGTTTCGGACACGTAGGGTGGGTTGGCTACGACCAGATCGATCTGGCCGGACAACTCCGAGGGCAACCCTTCCCACAGGTCACCTAGCCGAAACTCGACGTCGAGACCGAGGCGATACCCGTTGGCGCTCGCCACCGAAAGGGCCTCAGCGGACAGGTCACACCCAACCACTCGGGCCTGAGGAAAACGATGCTTGAGCGCGAGAGCGAGCGCACCTGACCCCGTGCAGAGATCGACGACTATCCGGGGGGAAACGACGGTCCTAGCAACCACCTCGTAGAGATATTCGGTCTCAGGTCGCGGGATCAGGACTCGCCCATCGACCGCAACGGTCAGCGGTCCAAACGACACCTCCCCTTCAAGGTATTGCAGAGGCTCACCAGCCAGTCGTCGTCCGGCCAGCTCAGTGAACCTGGCCAACGCATTGTCATCGACGGCAAAGCCGGCCCGGACGTCGCCAGGGTTGCGGTTGGTGGCCAACGACAGCAATCGGATGGCCTCGTGGGGAGGCAGGGCGCTTTCCCTGAAAAGATCGCGGCTAGAAATCATCGCTGCAATCCTCGATGGAGAGGCTCTCGGTGCCACAATCGCCAGGACATCGAGGAGGAGCAGAAGTGTTGAGCGCCATCATTGAACGGGTCAAGAGGGCTGTGACCCTCTCACCTGGTGTGTACCAGGAAATCGGAAACGACCCCCAAGCCACCAGCCAGGCCATCATCGTCACGGCCGCCGCCGCGCTCATCGGAGGTTTAGGAGCGCTGTTCGGAGGAAGGTTTGGCGGGTGGATCCTCACCCCCATCTATGGCGTCGTGGGTCTGGCCATCGGTACTGCCATCCTCTTCGTCCTCTCCCGGATGTTCAAAGGCCAGGGCACTTACATACAACTGTTCCGAGGGCTGGGGTTCGCGACGGCTCCGCAAGCACTGGGCCTCATCCCCATTATTGGAGGCATTGTCGGAGGAATCTGGTCGCTTCTCCTGGCCATCAGGGCGGTGAAGGAGACCCAGCAGGTCACCGACGGCGCCGCCGTGGCGATCGTGCTGATTCCGGCCGCGATCATCGGAGTGCTCGTCTTCCTCCTTCTGGTTGTTTTGAGCATTGCCCTATTTGGGGCTGCCGCCGCCAGCAGTTGAATTAGAAATTCTCCAATAACCTCCCGGCCTGTTCGTGGGAGGCCAGGGCGTCGACAAACTCGTCGAGGTCTCCTTCCAGCACGTCCCATAGCTGGTGGATGGTCAAGCCGATGCGATGGTCGGTTACTCGCGCTTCTTTGAAGTTGTAGGTGCGGATCTTCTCTGAGCGCTCGCCCGTCCCCACCTGGGCCCGGCGAGCCCCGGCCACGGCTTGCTGTTGCTGTTCGAGCTTTCGTTGATAAAGGCGCGCCCGCAACACCCGGAAGGCCTTTTCCTTGTTCTGGAGCTGACTCTTCTCGTCCTGACAGGTAACCACCTCCCCGGTGGGGATGTAGGTCAACCGCACCGCCGAGTCGGTGGTATTAACCGACTGCCCGCCCGGGCCCTGGGATCGGTACACATCAACCCGCACATCGGCCGGGTCGATCTCGATGTCAACCTCGTCGGCTTCCGGCAACACCGCCACCGTGGCGATGGAGGTATGGATGCGTCCCTGCGCCTCGGTTTTGGGCACCCGCTGCACCCGGTGACCTCCACCTTCGTATTTGAAGCGGGAGAAGGCTCCTTTGCCCTTGATGGCGACCGTCACCTGGTCAAACCCACCGGCGCTCGACTCGGAGCTATCCATCGGCTCCGTTCGGAACCGGTGCCGCTCCGCGTATTTCTGGTACATACGGAGCAGGTCTCCTGCCCACAACGCCGCCTCGTCTCCCCCGGCTGCCGCCCGGATCTCGAGGATCACGTCTTTGTCATCGTTGGGGTCGCGGGGCGCCAGGGCCGCTTTCAGTTGCTCTTCAATTTGGTCGGCCTCGGCCCCTTTTTCGTCGGCCAGCTTGAGGAAATCGCGAGCGAGGTCTGGATCCGATACAGCCAGGGCTTGCGCCTCGGTCTTCTCTTCAGCGGCAGCTTTCCAACGCTGATATAGATCGATGATCGATGCCAACTCGGAGTGGCGACGGCTGAGCTCGGTCATCCGGGTGCGGTCGGCATAAGACGCGGCGAGGTCTTCCTCTACCGATTGGAGGGTCTCCACCATCTCTTCGAGACGCGTGATTAGGGCTGTATCCATATCAGTGGCCTGTCCTGAAAGCTAACGGGCGCGGGCGGCCAGTGCCGGCCCGGGAACTGGCCCCCTTGCCAACACCTCGGCCACCTCTGATTCTTCCAGCGACGAGAGCAAGCTGGCCACCGCCACCTCGATCTGCTGGGCATCGGGGATCCGGGTGGTGAGCTTCTGCAGCCACAGTCCGGGTGCGGCCATGATCCGCCCAAAGAGGTTGTTCTGGTGAGCACCGGAGAACTTCAACACTTCGTATGACAAACCGGCGATGACGGGTATTCCGATGAGTCGGCTCCCGATCAGCAGCGGCCATGGCAAGCGGCCGAGCAGCCCGAAGATGACGATCGCGAGCACCATCACTAGCAAAAGGAAGCTGGTGCCACATCGAGGATGTTGGGGTGGGTATTTGGCAATTCGATCGCTGGCAAGGGGGTCGCCGGACTCATAGGCGTGGATGGCCATGTGCTCGGCACCGTGATAGGCAAATACCCGGCTGATCTCTTTCGATCGACCGAGCAGCCACAGATAGCCCAGAAAGATCGCAAGCTGGATAACGCCCTCGAGGGCGGCGTAACCAAACGATTTGTCGTCGGTGAGCGCCCGGGCGGCTGCCGCGGGGCCGATTATGAACAGCGCGGCAAAGAATGCCAGTGCGACCGTCATGGAGCCGGCGATTTGTCTCTTGGTGAGGGGCTCTTCTTCCTCCCCGGCCGCCTTTTGCGCCGACCACGACAGGGCCCGAAACCCCAGGGTGAGCGACTCGCCCAGGACCAGCACTCCCCTGGCCAACGGCACCTTGGCCCACTTAGATCGAGACGAGAGCCGGGGCAAGGGGTTGCGTATGGCGATGATGACGCCGTCTGGTTGGCGAACCGCCACGGCCCAGGCATGTGGGGCCCGCATCATCACACCCTCGATGACGGCCTGGCCACCAACCGATAGCTGGGCCTTTGGGGTTGCTTCGCTCATCGGATGGGGCGGTCCGCAACCGTCTGGCTAACCGGTGGTTTCCTCGGATTTGCCTTTACGGCCGCCGTATTCCGACTTGCCATAGCGGCGCTGGAACTTCTCGACCCGTCCTCCGGAGTCGACCAGCTTCTGGCGACCGGTGAAGAAGGGGTGGCACTCGTTACACAACTCGACGTGGAGCTCGCCTGGCTTGGTCGAGCGGGTGAGGAACGTGTTCCCGCACGAGCAAACCACTTTGGTCTCTGAATAGTTCGGATGGATTTCGGTCTTCATTTGCGTCCTCTTCCAATGCTATTTGCGTATAAAACGGCCCGAAAACGCCGCGATTCTACGCAAGAACGGGGTCTAGTTGCCTGACTTTGCGACATCGGCCAAGAACTCCTCGTTGGAGTTGGCGTTCTTCAGCCGATCTATCAACAACTCGAGGGCCGCTCCCGGTTCCAGAGCCAGCAGCACCCTACGCAGTTTCCACACTTGGGTCAGCTCTTTGCGGTCAAAGAGCAGCTCCTCTTTGCGGGTGCCCGAAGCCTCGATGTCGATGGCCGGGTAGATCCGCTTATCAGCCAGCTTGCGATCGAGGCGGAGCTCCATATTGCCGGTGCCCTTGAACTCTTCGAAGATCACCTCGTCCATCTTTGAGCCGGTCTCAACCAGGGCCGTCCCCAGGATGGTCAGGGAGCCGCCCTCTTCGATATTGCGGGCGGCACCGAAGAAGCGTTTGGGTGGATACAAGGCGGTGGAGTCGACTCCACCGGAGAGAATCCTCCCCGAGGCAGGCGTGGCGAGGTTGTGTGCCCGGGCCAACCTGGTGATCGAGTCGAGCAGGATGACGACATCAGTCCCCGTCTCCACCAGACGTTTCGCCCGTTCGATGGCCAGATCCGAGACCTGAATGGATTCTTCGGCGGGACGGTCGAAGGTCGAGTAGATGACCTCGCCCTTGACCGACCGCTGCATGTCGGTCACTTCTTCCGGACGTTCATCGACCAGGACCACCATCAGGTAACACTCCGGGTTATTGACGGTGATCGCCTGGGCGATCTCTTGCAGAACCGTGGTCTTACCGGCCTTGGGCGGGGACACGATCAGGCCGCGCTGGCCCTTGCCGATGGGAGCGATGAGGTCGATGATGCGGGTTAGTACGCCGTTGCCTTTTCCTTCGATCTCGAGCCGGAGCCGCTGGTCGGGAAATAGTGGAGTCAACTGCTCAAAACGGGGCCGACGCATGGCTTCGTCGGAGGACATCCCATTGACGGTGTCGATTCTGATTAGGGCCGGGTACTTCTCCTGGGCCCGGGCGGGACGGACGGGTCCGGCCACCATGTCGGCTTTGCGTAGAGCGAACTTGCGGACCTGCCCGGCCGAGACGTACACGTCTTTGTCCCCCGGCAGGTAGCCGGTGACCCTCAGGAAGCCATAACCCTCGGGGAGGATGTCGAGACAACCCTGGCGAACCTCGAGGTCCCCTTCGGGGATCGGCTCGTAACCGCCATAGTCGGTGCGCTGGCCACCGCCCGGGCCACTTCCCCGCCCACGACGGCGACGACGGCGGTTGCCCTGGAAATCGTCGCGATCGCCGCCCTCGCTATAGACCCTGCCGTCTTCACTGGTCTCGGTATCCGAATCTCCGACAGCCTCAGACTCGTCCGTACGGGCATCGTCGGAACCGTCGGTGTCGGGACGGGGAGCTTCATCGGTTCGGGGTGTGGCCATCGGAAGATCGACCATGTTTTCCTCCTCGCCACCTTCGGCTATGCCACCGGCGGCCATCAAGGCACTTATCAATTTGGACTTCTGGAGCCCATCGGAGGCGATGCCTACTGCGTCGGCTATTTCGCGCAGTTCTGTAATCGACTTGTTTTGCAATTGCGTTCTGGTGCTCATTTACTCACTCGATAGGAAGGGCCCAGACGGAAGCCCGGCTAGTTCGGATCGAACATCTACTCGAAAAGTCTTCGAGGGGGATCCGGCTTACGGTCCTAAAGACAGGGCAGCCGGAGTCCCGGAGAAGCCAAGCGGTGAGGAGATATTAGCACTCCGCCGACGCATGCCAATCACCCTTGGGTAGGGTGAGCATCGGACCAGCGTCACTCCCGGTCATGCTGACCGACGAGGCCGAGCGCTGGAAGGAGTGTGCGATGTCGCTTCCGCAAACAACCGGTGGCTACGCCCTGGGGCCCAATGAGGGCGAGGCGGTATGGTTCAACGGCGGATTAGGCCTGCTCAAGGCGACCGGGGACCAAACGGAGGGACGTTTCGCAGCGATGGAGCTGTTGGCGCCCAGGGGATTCGCTTCACCGATCCATATCCATCGGCAGGAGGACGAGTTCTTTGTGGTCCTCTCCGGTGAGGTTCGTGTCCAGCATGGTGAGGCTGTGATCGAAGCGGTTGCTGGCTCATTGGTCTATGGGCCCCGCAACATCCCGCACGGCTTCCGGGTCGATTCGGCGCAAGCGCGTCTGCTCTTGTTCTTCGGGCCGTCCGGTGTTGAAGGATTCTTCCGCGAGGCTGGGAAGCCGGCGCGGTCTCTTGGGCTGCCGCCCGCCGATGAGCAGTTCCTCGACAAAGAAGCGCTAATGGAGATCGGCCGCCGCTACGCCCAAGAGTTCGTTGG
>JBBDQN010000014.1:0-10012 GCA_040905905.1 Acidimicrobiia bacterium
GAACGGCGGATACCGGTCGCCTGGGCACCGGTCGGTGATGGCTGGGGGTTGGTGTCGATCGAGGGGGTCGTGGTTGCCGAAGCCACCGTTCCCACTCTGGATCTCGGTCATCTGGACATCCCGATCGGCCCCGACCCGAGCGCCCACGCTATAGGGGGCCTGGTCTTCCTGGCCGAGTTGGCTCCCCAACCTGGCATCGCGGTGGTGGTCCGCCAGGAGGGTCAGGAGTTGTGGGCCGACGTGGCTGGAACCCTGGTCCGGCTGGGACGGCCGATCGAAATGGAGGCCAAAGCCCTGGCCCTGGTGGCGCTGTTGGGCGAGGGGATTCCATCGGGGTCAACGGTCAATCTGGTGGCGCCAACCAGACCGGCAGTGGTCCCCCCACCAAGCGGGTAACTCTCAAGTTCAACCTGAACCTTAGGAACCCGGGGTTTACAGCGGGCGGACAACTCTGTAAACCTCTACCTCACCTTTCGGTGGTTACTTCCCCAACCAGGATCGAGAATGATTATGAGCGCTCGTAGTTCGTCCCAACCTGCCGGGTATCTGGCTGTTATCAAGGTCATCGGTGTCGGTGGCGGCGGCGTCAACGCCGTCAATCGGATGATCGAAGCCGGAATTCGCGGTGTCGAGTTCATCGCCCTCAACACCGATGCCCAGGCCTTGTTGATGTCCGACGCCGACGTCAAGCTCGACATCGGTCGAGAGATAACCCGTGGTCTGGGCGCAGGGGCCAACCCGGAGGTAGGTCGAGCCGCGGCTGACGCCCACAGGGCCGAGTTGGAGGACGTCCTCAAGGGCGCGGACATGGTGTTCATCACCGCAGGTGAAGGTGGGGGCACCGGCACCGGAGGCGCTCCGGTGGTGGCCGAGGTGGCCCGGAGCCTCGGCGCGCTCACGGTTGGAGTGGTGACCCGGCCTTTTGGTTTCGAAGGTCGCCGTCGCGCCCTCCATGCCGAACAGGGAATTCAGGAGTTGCGGGAGGCGGTTGACACGCTCATCGTCATTCCCAACGATCGCCTCCTCGACGTCGCCGACCCGAAGGCGCCGATGATCGAGACTTTCCGCATGGCCGACGATGTGCTCATGAACGGCGTCAAGGGGATCACCGACCTCATCACCACGCCAGGTCTCATCAACGTCGACTTCGCCGATGTCAAGACCGTGATGTCCGATGCCGGCACCGCCGTGATGGGCATCGGGCGTGGTACCGGGGACGACCGGGCCGCGCAGGCAGCCCAACGCGCCATCTCTAGTCCACTGTTGGAAGCGTCGATGGAAGGGGCCCGCGGGGTTTTGCTGTCGGTGGCAGGTCCGTCGGGGATGACCCTCCACGAGGCGACCAAAGCGGCCCAGACCGTTGCCGCCCATGCCGACGACGATGCCGAGATCATCTTTGGAGCGATCATCGACGACAACCTCGGCGAGGAGATGAGGGTCACCGTCATCGCCGCCGGGTTTGATCGCAAACGCAGCGGCCGCGGCTTCTCGACCCGCCCGGTGGACTCGGTAGACATCCCTTCGTTCGTGCAGGGATGATTCGTCCCCGGGCAGGGGTGGCGTTCAGCCTTGCTGCCCAGGGAGACCAACGCCACGACCTGGCGGCGCGCGCCGGCTTTGCTTCCGAACTCGGAGTCCCGTTCGACTGGGCCGTGGTTCACCAGGTCCATGGACAGCGGGTAGTCGAGGTGGAGGAAGCCGGTGAGTTTGGTGAAGCAGACGCCCTATTCACCCGTAAGCCCGGGTTGCCGATTGCAGTTTTCACCGCTGATTGTGCAGCGGTAGTGCTGGGTGCCAGCAGTGCCGTCGGTGTGGCCCATGCCGGCTGGAGGGGAGCCGCCGCCGGGGTGGTCCCGACATTGGCGAAGGCCATGGAGCGGGCCGGAGCGGCTCCACGCTGGGCAGCGATCGGTCCGGCTATCGGTCCATGTTGTTTCGAAGTGGGTCCCGAGGTTGCGGTCCAGTTTCCTGAGAACGTGGCGTCAACGTCGTGGGGGACGACCTCCGTCGACCTGCCCGGAGTCCTGGCCGGCCAGCTCGGCGACCTCGAGCTGTGGCAGGCCCGACTGTGCACCTTTGACAACCTTGGATGTTTTTCGCATAGGCGTAACTCTGCCCTCGAGCGTATGGCGGCGGTGGCCTGGTTGCCGAAGTGACCCGCGGTCTCGACCTGGTTCGGGCCCGGATCGTCCGGGCGGCCGGGCGATCCGGGCGTGATCCGGCTGAGGTGCGTCTGGTCATCGTTGGCAAGGGTCAGGACCCCGCCCGCCTGCGGGAGTTGTACGAGCACGGGCACCGGGACTTCGGGGAGAACCGCGCCCAGGAGCTTGCCGCCAAGGCCGAGCAGATGCCCGCGGACGTGGTCTGGCACTTCATCGGACCGCTGCAGAGCAACAAGATCCGGGTCATTCGGCCGGTAGTTGACTTCCTTCACTCGCTGGATCGGCTCGAACTGGCAGCGGCCTGGATGAAGGGCCCGGGTCTTCCGCCTCCGGCGTTTCTGCAAATCAACATCGGCAACGAACCTCAAAAGCAAGGGGTGTCGCCCGGGCGGGCGCCGCAGGTGGTGGAAGCGCTGTCCGAGCTGGGCGTGCCGCTGCTGGGTCTGATGGCGATCCCGCCAATGGCCGACGACCCGGAACGGTCTCGACCCTACTATCGGAAAATGACTGACCTCCTGGCGGATTTGGCCCGCAGCCATCCACACCTGACCGAGTTGTCGATGGGGATGAGCGACGACTTCGAGGTGGCCGTCGAGGAAGGTTCTACGTGTTTGCGAGTGGGTCGGGCTATCTTTGCCTCAACCGAACACTGAGAGCCATGGGTTCGATTTTTTCCAAAGCAATGGTCTTCCTGGGGTTGGTAGACGAGGATGCATCAGATCCGTCCGACCAACGCCTGGCTGAGAACGACCCGCCGTCGACACGTCGATCACAACCGGCCCGCCGGGCGGAGCCCGAAGAGTGGGACGATGACCAACGCCGCAGCGAGTACGCACGTTCCGAAATGGGTCGCCGTATCGAACCGAGACGAGTCGAACCGGTGACCAGGGTGGAAGGGCGCCGGGTCGAGCCGCCGACCGGCAGCAACCGGGCGACCTCCTATCGTGACGCCGCCGATTTCGAACCAACCCCGGTTCGGGCGATACGTCCCTCCGACATTCAGGCGGATGTGCTGGTCATCGAGGAATTTGGTGACGCTCGCATCCTCGCCGACCGGGTGCGCGATCGCGTGCCTGTGGTGCTCGACCTCCGCCAGACCGATCCTGACTTGGTCCGGAGGGTCATCGACTTCGGAAGCGGTCTCATCTACGCGCTCGACGGGACGATGAACAAAGTGGCCGAAGGGGTCGTGGCCGTTCTGCCCCCGCGGGTAGTGTTGAGCAGGGAAGAACGGCGGCGTCTGGCACGGTTGGGTGTCTATGACCTGCCGGAGGATGAGTAGAGGTCAGGTCCGCGCTGAATGGGCATCGTCTGCACCGTTCTCAATATCTACGCCCTGTTGATCCTGGCATGGGTCATCTTGTCCTGGGTGCAGGTGTCGTCGGTCCATCCGCTCGGCAAAGTGCAACTGTTCCTCGACCGCATCATCTACCCCGTGATACTTCCTTTGCGACGAATCCTTCCTCCGTTGCGCCTCGGTGGGGCCATGATCGACCTTTCTCCCCTCGTGTTGTTGTTGGGTTTGCAACTCCTCCGGCGGATCATCTGTTGAGCGAGGTCCTTGGCCTGGAGGACCACTCCGCGTAATGTCGTGAGTCCCGATCGAGGTGCTTTGATGACTCTCAGTGTTGGCGACGTAGAAAACAAACAGTTCACCCCGGCGATGCGCGGCTACCACGTGGATCAAGTCGACGATTTTCTCGACGAAGTTGTGGCCACCCTGCGAGCCCACGAGCAGAAGGTTCGTGACGCCCAGGACCGCATCCGCACCCTCGAGTCCGATCTTTCGTCGCGGGGAAGCGACGAAACCACCATCTCCCGGGCATTTCTGGCGGCGCAACGCTCGGCCGACGCTCTGATCGCCGACGCCGAGACCGAAGCCGGAAGGATTCGTGGCGAGGCCGAGGTCGAGGCCGACCGTCTCACCGGAGAGCGTGACGAACAGCGCAAGAAACTGCTCGACCAGATCGCCGTCATGCGCGCTGCCGTCATCCACCTGCGAACCCGTCTCGGGGAGTTGGCGGGGACGGTCGGGACCGATGTCACCGCCATGGAACAGGCAGTAGACGCGGCCGAGGCCGGGGTGCTCGAGCCGTTGTTGGCGACGCCTTCCCACATCGATGAGGAGTCCTCCCCGAGCGAGAGCCCCCCCGACGAGGAGTCAGCGCCGGAGGCGGTGGGCGAGCCCATCGAACCACCGGCCACCAACCAGGCGCCTTCGACCAATCGAGAGGTGGCGAACATCATTGACGAGCTTCCCAGCGTCGACCTGACCGAAGAAGCACCTTCCCGGGTCAGTTCACGGCCCTGGGAGCGCGGTTAGCTCTCAACAGCCGACAGCTCGACGACAATCTTGGCGCCCTCGATATCGAGGTCGGTGCCGGCCAGGCTCGATACCCGTGCGAAAACGGTGGCCAAGACTTCACTGGTTATATATTCGAGATTCTCCACGATCGCCACCGCCAGGCCCTCGTCAGTGGTCGCCCAACGCACCTCGATTCGATCGGAGACAGCCAGACCGATCTGACGCCGAAGCTGCTGGAGGCGACTCACGAGTTCTCGCGCCATCCCTTCGGATTCGAGGGCAGGGGACGAGGTCAGGTCGAAGGTGACAGCAAGATCTCCGTTGGCGGCCACCACCATGCCGGGCCCGGCAGTGCGGTCGACGATCACGTCGTCATAGGTCAGCGTGGTGCCGTCAATATCCAGCGAGGCGCCGTTGACAAGCTGTTCGATCTGGTCTTGGCCAAGTTTGGCGACCAGCGCGGCCAACCTGGTCATCCCGGCTCCCAGTCGAGGGCCGAGGCTCCTGTAGTTCGCCTTGGCGGAGAGGGTCACCAGACCGTGGCCCGAGTCGGTCGCTTTGACAGCCTTGACGTTGAGCTCGTCGGCGATGAGGCCCTGATGAGACAACACGGCCCTGATCACCGCTGGGTCGCGGGTTACGACGGTCACACCCGCCAGCGGACGCCGCACCTTGAGTTGATGCTGCTTGCGGAGAGAGTGGCCCAGGCTTACCACCTCCCGCACGGTGGCCATGGCCTGTTCAAGGGGAACGTCGATCAGGGCAGAGTCGGCCACCGGGTAGCTGCGATGGTGGACGGAAGCAGCGGCGGAGCCGTCGAGCCGTGCCACCAGATCGCCATATATGTGCTCGGAGATGAATGGCAGCACGGGCGCGACCACCTCGACAAATGTGACCAGAACCTCGTAGAGCGTGGCGAAGGCGGCCAGCTTGTCGGCATCGTCGTCACCGCGGGTGCGCCAGAAGCGGCGGCGGCTGCGCCGAACGTACCAATTCGTCAAATCGTCGACAAAGCCGAGGGTGGGTGGAACGAAGTCGTATAGGTAATAACCCTCCATGCGCTGGTTGACGTCGGCGACCAGAGACTGGAGCATCGACAGCAGCCAGCGATCCATCTCCGGTCGTTCTGACGCTGGGGGGGCGGCTGACAAATCCGCCATCGTGAGACCGTCAGCTTCGGCGTAGATCGTAAAGAAGCTATAGGCGTTCCATAGCGGGAGTAGGACCGTGCGCACCACCTCCCGGACTCCCTCCCGGGAAAACCGGAGTGGTTCCGCCCGCAGCACCGGTGAGTTGATCATGAAGGCCCGGAGGGCGTCGGCCCCAAACTCGTCGAACATCTCGAACGGATCCGGATAGTTCTTGAGGCTCTTCGACATCTTGCGGCCATCCTCGGCCAGGATCATCCCGTTGACTACGCAGTTCTGGAAAGACGGTGAGTCGAACAACGCGGTCGCCAGGACATGCAGGGTGTAGAACCATCCCCGGGTCTGGTCGAGGCCCTCGGCGATGAAACGGGCTGGAAAGGTGGCCTCAAAGCGTTCCCGATTCTCGAACGGGTAGTGGAGCTGGCCATAGGGCATCGAGCCCGATTCGAACCAGCAGTCGAGTACTTCGGGGACCCTCGTCATCGTCTCTCCACAGTCGGGGCAATCGAAGGTGACCGGGTCAACGAAGTGTTTGTGGAGATCGGTCAATCGGACTCCCGATAGCTGCTCCAACTCGTCGATCGATCCGATGCAATGGGCATGGGAGTTGGCGCATTGCCAGACGGGGAGACACGAACCCCAGTAGCGGTTCCGTGAGACCGCCCAGTCGCGGGCCCCCTCCAGCCAATTGCCGAAGCGGCGCGACCCGACATAGCCCGGCACCCAGTGGATGCTGTCGTTTAGCTCGACGAGACGGTCTCTCATTCCTTCAACACGGACAAACCACGTTGGTATGGCCTTGTAGATGAGCGGGGTCCCCGTGCGATAGCAGAACGGATAGGAGTGCTTGATCCGACCCGAGCGGACCAGGAGCTTCTTCTCCGTCAGCAGGCGGATCAGGACCGGATCGGCGTCCTTGACGTTGAGACCGGCAACTTCCCCTACCTCGTCAGTGAACCGACCTTCGGCGTCGACGGGGTCGACTAGTACATCGAGCCCGGCCGCTTGCAACGTAAGGAAGTCGGCCTCGCCGTAGGCAGGGGCCATGTGGACCAGACCGGTACCTTCGTCGATGGTGACCGACTCCGATCCCAGGATGCGGAACGCTCCCCGATCGCGCTCCTCACCGAAGTGCTGGAAGGGTGGGTCATAGGCGGCGCCGACCATCTCTTCGCCCCGGGCCCGTGCCCCGATCGTGGGAAGAAGGTCGAAGTAAGAGGCAAGCCGGGCCTCCGCCAGCCAATAGCGACCGTCCGGCCAATCGTTCCTGCCGCTGAGGTCGACCCGGACATAGTCCAGGTCCTCACCCACCGCCACGGCCAGGTTGCCGGGCAAAGTCCAGGGGGTGGTGGTCCAGATGAGCAGATGATCACCGGCTGCGAACGGCCCTTTGGCTTCGAGCATCTCCAGCCGCACGATGATCGAGGGGTCCTCGGTGTCGCGGTAGTCCATGTTCGCTTCGAAGTTGGACAGGGGAGTGGTGGCTCCCCAGGAGTACGGGAGCACCTTGAAGTCCTGGTAGATGAGGCCGCGATCCCAGAGCTGGCGGAATACCCACCAAACACTCTCCATGAAGGTGACGTCCATGGTCTTGTAGTCGTTGCGGAAGTCCACCCAACGCCCCACCCGCGCTGTCACTCGCTCCCAGTTTTCGGTGTTGGTGGCAACCAGCGCCCGACAGGCCTCGTTGAACCGATCTACCCCATACTCGGCGATCTGGCGGGGACCGGAGATACCTAGCTTTTTCTCGACTTCCATCTCGATCGGCAGACCGTGGGTGTCCCATCCGAATCGGCGATCGACCCGGTACCCCCGCATGGTCCAGTAGCGCGGCACCACGTCCTTGATCACTCCCGCCAGGAGGTTGCCGTAGTGAGGGCTGCCGGTCGGGAAAGGCGGGCCGTCGTAGAAGACATATTCGTTGTCGGCAGGACGGGAGTGCACCGATTCGGTAAAGGCGTCGATCTCACTCCACCGCTCGAGGATTGTTTCCTCCAGTTTGGGAAAATGCACGGTGGCGGGCACGCGGGTGAAGTCTGACCGGGGGCTCACGGAGGTTGCTGATGGTAGAGGGCGCGGGGTGGCGGGTCAGGAGCTTTAACGAGATCGCTGGCTAGCTGCTGGTAGCTGATAATGTTCCGGCCCCTCCACCAGGGGTTCGCACGTGGCCAGAAAACTCGCAGCAACCACCGTCAAGAAATTCAAGGCCCAGCTGGTTTCCGAGCGCGATCGCCTCGAACGGGTGATCGCCGATCACGAACGCGAACTGGAGGAGGCCCGGATGACCGAAACCTCGGCCGAGCGCAGCCCCGATCCAGGAAGCGCGGAGGCCGGTTCGATGAACTTCGAATACGAGAAGGAGCTCTCCCTCGGCCAAAACACCGTAGATCTGTTGCGCAAGGTCGAGCGGGCTCTCACCCGGGTCAACGATGGCAGTTACGGCATCTGTGAATCTTGTGGACTGCCGATCCCAGTGGCCCGCCTCGAGGTGTTGCCGTACTCCTCAGAGTGCGTTTCGTGCGCTCGCCGGGTGTGACTCGTCGCCAGGTCACGGCGTACTTGATAGCGGCAGGGGTGGTGGGCCTGGACCTGATCACGAAACGCTGGGCCGCAATCCAATATGCCGCTGCCCCCGAGACGATCATTCCGGGGATCCTCACCTTTCGATTCGTCGAGAACCCGGGAGCCGCGTTTTCGATGTTCGAGGAAGCAGGTCCCTTTCTCGGGCTGGCGGCGGTGATTGCCGTGGGCATCGTGGCAGCCTCGCTGGGAAAGCCACGCCCCACCCACGAGGCGGTGGCCTTTGGTCTTATCATCGGCGGAGCGCTCGGCAACCTCATCGATCGGATCGCCCGTGGTCCCGGGATCCTCGACGGCAAGGTGATCGACTGGATCGACCTCCGCCCCATTCCGACCTTCAACGTCGCCGATTCGGCAATCACGGTCGCGGTGGCGATCCTCATCATCGGCTCATGGAAGAAAGATTGAGATTTCCGATCCCGGACCACCTGGCCGGGGAGAGGGCCGACAAAGTCGTAGCCGAGCTAGCCGGGATCAGTCGACAGGCCAGCCGTCGGCTCTTTGAACTGGGCGTCGTCGTCGATGGTTCGGCGGTCGAGCCCAATCGGCGTTTGACGACCGGGATGATCGAGTTTGTCGCCCCGGTTGGCGAGGATCTTCTCGCAGCCGAAGAGGTCGCATTTACCGTTGTTCACGAAGACGCTCACCTATTGGTTGTAGACAAACCGGCCGGGCTGGTCGTGCATCCTGGCGCGGGGCGCCATACGGGAACCCTGGCCGGAGGTCTCCTGTACAGGTACCCGGATCTGGAGGGGGTGGGAGAAGCCGGGCGGTGGGGGATAGTTCATCGCCTTGACCAGGGAACCAGCGGTTTGTTGCTGGTCGCCCGGAACCCGCCTTCCCACCTCCGCCTGGTCGCCGACCTGAGGGATCATCGGATTCACCGAAGTTATCTGACCCTTGTGCATGGTGTCCCCGACATGCCAACGGGGACCATCGATGCCCCGATCGGCCGCGACCCTGTCCATCCCACTCGCAAGAAGGTGATCGCCGGTGGCCGTCCGAGCCGCACCCACTACCGGGTCCAGCGCGACCACCAGGTGGCCGCGCTGCTGGACGTGGATCTGGAAACCGGCCGCACTCATCAGATTCGGGTCCATCTGGCCGCAATCGATCATCCGGTGGTAGGGGATCGGACTTACACCCGGCGGCGAGATCCGGTCCCGGTTCGGAGGATGTTCCTTCACGCTCACCGGCTTCGGTTTGTCCATCCGGTTCTTGGCAGCGAAATCACTATCGAGTCGGGTCTGCCCCCCGAGTTGGAAGCCGTCATGGTTGAGCTGGAGCGGGTCTACCCTGGCCGGGCGGTGTCTACATGACCTCGGAGCCAACTACCTCGGTTTGTTATCGCCACCCCGATCGCCGCACTGGTCTGGCCTGTAGCCAATGTGGTCGGCCTATCTGTGGCTCGTGTGTGGTAGAGGGCACCGTCGGTCAGTTCTGTCCGGAGTGTTCAGCTGCCCGCGGTCGCCAACGGATCGTCCGGGCTCGTCCAGGAGTAGGAGGATCGCTCCGCCAGGTGGCTCCAGTGACCTTTTTCACCATCGCGGTAACGGTGGGTGTCTATGTCGCCGGGTTTCTGAACGGTGAGCTCGAGAACCGCCTTCTCTTCTCCTTGGCACAGATCAACAGCCTGGTGGCTGCGGGAGAGTGGTGGCGCATCTTCACCCCGGTCCTGGTTCACGGGGCTGCCTTTCACATACTCTTCAACATGATGGCCCTTTACCAGCTCGGTCCCACCATCGAGAACCGCCTCGGGACCAGAAACTACTTGCTGCTGTACCTTGCTTGTGCAGGGGTTGGCGGTGTCTTCGCAT
>JBBDQN010000015.1:0-1609 GCA_040905905.1 Acidimicrobiia bacterium
TCGGGCAACATCAATCCCGATCGGACCTTTCCTTCCATGTTCGAACCGGTCCACGGCTCGGCGCCTGACATCGCAGGCAAGGGTCGGGCCAATCCGGTGGCGGCGATCCTGTCCCTGGCGATGTGTCTCGACCATCTTGGTGAGACCGATGCCGCGGTCGCGGTCGAGCAGGCAGCCGTCTCGGTGTTGACCGAGTTGGGGTCGATGACGACACCGGAGATCGGTGACCTGGTTGCCGCCCGTGTCAGGAGCTGAGACCAGGGTGTAGGTTGACCTGATGTTCGAACGTTTCACCGACCGGGCCCGGCGGGTGGTGGTCCTTGCCCAGGAGGAGGCCCGTTTCCTCAACCACCCTTATATCGGCACCGAACACATCTTGTTGGGTTTGCTCAATGAAAGCGAGGGTGTGGGCTGCCAGGCGCTCGTTCAGCACGGTGTCTATCTCGAGGAGACTCGCCAAAAAGTCAAGGAGATCATCGGCGAGGGAGGGACTCCTCCTCAAGGCCACATCCCATTCACCCCGCGAGCCAAGAAGATCCTGGAAATGGCCCTGCGCGAGTCCCTGCAACTAGGCCATAACTACATCGGCTCCGAACACATTTTGTTAGGTATGGTTCGCGAGGGTGAGGGGATAGCGGCCCAAGTTCTGGCGGCTATGGGATTGACTTTGGAATCACTCAGGGAAACGATATTGGAGCTGCTCAAAGCCAATCCGGAACAACGAGAGGCGGGCCGACGCCCGTTGCCCCGGATGGCACGAACTCCACTCTGCCTGCACCCACCCGGGAGCCTCCGTTACAGCACCATCGAGATCTCTGGTGAGGCCGACCAAGCCTTTGTCTCGGCAATCCTGGTGACCTGCTTCAACTGCCAGGCATCAATCGGCGTCCTCCCCGCCTCAAAATCGGCCTGATGTTCGAGCGCATGACCGACCGGGCCCGGCGAGTGCTGGTCCTCGCCCAGGAGGAGGCGCGTTTCCTCAACCACTCCCATATCGGCACCGAACACATCCTGTTGGGTTTGGTGAATGAAGGTGAGGGTGTGGGTTACCAGGCGCTGGTGCGGCACGGTATGTCCTCGGAGACAGCACGCGAGCGCGTGCGCGAGATCATCGGTGAAGGGGTGGAGGCTCCTAGTGGCCACATACCATTTACCCCACGCGCCAAGAAGGTCTTCGAGCTGTCCCTGCGCGAGGCGATCCAACTCGGCCACAACTACATCGGCACCGAACACCTCTTGTTGGGTCTGGTTCGTGAGGGTGGAGGGGTGGGTGCCCAGGTGCTGTCGCGCTTGGGATTAGAGCTGGCCCCCCTTCGGCAGACCGTTTTGCAGCTGCTCAAAGAGCATCCGGAAAACCAGGAGGCGGCCCGACGCCCGTGGCCACGCATGGAACGAACTCCACTCTGCCTCCACCCACCTGAGAGTCTCCGTTACCAGCCCATCGAGATCGCCGGTGAGGTTGACCAACCCCTTGTCTCGGCAATCCTGGTGATCTGCTCCGCTTGCCGGGCAACAGTC
The DNA here is from genome assembly GCA_040905905.1 of Acidimicrobiia bacterium. Taxonomy (GTDB): domain Bacteria; phylum Actinomycetota; class Acidimicrobiia; order Spongiisociales; family ZC4RG35; genus JAICND01. Next base: position 1,519 of record JBBDQN010000015.1, read on the forward strand.
GGCGTCCTGCCCGCTTAGCCACCTTTATTTGGCGTGTGGGCGTCTTGTTGTCAGGGGGTGATCGCAACACCGGGTGATGGGAGGTGTTGTG
>JBBDQN010000016.1:0-1600 GCA_040905905.1 Acidimicrobiia bacterium
GCACTCCGAAGACCCAGCAAAGATGAGCGTATCTGCTGAGGCCACGTCGGAAACATCTGAACGTTATACGCAATGGCGCAGCGGGAGCGTTCGGGGTCTGGTGGTTCGGTGAACGGGCCCGTGTTCATGGTTCATGAACATGCTAGCAGGTGAGTGAGTGGCGCCGGGTTGCCCCTCAGTGTTACGTTCAGTGTTCGTGAACACTGAACCATGCCTGCCATGAGCCCCTCGCAAGTCTCCCTCCGTCCACACGACATCTGCGTCGCCCTTCAGTTGGTGCTGACGCCCAGCTTCTCCTATCGAGAGCTGGCTCATGACGTCGGGCTGAGCCTGGGCGAGGCGCACAATTCTGTGAAGCGCCTAGAGCAGGCTCGGCTCTTCATGGCCGATCCGGGCAGAGTAAACGTCCCTGCCCTTCTGGAGCTGCTGGTCCACGGGGTTCCGTACGTCTTCCCGGGTCAGCTCGGTCCAGACACCCAAGGTGTGCCGACGGCTCATACAGGCCCCGCGCTCGGTGCGCACCTATCGGGAGTGGACGTGATCGTTTGGCCCAGTGTCGATGGCGAGATCCGCGGTCAGGCTCTGGTTCCGTTGTGTGCTTCGGCTCCCGATCTGGTCCAGGGCAACGCAGCGCTCTATCGGTGGCTCACGCTCGTGGATGCGCTTCGTGTCGGCAGGGCCCGGGACCGGAGCCTTGCGAAGGACATCCTCAGAGAGGAGCTACAGCAGGGATGGACCGGTGAGTGACCCTGCTTCACTGAATCGAACGGTCCTCGAGGCGGTGGCGCGACGGATCGAGCCGCTTCTTGGCGAGGTCGTCTTTGTTGGGGGGCAGGTCGCGGAGCTCCTGATCACGTCGCGTGGAGCAACACGCGTTCGCCCGACGACCGATGTGGACATCGTCGTTCGGGCGTCCACTCGCTTCGGGTACGGAGAGATCGAAGAGAGGCTCCGATCACTCGGCCTGAGAAACGACGTCCGTGAGGGGGCTCCGATCTGTAGATGGGTTACACCGGAGGACTTCGCGCTCGACGTGATGCCGGTCAGCGGTGAAGTCCTGGGCTTCACGAATCGGTGGTACGAGGCCGCTTTGGCTCAGGCCAGCCCTTTTGATCTCGGTGAAGGGCTCGTCATCCTGATCCCCAGCGCGCCGGTGTTCTTGGGGACCAAGTGGGAGGCCTTTGCCGGTCGAGGAGAATTGGACTTCCTCGCCAGCCATGATCTCGAGGACGTCATCAGCGTCCTGGCCGGGCGGCCGGACATCGTGGGTGAAGTGGCGGCGTCATCTCCAGCTCTCCGAGCCTATCTGGCCCAGCAAGCTCGAGAGCTTCTGACGGAGGACATCGCGGTCTATGCAATCCAAGGTGCCCTGCCTGACGCGGGGCGCATTCCTGGTCTGATCTCTCGAACGCTCGAGCGTATCCGAGCGATAGCGGATCTCAGTGAAGAGTGATGAGGTGGTTCCTCGGGGCGGGACGGGGCTGCGCCACTGCGTATAACAAGTATGTTTCCGGCTCCGCTCACTTCGTTCGCTCCGACCTACATGGCCTAGAAGGCTGTTGAAGAAGGGGGCCTGCTCACGGAGCGAACGCGTGGGTGG
>JBBDQN010000017.1:0-17104 GCA_040905905.1 Acidimicrobiia bacterium
ATACCCCCTTGCACTGCCGCCCCCAGGTCAGTGATGATGTCGCCAAAGAGGTTGTCGGTGACGATGACATCAAAACGTTCGGGTTGGGTAACCAGATAGAGGCAAGCGGCGTCGACGTGGACGTAGTCGACGGTCACCTCCGGATAGTCGGCGGCCACCTCCAGGACGGTCCGCTGCCAGAGGTCGCCCGCGAAGGTGAGCACGTTGGTCTTGTGACAGAGCGTCAACTGCCCGCGGCGCTTGGCGGCCTGCTCGAAGGAGTACCTGACCACTCGTTCCACCCCGAACCGGGTGTTGATCGACTCCTGAGTGGCGATCTCCTGCGGGGTGTCACGACGGGCGATGCCCCCGGCACCGACATACAGACCTTCGGTGTTCTCGCGAACCACCACCAGGTCACACCGCTCAGGGGCTAAACCGGCGATCGGAGTGGCAACCCCCGGATACAACTTGATCGGCCGCAGGTTGACGTAGAGATCGAAGTCGAAGCGCAGTTTGAGCAACAGGCCCCGCTCGAGCACGCCTGGTGGCACCTGTGGGGCTCCTACCGCCCCCAGCAGGATGGCGTCGTGTTCGGCCAGTTCGTCTTCAACGGACTCGGGCAACACCTCTCCAGTGCGGAGATATCGCTCCGCCCCCAGGTCGAAATCGGTGGTGGTCTGTGCGAATCCGAACCTTCCCGACGCGGCTTCGAGAACCTTGCGCGACTCCTTGATCACCTCGAGGCCGACACCGTCACCGCCGATCACGGCGAATCGATAGGTCATAGGGGCCGGGAGTGTATGACCGTCATTGACCGAGCAGCTCGACCTCTTCGATGCGCCGGCCGTCCATGCGCCGAACCCTGATGATCCAATCGCCGAACTGGATGCGGTCACCACGGCGGGGGACCCGACCCAACCGGTCCATCAGAAAACCTCCGATCGTCTCGTACTCCCCCTCGGGCAGGTCGATTCCGACGATGGTTTTGAGCTGGTCGGGTCGGGCCGAACCGGGGACGTAGTACCAGCGGGCGTCGCCGATCTGTCGAACTTCCGATTCGTTCTCGTCATATTCGTCACGAATCTCGCCCACCAGCTCTTCGGCGATGTCCTCGAGCGTCAACAGACCGGCGGTGCCGCCGTGTTCATCGATGATCAGTGCAAGGTGGCGCCCGTTTCGTTGCATGTCGGCCAGGAGTGGGCGGACCGGGGCTGACTCCGGGACGATCAACAAGGGGCGGATGATCTCGGGTGGGATAGGTTCGTTGTAGGCATCGTCGGGAACCGACAACAGGTCTTTGGCGTGGACAAAACCGACGATGTCGTCCACGTCCTCACCGAAGACAGGAATGCGAGAGAATCCTTCTTCCGTCACGACTCGCTCGATCTCGGCAGGAGTGGCAGTAACCGGCAGCGCGACAATGTCGGGCCGCGGCACCATCACCTCAGACGCATCCCTCTCCGAAAAGACGATCGCACCGGAAAGCAACTTGTGGGCGAACTCCTCGATAACCCCTTCCTGCCGTCCGGCGGCTATGACCTGGGCGAGATCGTCAGCCGTCTGGGTGGTCTCCAGCTCATCGCGGGGTTCGACCCCGAATAGCCGTAACACAAGATTGGCAATCCCGTTGAGCACGAAGACCAGTGGTCGGAAGACCGTCATGAACAATTGGAACGGCAGGGCCAATACGAGGGCGAGCCGCTCGGGGGCGGCAATGGCGATGTTCTTGGGCGCCATTTCGCCGATGACCATGTGCAGGAAAACAACTATGAGCAAGGCCACCACGAGGGCAATGGTGTGGAGGAGGTTGTCGGGAATTGGCAACCAGCCCAGCAACACCTCAAGCAAGCTGGCCACGGATGGTTCGGCTACAAACCCGAGCAACAGCGTGGCGATCGTGATCCCTATTTGAGCCCCGGCGAGCGTGAGCGAGAGATGCTTCATCGCCCTGGCCGCGGCCCGGGCAGAGCGCCCAGGCAGCTCCTCCACCACCGCGCGGCGGGCCGCGGTGAAGGCAAACTCTGCCGCCACGAAAAACCCGTTGGCGACCAGCAGGATGACCATCCAGAAGAGAGCGGACAGGTTCATCTCTTGTCAACTGGCGGGAGGATCGCCACCCTCTCGACGCGTCGCCCATCCATGGCCAGGATCTCGAAGTACCAGCCCTGCCAGCCGATAACCTCACCCTCGGTCGGAAACCTTCCGAGCTGGGCGGTGAGAAACCCGCCCAGGGTTTCAAAGTGCCCTTCCGGCAGGACCAGTCCGAACTGCTCGTCCAGGTCGTGGCGATTGAGCTGTCCAGAGACCTCGATCCGCCGCTCGCCGTCGGTCGGGACGCTCCGGCTCTCAACCGGATCGTGTTCGTCGGCGATTTCGCCCAAGAGCTCCTCGAGCAGGTCCTCGATGGTTACGATCCCGGCAGTCCCGCCATATTCGTCAACGACGATCGCCATAGCCCGGCTTTGCCGTTGCATGTCGATGAGGAGGTCATTGAGCCGCCGGGAGTCGGGCACCGCTGGGGCAGGCTTGGCGATATGCGAAACCGGTGTGATCGAGCGACGCTCGGGTTGAACCTTGAAGGTGTCTTTGACATGAACGACCCCGACGATCTCGTCGAGGTCCTCCGCGAAAACCGGAAAACGAGAGTGCCCGGTCTCCCGGGCCACCCGGCGAAGTTCGGATACCGAATCGTGCCGGGACAAAGCATCGATGGACACCCGGGGGACCATTATGTCGGCAGCCACCTTCTCCGTGAACGCGATGGCTCTGGTCAATAGTGAAAGCTCAGCGTCGTCTAGTTCACCTTCCTCCCCCGATGAACGGATCATCAATTCGAGTTCCTCGAGAGACCGCACGCCGGCGAGGTCCTCGCGGGGTTCGATGCCGAGTCGGCGCACCGTCCAGTTGGCGGCCCGGTTGAGGAAAAGGATGACCGGCCGCGCCAGCCGGTTGAGCCATGACATCGGGACGGCGATGACCACCGCGGTTCCGAACGGCTTAGCGATGGCAAAGTTCTTGGGTACCAGCTCACCGACCAACATCGAGGCGAAGTTGGCTACCAGCAGAGCGAGGGCGATGGTGATGACTGGCCTGGTCCTGGGACCGATCCACCCGAGGTCGTCGAGGAGCGGAGCGAAGATTCCGGCGAGGGCTGGCTCGGCGATGGCCCCGGTCAGGAGAGACATGACGGTGATCCCAAGTTGTGCCCCGGAGAGTTCGAACGAGAGCCGGCCCAGGCTGCGCTCAACGCGGGCCGCCCAGCGGTTGCCAGCGGTCGCCAAGCGGCGCACCCGGTTTCGATCAACCGCGACCAGCGCGAACTCACCAGCAACAAAGAACGCGGTAAGGAGGATCAGGAGGGCGACGGCCGCCAGCCCGGCGCCGGTACTAATAGGTTGGCTCCGAAGGGGGCAAGATCGGATTCGACACTAGTGCCGCGTCAACCGGCCTTGTTGAGGGCATTCGCAAACGCCTCCGCCGACCCTTCGACCACGTCGGTGTTGACCGAGTGCCCGGAATAGGTGCGTTCGCCGATGCGGACGACCACGTTCACCTCTGCCATGGCGTCGGCACCTGAAGTAACAGGCACCACCCGGTAGTCGAGGAGCCTGGCGTCGATGCCGAAAGCGAGCCGGAGAGCGGCAAAGGTGGCGTGGACCATGCCGTCACCCTGTCCGGAAAAGACCTCTTCGATGCCCTCTTTGATCACCCGCACAGTTGCGGTGGGAGTGACCTCGTTGCCACCGGCGACGTGGAGGCTGACCAGGTGGACCTTCTCCACAGGTTCCCCCGTCTGATCGTCGACGATGGCCCGAATTTCGTCCTCGCCTATTTGCACCTTGCGATCGGCGAGCTGTTTAAAGCGATCGAATGCTCGGGCAAAAGCATCGTCCTCCAAGACGATCCCCATCTTCTCGAGCGCATCGGTAAACCCGGCTCGCCCCGAATGTTTTCCCAATACGATCTGGGCCGCCTGTTGGCCGACCGAAGCGGCGTCCATGATCTCGTAGGTGTCCTTGTCCCGGAGGACACCGTGTTGATGGATCCCCGACTCGTGGGCAAAAGCGTTGCGACCGACTACCGCTTTGTTGAACTGAACGGGGTAACCGGTCAGCCGGGCGACCAGGCGCGAGGTGTCGTAGAGCTGAGTCGTGTCGACCCCGAGATCGACTCCAAAGACATCTTGACGGGTTTTGATCGCCATCACGACTTCTTCGATCGAGGTGTTGCCGGCGCGCTCGCCGATCCCGTTGATGGCCCCCTCGATCTGACGGGCTCCGGCCGCGATCGATGACAACGAATTGGCCACCGCCAACCCAAGATCGTTATGACAGTGGACCGACATGACGACATCGTCGCGGTTGCCTTTGACTTCCTGGAACACCCTTCTCAGCAACTCGACGAAGTCGGTGGGGGTGGCAAAGCCAACGGTGTCAGGGATGTTGATCGTTGTAGCCCCTGCCTCGACCGCTGCTCGACACACGGCGATCATGAAATCGGGATCGGAACGAGTCGCATCCTGAGGCGAAAACTCGATGTCGTCGGTATAGGTGCGGGCCCGCCGCACGCCTTCGATCGAAGCCTTCATGACCTCCGCGGGGGTCATGCGCAGCATCTTCTCCATGTGAATGGCGGACGTCGACATGAACACATGGATCCGGAACCGGTCCGCGGGCTTGAGGGCATCGTAGGCCCGATCGATGTCGTCGGGATGGGCGCGGGCGAGCGAGGTGATCACCGGGCCCCTGACTCCCGCGGCGATGCGCGACACGGCCTCGAAGTCTCCGGGCGACGAGGCGGCGAACCCGGCCTCGAGGACGTCGACACGCAACCTGGCGAGCTGGTGGGCGATCGCCACCTTCTCGTCGGGCGTCAGGGCAATTCCCGGGGCCTGTTCGCCATCGCGCAGGGTGGTGTCGAAGATGACGAGTTTGTCAGTCATGGAGCATGCTTTGGAGTCAGGAACGGCATCATCTCCCGCAGCTCTCGACCTACAACTTCCACCGGGTGGTTGCGGTTTGCCGCACGTTGCTCGAGCAGAAACGGTGCCCCTTCCCTTGCCTGGGCCAGCCATTCGCTTGCGAAAGCACCAGATTGGATCTCGGACAGGATCCGGCGCATCTCCGCCCGGGTCTCGTCAGTGATTATGCGGGCCCCCCGCGTGTAGTCGCCGTATTCGGCCGTGTCGGAAACCGAATACCTCATCCACGAGAGCCCGCCTTCATAGAGAAGGTCGACGATGAGTTTGAGCTCGTGGAGGGTCTCGAAATAGGCAGACTCGGGTTGATAGCCAGCGTCGACCAACGTCTCGTAAGACGCTTTGATCAGACCCGATACTCCGCCGCACAAGATCACCTGCTCACCGAAGAGGTCGGTTTCGGTTTCTTCCTTGAAAGTTGTCTGCAGCACACCGGCCCTGGCCCCGCCGATGCCTTGGGCGTAGGAGAGGGCGAGGGGGAGTGCCTGACCGCTCGCGTCCTGATGTACCGCCACCAGGCAGGGCACCCCGCTTCCTTCGGTATAGGTTCGACGAACCAGGTGGCCCGGGCCTTTGGGAGCGACCATCGCCACGTCAATGCCATCGGGAGGGCTGATCGCCTCGAAGTGGATGTTGAAACCGTGAGCGAAGAACAGGGCGTTGCCAGCCGCGATGTGGGGCTCGATCTCGGCGCGGTAGAGGTCGCCCATGTGCTGGTCCGGAACCAGCATCATGATGAGGTCGGCCCATTCTGCCGCCTCCTCTGGGGCCAGCACCCTGAGTCCGGATTCTTCGGCCTTGGATTTGCTCGTCGAGGACGAACGCAGGCCCACCACGACGTCGACCCCGGACTCCTTGAGGTTGAGCGCATGGGCGTGGCCCTGGCTGCCATATCCGATGACCGCGACCTTGCGCTGGCGAACCAGGGCAGGATCGCAGTCGGCGTCGTAGAAAATTGTGGCCATGGGATCTCCTCGGATCAGTTGACGGCCCGCAACCGTACCGGACGTCCCTTGGGTTCCCGAGCCAGAGCCACCCGGCCGGACTTGACGAGTTCGATCAAGCCGTAGGGCCTGATCAGCTCGAGGAAGTCGTTGACCTTGCGAGGATCCCCGGCGATCTGGAAGGTGATCGAGTTGTGACCAACGTCGACGGCGATTGCATCGAAGATGGCGGCGATCTCAAGGATCTCACCTCGTTTGCCCGGTCCTCCCGCTACCCGCACCAGCATGATTTCACGTTCGATGGCGACCGACTGCTCATACTCGGAGATCCGAACCACGTTGATCAGCTTGTGGAGTTGCTTCTTGACCTGCTCGACCTCGGGTGCGTCGACCACGATCGTCATCCGCGACATCCCATCCTCGTGGGAGGGGCCAACCGCCAGCGAGTGGATGTTGAACCCGCGCCGGGCCAACAACGATGAAACGCGAGCGAGGACACCCGGTTTGTCTTCGACGATCACGGAAAGGGTGTGGTTCATGGCAGATCGCTCGCCGGGCCGATGGCCTTCTCGGAGGGCCCCAGGATGACCTCATCGTTGGAACCTCCGGCGGGAACCATCGGAAACACCATTTCCTCGCGGTCGACCACCATCTCCACCACTACCGGCCGATCATCGATGGCCAGGGCTTTTTCGAGGATGGGGCCCACCTCGTCGGGAGTTTCCGCCCGGAGGCCGGCACAACCAAGTGCCTCCGCCAGCTTCGGGTAGTCGATGCCGTCACCCAGGACCGAGCCCGAGAATCTCCCGTTGTAGAAGAGACGCTGCCACTGGGTGACCATGCCGTGGGTCCCGTTGTTGATCACAGCGACTTTGATGGGAATCTTTTCGACTGCGGCGGTGATCAACTCGTTGAACGTCATCTGAAAGCACCCGTCGCCATCGATGGCGAACACCAGCTCCTCCGGGGTCCCGGCCTTGGCCCCGATGGCCGCTGGGATGGCGAAACCCATGGTTCCCAGGCCACCTGAATTGATCCAACGGCGCGGTTCCTCGAACCGCCAGAACTGACTGGTCCACATTTGGTGTTGACCTACGCCCGACACCACCGTCGCGTCACCCGCTGTGAGCCGGTAGAGCTCCTCAACAACGAACTGGGGTTTGATCGCGCCGTCGGCGGGTTGGTCGTAGCTGAGGGGGAAGTCCTTCTGCCAGCGGTGGACCGTCTCGATCCAGGCGTTGCGGTCGGGAGTCTCCCGCTCACCCCAGGCCTCGATGAGTTGTTCCAGCACCCGGCGGGCGTCACCGACGATGGGGACGTCGGCCGCCCGAACCTTGCCGATCTCGGCCGGGTCGACATCGACGTGGATCACTTTGGCGTGGGGGGCAAAGAACTTGGGGTTGCCGGTGACCCGGTCGTCAAAACGGACTCCGATCGAGATCAAAACGTCCGATTTCTGGATGGCGGTTATGGCGGTATAGGTGCCGTGCATCCCCGGCATACCCATGGCGAGAGGGTGGCTGTCGGGGAAGGCGCCCCGACCCATCAGAGTGGTAGTGACCGGCGCCTGGATGAGCTCAGCAAAGCGGCGCAACTCGCCGGCGGCATTGGCCTTGATGATGCCCCCACCAACGTAGAGGACCGGGCGTTGGGCCCGGGTAATCAGCTCGACCGCCTCCTTCACCCGGCGAGGGTGTCCTTCCACTGTCGGTCGGTAGCCGGGTAGGTTGAGCGCGGCCGGCACCCGCCAATGTGTGCTCTGGTTGAGAATGTCCTTGGGGAGGTCCACCAAAACCGGGCCGGGACGTCCGGTGCTGGCGATATGGAAGGCCTCGTGGATGACATCGGAGATTTCGGCCGGATCGGTTACGAAGTAGTTGTGTTTGGTGGCGGGCATGGTGATACCAGTCGTGTATGCCTCTTGAAAGGCATCGTTGCCGACGGAGGTGGTGGGGACCTGGCCGGTGATAGCAACCAGTGGCACCGAGTCCATGAGAGCGTCGGCCAGCGGCGTGACGAGGTTGGTGGCGCCGGGCCCGGAGGTGGCAATACATACCCCGACTCTGCCGGTGGCCCATGCATAACCTTCCGCCATGTGTCCGGCGCCCTGTTCGTGGCGTGCGAGGACGTGGCGGATCGGCGAGTCGAGCAATGGGTCGTAAGCGGGGAGGATCGCCCCTCCCGGCACACCAAAGACGAGGTCGACCCCTTCGTGTTCCAGGGTTCTTATCAGGGCTTGGGCTCCGGTCATCTTGGTCATCGTGGTCCTCGTTCGTGCGGGTATAAAAAACCCTCCCGGTGGGGAGGGTCATGGGGCGCACACGCCAATTCGGGGGCGTGTGCGCTATTGAAGTACCAGAATGCTGGCGGTCATATCGACAGTCAGTATACAGATGGTTGACTGGGTCGGTGGAACCAAATTCCCCTCGCTTCGACGTAGCGTTGCTGGCACCGGCTCTCGAGGCGGCTCGCCGGGCTCTGCGCAAACTCGACGAAACCGACATCCCGGCGGCCCTGCGTGACATCGCGGCCCGCTCCGGACGGCTCCCTCCTCCTCTGGCTCGAAGGTTGGCGCAGGAACTGGACGCGTCCGAGTGGTTGCGAGCCGAAGCTGTGGCGGCTTGGCCGGACATCGACTTCTCTACCGTTGATGGAAAACATCGTGCTTCGGCCATGTTTTTACAACGTCCTCAGGGCTGGGAGGACGAGACCAGCTCGCTGGTCGAGGAGTCGGCTGGAGCCCAGGCTTGGAGGGTCTCTCAGCGTTTGGCCGAAGATCTCGGCAAGGCCGGCCGCCGCATCGAGGGGTTGGAATCGCTGCTCGCCAAGTCAGAGGAGCGGGCCCGACTCGCTGAGGAATCAGCCGGGGAGCGCCTGAGCGAGCTCAGCGATCGGCTGGGTCGGAACCGGTCGCGCGATCTTCTGGAGATCAAGCAACTCCAAAGTGTGGTGGCCGATCTCGACGAAAGGCTGGCCGCAGCCACCAGGGCGCGGGATGAGATCGCCAAAGAGCTCGAAGCAACCAGAGGGCGCCGTCGGCCGACCGAACCACTACCGACCCGCGGCCCGGGTGCGTGGGGGGCCAGGAGGCCGCTCGAGGTTGCCCGCCATCTCGACGATCTCGTCTCGGCCGGGGCCGTGACTCCGGTGACCCAAGAGGAGCGGCGGGGAAGCGGAGGCATCGACAGCCTCAATCTGCCTCAGGGGATATCGCCCGATCGGGCCGAGGCCATCTATTGGCTGCTCGATCAAACCGTGGCCGTTGTTGTCGCCATAGACGGATGGAATGCCGCCCATCTCCTCGCGTCGCCGCCGAGCGCCGAAGACCGCCAACAAATCGTCGAGGCCGGCCGTCGCATCTCATCGGCCTCGCGAGGGCGACGGAGGGTGATCGTGGTTTTCGATTCACGGGAGAGCCCGGAACAATTCACCCATCCCGAGGTCGAGGTGCGATACGTTGCCTCGGCCGACGAAGGCATCTTGGAGCTTGCTGCGAACTCGTCGGGACCTTTAGTGGTGGTCTCCTCCGACCGGAGAGTGCGGGAGGGCGCACAAGCAGTAGGAGCGGTGGGCCTCTGGTCTCAGGCCCTGGTCGATTGGTTCAGAACCGGTGGGCGCCGTACTTTCCGAACATGAAGCGGGTGCTCATTCTGGGTGGAGGTTTCGCCGGCACTGCTGCTGCGCGGGGTATCGGGCGGCGCCTCGACGTCACCGTTGTCTCCCAGGACAACTTTCTGCTGTTCACACCGATGCTGGCCGAAGTGGCCGCGGGTGATGTCGATCCTCGCCACATCGTCACCCCGCTCAGGCAACTGGCACCACACGCACGGATGGTCCAGGGCACCGTCGAGTCCGTCGATCCGCACAACCGGTCAGTCACCGTGCGCCCCCTCTTCGGTGAGGGGTCCTACACCCTTGAGTCCGACAACCTGGTGATTGCCCTCGGATCGGTGCCCAATACCTTCGGGGTGAAGGGAGTGGACGAGCACACACTTGCCTTCAAGACGATCGGAGACGCTCTTCGAATTCGCAACCGCCTGCTGGCCCTGCTCGAACACGCCACTCGCAAACCCGACCCGGAGCTGACAAAAGTGGCCGTGATCGGGGCTGGCTACTCTGGAGCAGAGGTGGCAGGGGCTCTCGCCGACTTTCTCACACCGGCGGCGGCTCGCTATTACCGAGAGGCACCCCAGCCTTCTGTGGTATTGGTCGATGCCACCGAAAGGGTGACACCGGCGCTGTCGCCCGGTCTTTCCCAGGCTGCCGCCCGGGCTTTGAATGCCAGGGGCGTGGAACTGGTGCTCGGCTCGGCGGTTGCCGAGGTGGGAGCTGGTTACGTGAGACTGGCCAGTGGCCGGGTGATCGAAGCATCCACCGTCATCTGGGCGGCAGGGGTCCGACCCCATCCGTTGTTGGCCGGGATGAGTCTCCCCACCGACAAGGGTCGGCTAGTAGTTGACCGTCACATGCAGGTCGTTCCGGGGGTCTACGCGATAGGCGACGCCGCCAGCGGCGAGTCTGGTGATGGCATCTCCCCACCAACCGCTCAGTTTGCGATTCGACAGGGCAGGTTCCTGGGACGGCACCTGCCACGATTGATCGATCAGTCCGGGTCGGTGCCTGACTTCGACTATTCGACCAAAGGAGAACTGGTATCTCTTGGGCACCGCAACGCAGTCGGGCGGGTCCTTGGCATCCCTGTGTCCGGTTTTCCTGCCTGGTTTCTGTGGAGGACCTATTACCTGTGGCAGCTTCCAAGTGCGCTTCGCAAGACCCGCGTTGCCCTCGACTGGACCCTGGATCTGCTTTTCCCCCCCGACATCGCCTGGATACCCAGCTCCGACCTGGGCCCCCGGTGACTGTTTCTGTCATACCCACGCGATACGTTGCACTCATGCTCATCAACTGTGATACCTGCCTCGCCCGGGATATCGCCTGTGACGACTGTGTGGTCAACTTCATCTTCCACGAGGGTCTGCTCGACCTCGCCGAAGACGAGGCCGAGGCCATCACCAACCTGGCCGAGGCCGGTCTGATCCCGCAGATCCGCCTCCTAGCTCCCGACGTTGGCCGCGCTACGGTCGTGGCGTGGAAGGACTCCGCCACCGGTTAGACCGGATCGCCCAGGCCGCCGGCCTCGACCTGCTCGGGATTGCCGGAGCGGATCCGTTCCCGATCGTCTACGACGAGCTCAGAAACCGCCAGACGAACGGTCGGGCCTCGGGCTTGGGATTCACCTACGTTGATCCAGAGGTAGCCACCACTCCGCGAGCGTCGTTTCCCTGGGCCCGGAGCCTGGTGGTAGGCGCCCGGTCCTACCTGCCCAGGGCGGGGAGCCCGACGACTGGCGACGACCAGGGAAGAGTTGCCCGGGTGGCTGTCGACGATGCCTACGAGCCGTTGCGAGAGGGGTTGGGAGCGGTCGCCGCGGCCCTCCAGGACGAGGGATACCGCGCCGAGGTCTTGTGCGATGACAGTCGCCTCGTGGATCGGGCGGCGGCGGTGCGGGCGGGTTTGGGATGGTGGGGCAAGAACACAATGGTGCTCACTCCCGGGTTCGGACCCTGGCTGCTGTTCGGATCGGTGGTCACCGATGCTCGCCTCGACCCGGACCGGCCGATGGGGCGTGATTGCGGATCGTGCGAAGCCTGCCTCCCGGCTTGTCCTACCGGTGCCTTGGTTGCACCGGGCATTCTCGATGCCCGTCGTTGTTTGGCGGCCTGGGCGCAGGCTCCGGGTTCGATCCCGGTCGAATACAGGGTTGCGATGGACGACCGGCTGTATGGATGCGACGATTGCATCGAGGCGTGTCCTCCCGGCCACCGCTTGCTCAAGCGATCATCACAGCCGCGAGGAACGGTGGATCTCGGCTGGGTGTTGTGGGCCTCCGACTCGACTTTGCTCGAGCGATTCGGACACTGGTTCTTGCCCGATCGCAAGGCCTCAATCATCCGTCGCAACGCCCTGATAGCCGCAGGGAATTCGGGAGACCGGTCGCTGGTTCGGTCAACAGCTGCTTATGCCAAACATCCCGATCCGGTGCTGGCCGAACATGCGGTTTGGGCGCTGGCCCGCCTAGGCGGGTTCGCCGCCAATGCGGTTCTTCAGACCGCGGGTCGAGATTCACCCAGCGGCAAATAGGCCACGTTTGCGTAATCCGCGACCATCCGGTGTGAAGAGAACGACACCAGGGCCGAACTTATCGACGCCCGCATTCTCTCTACCCATTTCACGGGGATGCCAGACTCATCCCGTTCGTAGAAAAGCGGAGCTACCTCCGATTCGAGCAGGTGATAAAAAGCCGAGGCATCGTCGGCATCTTCGGCGGCATGGTCGGGACGGCCGTTGGGGTCACCAAAGGCCCAGCCGTTGTCACCGGTGTAGCCCTCGACCCACCATCCATCCCGCACCGAAAGATTGAGGGTCCCGTTGATCGCAGCCTTCATACCCGATGTCCCCGAGGCCTCCATCGGGGGCCTCGGGTTATTCACCCATACATCCACTCCCTGGACCAGAAAGCGCGCCACCCGGGCGTCGTAGTCCTCGAGCACCGCCAAATGACCCGCCAGCTCCGGTGATCGAGACAGGTTGTGGATCTGTTTGATGAACTCCTGGCCATGGCGATCGGCTGGGTGGGCCTTACCGGCAAAGACGATCTGGGCCGGGCGATCAACGTTGGTAAGAATGGAACCGATGCGGTCAAGGTCGGCAAACATCAGGGTTGCTCGTTTGTAGGTTGCGAATCGACGGGCGAAACCGAGGGTCAAGCGGGAAGCAGGGAGCATCTGGTCGATCTTGCGAAGTTCTTCGGGGGACGCTCCGTGCCGGGCGTACTGACGACGCAACCGACCGCGGGCGAAGTTGACGAAGATCTCCTTCCGGACCTCATGCATATCCCAGATCTCTTGGTCCGAGAGGTCCCGGAGCTTGTCGACCGCGGCCGGATCCTCGAGCAGAACCGAAGGCCAAACCCGGCCAAAACGCGCAGTGAGAAGCCGGCCTCCGTCACGTCCAATCCATGTCGGGGTGTGGACTCCATTCGTGACCGCCCGGGCGGGACCGCCGATGAGATGTTGCCAATCCCGGGTAACCACTTCCCCGTGACGCTGGCTGACGCCATTGACGACGGCAGCGAAACGGATCGCCAACGCTCCCAGATCGAATTGCGCAGTGTCACCGTTGGTGCTGCCCAATTGCGCCAACTCGGCTTCGGTCACGCCCAATTTCGTCCGCAATGGGGCCAGATAGTCGCGAGCGATGACGGAGTCGAAAACTTCGTTCCCGGCCGGGACGGGAGTGTGGAGGGTAAAGACGGTGCGCCGCTGGACGACCTGGCGAGCTTCCTCGAGGGAGACGCCGCCGGCCATTTCCAACCGGGCCAACTCCAACAGCGCCAGGGCGGCGTGGCCTTCGTTGACGTGCCACACCGCCGGTTGGATTCCCAGGGCGGCAAATGCCCGAACGGCCCCGACACCGAGCACGATCTCTTGGCAGAGGCGCATCGCCCGCCCACCGACGTACAGGGTGTGGGTGATGGGGCGGTCGGAGACGTGGTTGTCGGGAATGTCAGTGTCGAGGAGGAGCAAGGCCACCCGTCCGACTTCGAGCTTCCAGACCGCGGCCTTGACCACCCGGCCCGGGAAGTCGATCTCGACCTTGAGCTGGCCCCCGGTGGGTGAGGCCACCGGTCTGATAGGGAGCTGGCGGGGCTCCACCACCGGGTAGATGTGTTGCTGTTCGCCATCGGCATCGATCTCCTGTCGGAAGTAACCACGCCGGTACATGAGGCCTACGGCCACCATCGGCACTCCCAAGTCGGACGCCGACTTGAGGTGATCACCCGCCAGGATCCCGAGACCACCCGAATAGAACGGCACCGAGGCATGAACCCCGAACTCGGTGCACAGGTAGGCCACGGGCCCGCCTAGAGCACGGCCCTGGCGGGTATACCAGGTATCGGTATCCTCCATGTAGCGGTCGAAATCGGTGAGGGCCGCCCGGTACCGCTCCTGGAGTGCCTCGATGTTCTCGATGGCCTGCCAACGGCTGGGGTCGATCGAATTCAGCAGCTCGATGGGGTTGTGGTATCGCTCCCAGGCGACCGGGTCAAGGTTCGACCACAGGTTTGCTCCGGCGGAGTTCCAGGACCACCACAAGTTGTAGGCGAGTTCGACCACCCGGGCATAAGCAGTGGGGATGGCGAACTCCACCTGAGGAAGGGTGGAGATCATCACCATCTAAAGATACCTGGCGCCACGTACCATCTGCTCATGGCACGCAAGATCAATTCCCAGGACGTCACCGATGGTCCTGCCAAGGCAGGGGCGCGGGCGATGCTGCGGGCAGTGGGTCTCACTGACGACGACTTCGCCAAACCACAGATCGGCCTGGTTTCGGCCGGCAACGAAGTCACACCCTGCAATCTTTCCGGCCCGCGCCTCTGTGAGGCGGCCAAAGCCGCAGTGAGGGACGACGGCGGAGTGGGTCTGGTCTTCACCACCATCGCCGTGAGCGACGGCATCTCGATGGGCCACGAAGGCATGAGGGCCTCGCTGGTGAGCCGGGAAGTGATTGCTGATTCGGTCGAACTGGTTATGCATGCCGAACGCTTCGATGGCATGGTCTCGGTGGCTGGATGCGACAAGTCGCTCCCCGGAATGTTGATGGCGGCGGCCCGTACCAACCTGCCCAGCGTGTTCCTCTATGGAGGCTCATCGCTCCCTGGTCGCTACCGGGGGAAAGACATATCAATCGTCGACGTGTTCGAGGGCATCGGCGCCTACGCCAAAGGCAGCATCGACCTGGCTGAGTTGACCGAGATCGAACGCCACGCCTGTCCTGGCATCGGCTCGTGTGCAGGGATGTTTACCGCTAACACGATGGCCTCGGTAGGGGAAGCAATCGGGATGTCGCTCCCGGGCTCGGCAACGGTGCCCGCCGGCGATTCTCGACTCGATGACTACGCGCGTCGTTCCGGCCATGCAGTCATGGCGCTGCTCGAAGCCAACATCCGTCCGCGCCAGATCATGACCCGTCCGGCTTTCGAGAATGCCATCACAACGGTGATGGCCCTGGGCGGCTCTACCAATGCCGTACTGCACCTTCTCGCTCTTGCCCACGAGGCTGGAGTGGAACTGGAGTTGGAAGACTTCGACCGCATCAGCCGGCGAACGCCACATCTCGGCGACCTCAAACCCTTCGGGCGATTCCACATGGTCGATCTCGATCGGATCGGGGGGTTGCCGGTGGTCCTGTCGGCTTTACTCGATGCCGGACTGTTGCACGGAGAGGTCCTCACTGTGACCGGCCAGACTATGGCCGAGAATCTTGCAGGTGTGAAGTTCAACCACGATCAGGAGGTGATCCGCCCACCGACGAACCCGTTGGCGGCGGAGGGTGGGATTGCCATTCTGGGGGGCAATCTGGCCGAGGAGGGAGCTGTGGTGAAGGTGGCGGGCATCGACTTCGACATCTTCGAGGGACCGGCGCTCGTCTTCGATGGAGAACAGGACGCCCTCGAGGCTCTTTTTGCCGGGAACATCAGACCAGGTGACGTAGTGGTGATTCGAACCGAGGGCCCCCGGGGTGGTCCGGGCATGCGCGAGATGCTCCAGATAACTGCCGCCATCAAGGGAGCCGGTCTTGGCAAAGAAGTGCTTCTCATCACCGACGGTCGTTTTTCCGGCGGCACCACCGGTCTGTGCATTGGTCATATTGCTCCTGAATCGGAGGTGGGAGGCACACTCGGTTTGGTCGAACCGGCCGACCGCATCCGTGTCGACATTCCCCGGCGCCGTCTCGACCTCCTCGTTGACGATCAAGTGCTCGACGTGCGGCGGGCAGGCTGGAAACCGCATCCTCCCCGGTATCCGACCGGGGCCTTGGCCAAGTACGCGAGGCTGGTGGGCTCAGCCGGGCGAGGGGCGGTCACCACCTGATGGTTAGGGTCTATGCGATAGCTTTGGCGGTCGGAGTGCTGGCCCTCATGGCGTGGATCGCGCTCCGAGGGGTGGCGGCCAACGTCCCCGCCTGGGAGAACTCCGACCCCGAACAGCGTTTCGGGATGGGCGGACGGCGGGTGGTGGCAGGACTGGTCGGTTTTGGTCTGGCCGGGCTCTCGGCCGAGTTTTCTCCCCGCGATCTCACCTGGCCCCTAGCCCTGGTCCTGGCCGTCCTGGGGGCCGGGGCGGCTGTCTGGTACACGGGTTGGGCCGACCGCAAAGAGCGGACGCGGGACCGCTGAGTGCTGCTGGTCTCGGATGTGCATGGTGAGTGGGAAGGTCTCGCCAGGCTCGCTCGGAGCGGAGAAACCCTCCTCATTCTGGGGGACCTGATCAACCTCATCGACTATCGGACCAACGAAGGGATCATCGCCGACGTCCTCGGCAAGGAGTTCGGCTCGGAGGTGGCCGACCATCGGGCAGCCGGTGACTACGAAGCCATGCGCCGTGCCTGGAATCAGATCGTAGGAAGTCGGCGAGATGAAGTAATGGCGGCCCTGGACCAGCGGGTTCGACAGGAGTACGAGCTCTGTCGGCAAGCCCTGGCGCCCGCGGTCGGTTTTTGCACCTATGGCAATGTTGATCGACCAGAGCTGCTGGCGGCGGCACTGCCCGCGGGGATGCCTCTGCTTGACGGTGAGACTGTCGAAATCCAGGGGATGACTTTTGGTTTCGTCGGGGGTGGGGTGGCGACGCCGGTTGGCGCCGCCGGCGAAGTGACCGACGAGTCGATGGTTGCCAAGCTCGAAGCGATCGGGGACGTCGAGGTTCTGTGTTCCCACCTTCCGGCGGCCCTCGACCCGCTCGCAACCGATGTGATCACCGGTCGAAGGGAACGAAGCTCACGGCCCATCCTCGAGTATCTGCGTCGGGTCGGGCCGAGGTTTCACTTCTACGGCGATGTCCACCAGCCGCAGGCGATCACCTGGCGGTTGGGCCCGACAGTCTGTCGCAACGTGGGGTATTTTCGGGCTACCAAGCGGCCAGTGCGGTTGGTAATCGAGGGCGGGGTACCTCACCTCGGAAGCTAACCTCGGCCACGGAGGTGCGATGGCGGAAGGAACGGTCGAATCGATAGAGATCAAGGCGACCCCGGCTCAGGTATTCGCTGTCGCGTCTGATATCGGGGCGTACACCGAGTGGGCTACCGGGATCAAAGACGTCGAGGTGCTCGAGACCGACGTGGCCCGGCCTCCCGC
>JBBDQN010000017.1:17114-50171 GCA_040905905.1 Acidimicrobiia bacterium
CGCCCCGGGCCAGCTTCGTCGTCGACGTAATGATCAGGGAGATCAGCTACTCACTCACCTATCACTACGACGAGCCGACCTTGATGACCTGGGTCGCCGAAGAGAGTCCTGACATCAAGGAGCTGGAAGGTTCCTACAACTTCACCGACATAGGAGACGGCCTCACCGAGGTCGTTTATGCCCTCAAGGTCGAGCCGGCTTTCTTGATCCCCGGCTTCCTGCGCCGCCAGGCGGAAAAACAGCTGGTGGGCACGGCGCTGCGGGGCCTTCGCAAACGGGTGGAAGCTCTCGGTCAAATGAAACAGTCGGCCCAGTGAGGGAAACGTTGGCCTGATGAGAATCGTCCTCGTCACCGGGAAGGGCGGGGTCGGCAAAACGACGGTCGCTGCCGCCACGGGCCTGGCCGCCGCCGAACGCGGCTACCGGACTCTTGTCTCATCGACCGATCCGGCCCACTCGCTGGCGGATGCCCTCGATACCGGTCTCGCCGACGAGCCGGTCACGATCGCCAAGAACCTGGCAGGTCAGCAGATCGACACGCAGGCTCAGCTCGACCGGCATTGGGGCTCGATCCGGGATCAGATCATGTCGGTGTTCGACTGGGGTGGGGTCACCGGCATCGAGGCAGAAGAGTTTCTGGTCTTCCCCGGCATGGACGAGTTGTTCGCCCTCCTCGAAGTCAACCGCCACGCCCGCAGCGGTTCTTATGACGTGGTGATCGTCGACTGTGCGCCGACTGCCGAGACCCTGCGACTGTTGTCGCTTCCCGAGGTCTTGTCGTGGTACTTCGAGAGGGTGATGCCAGCCGAACGGCGGCTGATGCGGGCAGCCCGCCCCTTTCTCACCAGGCTCACCGACCTCCCTGTTCCCGAGGACACCGTGTTCCAGGCTGCCCAGTCGGTCTTTGAAGGGGTGGAGGCGGTCAAAGCGCTGCTGGCCGACCCAACGGTCACCTCCGCCCGGCTGGTGGTCAATCCCGAGAAGATGGTGATCGAGGAGGCCCGGCGGACCTTTACCTACCTTGGTCTCTTTGGATACGGGGTCGATGGGGTGGTGGTCAACCGGGTTCTGCCCGATCTCGTTTCGGATCCCTATTTCGACCGTTGGCGGGCAATACAGAAAGGACATCTCGACACCATCGACTCCGCCTTTGCCGATGTACCCCGACTCCGGTTGCGACTATTCGACGACGAGATGGTTGGTCTGGCCAGCCTGCGCGAGATGGCCTCCGAGTTGTACGGTCAACTCGATCCAATCGGCTCTTTTCACGCCCACAGCCCCTTCAAGGTTTCGGAGAAGCGGGGCGAGGTGATCATGGAGATGAACGTGCCGTTCGTTGACAAAAGTGACCTCGACGTTTTCCGTCATGGCCAGGAGTTGTACATCCAGTTGGGCCCTTACCGGCGGTCGTTTGTCCTTCCCGACAGTCTGCGACGGCGAGAGGTCACCCGCGCCCAACTCGACGGGGGCGTGCTGAGAGTGACATTTGGTAGCCAGCCCAAACGAACCCGCCGATGAGTCCCGAGAGCGAGACCGTGGCGGCGTTGCGCCGGGCCGGCCGTCGGTTCGTCTTCCATCTGGTCCGGGCGGCCGTCGAGGGTCTCAAGGCAATCGAGGCAGTGGTAGACGAACTCGCCAGGGTCGCCGACTCCGGCGACCACGACGACGACCAGAGTGTCCGTCAGCGCATCGAAGTGGAATGACCAACACCCTCGGCGTTGATGTCGGGGGTTCCTTCATCAAGGCGCTGCGGCTTGAGGCCGACGGCGCTATCGACGAGACCTTCTCGATTCCTTTGCCGGTCACAGCCGAGGAGATGATGGAAGCCGTCGTGGCGGCCGCGGCCGCTCTGAGAACGGCCGGGACCGCAGGGGTAGGGGTGGGGATGGCTGGTCTGGTCCGATGGCCGGAAGGTGTTTTTGCCTGGGGGCCTCACTTGCCTGGCGAGGAGATCCCGGTTCTCGACCGACTGCAAGAGGCGCTCGGCCTGGAAGTGACGGTCGACAATGACGTCAACTGCGCAGTCCTGGCGGAGTTGCATCGGGGTGCCGCCGCCGGGTTTCGGCATGTGGTGATGGTCACAATTGGCACCGGGATTGGAGGCGGGATCATCTTCGACTCCGCCATTTATCGGGGCTCGTCCTTCGCCGGTGAGCTCGGTCACATGACCATGGTCCCCAACGGCGAGATCTGTGCGTGCGGGCACCGGGGATGTTGGGAGACACTGGTGGCGGACGCGACGGTCCAGCCGTGGCTGGCCGAGGCCCGCGCCGGCGGGCTCACCGCCGGGAGAAAAATCGCCGAGACAGGCCGCTGGCTGGGGCGTGGGCTTGTCAACCTCGTGGCAGTCCTCGACCCGGAGGTGATCGTGGTCGGGGGTGGCGTGGTGGTGGCGGCCGGTGACCTCCTCCTGCCGGTTGCCCGAGCCGAGGTCGAAACCCATCTTCCCGGTGGGTCGGTGCGGGGCCCGGTTGAGATCAGAACCGCAGCCGCCGGTCCCTGGGCCGGAGCGCTCGGGGCGGCCTTGCTCGCCGAGGGGGTTTTATCTCAGTCCGCGTCAGACGCCTAATCTCGTGAGTGTGAGCGAACCAATCAGGCCCGACGAGGTCATTCCCGCCGGGAACGGAGCCGGTCTCCAGGCCCGCCAGCTCGCCCGCGATGCGTTTCTCCTACTTCCCAACCTGGTCAAGCTGCTCGGCCGCCTCCTCAAGGATCCCCGGGTCCCCCGCCGGTCCAAGGTGGTCGTTGCCGCCGCCCTTGCCTATGTGGCCTCACCCATCGACCTGCTCCCCGAGTTCATCCCGATAGCGGGCGTTGTGGACGATCTGTTCGTTGTTGTTTTCGCCCTCAACCACCTAATCAAGCGAGCCGGAGAAGAAGTGTTGATCGAGCACTGGGACGGGCCCCAGGATCTCCTGGGCCTCATCCGTTCACTCCTCGACACCGTCTCCGACCTGATTCCCGCTCGCATTCGCCGCACCCTGGGACGTCTGGCAGGGGAGTGACCACCCCGGTCTCTTTCACCCTTCCCCTATTCGAGCGCACACCTCAGGCTTTCCTCGACCTCTGCCGACAGGTTCCCGAGCTCGGTATCGCCGGCGTCTTCGGCTTTGACCATCTGATTCCCCTTGGTGATCCCCACCGGCCAGTGTTGGAAGCAGCAACGGTGCTAGGGGCGGCAGCCGCGGCGATGCCGGCGCCAGGTCGGATCGGGTCGCTGGTGCTGCGCACCTCGATAAGGCCCCCGGCCGTGACTGCCGGCGTGGCCACCAGCCTGGCCGCCATCGCCGGCTCTCGCGCCATGATCGGCCTGGGCGTGGGTGACCGGTTTTCCCTGGACGAGGCGCGACGATACGGGATGCCACCGGCGAGCCTGGAAGAGCGGCTGGCAGGTTTGGAGGAGACCATCGCCCTCATCCGGTTGCTGGCGCCGGAGATTCCGGTGTGGGTGGGGGGTCTACATCGGAGGGTGCGGGATGTGGCGGCTCGCAAAGCCGATGGCTGGAACGCCTGGCAGGTGAGCGGTGACGAGCTGGCGGCGAGGGTCTCCGAGGCGCGGGAGGCGGCGCCCGGACCGCTCGTGGTGACCTGGGGGGGAGGGGTGATCCTGGCGAACAACCAGGCTTCCCTCGAGGAAGCGGTCGCTGGCCGGGGCGGAAGCAACGCGGTCATGGGAGACGGACTGATTGCGGGCACACCCGGCCAGGTGGCCCACGAGCTGAGAGCGCGGGCAGAGCTGGTCGATGAGCTGGTGGTATCGGTGTTGCCCAACGAGGCCAGGAACTGGCGGCTCTTCGCAACAGCGGTTATGCCGGGGTTGGTGCGTTAGCCTCGCAGGGTGGACTTCCGGCGAATCGACAACCTGCCGCCGTATGTCTTCGGCATCGTCAACGAGCGCAAGCTGGCTTCGCGGCGGGCAGGCACCGACATCATCGATCTTGGGTTCGGCAATCCCGACATTGCTTCACCACCGCAAGTGGTCGACAAACTGGTGGAGGCTGCCCGCAATCCTCGCAACCATCGTTATTCGGTTTCCAGGGGGCTTCCCAACCTTCGCCGGGCGGTCGCCGAGCGGTATCGCCGCCGATTCGGGGTCGAGCTCGATCCCGAGACCGAGGTGATCACGACGATTGGTGCCAAGGAGGGGCTCTCCCACCTGATGTGGGTCCTGGTACGTCCCGGTGACGTGGCTGTGGTGCCGGAGCCCTCGTACCCGATCCACATCTATGCACCGGTTTTGGCAGGGGCCGAGGTGCGGCGGGCGCCAGTCACCTCTGACGACGTCTACTTCGAAACCCTTCACCACATCTTCGCCGATGCGTGGCCGCGGCCGCGAGTGATCCTGGTCTCCTTCCCGCACAACCCGACCACCACCGTGGTCGATCTCTCCTTCTTTCAGCGCCTGGTCGCTTTTGCCCATCACAACGGGGTTCTGGTGGTGCACGACTTCGCCTACGCCGACATCTACTTCGATGGGTACATGCCTCCCTCGATCCTGGAGGTCGAAGGAGCCCGCGAAGTTGCAGTGGAGCTTTACACGCTGACCAAGGGGCACTCCATGGCGGGTTGGCGGATGGGATTCCTGGTGGGTAATCGCGAGGTGGTTGCGGCCCTCGCCAAACTCAAGAGCTACCTCGACTACGGAACGTTTCAGCCGATCCAGATCGCCGCCATCATCGCCCTCAACGAAGGTGACGACTACGTCGAGGAGGTCCGGGCCACCTACCGGAGCAGGCGTGATGGGCTGGTCGAGGGTCTCGGTCGCAACGGTTGGAAGGTAGAGAAACCCAGCGGATCCATGTTCGTCTGGGCGCCGATACCGGACCCCTATCTCGAGCTGGGATCCATGGATTTCACCCTCTCCCTGCTGGAAGAGGCCAAGGTGGCGGTCAGCCCCGGCATCGGATTCGGGCCCAGTGGTGACGGACATGTGCGCTTTGCGCTGGTCGAGAACGAACACCGAATTGCCCAGGCCGTTCGGGGAATCAAGAGAGCATTGACCCGGCTGTGAGTTTTCCCGACGGCATCGCCGACTTCCGGTCCGACACCGTTACCCGGCCGACCGCCGAGATGCGCCGCGCCATGGCCGAAGCAGAAGTAGGCGACGACGTCTACTCCGACGATCCCACCGTCAACCTGTTGGAGGAGGAGGCAGCGACGGTGGTCGGCAAGCCGGCGGCGGTGTTCGTGCCGACCGGCACCATGGGCAATCAACTGGCCATCATGCTTCAGACCCGCCACGGCGACGACGTCCTCTGCGACCCCGGCATCCATTCTCGCAACGTCGAGAAAGGGGCGGCGGCGGCCTTGTCCGGGGTAGGTTTCCGCGTGGTCGACGCCCCGGATGGGCGCATCTCGTCCGAGCAGATCGACGAGGCCATGGGTCTAGCCGGGTTCTTTCCCCGTATCCATCTGATGATCTGGGAAAACACCCACAACCTGGCAGGTGGCAAGGTCGTGCCGCTCGAGGTCATGGCCGCGGCGGAGCCCACCGCCCGTCGCCACGGGCTGTCGATTCATCTCGACGGTGCCCGGATCTTCAACGCGGTAGCTGCCAGCGGCACCCCGGCCGACCGGTTCGCCGCCCACGCCGACACCATCCAGTTCTGCTTCTCTAAGGGTCTCGGCGCTCCCGTTGGGTCGATACTGTGTGGTCCCTCCGACCTCATCGCCGAGGCCCGATACCTACGCAAGCGAATGGGCGGAGCTATGCGACAAGCCGGAGTGGTGGCTGCCGCTGCCCGAATTGCCCTGCGCGATCGCGATCGCCTGGTGGCCGACCACGAGCTGGCCAGTTTTCTCGCCGATGAGCTCAGCGATCCGGCCGGCACGGCCTTGGACCCCAAACAGGTGGAAACCAATATGGTGCAGATGAGTGCCGATCGGCTCCCGGTTCCGTTCTCCGCGTGGAAACCACACCTGGATCAAGCGGGCATCAAGGTCAACCCA
The DNA here is from genome assembly GCA_040905905.1 of Acidimicrobiia bacterium. Classification (GTDB taxonomy): domain Bacteria; phylum Actinomycetota; class Acidimicrobiia; order Spongiisociales; family ZC4RG35; genus JAICND01. Next base: position 23,064 of record JBBDQN010000017.1, read on the forward strand.
CCGTTTGGAAACACGTTGCGCCTGGTGACCCATCGCGACGTCGATCGGGCCGACGTCGAACGTTTGGTGCGGAGCCTGCGCGTGGCCATAGCGGCGTCATAGATATGTCTCTCGCCGTCCTCTTTCCCGGTCAGGGGAGTCAGTTCACCGGGATGGGCGCCGATCTCTTCGATCTACGACCGGACCTGTTGGGTTGGCGGGCCGATCAGTTGCTCGGTTGGTCGTTGCGCGACATGTGTCTGACCGCCCCCGAAGAGGTGCTCACCCGGACCGAATACGCCCAACCCGCGCTGTTTGCGGTCACCTACGCACTATGGGAAGAGGTGCGAGCGCGGATTCCGGCTTTGCCGGCCGCAGCCGCCGGGCATTCGCTCGGTGAATACAACGCCCTCACCGCCACCGGAGCCATCGATTTCGATGATGCGCTGACAGTTGTGGCACGACGGGGCCGGGCTATGGCGGAAGCATCCGATTCCGAAGCATCGGGCATGGCGGCACTGATCGGAGTCGAGATCGAGGCGGTGGAAAAGGTCTGCTCGGATCGGCAGGGGACCGGTGGACGGCTTTTCATTGCCAACATCAACGCTCCCGGCCAGGTGGTGGTGGCCGGTGGCGACGAGGACCTCAACTGGCTCGGGGCCGAGGCCTCGAATCTGGGGATTCGACGGGTGGTGCGACTAAAGGTTGCCGGGGGCTTTCATTCTCCCTTCATGGAGTCGGCGGCCCGTGAGGTTGCGAAGGCGCTCTCGGAAGTGACTTTGCATGCACCCTCGTTCCCGGTCTGGGCAAATGTCACCGGTCGCCCCTTCGAATTGGAGGAAACCAGCCGTCTCCTGATGGAACAGGTGGTCAAGCCGGTCCGCTTTGCCGAGATCCTCGAGGGAATGGGGGAGGCTGGCGTTGACACCTTTGTCCACGTCGGTCCGGGCGACGTCACCGCCGGTTTGGTCAAGAGGGCGGTCCCCGGCGCCCGGACCATCGTGATCTCGGATGTCAGCGCCATCGGGCCCGCCATGCAATCCCTCGGTAGCATCGGTTGAGTGAGCAGGAGGATTTGTGACAATTAGCTCGGCCCCGGCCGGACCAGGTGCCTCGATCACAGGGTGGGGCAAGTGCCTCCCACAATCGGTTTTGTCAAATCACGACCTTGAGCAGTTGGTCGACACTACTGACGAATGGATCACCACCCGGACGGGAATCAAAGAACGCCGGATTTCCCACGTTGAAGTGTCCGACATGGCCAGAGTCGCCTCCTTGCACGCACTCGCCGCCGCCGGAAAGTCCCCCGCCGACCTCGACCTCATCATCCTCGCGACCTGCACCGGCGATTCGATCATCCCTTCCACGGCTGCCGTGCTACAAGCCAAGCTCGAGGCGTGGAATGCAGCTGCCTTCGATCTCAACGCGGCGTGTTCGGGGTTTGTCTATTCGCTGGTGGTTGCTTCCAACATGATCCGGGCCGGGACCCACCGAACCGTCCTGGTGGTGGGGTCCGAAAAGCTCCACTATCACCTCGACTTCACCGACCGCACGACATGTGTCCTCTTTGGCGATGCGGCCGGGGCCGTGGTGATCGAGGCGACCGATCAGCCAGTGGGCCTCCTCGCCAGTGAAATCGGGATGGACGGCTCGGCCGTCGAGATCTTGTGGACCCCCCGCGACGGAACCATTGGTGACCGGGAGCCACCCATACCAGCCGACTGTGGAATTCGAATGGACGGACCCGAGATCTTCAGAAGGGCCGTGACCACCATGGGCGAAGCTTCTGAGCGGGTCATCAAAGCCGCCGGGCTCGAGTTGGAAGACGTCGACCTCTTGATACCCCACCAGGCCAACGTTCGCATCATCGATGCCACGGCGCGCCGGCTCGGTCTCGACCCGGCCAAGGTGTTCATCAACATCGCCTCGTACGGGAATACCTCAGCGGCCACCATCCCGGTAGCCCTGGCAGAAGCGTTGGAAGAGGGCAAGGTGCAGCCGGGCGACGACATCGTCTTTGCGGCCTTTGGTGCTGGTTTGTCATGGGGTGCAGCCGTGTTGCGGTGGGGAGAACGGGTGGAGCCGATCGCCACCAGCGACGCGGTGCTGCCCGTCCCTGAGCGTACGACCATGGAGATGCTCCAGCCCAATATCGACTTTTTCGGCCAAGGGGCGGGGCAGCGGCGTTGAGTCGGACTGCTCTGGTCACCGGCGCTTCCCGTGGTATCGGGCGTGCGATTGCCCTCGAATTGGCCAGGCGCGGCCACTCTGTCGTGGTGAACTTTGCAACCCGCGCTGATGCCGCCGAAGAAGTTGTGGCAGCCGTGGAGTCGGGTGGTGGCAAAGCAGTGGCCATTGGAGCGGACGTATCCATGCCCGAGCAGGTGGATCGCCTGTTCGCTGAGACGGCCGAGCGCTTTGGTCAGGTGGAGATTCTGGTCAACAATGCGGGTATCACCTCCGACAATTTGTTGTTGCGGATGTCTGTCGAGGAGTTCGACCGGGTCGTCGCCACCAACCTCCGTTCGGCTTTCCTCTGCTCTAAGGCCGCGGTCCACGGAATGCTGCGAGGAAGATGGGGCAGGTTGATTTCGATCAGTTCTGTGGCCGGGCTCTCCGGCAATCCCGGGCAGGCAAACTACGCGGCCTCCAAGGCCGGGTTGATCGGGCTTGCCAAGTCCGTTGCAAAGGAGGTCGGGTCCCGGGGTATTACCGTCAATGTCGTCGCTCCCGGTTTTGTTGCCACCGAAATGACCCATGGCCTCGGCGAAGAGGTTAAAACCGGGGTTTTGGGATCGATTGCACTGGGCCGCTTCGGCGATCCGGCCGAAGTGGCTGCGGTGGTTGGCTTCCTCGCCTCCGAGGAAGCCGCTTACGTAACGGGGCAAGTGATAAGCGTCGACGGGGGCCTGGCGCTTTAATCGCGGGCTACACAAAAGGAGCAGAAAGAAGATGGATCGCGCAGATATCGAATCCCGGCTGCGGGACGTGCTGGTTTCCGAGCTGGGACTCGATGCCGCCAAGATCAACCTCGGAGCCAACTTCGAGCAGGATCTCGACGTTGACTCGCTTGGGGTGGTCGAGCTGCTTATGGCGATGGAGGACGAGTTCGGCGTCAAGATCCCCGACGACGAGGCCGAGCACATCCACACCGTTGGTGAAGCAGTCGATCTGGTCCATACCAAGCTCAACAGCTGAGCGGCGGTTTTCGACAGGTGAATTCACGCCGTCGGGTCGTTGTGACCGGCATGGGGGTGTTGACCCCGGTGGGCAACGACGTTGAAGCGTTTTGGGCTTCATTGATGTCAGGAACTTCGGGGGCGGGGCCCATTACCCGTTTTGACCCCTCCGGCATGAGATGCCAGATCGCCGCCGAGTTGAAGAATTACGACGCCGAGGACCACTTCGAGCGCAAAGAGATCCGCCGACTCGATGCCTATAACCAGTATTTCCTGGTGGCGGCCCGCCAGGCCATGAAGGACGCCGGGCTGGCATTTCCGCCCGACGATGATATGGCTGCCCGGGCCGGCGTCATGGTTGGGGGCGGGTTCGGGGGCATGGGGACCTTCATCGATGAGATCCGGGTGCTCGAAGCCCGTGGGGCCGATCGGGTGAGCCCGACCGGGATCCCCAGGATCATCGCCAACATGGCGGCCGGGCTGGCTTCGATCGAGCACAATCTGTTGGGCCCGGTGTCCTGTGTCGTCACCGCCTGTTCCGCCTCGGCCAATGCCATCGGCGATGCCGCCGAGATCATCCGCCGGGGAGCGGCCGACGTCATGCTCACCGGAGGCACCGAGGCAGCCATCACCGACTATGCGGTGGCAAGTTTTGGCCAATCGCGGGCGCTCTCCACCCGCAACGCCGATCCCACCCGGGCTTGCCGACCTTTCGATGCGGGCCGCGATGGGTTTGTCATGGGCGAGGGGGCCGGAGCCCTGGTGCTCGAAGAACGAGAGCGCGCCATCGCTCGCGGTGCCCGGGTTTACGCGGAATTCGGTGGTTACGGGATGTCGGCCGATGCCTATCACATCACCCTGCCCCGACCGGGCGGGATCGGGGCGGCGCGGGCCATGACCGCGGCGATGGCCGATGCGGATATCGGCCCAGCCGATCTCGGATATATCAACGCTCATGGGACCTCAACCGAGGCCAACGACGCGACCGAAACCGCGGCGATCAAGGTAGCCCTCGGAGAACACGCCTACCGGGTGCCTATCTCGTCTACCAAGTCGATGACCGGCCACGTCCTGGGTGGAGCCGGGGCCGTGGAGGCGATCGCTTCGATCCTGGCGATGGAACGGGGAAAGTTGCCCCCCACCATCAACTATGAGGACCCCGATCTTGAGTGTGATCTCGATTACGTGCCCAACACCCCCCGCGACGCCCGGGTCGATTGGGTCATGTCAAACTCCTTCGGGTTTGGCGGACACAACGTTGCCCTGGTGTTCAGCCGGCCCTCATGAGCCTTGTCGGCGTTCTCGATATTCGGCTATAGACCGGTACACCAGCGAGAGCACGATGGCGACGCCGATGGTGGCACCGACCAAACTGGCGACACCAACTAATACAGCCGTGACGGGACAGCCCGCATCGATGGCGGTGTTGGCATCGAGACTGCACGAGGCTTCGGTGACCAGCCACCCCAGATACCCGATCAACAGCCCTAGCGCCAGGGCCGGAACCCCGATCCACGGATTAGGTCGGAACTTCACCGTCGTTGGCCTCGAGGCCGTCCCCGCTTATCGAGACCGGCGGTGTGCAACACATCGGCCGGTGCGAGCTCCGGTGGAATCGGAATCGGGTGACCCCTCTCGACCAGCGGCCGCACGGCCAGACGAGTCGCGCTGGTCCAGGCGAGGGCGACAGCAGCCACCATTCCAGCAACCCAAACCCATAGGGTCGGTGCAGGCAACAACCCACCAGCCGCTGCGAGAACGGGAGTGGCCAACCTGGGCGCCCATTCTCGACCGGGCCAGCGCCTGACATACCAGGCCAGCACCAGCCAGGTGACTGCGGTCAGCAGAGGGAGCCTCCCCGGGTCCTCGGCACCAGAGACCAGGGCCGCCGCCGGCCCCACTCCCAGGAGGATCAGTGAGAGGGCCACAGCTGGGCCCGGAACGGGTGTGGCGGGCGGCCGTTGCCTGATCCACCCGCCCAGGCTGGCGTCGGCCAAAAGGGCCCCGGTGACCGCAAGCAAGGCGACTCCGGTCCACCACAACGCGGTGACCGGACCCACCGCAGCGATGATGCCCTCGACCACCACCAGACCCCAGGCCAGGCGATAGCCCAGCGGGCTGGACTGCACCAGTATCAGGGCGACTGACACCGCCGCCGCCACTAAGAGACCGGCGCCGAGCACCGCTGCCGCTTCGGGCACCCAGGGCCCGGAGGTTGCTGCCAGGACGATGGTCCATGCCAAAGCTGTGAGCATCACGAGAGCCGAGGCAAGAAGGTGTCGACGTCCGCTCACATCCGACAGTGTCGGCAATGCGCCGGTTGTGTGCAAGCCAGCCTTATCCCTGAGGACGCCAGTGCCCCACCTCCCTCCAGGGGTTGCCCCACTCGAGGGTGATCACCGAGCAGTGGCCGGGTTTGTCCTGATGCTGGGCCGCGGCCGGTTTCCCGGTGAGACGCAGACGGGCCGCTTGCAGCGGATCCTGATGTCCGATGACTACCACGTCGCCGGCCGCCTCTTCCAACCGTTTGATGATGACGGTGCAGACCCGGGCGGCAAGGTGGTCCAAAGATTCGCGGGCAAAGGGCAGATCGGTTGGGTCGGCGCGGTAGGCCTCCAGTTCACCAACGCGCTGGACCGGAAGGTCCGACCAGGGGATCCCGGTCCAGGAGTCAAGCCGCCACTCGATCAGGTCGGGGTCGACCTTGATCGGTAAAAGGTGAGGGCTGGCGACCAATTCAGCGGTTCGGAGCGCCCGCTGCAGCGGCGATGCCCAGACTTCTGTGACCGGGTGGGCGCCAAGATAGGCCGCCGCCTGGGCCGCCTGGCGGCGGCCGGTGTCAGACAGGTCGAAACCGGGAATGTCGCCATAGACCAAGCCGTCGGGGTTATGGACCTCCCCATGGCGAACGAGGTGGATAGACACCGGATCCATTTTGGTGGGGTTTCTTGACTCTCAAGCCACATGAGGGTCGTTCGGGTCGTCTATGGCAGAGCTAGATTCGGCTCGGTGGGAGATCGGCGGGAGTTGTCTGCGTTTGAGTTGACCACCCTGCCGCCCCGAAGGGCTGTGACGGTCAGCGGCGACATCGAGGTAGGGAACGTCATGACTGTCACCGGTCCGGCCGGCGCCCTGTTCTCCCTCGACCTCGAGGCTTCACAGAAAGGTCTGGTGGTTCGATTGAGTGTTGGAGTCGCCGCGTGAAGGACTTTCTGGAGCCGATTCTGCACGTGGACATGGACGCCTTCTTCGTCGAGGTCGAGCGTTTGCGAGATCCAGGGCTCCGCCATAAGCCGGTGGTGGTGGGAGGTGCCGGTAACCGGGGGGTGGTGGCATCGGCGAGCTACGAAGCCCGCAAATTCGGGGTGCGTTCGGCGATGCCAATGAGCACAGCCCGGCGAATGTGCCCAGACCTGGTTGTGGTGCCGACCGCACACGACGAGTACCAGCGGGTGTCGGAAATGGTGTTCGGGATTTTTCGCGAGTTCACTCCACTTGTCGAGGGTTTGTCACTCGATGAGGCCTTTCTTGACGTGGCAGGATTGCGAAGGGTCTACCAGCATCCGATCGAGATCGGCCACGGCATCAGGAAGCGGGTGCGAGCGGAGCTGGGTCTGCCTGCCTCGGTCGGCATCGCCGCAACCAAATTCGTCGCCAAGCTTGCTTCGGAGATAGCCAAGCCGGACGGGCTCAAACACATTCCCCGGGCCGACACCCTGGGGTTCCTTCACGCCCTCCCGGTGCGCTCTCTGTGGGGGGTGGGAGAGGCGACCCATGCCGCCCTCGAGCAACTGGGTGTTGCGAAGGTGGGTGACCTGACAACCATCGACCTGCGGACCCTGGAGAACCGCCTCGGTGTGTCCAATGGGAGTCACCTGGCGGCATTGGCCCGCGGTGAAGACCCTCGCCAGGTGGTGGCGGACACTGCCGCCAAATCGATCTCGGTTTCGGAAACCTACGAACACGACCTCACCAACAGCCAGCAGGTCGATACCGAGTTGCTGCGGCTATGCGACCGTCTTGGTTCGCGAATGCGCCGATCAGGTCTGGCCGGTCGCACCATCTCGTTGAAGGTCCGCTATTCAGATTTCACCACGATCAACCGCAGCATCACCTTTGATCACTCCACCGATAACTCGCATGAACTGCGCCGAGCCGTAAAGCTTCTGGCCGACAAGGTCGCATGGACTCGACCGGTGCGCTTGCTTGGAGTGGAGGTAGGCACCCTGATGGAAGTTGGCTCGCCCCGTCAACTTTCCACAGAGGAGCCGCCCAAGTGGGGTGATCTCGCAGATGCGGTCGAACAGATCAGGGGGCGGTACGGCGTCCGGGCCATCAAACCGGCCCGGCTCCAGGATCCGGTCAAGAAGCCAACACACCCTGGTTCAGATTGAACATGGGATTCGTATACTGAGCAGACCGGGTCATTGACCCGACGACGAGAACAGTGTGCTGAGGAGCGGAGTTAATGCCTCTGAACGATCGGGAGCAGAAAATCCTGGCGGAGATCGAACGCCACTTCTACGAAGAAGATCCGGCGCTCGCTCATGCAGTCCGCAACATCACTCGCAAGGCGCGCCTCGGGTTGCGGCTGCCGGTCCTCGGAGTGATCGCGGGTGTCGTCGTCATCGCTCTCACGTTTACGCGCGACACCCGAGTCGCCCTCGCCGGCTTCGCGTTGTTGGTTACCTCCGCCACCGTGCTCGTGCACTCGATCAGAGCGCGCAGTTACGAAGTTGATGGCGAGGACGAGTCGAATCCGCAAACTTCGAAACGCGGACGTCGACGCTTCGGACGCGCGTAGTCGCGGCCGACTATCGTTCCGCCCCCACCCGGTTACATGTCGTATGACTGAGGGGACCGGTTGGGGGATTTATTGGGAGGAAAACCGATCACCTGGCGATCGGATGAGCGGCGTTGCGGAGGAGAGGTTTCAGTTGCAGCAGGGTTTCACGGCGGAGCAAGCAAGCAAGCTAACCAACTGCACACCACATCAACTGCGATATTGGGACCGGGTCAAACTAGTGGTCCCCGCAATACAGGGAACCGGGGGTCGACCGGGAGTGAGGCGTCTCTATTCGTTCCGCGACCTGGTCGCCCTCCGTGTTGTGAGGAGCCTGCTGGACAATGGGATGTCGTTGCAACGGGTGCGCCGGGCCTGGGACTATCTGCGCCGGTACGGGGACATGGAGAATCACCTCGGCCATCTCAAGCTGGTCAGCGATGGTGCAACCATCTACCAGGTCGAGGTCGAAGGTGAAGTGTTGGACGCACTGCGGGAGGGTCAACTCGCGTTCTTCGGACGCATCGAGCACATCGCCCGTGAGGTCCAGGAGGACGTCACCCGTTTTGAGCTCGATCGTGATCAGTTCTTGACGATGCTTCGTCGCGTTGAAGACGACGTCAGCGACGAGCGGCGGAGCTTCGGTCGTTGACTGGCTCCCGATAGGGCTGGCGGAACAACGAGCGGGGTTGAGCCCATGACCACCACCATTGCCACTTCGTCAGGTCTCGCTTGAGGCGCGCCTCGGCGGAGTAGAACGCCTCCAGGCGGTCTTCGGCGATCTGATCCCCGTATATCGCGGCTCCCAAACGGGACGCCAAAGGCAACAGGCCCCGATCGACCGAGATCGCAGTTTCGGCGGGAGTTCGGGAAGGATCCAGGGTGTGGCCGAGATCCCGCAGCCGGTCGGTGATCTCTGCCCAGGCAGCACTGATGTCACCCTCCTTGAGGCTGGCCAGCCGTCGCCGGCGTCGCATAGCCTTGAAAAGAGGGATCACACCCGTGACCACCAGGACCGAGACAGTTGCTGCTATGAAGACCGCAGGCGAAACTCCTCCCAGCCCATTCCCGGGCGCTCCGATGGTCGGATCGTCGCCGGGGAGGAGCTCCTCCGGAAGCCGGAGGGGTCCGGTCGGGGTCGTCAAGCCCGGATCCGGGTTGGTGGGCGCCGGCAGATATTCGGCGGGCTGAAAGCCGACCTCCTCAACAAGTGACGGGTTGATGCGATCGGACCGGGGGGTGGGGTCAAACCGCACCCATCCCTGGCTGGGCAGGAAGAGCTCGACCCAGGCGTGGGCATGACGGGCTCTCACAATGATCAGGTCGGTGCCGTCATCCTGTGGCTCCACGTCACCAGGGGCGAAACCGATTACGACCCGGCTGGGTATATCCAGGGTGCGGGCCATCACTGCCATCGCCGTGGCGAACTGTTCGCAGTAGCCGGTCCGGTAATTCCGGCTTTGGTCGTCGGTTAGCCAGGAAGTGAGATCGAGGGTCGAATGACCGGTCGAGGCCGAGGCGTCGTATGTGAACGCCGAAGATCGGAAGAAGGCTTCCAACAGCAAAGCCGCCTCGAATTCTGTGCTGGCACGAGCAGTCGTATCGACCGCAAGATCGCCAATAGCTGATGGAAGGTTGTCGGGAAGGTCCGTGTAGTTCTGCCTCACCATCGACGGGATGGGCTGGATCGGCGAAGCGGTGGGAGCCAGTTCGATCGCACCGTCGGCCACAGCCGCGGCAAAGATTGGGGATAGCGCCCCACCGGTCGAGGCCAGCACCGCCAGGTCGGGCGTAGGGACCTTCGAAGTGACGTTGTAGCGAAGGCCTTCTGAGGTACGTGTGTCGAACCGGATCGATCCGTCTTCCCGGGCTCTGAAGCTGTCGGCCAGGATCAGGTCGTTCGTCTCGAGAGCCACTGGTGAGTAGAGAACCGGCAGGACGTTTTGGCGAAGCGCATGGATCCTGACGGTTTGGTTGACCCTGGTGATCGGTCCGCTGAATCGAAAGTCTTCGATCTCCCAGTCCCATTCGACGACAGGTCGAACGAAGCGCAGACTGCTTTGCAACCAGAGTTCGCCGTCGAAGTCGTCGAGCGTGCTGAGCATCCAGTACAGATCCTCATTGCGTGGCGCCGAATCGCTCACTGTGGCGACGAAAACCACGGTGGCGTCGTTGCGCACCAGGTCCTGTTGCATGCTGGTGAACAGGTTGAAGGCCACGCCACCGAAGAGTCCGCCGAAGCCACTGGCGTTGCGCCAACGCATCAGACCGGATTCGGGTACCGCTGCCGCGAGGGTTGCGGTAGAGAGGATGGCAGTCGCCACTAGGGCACCGATCATCGCGGTGGGTAGGGCTCGCCCGGTCGATGAGATCACCCTGCCCGAATCGATGCTGCGGACTCGTCCCGTTGCCCGGCGGGCCCGCCCCGCCATCAAGCCCAAAGCAGAGACCAGGGCCAGGCCGGCGGGCCAGAACCAACGAGCGGGGCTGCGGTCGAGCGTCGCAATAACCAGGTAGAAGGCGATGAGGGGAATCACCATCAACAAGGGCCGTCGTTTTGAGGCCCCGTATCCGACGATTCCTCCCAGCACCCAGAAGACGGCGGCAACCCCGGCAATCAGGCCGGCGACGGCGAGGACCGGGGGCGCCCCGAAGCGCAGCAGCTCTAGTGCGACGGGGATCTCCTCGCCCAGCGCGAACAGTGTCTCTCCGGTCGGGATCACTCCCAGCAAAAGGGTTGCGCCGGCGGCCGTGCGGGCCAGCGCCAGGCCTGCTCCGATCAAAGTGATCAGGACCACCAGCCAGCGACGGGCACCCGCCATCAATGCCCCCATACTTGCGGCCATCCCCAGAATGAAGGAGGCAGCCAGGATCAGGCGCCAGTCGACGGCGCCGACCCCGGATGACAGGACCGTTCCCAGCCGTGTCATCACGAGGAGGAAGGCGCCGGAAGTGGCTATCCAGCCGAGACGGATGTCCATGTCTTTCCCAACATCTGGCTCCAGACCGTGGCCCATCGATCGTTAGGCCCGGCCAGAGCGGTCCTTACTCCCGCTCGGCGGAAATGGTTCAGCATTTCGGTCTCCTCGGCGTGAGCACTAAGGAAGACGCTGGAGCGGTGCTGGGAACCGAGCATCCGGTGTACCCCGAGCAGGTCGCTGTCGGGCAGACCTGAGACGAGAACCAATAAACCCCCGCGGCCGGTGTTGCGGAGACGGGTGGCCACCGTGCGCAAGTCGACCGCGGCAACCCGACGCACCAATGCCAGCGCCTCCATGGCCGCCGCGTAGTCGCCGATCTCGATGAGCGGGCCTCCAGCCCACAAGTCGCCCGAGAAGCCGCCTTGTGCGAGGTGGCGGACCATCGACGCCGCCCCGGTGACCGCCTTCTCGAAGTGTTCGTCATCGGCATATGCCTTGGCTCTGGGGTCGAGGAACACCAACGCCCGCGATTGCCAGGGAGTCTCCATCTGCCGGATCATCAGCTCGTCGAGCCTGGCTGAGGTAGGCCAATGCACCCGGCGCAGATCGTCGCCGTCCCGATATGAACGCAGGGTGTAGAAGTCTTCACCGCCACGCTGGCTGTGTTCGGGACGGCTGGCCATATTGGCCGGATCCTTGCCCCGTACCTGGGGGTAGCCACTCAACTGCTCCACCGCGGGAAACACGATCAAGTGATCGATGGCGCCCGAGGTTGTTTCCCAACCGGCCAGACCCAGAGGGTCGCGGGATTCGAGACTGGCCGGACCCACCGTGTAGACACCACGGGGACGACACACGATCCGGTACGAGGCGTGGGCCCGCTCGCTACCGCCAAGCACCCCCAGGGCAAAGCGGGCGGTTCCCAGCCCGGTGATGCCATCGGTGATCGTAAGGTCGAACAGGGGGATCCGACGCAGGTTGGTGAGCCTCAATTCAACGGTGGCCCGATCGCCTTCGTGGACCTGGTGGGGGGCGAGGCGGCGTTCGACCTTCACCGCGGGGCGATTCCAAATGGTGATGAGTACCGCGGCGAGCACGCCTATTCCAAGTGCGGCCCCGATGGCGAGAAGCTCGATCTCGCCCAGAGCCAGCCAGGAGACCGCCAGGGCTATGGCACCGCCCAGCACGGATCCACCGCGGGTGGTGAGCATCAACGATCGGTGCGGGAGATCGGCACCCGGAGCCCGGATAGGACCGCATCGATCACGTCGGCTGCCCGGACCCCTCGCATCTGTGCCTCGGGTCGAAAGGCCAGGCGATGTTCGAGCACCGGCGCGGCCAGTGCCTTGATGTCGTCGGGAGTCACGTACTCGCGGCCCTCGGAAGCGGCCTTGGCCCGGGAGGCACGTAACAAGTACAAAGAAGACCGGGGACTGGCGCCGAGCATCACCTCTCCGTGCCGACGGGTGCCATCCACCACCTCAACCACGTACGCACGCACCGATGACGCAACGTGGACATGGCGGGCGACATCGATGAGCTCCAGCAACTCTGCAGCCGATATCACCTGGGTCAAGTCGACGAAGCTCGACCGCAGCCCGTGGGTGTCGAGCATCTCTAGCTCCTTGTCCCGACTTGGGTATCCAATGGCGACCCTCATCATGAAACGGTCGAGCTGGGCCTCTGGTAGCGGATAGGTGCCTTCGTGTTCGATGGGATTCTGAGTGGCAACGACCATGAATGGGGGCGGCAACTTGCGGGTGACACCGTCGACGGTCACCTGTCGCTCCTCCATTGCCTCCAGCAGGGCAGACTGTGTCTTGGGACTGGCCCGGTTGATTTCGTCACCGACGACGATATTGGCGAAGATGGCGCCGGGTTTGAACACGAATTCGGTTTGATTGCGGTCCCAGATCGAGACCCCGGTGATATCGGAGGGGAGCAGGTCAGGCGTGAACTGGATCCGGTTGAACTCACAACCGATGCTGCGTGCGAGGGACTTGGCGAGGAGGGTCTTGCCGACGCCCGGCACGTCTTCGATCAGCACATGACCTTCGGCCACCAGGCAAACAAGGACCTGTTCGATTGATTCCCTCTTGCCCTGGATGACCCTCTCGATGTTGGAAACCACGTGGTCAAAACAGCCCGCGAACCATCTGACGTCGGCCGGCACGGGTTGGGTCATCGAGAGTCGCTCTCTTTCTTCCTTAAATCTCGCTCTAGCGCGTCGGTTCTGGCTGAGTATCCTGAACGTTATTCCGGGGTGGATGCAAAGGAGGCATCGGTGGTTTTGGTCAAAGCCGTCCTGCACTCGCCCGCCCACTGGGTCGAGGGCTTGCGAGCGGCGTGGGCGTTACGGACTTTGACCTGGTGGACTCACATTCCCTACCTTCCCATTCCCGATAGGACGTACCTGCGATGGAGATCGTTGACCGCATACGGCGACTATTCGGCGCCGACGCCGACCGCCGATCTTTGGTCGTATCTAACCTGGAGAACCGCCTTCCGTCGATCGCGAAAGAGGACCATACGATGAGCATGGGCGGATTGCGCCAGCGGCTCGAGAACCTGGAGGGTGTTGCTTCGATTCACCTCGAGCTCGCCGAGACAGGTTTGTCAGGGATTCGGGTGGCTTTGGAAGAAGGCGCCGACGAGACCGCTGTCCTTGAAAGGATTCGTTCGTTGCTCGTCACGTACGGGTTGCGGACTCCCACTCCGGTTTCTGCTTCGGCTCGAGACAATCATCAGGTCGATCTCACTGGGGACATTTCGGTCAGGATCCTCCCGGAGGGCGAGGGGATGAGGATCGAGGTCTCGTCGGAGGGTGAAACCGTGATCAAGCTGGTTGAGGCCACACCGTTCGCAGCGGCCCAGGCAGTGGCCGAAGGGAGAAGCCGCCTTAAGGGAAAACCCGTTCCCAAGGTGTTGTGGATCGGGCTCGATGCGATTGGAGACTTTCGAATCCTCACGGTGCTGGTAAAAGGTGACGGTGATCCTCCCACAGTGGGATCGGCAGTGGTCGGCGCCGGTTGGGCGGAGGCCCTAGACCTGGCAGTCGCCCGGGCTCTCGACTGACTTCCGGGCGCGATTTTGCTCTGGCGGGGCCGACAGACGCGATAGGCTCCTGGCTGGAGTATCACGAAAAATGGGTAGGGCCCTGATCCTCAACGCCTCTTTTGAACCGCTCTCGGTGGTGGCGAGCCGCCGGGCGGTGGTCTTGGTGGCGCGGGGGAGAGCCACCGTGGTCGAGCATTATTCCGAGATATGGCACTCAGCCACGAGAGCCTTCCCGGTCCCCTCGGTTGTAAAGCTCAATACCTACATAAGGGTCCCCTTCGAGCGGACGATCCCTGTCAGCAGACGAGCGGTGTTCGGCCGCGATGGACATCGGTGTCAGTACTGCGGCGGACCGGCCGAGAACATAGACCATGTAACGCCCCGCTCCCGGGGTGGACTCCATACCTGGGAAAACGTCGTTGCCTGCTGCCGCCGCTGCAACGTCCACAAAGGTGATCGGCTCCCCAACGAGGTGGGGCTCAACCTCAATCGTCGTCCCGCTCCGCCCAACCGTTATGGGTGGATCTACGCCAGTGCCGGCTACGTTCTCGAACCGGCCTGGCAGCCCTATCTCCTGACCGCCTGACCGGCGGTTCCCCTCCGGCAGTCCGAGTGGGTCTGCGTGAGTATCCGGTGGGGGAAAGTGTTGACAAGTGGGGGAAAGTGGGGCATAGTGTCGTTCACGGAGGACAACATTCGGTCATGAGGGAACTAACGACGTGTTTGTTGGAAAAATGTTCAGGAGCATCGACGAGAAGGGTCGTCTGGTGCTGCCGTCGAACTTCCGGAGGGAATTCGAGTTGGCCGATGATCGCAAGGTCATCATCGCTCCTTCCGAGGATAAGTGCTTGATCGTGTTGCGACCCGTCGACTTTCGGGCGATGGCCGAGGAGAAGAGAGTCGACATGGACACTATGTCGGGCCGCGACAAGTTCCGGTTCTTTGTCTCCAATGCCGGTGAGGTCGAATTGGATAAAGCCGGCCGGATCGTCCTCGGCGAAGACTTCCGTCGCTTCGCCGGAATCGAAATTGGAACCGAAGCAACCGTGGCCGGAATGCTCACCCATGTGGAGATCTGGAACAAAGAGCGCTTCTTGAGGAGGGACGCCGGGGCCGATGCCCGGTTCGTTTTCGCCGAAGCCATGGAGGAGGTGACTCCCGCCTGAGTTCTGGTTCATCGCCAGCCCCCCGGATACCAATGGGAAGGCCCCTGACTCCGCCCGCTTCCTTTTGGTGCCAGCGCCCGGGGGGCTGGCCATGACCCAGGACCGGGAGTACCACCGGCCGGTTATGGCCGGTCAGGTGGTGGCGCTTCTCGGGTCCGTCCCTCCGGGGGTGGTGGTGGACGCCACTTTCGGCGGGGGTGGTCATGCCGAGGAGTTATTGAGGGTGCTCGGGCCACGACATCGGGTGCTTGGCATCGACCGGGACCCGACGGCGGTGGAACGAGTTGAAGGACGAGGAGGACGGTTGCAGGTGATACACGGCAACTTTGCCGATCTGGCGGAGTTGCTCGACAGTGAGGGCGTCCAGGCACCCGTTGGGGTGTTGTTCGACTTCGGCCTCTCCAGCCACCAGCTCGACCAGCCTGCCCGGGGTTTTTCCTTTCGCCACCGCGGACCGCTCGACATGAGGATGGACCCGGGGAGCGAGATCACCGCCCATACTCTGGTCAACGAGTATTCGGTGGCTGACCTGGCCACCCTGATCCGCCGATTCGGAGAAGAGCCCTCCGCCGATCGGATTGCCGGAGCGATCGTCAGATCCCGGCCGATCGAGGACACGGTTCAGCTAGCCGAGGTTATCGCCGGGGCCGTACGGGGACCCCGACGCCGGGGTCACCCTGCCCGCCGCACATTTCAGGCTCTGCGAATGGCGGTCAACGACGAATTGGCCGCGATCGACACCGGGCTCGATCAAGCTCTCGAGCACCTGGCTGTTGATGGCAGGTGTGTTGCCATCTCCTATCACTCCCTCGAAGACCGCCTGGTCAAACAAAGGATGGCAGGAGCCACGGCAGGGTGTATCTGCCCTCCCGATCTCCCCGTCTGTGGGTGTGGTGTTTCTCCCAAATTTCGCCTGCTCACCAGGGGGGCCCACAAACCCGATGCGGCCGAAGTGGCCTCTAATCCCCGCGCCCGGTCGGCCCGGTTGCGGGCAGTGGCCCGCGTGGCGGCATGACCGCCCAGCCACTTCGCCACCCGCGGTCGGGCCCCGGCCTTCGGGTGCTGGCAGGAAAGAAGGTAACCAGGCCGGCGCTCGGTCCCTGGGTTGTTTTCTCCATGGTTGCGATCGTTGCCTTCTTGGGCATGGTGGCCACGCGTATTTCCCTCGACCGATCGTCCATCGAGCTGGCCGGCATCGAACGCGACATCGCCGATGCACATACCAACAATCAGCAGTTGCGATGGGAAATCGGTCGGATGGTGAGTCCCTCCCGGATCGCCCCGCTGGCAAGGGAGATGGGGATGATCTACCCGGATCACAGTGAACGGCTTCTGGTATCCGGGGTGATCCCGGAGGACTTCTCGGACCGCCGCTGGGCAGAGTCGGATCGGCTGGAAGTGACGGCCAACGATCCAGCTCGGGTGGTTGCGACCGGGATCATCCAGCCGCCAGCTGCTGCCCTTTTTGACACTGGGGACCTCTCCGGAGGAGACGCGCCATGACCATCGGCTACCGCGCCCGGGCCGGATGGGACCGGGCGGCTACCGCCCTCGGTACCTCAGGGTCCCGGCGTCGGAGCTGAGCATGGCGGCCCGCAAGGCGGGTCGACGAGTGGGGGCAGCTCATCTTCGACTCGGAGCACTCGGAGTTGGACTCGCTCTCGCATGGCTGGGGATGGCCGTCAGGCTCTACCACGTCCAAGTGATACAGGCCCCCGAACTGGCCGAACAGGGGGTGGAACAGCGTCAAATCGATCGTGATCTGGTAGCTCAACGAGGCAATATCTTCGATCGCAACGGCGACCTTCTGGCCATCACAGTCGAGGCGGCCAGCCTCTTTGTCAATCCTCAGGAGTTGACCGAGCCAGTTTTCGTCGCCCAACAAATGGGTGGCCTGCTGGGTCGCGACCCCGACGCTCTTCTCGACCAATTCAGCTCGGACCGCCAGTTCGTATATCTGAAGCGACAGGTCGAACCCGAGGTGGCTGAAGAGATCCTGGCGTTCGACCTGTCAGGCGTCTACTCCCATCCCGAACCCAAGCGCGTCTACCCGACCGGGACTGTGTCGTCACACGTGGTTGGTTTCGTCAATGTCGATGGGGTGGGAGCAGAGGGCATCGAGTTCGAGTTCGACGATCTGCTGAAGGGGGAGCCGGGGCAGGTCGTTTTCGAACAGGCGCCCAATGGAGTCCCCATCCCCTGGGCTCCGTCCCACAGTGTGCCGGCGGTGCCGGGCGCCGATCTGATCACCACGATTGATGGACCAATCCAGTACTCGGCCGAAGATGCCTGCCGGGAGACTCTGGTGGTTACCGGGGGAGCTTCCTGTTGGATTGTTGTCATGGAGGTTGAGACCGGGGAGATCCTGGCGATTGCGGGAGCACCAGCCTTTGACCCGGCCATTCGCCAGGGCACCGACGGGAACCCATTCTCCAATTTTGCCGTGCGGGGGATGTACGAACCGGGTTCCACCCAGAAGTTGATCACTTTTGCGGCGGCCCTCGAGGAGGGAGTGGTCAAACCTGACACATTGATCAGGGGAGTGGACGACATCATCGAACTCCGTCCCCAGGCCTGCACCCGGGCGGACGACGAGATCTTTGGCTGTTACGAAGACTTCGACACGCACGAAACCCAGGACATGACCGCCAGTGACGTCTTTCGGCGGTCCTCCAACGTCGGCACGATCATGGTTGCCCAACTGATGCCACCTGATCTTTTAGGTCGTTACCTGGATGCGTTCGCCTTTGGCCACCCAACCGGTCTCGACTACCCGGGGGAGGCTTCTGGTCTGATCAACCTTGACCCTTCCTGTGAGGTGTGCCCGTTGTCGGCGGCGATTGGTTACGGCGTGGCGGTCACCTCGGTGCAAATGGCCTCCGCCTACGCAGCCATCGGCAACGATGGCGTGTGGGTGCAACCCCACATCGTGATTTCCGCCCACGGCCTCGGGGGCGACACCCGGGTCTTTGCCCCCGACAGTCATCGGGTCGTCAGCCCTGAGACTGCCGCCACGATGAGGCTTCTGCTCAGTGAGGTAGTCGAGGCCGGGACCGGAATCTCTGCCCAAATCCCCGGCTATCAGGTCGGAGGAAAGACCGGGACCGCCAACAAGCTCGGAGACGATGGCCGCTATACAGAAATCACCATGGCCAGCTTTGTAGGCATGGCTCCCATCGACGATCCCAAAGTGGTGGTGGCCGTGGTCGTCGACAGCCCCGCCTTCGAGTTCCAGACCGGTGGTTTGGCGGCCGCACCGGCTTTTGCCAAGGTGATGGAGCAAGCGCTGCACCGGCTGGGAGTGACTCCCGATGTCAGCTCCGGGTAGCCCCATGTGGGAGCTGGCCGAACTAGTAGGTGGCGATCTGCATGGTGACGGAGCG
The DNA here is from genome assembly GCA_040905905.1 of Acidimicrobiia bacterium. Taxonomy (GTDB): domain Bacteria; phylum Actinomycetota; class Acidimicrobiia; order Spongiisociales; family ZC4RG35; genus JAICND01. The sequence goes on from JBBDQN010000017.1 coordinate 41,532, forward strand.
GTGGTCGTCACCGATGCCAGTCACGACAGCCGCCGTCTTCGCCCCGGTTCCTTGTACCTGGCCATAACCGGTCAACAATTCGACGGTCACGACTTTGCAAACACCGCGGTGGCTGCCGGAGCTCGTGGACTGGTGGTCGAGCGTTGGCTCCAGCTAGACGTTGCCCAGATCGAGGTCCCTGACACCCGCCGGGTGATGGCCCCGATCGCAGTTCGTATCCAGGGAGACCCATCCCGCCTGGTCCCTGTCATCGGTGTTACTGGCACCAACGGCAAGACCACGGTGACCCACCTGCTCGAGTCCATCGCCCTAGCGTCAACTCGCCGCTGTGGGCTGATCGGCACGATCGAGACCCGGATCGGGTCCCGACAGATTCCCAATCCTCACACCACCCCGGAGGCAACCGACTTCCAGAGGTTGTTGCGCACGATGGTTGACGAAGGAGCGGACCTGGTGGCTTGTGAGGTGTCCTCTCACTCCCTGGCCCTCGGCAGGGTGGCCGGAACCACCTTTGCGGTGGCTGCCTTTACCAACCTTTCTCAGGACCACCTCGACTTCCACGGTTCGATTGAGTCTTATTTCGAAGCCAAGGCAACCTTGTTCGAGATGGCTGCGGCACGAGTGATCTGGATCGACGACCCGTTTGGCGCACGCCTGGCCGGTTTGTACCCCGACTCACTCCTGGTTGGTGGCCGTGGTGACGTCAGGGCCACCAACATTTCGGAAGACTCCCACGGTACCAGCTTCCGACTCCACCTTCCCGTTGGCAGCGTGGACACCCGAATCGGAACCCCCGGGCCATTCAATCTCGCCAACGCTCTGGTGGCGGCCGGTGCGGCCTCGTTGGTCGGATTCGAACCCACCGAGATCGCCGCCGGATTCGAGCGCCGATCTTCGGTGCCCGGGCGGTTCGAAAACGTGGCCGCGGAGAGCGCTATCGACGTGGTCGTCGACTATGCGCACACACCGGATGGGATTGCCAACGTGATTGCTGCCGCGCGCTCGTTGACCTCGGGCCGGGTGATTGCAGTGATAGGAGCTGGGGGGGATCGAGATAGGGGCAAACGACCTCACATGGGCCGGGCCGCTTCGGCCGCTGACCTCGTGGTTGTCACCTCTGACAATCCGAGAGGTGAAGACCCGGAGGCGATCATCGATGAAGTGATGGCGGGGGTGGAGACCCCGGCCGTGGTTCGTGTCACCGATCGACGCCTGGCGATCTCCACGGCCTTGGGTTCGGCATCCGACGGCGACATCGTGCTCATCCTCGGTAAGGGCCATGAAACCGGACAAAACATCGGCGGCGTGGTGCGGCCATTCGACGATCGGCAAGTTGCCCGGGAGATCCTGGAGGAGCTCGGCCGATGATCCTCCTCCTCATTGCCGCTGCCTCAGGTTTGGTTCTTTCGATTTTTGGGACGCCGTTTGCGATCGGCGTTCTGCGGCGGCGGGCGATTGGACAGTTCATCCAGGAGGAGGTGACGGGTCACGCCCACAAACAAGGCACTCCAACCATGGGCGGGGTGGTTCTAGTAGGCGCCGCCAGCATGGGTTACCTGCTCGCGCACGTCCAGGTGTGGACCCCCGCCGACGGATTCGGGCTCGAACTGCGCCCTTTTAGGGCAGGGGGATGGTTGGTTCTGCTCGCCCTCATCGGCATGGGTCTCGTGGGGTTTCTCGACGACTACATCAAATACGCCCGCAAACGGAGTCAGGGCCTCAACAAGCGCACCAAATTCGGCTTCCAACTCGTCATCGCCTTTGCCTTTGCCTGGGGTGCAAGCAACGCGGGGGTGAGCACGGAGCTGTCGTTCGTGCGCCCGCTGGGACTCGACCTCGGAGTCCTCTTTGTGGCCTGGGTGTTGTTCCTTCTCACCGGGGCAGCCAACGGCGTGAATCTCTCCGACGGAATGGACGGTCTTGCTGCCGGCAGTGCCGCGCTCGTAGTCGGCGCCTACACCATCATCGCCTTCTGGCAGTTCAGATACTCGCCTCCGGCCGCGACCATCTATGCCGCTTCCGTAGATCCCCTGGAGGTGGCAGTCGTTGCTGCTGCCATGCTCGGGGCTCTATTCGGATTCTTGTGGTGGAACGCCCCTCCCGCCCAGATTTTCATGGGTGACGTGGGTTCGCAAGCGATAGGTGGGTTACTAGCGGCTATGGCGATTCTCACCAACACCCACTTGCTGCTGGCGGTGCTCGGTGCCATCTACGTCGCTGAGACCTTGTCGGTAATCATCCAGGTCGTCAGCTTTCGAGCCAGCGGCAACCGCGTGTTCCGGATGACCCCCATTCACTATCACTTCGACCTTGCCGGCTGGCCGGAGACGACGGTTGTCATCAGGTTCTGGATAATGACCGGGATCGGGGTGGCTCTGGGATTGGGGCTGTTTTACGCCGACTTCCTGGCGGTGGAGGGAATCCTCGAATGAGACTCCTGGTTCTTGGCGCGGCCGTGTCAGGTGCTGCCGCCGCCCGTCTTGGCCGCCGGCTGGGCTATGCGGTAACGGTATTCGATGAGGACAGGGCTGCGGGCTCCGATCTCATTGGTGAAGGCATTGGAACCGTAACCGGACGCTGGGAGCCCGATCTTCTGACCGGGATCGATCTAGTGATAACCAGCCCGGGTTTTCCGCTCAGGTCCGCGCCCATCACCGATGCTCGCGAGTACGGAGTCCCGGTGTGGAGCGAATTGGAATTCGCCTGGCGCCAGATCAAAACCCCGGTGATCGCCGTCACCGGGACCAACGGGAAAACAACCGTTTCCGAGGCCACCGCCGCCATGCTCACCGCATCCGGGACAACCACGGCTGCGGTGGGCAACATCGGAACGCCTCTCTCCTCGGTAGCGGGCGAGGACTTCGACGTTCTGGTGGTAGAAGTCTCCAGCTTCCAGCTCGACTTCACAGAGCGGTTTCATCCCGAGACGGCAGTGCTGATGAATCTTGCTCCCGATCATCTCGATTGGCATCCGAGCTACGCGGCCTATGCCGCCGCCAAGGCCAAGCTATTCGATAATCAGACGTCCGCTGACCTGGTGATTTTCGACAACGACGATCCTGGCTCGCAGCCGCTGGTCAAAACATTGCGGGGGCGGGGACAGCCGCCCCGGTTGTGGCCGGTGTCAGGAAAGGAGTGTCCCGCCGGAGGGTCCGGACCCGCCGCCGGGGCGCTCCAGCTGCCCGGAGTGACGGTACCGCTGGCCGACCTCGCCGCCCCCGACCCGATCCTGGTGGTGGATCTGGCCGCGGCCGGAGTGGCGGCCCTCGAACACGGCGCCCGGCCGGAGGCAGTGGCCGAGGTGTGCCGCCGCTTCCGACCAGGTCCCCACCGTCGCGCCCTGGTGGCACAGAAAGGTGGGGTGGCCTTCGTGGATGACTCGAAGGCCACCAACCCCCATGCCGCGCTGGCTTCGATTGCCTCGTTCCCGTCGGTAGTGCTCATTGCCGGCGGAACGACCAAGGGCCTCGACATCTCACCTCTCGCTCGCGCCGCCAATGTCCGGCACGTCGTGGCGATCGGCGAGGCAGCCGCGGTCTTGGTGGAGGCGGCCGGCGCCGCCCGGTCGAGCTCGGCCGGGTCGATGACCGAAGCCGTGGTTATCGCCGCCAGCATCGCCCGGGCGGGCGACACGGTTCTGCTGGCACCGGGTTGCGCCAGCTTCGACATGTTCGAGTCCTACGGGGCAAGGGGCGACGCCTTTGGGTTGGCTGTGCGACAAGTGATCAGAGGGGGGGCGGCATGACTGGCAAAGTGACTTCGATCGCCCAAGCGCGGGCGGCTGCCCGACGCAAAGCTGAGACCTCCCACGTCAACGGGCGGATCGTGTCGATCCTCCTGGTCACGGTGGTCGTGCTGATCGTCCTCGGTCTGGGGGCGACCCTTTCGGCCTCGTCGATCGAAGGACTGGCTGATGCCCAGGATCAGTACTTCTACGTCAAACGTCAACTCATCGGGCTCGGCATCGGGATAGTGGCGATGGTGGTGCTCTCCCGATTCAATTATCGCGGCTATCGGCGTCTGGCGATCCCGCTCTTCTGGGGGACCCTGGTGCTGCTGTTGTTGGTGATGGTGCTCGGGCTGCAATCGGGAGGGTCGCGACGCTGGCTTCCAGTCGGGTCCTTGACTTTTCAACCTTCGGAGTTGGCCAAGCTGAGCGTGGTTCTGACCATGGCTGTCCTGCTGGAGCGAAAACAACGCCTGCTCGGCCAGTGGAAGCACTTTCTCGGTCCGGTGATGTTCTGCATCGGGCTCACCGGTCTTCTGGTGGTTCTGCAACCGGACCTGGGTACGGCCATCGTCATCTCCGCCGCCGGGCTCTCTGTAGTCCTCGTTTCGCGGGCACCGTTTCGTTATGTGCTGGGCCTGGCGGTAATGGCCGTAGTCGCCGCCGGCTTGCTCGCCTTGGTCGAGGGTTACCGCATGGATCGCATAGATGGATTCATCGATCCCTGGGCCGACCCGCAGGGGACCGGCTATCAGGTGATCCAGGGGTATTACGCACTCGGCACCGGGGGGCTCTTTGGGGTTGGCCTGGGAGCGAGCCGGGCACGGTGGGACTACCTGCCCAATGCCCACACCGACTTCATCTTCGCCATCGTCGGCGAGGAGACCGGTCTGCTGGGGGCGATGATCGTGATCGGTCTCTGCCTGGTCCTGGCGCTGGCCGGCTGGTTCATCGCCTCCCGGGCTCCCGACCGCTACGGGCGCATGATCGCCGCCGGAATCACGGGATGGCTGTCCACGCAGGCACTCATCAACATCGGCGGGGTCTTGGGTCTGCTTCCGATCACCGGGATCGTCCTGCCGTTTGTCAGCTATGGAGCGACGGCGATGGTGGTGTCGCTGGCGGCGGTGGGGGTGATGGTAAACATCGCCCAACACGGAACCGCCCATGCCGAGCCCTGAGGTCCGGTCGTGAGCTTTGCCATCGCAGCTGCCGGAACCGGCGGTCACGTCTTTCCCGGGCTGGCCGTCGGCGAGGCCCTTATCGAGGCCGGGGTCGGCCGCGAGGAGATCCTTTATATCGGCGGTCGCAGGCTGGAGTCCCAGGTTTATCCGGAGGCAGGTTTCCCTTTCCTGAGGTTGGAGTTGTCGGGGCTGCAACGCCGGCTAACCGCTTCCAACTTCACTATCCCGGCGGTAGTGCTGCGGGCCACCGCGGCGATTTCGGCGGCCCTGCGAAACCGGGGTGTCAGGGTGGTAATGGGCATGGGCGGTTATGTAACTGTCCCGGCCGGGCTCGCGGCTCGCCGGGCCGGCGCGACACTCTTCTTGCACGAACAGAACGCCGAGGCTGGGCTGGCGAACCGGTTCATGGCCTCCCGCGCCAGACGGGTATTTGGTTCTTTCCCGCACACCACTCGTTTGCCAAAGGCAGAGTGGGTCGGCAACCCTGTTCGCTCCAACCTGGTGGGTTTTGATCGGGTCGTACTCCAAACGAAGGCCCGGGCCCGTTACGGGCTCGATCCATTGGTCCCGGTGCTGGGGGTCTTCGGCGGCAGCCTCGGAGCTGGGTTGATCAATCAAGCTGTCGTCGACTTGTTGGGAGTGAACCCACCTTTTCCGTTCCAGGTCTTGCATCTGGCAGGTGCAACCCATGCCCCCGACCTGTCCGAGAAGACGGCTGCGAGCCCGCAGTGGCGCGTCTTAGGTTTCGAGGAGCACATGGAATGGTTCTATGCCGCTTCCGACCTGGTCGTCGCGCGCGCCGGGGGTGCAGTCGCCGAACTGACCGTCACCGGCACGCCGTCCGTCTTGGTGCCGGGTGGGTTTGGCTCGGGAGACCATCAATACGCCAACGCTGCCGTACTGGCGGGGGCGGGAGCCGCCATTGTCCTCCCAGAGAGCCACCTCCAGGAACTAGGCCCTACGGTGATGGCCCTGTTGTCCGATCACTCTCGCCTCCAACGAATGGTTAAGGCATGTGCCACTCTCGCCCGCCCCGGGGCAGCCCACGATGTTGCTCAGGCGCTGGTTGCAGCCCATGGCTGAGGCGATCAACCTCGATCTGTTGAACGGCCGCAGCCGGCTCCATCTGGTTGGGGTGGCGGGCGCCGGGATGAGTGCCCTGGCCAAACTCACCCATCAGGCGGGACTGGTGGTCAGCGGATCAGATCTCCGGGGGGGGATCGAGCTGGCAACCCTGGCCGACCTCGGCGTGTCAACCTGGGCCGGCCACCGACCCGAGATGGTGGCGGGAGTCGACCTGGTGGTTGCTTCCTCGGCGGTGCCCGACAGCGACCCTGAATTGGTCGCCGCGGCCGCGGCCGGGATCGAGGTCTGGCGGCGCCCCCGCCTCCTCGAGACCATCACCGAGAACCTTCCCACCATCGGTCCCACCGGAACCCATGGAAAGACCACCACGTCCGCCCTGCTCGTGATGGGTCTGCGTGGGACCGGGATCGACCCGTCTTTTGTCGTCGGCGGCGAGTTGCTCGATCTCGGCACCAACGCCCATCTCGGTGGCGACCCACCCTTCGTCCTCGAAGTCGACGAAGCCTTCGGCACCTTCGAGCTCCTCACCCTCAAGGGCCTGGTGGTAACAAGCATCGAGGCAGAACACCTCGACTATTTCGAAACGCTCGACCGAATGGAGGAGATCTTTGTCGACGTGTCCCGGCGAGTCGATGGACCGGTGCTGTGTTGCATCGATGATCCCGGAGCCTTGAGGGTTGCCCAACGGACCCGGTCACTTACCTACGGTTTCGATCGACGGGCCGATTGGAGGCTCTCCGGTCTGGTTGAGTCAGCTAACGAGGTCCGATTCCGGCTGGAACCTCCCGAACATGGAACTCCGGTTCTCGGGGACGTGCGGATTCCCCGGCCTGGCCGGCACGTGGCGCTCAACGCTGCCGGAGCCCTGGCCTTGCTGACCGAACTGGGACACGACCCGGTCAGGGCCGCAGCCGGGATGGCCGAGTTCAACGGGGTACGAAGGCGCTTCGAGCTGCGGGGAACGGTCGGGGGAGTGACTCTCATCGACGACTACGCCCACCATCCAACTGAGGTGGCGACCATGATCCGGACTGCTCGTAGCGGCGGTCACCGCCGGATCTGGGCGGTCTTCCAGCCGCACCTCTACAGTCGGACTCAGGCCCTTCACCAGGCGTTCGGTTCTGCCCTGGCCCTGGCCGATCGGGTGGTGGTCACTGATGTATATGCCTCCCGGGAGGCACCGATCCCCGGGATCACCGGCGACCTGGTCGCAGCCGCCGCTCGCCGGTCCGGTGCCGAGGTTGTCTACATACCTCATCGGAGCGATGTCGCCGAACACCTCGCACCGGAGCTGGAACCGGGTGACCTGGTGTTGACGATGGGTGCAGGTGACATCACGCTCCTCCCTACGGAACTGGCGGCCCTGCTTTCGGGCCACACAACTCCATGACTTCGTGGAAAGACCTGGTGGCCGGAGGTCAGGCCCGGGCCGACGCAGTACTGGCCGAGCTCACGACGTATAAGTTCGGCGGGCCTGCCGCCTACCTGATGGAAGTCAGCAACCTCACCGGTCTCCACCTCGCCGCCGCGGCCATGGCCGGGGAGCCACTGCCGGTGCTGGTGGTGGGGAGGGGAAGCAACCTCGTCATCTCCGATCGCGGATTTCCCGGACTGGTTATCCATCTCTCGGGAGAGTTTTCCCGAATTGATGTCGGGGTGGAGGTCCGGGCTGGGGGTGGAGCCGCCCTTCCGCAGGTAGCCCGGGCGGCCGTCAAAGCCGGACGGCTGGGGCTCGAGTTCATGGTGGGTATCCCGGGAACGGTCGGCGGAGCGGTCCGACAGAACGCCGGATGTTTTGGCCGGGAGATGGCAGATGTGTTGATCGATGTCGAATTGTTCGATCTTGCCAGCGGTCGATTGACCACGCGGTCTCCAGAGTCCCTCGACCTGTCATATCGCCTCTCATCGGTCACGAGCACCGACGTGGTGGTAGGAGCCGTCTTCACCACCACCACCGGAGAGTCTGCTCTCGGCGAGTCGCTGATGTTGGAGATCACCCGCTGGAGGCGGGCCCACCAACCCGGGGGCACGCTCAACGCCGGTTCGGTTTTCAAGAACCCACCAGGTGACGCGGCCGGCCGCATCATCGACGCGGTCGGGCTCAAGGGGCTGACGGTTGGGGGAGCCAGCGTCTCTGAGAAACATGCCAACTTCTTTGTTGCAAAACCAGGGACCAGCGCCGACGAGGTTTACCGTCTCGTGCAAGAGGTGAAAGCCCGAGTCGAGAGAGCCACCGGCATCGCTCTGGTGACCGAGATCCAGTTCGCCGGGACCTTCGAGGAGGACACGATTGGTTGACGTCGATCCCAGGATGACGGCCCGCCGCCACGAGGTGGCCGAGGCCCGGGCCCGCTCCAGTTTTTCCCGCATCATCTGGATGTTGGCCTTCACTGCAATGGTCGGGAGCGCGGTCCTTCTCGCCCGTTCCCCGTTGTTGGCGGTCCAGCACATCGAAGTCGAGGGGATGGCCCTGTCCGAAGTCGAGTCGGTCATCAGCGGAGCGGGTCTGGTGCTGGGCCGACCCATGCTCCTGGTCAAGACCACCGGGGTCGAAAGCGCGCTGGAAGCCGACCCCAGGGTGAAATCCGTCGAGGTTCGCCTTGATTGGCCTCAAACAGCCCGGGTGGTTATTGAACGGCGGAT
>JBBDQN010000018.1:0-1420 GCA_040905905.1 Acidimicrobiia bacterium
GCCAGAGCCACTTACACCTTTCCACATCTTTTAGCCCGTTCACATCAGGCTTCTGAAATGTGTTATGAAGCCGCAACGAAATGAAGCTCGTATGGATGTCAAGGGGTTTCTGCTTTGGGGTGATCGGGGCGCGTTGAAGCGGCCGGAGCGGGGCCGGCGGTTGTCCGGGGTGGGCGTCTGGTGGACACGACAGGGATAAGCCACCCACGGATGGTGGGGGCACGCTCGTAGCAGGTCACACCTGGTGCGCCCGGTCCGGTTATGTCATTTGGGGTCGAGGGCGGCAGGTCATTCGTTGCACAACCCGAGGGTGTGAGCCGGTTCGATCGGGCCAGACCCCGACCGGGGCTTCAGGCGGGTCGTGGGAGGTGTTTGTACACTTCTCTGGCGGCGTAGCGTTTCAGGATCCGGGCGATCTCTCCCATGGTCTTTCCTTCTGAGAGTCGCCGAGCGACGTAGTCGCGGGTTTTCTGGTCGTGTCTCATTCGGGTGATGATGATGTGGTAGAGCGCGGAGTTGGCTTGTCGGTTGCCGCCCCGGTTGAGCCGATGCCGGTTTGTCTTCCCCGAACTGGCGGGGATGGGTGCTGTGCCGCAGAGGTTCGCCCAGGCACCTTCTGTTCTGATCCGCTCCGGATTGTCTCCTGCAGCGACGAGGAGCTTGGCGGCTGTGTCGTAGCCGACCCCGTAGACCTCGAGCAGAGTTGGTGCAGTCTGTCTGATCAGGGGTCGGAGCATCCGGTTGAGCCGCTTCGACTCCTCCCGCAGGAACTGAACCCGATGTCCCAGAGCTCGAATGGTCACCAGAGTCGTGTAACGCACCTGGTCTTCCTCTTCTCTCGGACGCAGGGCTGCTGCCTTGTTGACCAGGGCAATCGCCGACAACCCTGAGAACTTGGCACGGATCTCCGGTGTCGCGGTGAACACCACGTGCCGCAGCTGATTCAATGTTTCGATGCGGGTGTCGACTGCGGAACGGCGGGCGATCATCAACACCCGGATCGCCTCCACGTTCCCGTCCCTGGCTTTCGGCGAGCCAGTCGCCGTCCCAGAGAGAGCAGCCCGGGCAGCAGCCAAGGCGTCGACCGGATCCGACTTTCCTTTCCGATGCCGGGTCTGCCGGTTCGGCCGGTCAACCTCGACAACGGTTACGCCTTCGCGTTGCAGATACCTCGAGACACCGACCCCGTAAGAGCCGGTGCCCTCCACACCAACCAGGACCAGCTCGCCATGAGAGCGAAGCCATGAGACCAGCTGCCGATAGCCGTGGCTCGTCGTCGAAAACGATTCGACGCCCAGGACGCCTCCCAGGTGGTTCACCACAGCAGCGACATGGACATCGGCGTGGGTGTCGACACCGCCAACAACAGCATCGGGGTTTCCTACGATGGTCATTGCCATCCCTCCTTGCATAGACGGGC
>JBBDQN010000019.1:0-1410 GCA_040905905.1 Acidimicrobiia bacterium
ATCTCGGTTCTGGTACAGGAGGCGAACGAGTGTCACGGTTGACTGAACTGCTGAGGCAGGCGCGCAAAGCGGACCCTCAGCTCGGCGCTGATCTGGAGGCCGAGATCAGCGCGCTCACCAAGCGCCGCACGTTCGGCCTCGTCTTCGAGCAGCACCAGCCCGAGGCAGTCGAGTTGCCTGGCAGAGCCGTGCGGCGTGGCGACAAGGTGCGGGTGTTACCGCCCCGAGGGGAGACCAAGACTGGAGACCAGCGGCTGTGGCGAGTCACACGGATGGAGCGCGCCGATGGGCAAAGGGTGGCCCGTCTCGTGGAGTTGGACGCCGAGGAGCCGGATCCCCAGGCCGTACTGGCCGGCGATCTCGTGGTCGTCGCCGAGTTCCGGGATCGCATCCACCCCGGCCTGATCGAGACCGGCAGGGTGGAACGAGGTGGCGACAAGCCGTTCCACACAGTCATCAACGCCGAGAACTACCACGCGCTGGAGATGCTCACCTACACACACCGGCACTCCATCGACACCATCTACATCGACCCGCCCTACAACACCGGCGCCAAGGACTGGAAATACAACAACAACTACGTGGAATCGGACGACGACTACCGGCACTCCAAGTGGCTGGCCATGATGGAACGGCGGCTGGAGGTAGCCCGCGAGTTGCTCAACCCCGACGACTCGGTGCTCATCGTCACGATTGACGAGAAGGAAGTAAACCGCCTAGGCCTGCTGCTACATCAACTGTTCCCCGAGAGCGGTGTGCAACTCGTAACCACCGTCATCAACCGGAAGGGTAACGCTAGACGAGGCGAGTTTTCTCGTTGCGAGGAGTACCTGTACATCTTGAGGTTCGGAGAAGCTGCTCTCAGTGGCTGGCACCACGACATGCTTCACTCATCGAAGGAGGCGGGATCGCAAGCCAACGTTCGCTGGAAGAGCCTTCTTCGTCTCGCATCGACGGGACAGACTAGTGGGCGCTTCAACCTCTTCTACCCGCTCTTCTTTGACGCTGTGAATGGTCGATTCTTGCGCACGGGCGCTCCGCTCGGCGCTAGCGATTCGGTCGAAGACGTCGAAGTCCCTAACGATGAAACAGTCCTTTGGCCCATCAGTCGAGACGGCACTGATGGGCGATGGTCTATCGGTGTGGACAAGTTCAATGACTACATGGCCAAGGGATACGTCAGGTTTGGCAGACGCAATGCCGGAGGTCGGACTCCGTATTACCTGATGGACAGTCAGATCCTGGCCATCGAGTCGGGCGATCTGGCTGTGGTTGGGCGCGATGAGGACGGCGCGGTGATTCTGGAGGTAGTCGCGCGCCGAAAACAGCCGATGTCTGTCTGGAACGTGCCGTCACACTCTACATCTGGTGCCGGCACTTCGGTCGTGCGGAGTCTCCTGCCGGACCGGC
>JBBDQN010000020.1:0-1287 GCA_040905905.1 Acidimicrobiia bacterium
GCGCCGAGATGCGCAAACTCCGCGCCGAGATGCACCAACGGATGCTCGGCAACGGTCACTGCGCCCGCCCCGTCGAGATGGACTGCCACTTCGAATCCATCTGCGAGTCCTGCACCTTCTTTGTCACCACGCTCGAGTTCCGCCCCACCCTCCAACGACAACGCGACGACGCCGCAGACAAGGGCCAGATCGGCCGACAGAAGATCTTCGACGGCCTCCTCGCACGACTCGACGGCCAAGCCTCCTGACCCGCCCCTTGACAACATCACCCGCATAACTACAACCGCAAACGCATCCACTCGACGATCGGCTATCGCACCCCCGCGCAAGCCCTCGCCGACCACCAACCTGATGTCGCAACCGCGGCATGAGAACCAGAGGAACTGTCCAGATTCCTTGACACAGCCCAACCTGGGCTGCCCCGCAGAATCCGGACACTAGAAACCCGGATATGAGCAGCGTATCAGGCGGCTACTTGATGGTCAATATAGGCGTCGAGAACTTCTTGCGGTGTCTGGTATCCAAGGCCTGAATGGATACGACGACGGTTGTATCGAAACTCGATGTAGCGGGCGATGTCACGCCGTGCATGTTCACGGGTCGGATACTGTTTGCGATGCACGAGCTCGACCTTCAGTGTGGCGAAGAACGACTCGGCCATCGCATTATCGAAGCAGATACCGGTCCGTCCGACAGACTGGCGGACACCCAACGTCTCGAGCGTTGTAGCGAACTCTTGTGACGTGTAATTGCTGCCACGATCGGAGTGGAAGATCGCCCCATCGGGAAGGTCCATGTTGGCCGCGGCCCGGACGATCGCGTCGCTGATCAGGGGGGTCTTGTAGTTGTCGTCCATCGCGTAGCCGATGACCTTCTTGGTGTGACAGTCGATCACCGTGGCCAGATACAGCCACCCTTGCCAGGTCGGGATGTAGGTGATATCGCCCACCATCTTGGCGCCCGGCACCGCAGCGGTGAAATCCCGCTCGAGCAGATCCGGGATCGGACCCGCGGGGCCGCCCTGGGTCAGGCTGAACCGCCACGGACGCGGCTGACAGGCCACCAGACCCATCTGACGCATCAAGCCGCGGACCAGCTCCTCGCCTGCCCGCGCCCCCTTGCGAGCCAGTTCGGCGGTGACACGCCGGTAGCCGTAGGTCTCATCGGACTCCTCGAAGACCGTGGTGATCTTGACCCTCAGCGACGCCTGCCGCAGGGCCGTCGCCGACACGGGACGGCTCCGCCACGCATCAAGGGGTCAACTGTCGGAGCCGTGGGTCATGAGGC
>JBBDQN010000021.1:0-1231 GCA_040905905.1 Acidimicrobiia bacterium
GTGGCACGTCCGTCTTCGCGCTGCTGCTTCCGCGCCGAAGGAGCAGCGGTGCCCCGCTACTGATGAGGTGGTCGACTCACCACTCCGGCGCGCGGAGGCGGCTTCTGAGAGCGGTGCCGGGAGAATCCTACGCCCTCGGCGACTCGCCCGGGCCGGCTGCACCGGCCGCAGGAGCAACCGTGCGATCGCGGGCTTCGATGTTGCAATCTGCTGCGGTTCCGACGGGGTTGGGGGCTTTACCTGAGTGAGGACGGCGGGCGGACGTTCACACGAGTCGGGTTCGAGGATCGCTGGGTCTGGGATGTGGCCCTTCCACCCGACCGACCCGGCCACGGTGTACGTCGGGACCGAGCCACCCATGGTGTGGGTGAGCTGGACGCCTCGATCGTTCTCACGTTCCCGGTGATCGCATACAGGACAGGTTCACATCTGCCTATGCCGCCGTGTCGGCGCTGAGGTTTGGGTCGATGCCAGGAACGACTAACTTCCGCGTGCGGCCTCCGGCCGCCTTGAAGCGATCTAGCAGCCATCCGAGCTGCTTCGTCAAACCTTCCTCGTACTCGGGGAAGTCGCCCAGGTAATACACGTTCTTGACGTTCGCCTGAAGCAGTTCCTTCATGCACGTGAAACAGGGAGCGAGTGTCGTATAGACGTCGGCGCCAGCGACGGGGATTCCGTATCTGGCCGCTGTGAGCAAGGCGTTCTGCTCGGCGTGGACGCAGATGCAGAGGTCATAGTTGGCGCTCTTCTTGTTCAGAGTCGGGGTCCGTGCATCGGAAGCAGCCACCCTGATCGCAGTTCTGCATGTGCTCCGGCGTGCCGTTGTACCCGGTGGAGATGATCCGGTTCCCGAGCACGAGGACCGCGCCGACGTGGCGCTTGGCGCAGCTCGCGTTCCGGCGAACCGCATCCGCGATGTTGAGGTAGTACGCCTGCGTCTTCGTGGGCCGCGTACTTGCAGATGCCACGACCTGTGCCCTCCTCGGTTGACAAGGAAGGCATCGGCACGGGCTCCCGATTCTTGAAGGCAACGTTCTGGAGCCTCCTACGGGATCGTTCTGTCGAAGGCAACAGTGCCTGTATGCTGCTCGAACAGGTGTTGAAGGTTGTTTGCATCCCTGACCCCGAGGTGTTGCAGGTGTTGCACGTCCGCCGCGATCCTCGGGCTGCTCCTTAGGCGCGAAAGTAACAGGCCCGCCACCGCCGATCCCGTCCTGGCGCGGCGAGACCG
>JBBDQN010000022.1:0-24010 GCA_040905905.1 Acidimicrobiia bacterium
GGGGGGGGGGGGGCGAACTCGCAGAATCGTTCTCGAACAGTTACGCCGCCCCCTCCGGCCCTTCGGGCCACCTCCCCCAACGCTCACTACGTTCGCTGGGGGAGGAAACGGGATCGTCTCTGACAGGTCGGATGGGTCCAGCCCGAAGGCTCGACGACAAGGTGAAGTCAACGCATCCGCCAACCGCTGACTACGACCTTCCCCAGGCAGTGGTGGCCCACACCTGTCCATGGACAATTCATAGACCCCTGTCAGAGATTTCCGATGGATAACGCCTCGATCAGCGATGGCATCGTCGGCGTCAAAGGCAGCAAGGGAACCTCTTCTAAGCGCACCCATCTGACCTGGGCGGCGTCATCACCCGCCATCAGCTCACCACCCACGACTGACCCCAGGTAGTCGACCAGGCAGAAATGCCACTCGGGGGGGTCGCCCGGTCCGATGCTGTCACCAGCCCACACCACCTGGCCAACTTCGACATCAAGCCCGGTCTCCTCGCGAGCCTCCCTGCGGGCAGCTTCCCTCATGGGCTCTCCGAGCCTGACCTTTCCCCCTGGAACCGCCCAGAGTCCCTCTCCCGGTGGACGTCCCCGTTGCACCAAAAGCAACTTTCCCTCGTTGACTACAGCCACCCCCACACCACATACCGGGCGATCTTCAGTCGGCATGGTGCATGACGATGGAACGGGCGGCGAAGCCTCCGGCCTCGAAGAAGTTTTTCACCAGACGATGTCCTGGCAAGACGTGGGCGTCGAAACGCCGCAGACCACGCGACCGCATGTCTTCCAGCGCCAGTTTTCTCATGGCTTCCCCCACCCCGACCTCGCGGGCGTCCTTCTCGACAAAGACCAGCCGGATCGAACCTATCCGCTCGTCCCCCGCCTGTGGAAGGAGATCCTCTACCCGGGCCAGGAGAAACCCGAGAGGGTAGGCGTCGATGGTTCCCAGATAGACCAGCGCGTCTGGATCGTCCAGCGCCGCCTCCAACGATTGGTCAACGGGCTCAGCCAATCCGTCGGCCAACGGCCACATAGCATGCAAGGCGACCATCTCCTTCTCCAGTTCCCGATACATCGCCACCAGAGAGGACAAGTCTTCGTTAACGGCCCGTCGTGCCGAAACCTCCATCAGGATTGGCCCCGCAGCCAGGAGAAACGCCGCGCCAGACCCCAGCGGGTCACCAGGCGCATCGCCTCGAGGACAATGTCGGTTCCCATCTTCGAATAACCCCGGGTGCGATCTCGGAACACGATGGGCACCTCGACGATTTTGAGCCCGAGGTCTTCGGCCCGCATGGCCATCTCCACCTGGAAGCCGTAACCCGTTGCTTCGACAGCACGGAATGGCATCGATCCCAGGGCTGCGGAGCGCCAGGCTCGAAAGCCCCCCGTGGCGTCGCGGATCTTGATACCCAGTAGCAAGCGTGCATAGAGATTTCCGCCCCGGGATAGGAGCCGGCGACCAAAGGTCCAATCGGGAGTCGCTCCGCCCGGCACGTATCGGGAGCCCATCGCAACATCTGCCCCGGCGGCAACCACCGCGAGCAAGCGAGCGATGTCGGTGGGGTTGTGGGAGAAATCACAGTCCATTTGCACAACCGCTTCGGCTGTCCCGGCCAGAGCCCGATCAAAGCCTTCTGCATAGGCGGGGCCGAGTCCTTCCTTGGCTGCGCGATGGATGACTTCGATCCCGGGCGTTGAGCTCGCCAGCTCATCGGCGATCTGGCCGGTTCCGTCAGGTGAAGAGTCGTCGACGATCAGCAGTTGATAGCCCTGCAGCAGGACTGCGGCGGCGAGATGGGCCAGGTTCTCCCGTTCGTTGTAGGTGGGGACGACGACGATGACCCGGTCAGGATGCACAGTCGCGGCAGAACATTCTGCGACGGTTGGCGATCTGACTCGTCCTCTTTACGAGGAAACACGACTGACACACGAACTCACCGTCCCGGACGGCGTGAGCGTCGAGGTCCATGGTCAGTTCTTCGCGGCGGATTGCTCGCAACTCGGCGACTTCGTCGACCAGGAGGGACTCGGACACCTCGTCCTCGAGAAGCTCCAGCTCCTCTGCTTCGAGTTCGTCAAGCGCCTCGTCACCTTCGGCTTCTTCGTCTTCGGCTTCCTCGTCCTCAAACTCTTCGTCTACAAAGACCTCGACCTCGATCTCGACCTCGGTCAGTTCTTCCTCTTCGAGCTCAGCCTCGTCAGCCTCCGCTTCTTCGTCTTCAACCTCGACCAGCTCAGCCGGTACCTCCTCGGCAACCGGCTCGTCTGCTTTTGCTGTCTTTTTTCGTGCCATTGCCTAAAAATCCCCCTGCGGAGCGGCGGGAGTATAAGTCCCCGGACTCTTGTTCGGCCTAGATCTTGAGATCGAGGGCGCCCGCCTCAACCGTCACGGTGACCGGAGTATTCCCGACCAGGTCCCCATCCGCCTCGATCGGCCACGAATGTTCAGTTTCGAGATGAAAGCTCGGTGTCGAATAGCGGCGCACAGCCTTATCGGTCAGGTGGACTCCACGGATGATCTTGGGGACCAGTCTGACGGCCTCCCACTTGGCTGCATTGATCACCTGAAGATCGAGGTTGCCGTCCATCATCGTGGACCGGGGAGCCACGTTCCATCCACCGGCGAAGAACTGCCCGTTGGCGAAGATCACCGCCAGGGCCCGGCCGCGATGTTGGCGCCCACCCAGGTCGACGCGAGCTTCCCCGGCGGGGAATCGTGGCAGCCGCCCGAGAAATGCCATCGGGTAACGAGCCTTGCCCCACTTCCGCGAGAGATCTTGCGCGGTCTGGGCCGCCGCAGCTCCCACCCCGCTCTGAGCAACGTTGACGAAATAGCGAGTGCCCCAGGCACCCTCCAGCCTCCCCAGATCGATGCGATAGGTCCGGTCACCACGGAGATGGGTGGCGGCTCCTTCCAACCGTTGCGGGACGCCAAACGTCCGCAAGAGGTCACAACCAGTTCCGGCCGGCAACAGGCCCAGGATCGGTCGGGCCTCCAACGGGAACGACATAAGGGTGTTGGCCGCCAGATTGGCGGTTCCGTCACCACCCACAAGAGCGAGCCGCGCCGAACCGCTTTGGACCAGGTCGGCGATCGCCTGGCGCATTTCCTCTGCCGATCCCGGCGTGAGAATTCTGTGGTCGATCGCCTCCCCCTTGAGGACGGCGGCAACTCGGCCAGGGTCGACCGCCCGCTTACCTGCGGCCTGGTTGACCAGGACGGGCCATGCATTCACGCGCGTTTGGCGGTCTTGGTCATCCGACGCCCATCGCCGCTACCACCCCGCGGTCGATTTTCGACAATGCATCCTTGGCCTCGACTCCGATCTCGGGTGCCACATCACGAAGTTGTTTGATGAGGTCGACCAGTTGACGGGAAACCCGAACGAAGTCGCCCGGCTGGAGCCGGCGGTCCTGGAAGTCTTCCAGTTCGTCGCCGCACGCCCAGCGGTAGGCGAGGCCCGCAAAACCGGGGTCGGGTGACCGGGTAGGTGGCAATTTCATGAGCCGCTCTTTCCGGTTGAGCTCCTCCCACAGTTCTTCGATGGCCTCCCACCGCTCGGCGAGCACGGCCGTCGGCCACACCGGCACGCTCCGCTCATCGGTTCTCGGCTCGTAGATGAAACAACTCGCCAACGCCGCCAACTCCTCGGCCAATAGGTCCCAGAACAATCCCCGTTCCAGTGTCTCGGCCAGCAGCAAGTCGAGTTCGTTGTAAATGAATCGCAGGCGAACCCCGCGCGGGGTGAGGTTCCAGCCCTCCAGATAACCAAAGTCGGTCATCAGTTGCTCAATGGCACGGAAGTCTTCTACCAGACCCAGGCCTGATGATCGGAGCTCGGCTCGGATCTGTTCCACCCGTTTGCGAGTCCTTTGGGCGCGGCGAAGCCAGCGAAGGTGAGACTCGGCAGCCGGGCAGTCGGCCACCGGATGTTCCACCCTCACGGGCGCCTCCAACCTGGCCGACTCCGAGTCCGGTCGTGGGATCTTGCGCAACAGCCGCAACGCATCCTGTTGAAACCTGCGGTCCTTGGGTGCGAAGGGTTTGGGCAACTCCACCGTTGCGACTTTGTCGGTGCCGATCACCACTTCTTTTGCCCCCAAAGCCACCACCCGGCCCGAGGTCGAGAGCGATAGCAACTTCATCCCGCCGCCTTCTCGCCGGACTCGACGCAGGATCAGATGGCGCCCCTGCCGCGGACCACCCGGGATGTCGACGACATCACCCGGCAGGAGACGCCCGAGGAGGTCAGCCCGTTTTGGGGTGGGCTGTCCGTCGACCAGACCCAGATACTCGGCGACGGATCCGAGTTCACAGACAGCTTTGGCCTCTTCCTGTTCAAGCCGCTCCTCGAGCTGGGTGAGCTGGACAGCGGCGGCGCTCCTGTCCTCTTGTTTTTGATACTGGGCGAACGATGCCGCCAGCAGCTCCTCGGCCCGGGGCTCGGGGTAATTCGCCACCAGATTGGCGGCCATGTTGTACGTCGGCCGAAAGCTCGATCGGAGAGGATGGCTTCCAGTTGCGGCTACCTCCACCACCCGGCTGAACTGAACATAGGGGGAATGGAGGACGACCCCGTAACCAACCACGTCGATGCCCCTCCGGCCCGCTCGACCGGTCAACTGTGTGTAGTCGCCGGGTGGCATGATCTCGTGGCCATCACCGGCCCACTTCGATAGACTCTCGAGTACTACGGTACGGGCGGGCATGTTGATGCCAAGCGCCAGGGTTTCGGTGGCAAACACGACCCGCAACAGCCCGGTGGAAAAAAGGATTTCAACGGTCTCCTTGAAGGCCGGGACCATCCCGGCATGGTGGGGCGAGACTCCCGCCTCGAGACCGGCCAGCCAACGGGGATAGTCGAGCACCGCCAGATCGGCGTCGGAGAGATGGGCGGTCCGCTCCTCGGCGATGGCACGAATGCTCTCTCGCTCATCCGGTGACGTAAGGCGCACCCCCGACTCGAGGAGGCGAAGCGCGGCGGCGTCGCACCCTGCCCGGGAGAAGATGAAATAAATCGCCGGAAGCATCCCCTCGGCAGCCAGGTGCTCAACCGTCTCGATTCGATTGGGTGTCACGAATCGACGGCGGCGTCCCCGTTCAAGGCCGAGCATGTGCTCTATCCGGGGATTGGGCCGGCTTCGCCCCTCCCGGGTCGAAAAGGTCGGGAGCATTTTGAGAACGTCAGAGACCCGGTCCCTGAGGAGATATCTCGGCTCAAGTGGCACCGGCCGATGGTCGGAGAAGATCAGAGTGGTAGCGCCCCGGCGTTCTCGCACCCAGGCGGCGAACTCCTCCGCATTCGCCACGGTCGCGGACAAACACACAAGTTGGATTGGGGCCGGGGCGTGGATGATGACTTCCTCCCAGACGGCACCCCGAAAGCGATCCTGGAGGTAGTGGACCTCGTCGAGAATGACCACCGACACCCGGGCAAGGGCGTTGCTTCCGGCATAGATCATGTTGCGAAGGACCTCGGTGGTCATCACCACCACATCGGCGTTGCCGTTGACCACGTTGTCACCGGTCAACAGCCCCACCCGGCGTTCGCCATAGACCGCCACCAGGTCGGCGTACTTCTGGTTGCTCAGGGCCTTGATCGGGGTTGTGTAGAACGCCCGGTAGCCCCGCTCCAGAGCCAGGTGGACAGCTGCTTCAGCGACCAGGGTTTTGCCGGCGCCGGTTGGAGCCGACACCACCACAGTGTCCCCGGCTTCAACCGCGGCCACGGCTTCTTTCTGAAATGGGTCCGGGGCGAACGGCAGGGTCGCGTAGAACAACTCTGCGCTCATGAGGGGATGCCGGAGGCGAACGGCCTCACTTCCGAAGGATCAGCTTGATGAGCAAGATGGTGATCTCGTACAGGAGGTAGAGAGGGGCGGCAACCGCCGCCAGGGTCAGTGGGTCGCCGGTGGGAGTGATGGCGGCAGCGGCGATGACGATCACCAGGACTGCCCATCGCCGGGCCTTGCCCAACTTGCGGCTGTCGGTAATACCTGCGGCCGCGCCGGCGAACAGAAACACCGGGAACTGAAACGTGATTCCCAAAGCGAGCAAGATACGCAACACGAATGAGTAGTAGGCCCCAATTCGAAGGTCGTTCCTGACGTCAGGGAAGATCCCCAGCAGCACCTCCAGCGCCCTCGGCAGCAAGGTGTACCCGAACAGCACCCCACCAGAGAACAAGAGAACAAAAACGGTGACCAGTGGGATCACCCACTTGCGCTCCTTCAAGGTGAGCGCAGGGCTGACAAATGCCCACAACTGATAGAAGATGACGGGGCTGGCGAGCATGGCGCCTCCAAAGAAGGCCACCCTCATCAAGACTCCGAACTCCTCGCCGGCCTCTATCGCGATCAGATTCTCGGTAGGGGCAGCCTCGCGGTAGGGCCGCTCGAGGATATCGGTGAGTGGGTTGGCGAAAAAGAGCGCGAACACCGAGGTGATCACCAGGGCGATCGCTATTCGGATGATCCTCGTTCGTAGTTCGGCAAGGTGGGCGAGGATCGGTTGAGGTTGATCAGTCGTCACTCCTGATCCTCGACCGGCCCGTCCCCCGCCTCGATCCCGTCAAGGTCGATAATGGCATCGGCTGGGGTGGGGCCGCTAACCGGTTTCGGGCCGTGCCAGGGGATACGGGTGGGGTTGGATTCAGAGGCGAGTCGGGCGGCGTCGCGCAGGCTCGAGCGCACTTCACGCACTGGTTGGGCCAGATCCTCGCGGACCTGCTTGAGATCGCCCACCTCGGCCTCCAGCCCGGTCCTCATCTCCCGGGCGGCTGTCCGCAGTTCCCGGGCCCAGCCACCCAATTTGCGGGACAGCAAAGGGAGACGCTCCGGCCCCAGGACCATGAGAGCGACCAGCACGATCACAATCCACTCGCCACCGTCAATCATGTGCCCTCATGGTAGGCGGTGGGGCCACTTGTCCCACCGTCGGTGCCCCGGTCCGGACGCGCCACACCCCGGCAGGGAGGAGGTGCGCTATGACCTTCCCGTCCTGGCGGGGTGTGTTTTTATCAGCCGGCGAGGAGCCGGAATGGATCGGGTTCGGCGGCTAGCGCGGCGGCGAAAGCTGCGATTTCGTCTTCGGTGATCGGATCAGGATTGATCACCTCATAGGAGACACCGGTGGCGAGTAGCACGCTTACCACCCTGGCGTTCGCCGGTCGGCGCTGCACGGTTGTGCAGGTTGGGCAGACGAACCGATAGTTGCCTTCGTCCTGGCTGGGAGCCAGTTCTAGAGCCAAGTCCGCCGGCGTCAGCTGTACGTCTCCGCACCGGCTACAAGTGGTCTTGATGGTGGTCATGTTGGGTTGCTCCGCCTTTCAAACCGTACGAGTCCGTATCGGCGGAGCCCATCCCAAACTTGAGCTTCCTTATGCGTCCACAGACCCCTTTTCGGTCCCGTAGAGGTCGAGCAACTTCCCCTTCAGATTCCTCAAAGCTTCCGCCACCTCGGAGCCGGAGATGAGCCGGGCATGGGCGCCGAGACGCAGCAACAACTTGGCGGCCAGGGTGGGGTCGGCAGTCGAGAAATCAATCACCATTTCTTGGTCTTTGTCCTCCACCACATCGACCGAGTAATACTCGGCGACCCAGCGGGCGGGAGGGTGGAGGAGCACCCGACAGCGAACGTCGTCGGCGAGGGGCGTGTAGCGGACTTCCGGCAGCGGCGTGTTCCTGGGAGGCGTGAAGGTTTGACCGGTGGCTTCGATCGCCCGGATGCGGTCGACCCGGAAGTGCCGGCGGTCTGCTGCGAGCCGGCAATGGGCCTGGACATACCAGTTCCCCAACGACGTGAAGACCATCCATGGTTCGATCTGGCGCACCGTCGTCTGTTCGCGGGTCAGGGCCGTGTAGGTGATTTCCAGAACCTCGCCGGCCGTAGCTGCCTGGCGCAGTCTGCCCACGAGTTCGGGCTCGCCGGCCAGATCAACATCGAGGATGGCCGACTCGTCCTCGTCCGGAAGCAGAGTCCTGGTCAGCTTCTCCACCGCCGAGATGAGCTCGGGTCCGGCCTGGCCGGAGTCGATGACCGCCAGGCCCGCGGCCAGGAGTGCAAGGCTTTCGCCTGGCGAGAGTCGGGGCGCTCCCGCGAAATAATCGGCAGTGCGAATGAACACCTCGTCGTCATAGATATCGGCATCGATCAAGTCACCGGGGCCATATCCAGGAAGCCCACAGAGAAAGACGATCTGGAGATCGTCCACCAGGTCCTTGGGGGTATAGCCGAACAACTCGCAAAGTTCGCTGACACTGGCACCGTCGTGGGCGATGACGTAGGGAACCATCGCCAGGATGCGAGAGAGCCGGGAGCCGGTGCGAGAGCTCATCCGGCTGCCTTGACCCTGTCCACGACTGCGTCACGAAGTTCAGGTGGGCTCAATACTTCGGCTCCCACCCCGAAGGACAACACCCAGCCGACGAACGCGTCTTGATTGGCCACCGGAATAACTGCCACGAGCGAGCCATCCTTGGCGGGGGCTTCGGCTCGCCCGCCGAGCTGGCGGGAGGCCCACCAGGCGACCTCGGGATCAAACCGGACCTGGGCCTTGACCGCCCCTTCAGATCCCATGTCCCATGGAAGATCGCGCAGCGCCTCCTCGACCCGGAACCCCGCCGGACGCTCGTAGGCGGCCGCTTGCTCATCCACACTCATGTTCGCCATGCGGTCCACCCGGAACATCCTGTTCCCGTCGGCGGTGCCAGCCACCAGGTACCAGTGACCCCGCCGATGCCCGAGTCCAAAAGGGTGAACCACACGGGGACGATCGCGATAGTCGAAGCGAACGGCCCGACGTTCACTCAGAGCCAGAAACAGTCCGCCCAGTTCGGTGCTGTCGCCCAGATCGGCCGAGAGGGGTTCGTTCGCCCCGGAGAGTCGGACACCACCAAGCTTGAGAATTGCTTCCGGCGCCGCCGGTTCCCCGCCCAGGCGCACCACCTGGGCGGCCAGATGAAGGGCTGCCCGCTCGTCATCGGTGAGTCCGGGGTCGGCCACCGTGTATTTGGCCGGATCGATTCGATAGCCGTGCTCTACCTCCCAGGCGTCGGTAAAACCGGTTTCCAGGGGTACACCGATCGATCGAAGCAGGTCCTTATCCCTCTCAAACATCCGGTGGAAGGCCTCATCTGAATCCTGGGAGTAGCCGGGAATCGTGCGACGGATGGCATCAGCCGTGACTGGCCGCGAGGCCGTCAACAACATGGCAAGCAGATTGATGAGTCTTTCCAGGACGTTCTTCATGAAAGAGTCGGAAGACGGAAGACGGAAGACGAAGGACCGAGGAAGCTCACGTCACCCGGTCTACAGCGATTCGATCAGTCGGTCCACCCGCTCGTCATGGGATTTAAACGGGTCCTTGCAGAGCACAGTTCGTTGCGCCTGGTCATTGAGCTTGAGGTGCACCCAGTCCACGGTGAAGTCCCGCCGTTTCGCCTTGGCAGCCTTGATGAACTCGCCGCGAAGACGGGCCCGAGTGGTTTGGGGGGCCTGAACGGCTGCCCTGGAAATCTCTCCATCGGTGAGGACCCGATCCACCATGTCCTGGCGGGCAAGCAGGTTGTAAACACCACGGGCCCGATCGACGTCGTGATAAGAGAGGTCGAGCATCGCCAGCCGGGGGTGAGAGAGGGGAAGGCCGCGCTGTTCGCGATATCGCTCCAGCAAGCGGTATTTGATGACCCAGTCAACCTCACGATCGAGCGACATTGGATCTTTCTCCAGTCCGGTCAGCAGGTGCTCCCACCGATCGACCGCCGCCTGTACCTCCGGGGGGAATCCCGGGTTGCGAGAGAACTTGGACACCCGTTCGAAGTATTCCCATTGGATGTCAAGTGCCGAGAGCTCCCGGCCATGGGCCAGCCGGACCTTGCGTCGACAGGTGATGTCGTGGGCGATCTCCCTGATGGCCCTGATGGGATTCTCCAGGGTGAGATCGCGAAAAACGACATCACGCTCGATCATCTGCAACAGGGCCACCACCGTCCCCACCTTGACGTAGGTGGCGTATTCGCTCATGTTGGAGTCACCGGCGATGACGTGCAGCCTCCGGTAGCGCTCGGCATCGGCGTGAGGTTCGTCCCTGGTGTTGATGATCGGGCGGCTGCGAGTGGTGGCCGAAGAGACCCCCTCCCAGATGTGCTCTGCCCGTTGCGCCATAGAGAAGGTGGTGCCGCGGGGGGTCTGCATCAGCTTGCCCGCCCCCAGGAAGATTTGACGGGTGACCAGAAACGGGATGAGCACGTCGACGGTTTTGTGAAAGTCCTTGTGGCGGCTCACCAGGTAGTTCTCATGGCAGCCGTAGGAGTTGCCGGCAGAGTCGGTGTTGTTCTTGAAGAGAAAGATCTCTCCGCGAATCCCTTCCTCTTCCAGCCGCTGTTCAGCGGAGTGGACCAGCGACTCGAGGATTCGCTCCCCCGCCTTGTCGTGGGCTACGACATCGGTGATCGAATCACACTCCGGTGTGGCGTATTCGGGGTGGCTCCCGACATCGAGATAGAGCCTGGCGCCGTTCTCGAGGAAGACATTGGATGACCGGCCCCATGACACAACACGGCGGAACAGGTAGCGGGCCACCTCGTCGGGCGAGAGCCGCCGCTGACCCCGCAGCGTGCAGGTGACTCCGTACTCGTTCTCAAGACCGAAGATGCGGCGGTCCACTACAAAGAGGCTAACGGACCTCGCCGTAAATCACCGGAGAGGATTTTGATCCACATTGGGCCCGTGGGTCGGGGCCAGCTCCGGTACTTTGCGGGAGAGAGCTCCCACCCAAACCGCCACGACCACGATTGCCCCCCCGATCAAACCATTCCCGGTGATGGGCTCGTTGCCGATCAGCGACCCGGCCAGCATTGCCGAGACCGGGAGAAGAGCCGTCGCGTAAGAGGTGGCCGTCGCGGTCCACCGCTGCAGCACAAAGAGGAACAGCCAGAAGAGACCTGCCGACCCAACTACTGCCAGGTAGCCAACTGCGATCCAGGTCGACGGCCGCTCCGGGAGAACCCAGGTCTCTTTCACCACCAGGGAGAGTCCGATCAATAGACCGGCCCCGGTCGCCATTGCCACTGTGTTGGCAGCCACCGGGGGCACCACGGGGAACTTCTTCACCAAGACAGCGGCTTCGGCCGCACTGACGGCCGAGCCCACCATCGCCAGGACCGGCCACAGGGGCAGCCCGGCGGCGGATCCCGGATTGGCCAGCACCACGATTCCGGCCAGGGCGAGGAGTGCACCTGCCAAACCCCGGACCCGGAATCGCTCGATCCGGTGGAGAGGGGCGAGGAACACTGTGAACAGCGGATACGAAGCGAAAACCACGGCCCCCGCCCCAGCAGGCAGTTCTGTCAAAGCTGAATAGGCAAAACCGTACGCTGCGCCGAAAGAGAGAACTCCGTATACGGCCGCCCCGAATAGGGCTCGCCCGTGGGGCAACGGCATCCGTCTGACCCTCAAAACCACGAACAACAGGAGAGCAGCCACTGCGAAGCGGACACCGGCCCCCCACAGGGGTGGGAGTTCACGGTTGGAGAAACGAACTGCCACGAAGTTGACGCCGCCTATCGCCACGAAGCCACTGAAGGCAATGAGGACCGCCCTGTTCGGGCCCTTATCGGTCAGAGTTGAAGACGGCGAAATGCCCGGCGACCGTTGGTCCGGTCGAGGACTGCCGCCTCCCATCCTTCGGACTCTCGGCCTTCGGCTAGCCGGAAAGCGGCTTGACCGGCTGCAAGTGCATCTTCGAGCGTGAGATCCTCCCGCCACGAACTACGCAACGCCTCGAGGAGGGCGTCCGACTTTCCGCCGATGGCCGCCACTCGCCGCTCGTCGTTGAGGGTGCCGTCGTAGCTGATGCGGAACATCCTGGTGGGATCTCCCGCCTCAACGACCAGAACCTCGACCTCGTAAGGTTTGGGCTCGCGAGAGAAAATCGCTCCCAACGCCTCGGAGAAGTTGGTGGCGAGGGCTTGCGCCTTGACATCCTCCCGGCTGTAGAGGTAGCCCATCAGGTCGGCCTGCCTTATCCCGGCCTTGCGGAGCGTCTCGAACTCGTTGTAACGGCCCACCCCGGCAAAGGCGATGTGGTCGTAGACCTCGCTGATCTTCTTGAGGGCGGTCGAGGGGTTCTCGGCCAGCAACAAAACCCCCTGGTTGTATTCAATGGCCACGATCGAGCGGCCCCGGGCTATGCCCTTGCGGGCGAAGTCGGCCTTGTCCCGGACGAGTTGTTCGGGAGGAACATAGAAAGGGATGGTCATCGGATCGTGTCCACTGCGATCTCAGCTGCCGGGAGGACCCGTTCGTCGCCCAGGTCCTCAACCCCAGTCGCGCTGATCACCAGGACGTTGGGAAGAATGCCCCGTCTCAGGTCGGGTCCTCCAGTGGCGGTGTCTTCCTGGGCCGCGGAGACCAGGGCACCCACGGCGATGGTCACCGCCTCATCCACCGTCAAATCGGGGCGATAGGTGGTTCGCAGATAGGACTTGGCCAGCCGGGCCCCAGAGCCCGTGGATCCGAACTCGTTCTCCTCGTAACGGCCACCAACCACGTCGTAGGTGTAGAGCCGTCCTGCCCCAAGGGCCTCGTCGTAGCCGGCGAACAGTGGGACCACCACCAAACCCTGGAACGCCATCGCCAGTTGATTGCGGACCAGGCGGGCTAAAAAGGCGGCCTTTCCCTCGACGGACAGTCGATGCCCTTCAATCTTCTCGTAGTGCTCGAGCTCGACTTGGAACAAACGCACCATCTCGATGGCGAGTCCCGCCGTCCCGGCAATAGCGACTGCTGAGAACCCGTCGGCTTGAAACACCTTGCGGATATGGCGATGGGCAACCAGGTTGCCCTCGGTGGCTTGACGATCGCCGGCCATAACCACCCCGTCGGCATAACGAAGGGCCAGGACGGTCGTTCCCTCCGGAACCTGCAAGGCACGAGCATCCTTGTCCACGGTTGGCAGGACCGGGTAACCCATCATGGTGAGCAGATCGATGAAGCTGGACCCAGGGGCAGGAACGTCAAAAAGGAGGGGCAACCGGGGACCCGGGTTCACTCGCCGCCCTTCTGGATGTAGTTCTTCACGAACTCCTCGGCGTTCTCCTCCAGGACCTCATCGATCTCGTCCAGCAACTCGTCGAGCTTGCGGTCAGCTTCCTCGTCTCTGACTTCCGGCTGCTCCTCGACCTCGGCTTCGTCACCTTCCCGATTGCCTTTGCGGGCCCTCTCGCGTTCTGACATCAATGACCTCCAAGGGCTTCGATTAGGGCGGCTGCGTCGTCGACCGAATCGAGCAAGGCACCCACCCGGAGACGGTCGCCCCGCAGGGGTTCCATCATAGGAATGCGTTTCAGATGCGGTTCGCCGGTGTCAAACACCAGGGAGTCCCAGTTGGCCGCTACCAGCGAGTTGGGGAATCGCGACACACAAGTGCCGCGAAAATAGGCTCGGGTGCGCTCCGGGGGCTGTCGCTCGGCACGTTCGATGTCTTCATCGGCAAACAAACGGCGCATGGCCCGGCGATCGACCAAATGCCGATAGAGACTCCGATGGGGGTCGACATCGTGGTACTGCAGGTCGAGGGCCTTGAGCTTCGAGTTGTTCCAGGAGAGGCCGTCTCGTTGGACATAGCCCTCGAGCAGCCGCAGTTTGGCGGCCCAATCGAGACGGTCGGTCAGACGCTTCGGGTCGGCTTCCAGGTCCGTCAGGACCGCCTCCCACTCATCTACAACCTGGGCCGCCACTTCATTGTTGGCGAACTCGCCCTCGACGTACTTCTTGATCCAATCGTGGTAGCGCCATTGCAATTCCAGGGCCGTGGCTGAACCACCACCGTCAAGGTCGAGGGAAGAACGAAACGAAAGATCGTGGCTTACCCGCCAACAACTGGCGACGGGGTCGGCGAGGTCGAGAGGGTCGGGAAGAGCGCCGTCTTCGAGCGCCGCCAGAAAGAGGGCGGTGGTGCCGAGCTTGAGAAAGATCTGAGTCTCGGAGAGGTTGGCATCGCCAATGATGACGTGAAGTCTGCGGTACTTCGCAGGGTCGCCGTGAGGTTCGTCGCGGGTGTTGACGATAGGCCGTTTGAGGGTGGTCTCCAGGCCAACCTCCTCCTCGAAGAAGTCGGCTCGCTGGGTGAGCTGGTAGGTGGTCTCGGGCCGCGAGTTCTCCGATCCGACTTTGCCCGAACCTGTAAAGATCTGACGGGTCACGAAAAAGGTGGTGGCGTAACGGATGACATCACCAAAGGAGGTCTCCCTCGACAAGAGATAGTTCTCGTGGGCCCCGTAGGAGTTTCCCTTGCCGTCGGAGTTGTTCTTGTAAACCGACATCTTCTGGCCGGGTTGGAGCAACTCGGTGGCGGCCACCGCCGCCCGGTACATGACACCTTCGCCTGCCTTGTCATAAAGCGTTGCCTCGAGTGCGTCATAACATTCCGGTCCCGAGTACTCCGGATGAGCGTGGTCGACGTAGAGACGAGCTCCGTTGGAGAGAACCGCATTGACCAGTGCCCCCTCGGGGTCGGCTACTCCAAAGCCTTCGTGACCGAAGCCGCGGGCGTCGCGTCCGGGTGACTCCTCCTCATAGCTCCACTGCACCCGCACCCGGCCCCCCGGATAGGAGTTGACGAGTTGGGCGGACGCCAGCGCCGGGTTGAAATCGCGGACCGGTCGAACGGTGATCCCATACTCGGTCTCGGTGCCGAGCACCTTGTGGACGGCCATGTCCTAAAGGTACTGACCGCCGGAGACGGCTTCGATCAACCTCGCCTCCGCCTCGCCGCCGATCAAGGTGCGGACATAGACGATCCGCTCGCCCTTCTTGCCCGAGATCTTGGCCCAGTCGTCCGGGTTGGTCGTATTGGGAAGGTCCTCGTGCTCCCGGAACTCCTGTTTGATGGCTGCGAGCAGATCCGAGCGTCGGATTCCCTGAGGCCCCCCGGCTATCTCACGTTTGATTGCGTCCTTCTTGGCCCGCCGGACGATGTTCTCGATCATGGCGCCGGAGGCGAAATCCTTGAAATACAGAATCTCACGATCCCCGTTGGCGTAGGTCACTTCAAGGAAACGGTTCTCCTCACCTTCGGAGAACATCGCTGCCACCGTGGACTCGATTGTCTCGGCCACCATCACGGCTCTGTCTCCGTCGCATGCCGCCAGCTCATCGGCGTCGAGAGGGATATCGCCTTCGAGGTAGATCCGGAAGATCTCCCGGGCCGCGTCGATACCCGGCCGGGAGATCTTGATCTTGACGTCAAGGCGGCCCGGTCTGAGGATGGCAGGGTCGATAAGGTCCTCCCGGTTGGAGGCTCCGATCACCATCACGTTCCTGAGCGACTCGACTCCGTCCAGTTCCGAGAGAAGCTGGGGAACAATCGTCGACTCGACATCAGAGCTGATGCCACTCCCGCGGGTGCGGAACAACGAGTCCATCTCATCAAAGAAGACGATCACCGGCACACCTTCGTCTGACTTCTCTTTGGCGCGCTGGAAGATCAGCCGGATCTGCCGCTCGGTCTCGCCGACCCATTTGTTCAAGAGTTCGGGGCCTTTGATGTTGAGGAAGTAGGAACGGGCGTCGGGTCGACCAGTGCGATCGGCCACTGCCTTAGCCAGGCTGTTGGCGACGGCCTTGGCGATAAGCGTCTTGCCGCATCCCGGAGGCCCGTAGAGGAGAATGCCCTTCGGAGGCACCAGGCCGTACCGCGAGAACAGGTCGCGGTGCAGGTAGGGAAGCTCAACGGCATCGCGTATCTCTTCGATCTGACCGGTCAGCCCCCCCACCTGCTCATAGGTGACGTCGGGAATCTCCTCGAGCACCAGCTCCTCAATTTCGGGACGGGCCAACCGTTCTACCACCAGACCGGCCCGGGGGTCGATGCGGACAAAGTCGCCTGCCCGGATACGTACGTCGGACATGGAGTCGGCGAGTGAGACCACCCGTTCATCATCGGCGTGGGCCATGACCACCAGACGCCCGTCATCGAGCTTGTCGCGCACCCGCACGACATCGCCGTTGGGGTCGAAGGTGCGGATGTCGATGATGGTGAACGACTCGTTGAGAAGTACCTCCTGACCCTTCTGGAGCATCTTCACTTCGACCGATGGCTGGGCGGCAACCCGTAGCTTGCGGTTCCCCGCCATGAGGTCGACAGTTCCGTCCTCGTTTACAGCCGTCACGGTTCCGAAACTGTTGGGAGGGGTGGTGAGTTTGTCCACTTCCGCACGAAGGACGGCAAGTTGCTCCCGCGCCTCTTCAAGCACCGTGGCCAATTTGTCGTTGTGAGCGAGGGACCGGGTGAGTCGTTCCTGCGACTCAGCGAGGCGAGCCTCGAGGTCCTGGATGCGGCGGGGGGCGTCCTGAAGCCGTCGGCGAAGACCGACTACCTCTTCTTCGAGGATGGCGACTTGTCGGCGCAGCTCGGACGTTTCCTCATTGCCGCTCGGGCTCATCAACTACTCCTGGCTAGACCTGGCCTGACGCGCAGTATACGGAGAGGCTTGTCTAGTGCCATGGGTATCGCGGTTAGGCCAGAAATGACTGATCCATAGCTACAGTTATCGGGCGTTTTTAGCTGGAGTTGTTGTGAAAGTTTGGATCGATCAGGACTTATGCACAGGCGACGGTCTCTGTGAGGAAATCGCCCCAGATGTCTTTGTCCTCCTCGACGATGGCCTGGCCTATGTAAAGGACAATGGCAAGATCTATGCGGCCGCCAAAGGCAACCCGCAGGGGGCAGCCGGGGTGGCGACGGTCCCTGGCGGCCAGGAGGACATAACCGTGGAGTCGGCTGAAGAATGCCCGGGTGAGTGCATCTTTATCGAGCCTTAAGGGCCCGTTGGTAAGGCGAACCACCTACTCAGGACAAGTCGGAACCGGCCGATAAATCGGCGATATGAACAGGTCAGCGCGCAAGCTCCTGATTGTGGTCATCCTGACTTTGGTCATTCCCTGGGCGGCATCGGCCCAGACCACGATCATGCCGGGTGGGTCGTGCATCGAGGTGGATCACTTTCCGCCCCAGCCGATCAACAACGCTCCTTCGATCAGCAGATTCTTCGTTGCACTGCCACTCGAATACGTGGGTGATTTCATCGTGGTCATGATCGACGGGGCCTCCGGCCCCCAACAAGGCACGGGGCCCATAGCTCCGGACGGACTCGGCCAGGCCGAAGTGCCGCTCTTCTCGTTCGGTCCCCACCAGGTTGTCAATCTCTTCATCAATAACGACACGATGATCCCTGTCGCCTTCGACTCTCTGGTGAACGGCGGCGCCTTCATTGTGGACGAGTCGGAACCTGCGTGTGACCCGGATTCGATCGTCAGGGTCGGCGCCCCCACCACGACGACAACCGCGGCAACGACCACGACGACGGCCGCAACGACTACCACCACGGCGGCAACCACGACGACCGCTGCCCCCACGCCAACGACAACCGCGCCAACGACGCCGGGCGAGGGTATCAGTTGGCTCCCATGGCTTCAGATCGCCCTCGGAGGACTATTGGCCATCGTCGGTCTGTTCCTATTGGCCAAGAAGAGTTGCGAGGAGCTTTACCGGCTATGGCAGGCCGCCCAGCAGCGGTACGAGACCTGTATGGCCGAGCTCACCAAATCCCAGGCGTGGCTGGAGGAGAAACGAGCCCAACGTCACCTCATAGAACAGGAGCTGGCAGGCCTCGAAAAGTCGACGGCTACGGGCAGCATCACCCAAGGCGGCACCACTCATCAATCGCTGCCCGGCGAAGGTCTGGTGACCGAGGAGGGCATGACCTCCATCATCGAGAGCACCCAGGCTCAACTCGAGTCCGCCCGCCAGACCGAGAGCATGGGCGAGGAGATGGTGGAAAGCTGGCGTCTTAAGACCGAGAAGGCCGCCACTGAGGCCGAGGCAACTCGAAGAGCCTACGAGGACTGCATCGGAGCATCCACGGCCACCACCTCGGAGACGACTACCACCACGGGTGTGACCGCTACGGGCACCGGGTCCGCTGGAGTGGCAGTGGCCACCACGACTCAGGATGGAGGCTGCCCCCAAGGAGATCGCCGGGCCGTGCCGATCGCTGACGGCAAGACCTTCAGGGTGATCAAGGCATTCAGGATCGAGACCGAGACCCAGGGTGAGGCCATGGTCGGCGACGCCGGTAATCGGATGGCCGCCGATCTCAACGAGCTAGGGGCCGAGCTGGGCTTCCTCGGTTCGCTGTTGGGAGCCCACGGAGCTGGGAAGCGGGTTGGCGAGAGCCTGGTGCGGACCGGCAGCGCCGCCAATCTGGTCCGGGGTGGCGCCGAGGGTTATGCGGCCGCCAAAGGTAACCTCAGCACCGACAGCTTCCCGGTTCCGATCCCCACTTCACCGCAAGAGGTTGTGGTGGGCGTGCTTCAGTTGATCGCCCAATTGGCCGGCACGGTCGCGACCAAAGCCAACGAGTGGATGGGTAGGCGATCATTCGTCAGCTATCGCCTGGTGCGTGAGTATCAGATGATCACTGTGCGGCCGTACACGATCGAAGAGTGCGACGGTCAGACTTACCGATGTGTCGAGAGGATTCTCGAGTACCAGGTTGGTGACTCGGGTGAGGAACATGGCAACTGGCGTGATGGGGGGACGGGTATCAATCAAATGGAGAGGGAGCGCCAGCAACGGGAGTTGCAGATGCTGATCAATCAAGGCAAATCCGCTATGGAGCGTTCGGCTAAGGCCTTTCTGGAGTTTGAGGCTCATTACCTACCGGGGCCGTGCTGACTGTGAGCCGCAGACTCATAGGGTTTGTGTTGACCCTGGTCGGGGTGGTCTTGATCGTCCTGGGGGTGCTACTGCTCTGGGATTCCGGGCAGCCGCAGTCCACGACCACCACCCTGCTGGCTGCTCCCACCACGACTACGACGGCGCCTCCCACGACCACGGCGACCACGACCACCACCACCGCAGCGCCAACGACCACCACGCTGCCTCCTGAGACTGTGGAAGCGTTCGTCGCCACCTACCGAGCCGCCCTCGACGCCGACGATGTCGAATTCCTCTTTGCACGGCTTCATCCAAAAGTCGTCGAGACACAGGGGACAGAGTTGTGTCGGGCGTGGGTAGAACGCGAGGTGCTAGTGCTGGACAACTACCAGATCGCGGGTGAGATCACGGGCCCGGCCGATGAGAGGTTCCCGGCTCCCGACGGAAGTCAATTCGCGATCGCTGACACCTTTTCCACCACCGTCACCTTCACCATCGAAGGCCAAAACTTCGAGAGCGAAGCTGGGTTCGCCCTCGTCGAGGGGGTGATGTATTGGCTGGGGACCTGTTCGTGACCTTCTTGCGTAGATTCCCGCTCGAAAACGACGGCGATCTACGCAAGAAGGGTCTGAATCCGCCGGGCTACCACCACGAACCCAGTATGTCCCACCATGCGGTGGTCGGGACGAACGGATCTTCCTGACACGTTCCAGGTTCGATGGAGTGTCTCGAACACCTCGATCTCGGCAAACGCCCCGGACTCCTCCATTGCCTCAACCGTGGTCTGTATCTGGGGAACCGTGGGGAGGTAGGAGCACAGGATGATCCCGGGGGGCTGGGCCGTGGCCGCCACTTTGACCATATGCCACGGCTCGGGGAGGTCGAGGACTATTCGATCCGCCGTCATCTCGGCCGCCACGTCCTCGACGTCGCCTACCCGTAGCTCAAGGTTGGCGGGTATCTCTCCAAACCACCGCAGGACGGTCTTCTCAGCAATGGCGGCGTGATCCGAGCGGCGCTCGACACTGATCACCCTGCCCTCGGATCCGACGGCACGAAGCAGGGCAAGAGTGAGGGCACCCGAGCCGGTGCCTGCCTCGAGAACGGTCATCCCCGGTCCGATGTCGGCGTAGACGACGATCGGGCCCATGTCCTTGGGGTAGACGACCTGGGCACCCCGTGGCATCTTCAACACAAAGTCAGCCAACCGGGGCCGGAGCACCAACAGCCTGCCACCGCCACTCGACACCACCGCAATCCCCGGTTGGGCTCCTATGAGCTCGCCGTGGGGGACCATGCCGAGGTGATAATGAAAGACGCCACCTTCTTGCAACCGGACCAGGTAGTGCCGGCTCTTGGCGTCGATCAGCAGCACGGTCTCGCCCGGACGCAACGGCGGGTTCACCTTCCCTGCTTGTGAGAGATCGTCACCTTTTGGAGTCTGCAGAAAGCACAAACCTCACCAGTGGTGGGCTGGCCGCAGTTAAAGCAGATCCGCAGCTCGACATCATCTGACATCTCGAACAACGGTGATCCGCGTTCGAGGAAGCCGAAGAGGAAACTCGCCTTGATCCCGGGAGACTGCTCTTCAAGGCGGTTGAGATACTCCTTGTAGCGGTTGACTGTATTGCCAGCAGCCATCGGACACTCGTCCACCTCGTATTCGATCCCGGTAAGCACCGCATAGGCTGCCGTCTCCCGCTCGGCCACCCTGATCAACGGTTTCACCTTCCGGCACAAACCGTCCTCGGTCGAGGGGAGCACCGGATGCTGACGCCCCAAGTACTCCACGTTCCAACCGAGGACGTTGGAGAACAACGTCGCCGCCTCGTCATCGAGGTTGTGACCCATCACCAGCACGTCGTATCCGCGCTCACCTGCGACCCGGTTGAGGATGTAGCGCTTCGACAAGCCACACGCGGAACAAGGTGTCCGTTGCGATGCGGCCGCCGCTTCCGGAACCGCGAATCCGTATGCGATCGGAAGATCGACCACCTCCAGAGAAAGCCCACGAGTGCTGGCAAAACTCTGAGACAGGGTCAAGCTGGCTGAGCTGTACTCACCGATCCCGAGGTGCAGGTAGATGCCATCGACTTTGTAGCCGAGCCCCGAGAGGATGTCCCACAGTGCCAGTGAGTCTTTCCCACCTGAGACCCCCAGCACCAGGCGTTCGTCGGGCCCGAACATCTTGTATTCCTCGATGGTGCGTTCGACCTGCCGCCGGATGTGATCGAGGAAGTGCCCCTTGCAGAAGTTGGCGTTGTGGCGCCTGACCGCGATCACGGCCTTCCCCCGACACACCCGGCACTTCACATCATCCTCCCGAGATCACAGGGCGCAACTCGAGAACGTCGTGATCGGCGACGGCATCGTCGTTGGTGACCAGTTCTCCAGACCTGATCACCAGATATGACTCGGGGACCAGCTCGAGTCTGCGAAACACGTCGCCTACCCGCCGGACGCCCTCGAGCTCGACCTCCCGCCGTGGATTGCGGAGGATCACTTTCATTGGAAGAGGGTGAGCACCGAACCGACGAGGCCCAGCACGAGGCCTGCGATCACGAGCCACGCGACGACATGGACTATCCGTCGATCCCTCATGAGCGGGTCTTGACTTGGTCCGCCATTTCGGCGGACACGACCACGCGGCTTCCGGACCGACGACCGGCCCTGATCAACAAGGCCTGGTCTTCTCTCAGGATGCGCCGGTAGACGAGTTTGCGGGTGCCCCGCCCTCGCCGCCAGACCGAATAGGCCACCAGGGCAACACCCGTGAACAACGTGCGCTGGTCACCGGTGCGAAGTCCTTGAAACGTCCGGGTTATGCCAGCACGGAGCTGGGTCACAGGCTGTGGCTCATATTCGGTATACCTCGACGACGGCTCGGCCGCTCCGGTTCTTGCGCCTCCCCATCAAGTAGGCGACTCCGACGGCAAGGAGAACGCCCACACCGGCCAGGACCGCCGTGTTCTTGGCGGCGTCAGTGGTCTCGCCAACGGCGCCGGATATCTCCCGGGCCTTAGCCTCGAGGTCAGCCTTTGTGATCGTCACCCGACATCCTCCAGAAGATGAGGCCGGCACCGGCGCCAGCACCAGCCGTGGTCAACAAGCGAGCAAGTACCGCCCACCACTGGGTGTCAGGCAACAGGCGCCTCAACATGGTGAAGAGCCCCAACGTCAGCAGCATGGCGGCGAAACTGAAGAGCACCGCGGCGGCGAGGCTGAATCCGGTGAACCTGCCCAGCTGTTTGGCAGGCTCCAGGGTCTCCTGTCGAAGGTATTCCTTCGACATGTCGACGAGTTCGGCAACCATCTGCGGGATTTCTCTGGGGTCGGCCATTAACCAGGCAGGCTAACAAAAGGCCATGGGCAGGCGACATTCCCCACCTAATCTGCGCATATGGATGTGCCGCTGGGGACCCGGCGCGGCCGCCATCGCGTCGCCCGAGGACTCGGGGGTCCTTTTCGTGCGTTGTGGTGGGGTCAGGCCGTATCTCAAGTTGGCGACTATGTCGCCTACACGACGCTTCCGCTGTTTGTCCTCCTGCTGGGCGACTCCACTTTCGACTTCGCTCTGACCTACGCCCTCGAGAGTGTTCCGGTGGTCCTTTTCGGTTTGGTGGGTGGGGTGTTTCTCGACCGCCTACCGCTCCGAACAGTGATGATCGTGGCGGACCTCGCCCGCGCCGCCACCTTTTTTGCTCTGGGATTTCTGGCCCTCAATCCCACCGCTTCGACTTTGGCCACGGTGTTTGTGCTGGCCTTCCTCTCCGGCACCTTCTCGGCAGCATTCCAAAACAGCCTGTATGCGTTGATCCCGTCCGTGGTCGATCACGAAGACCTTGCCGTCGCCAACAGCCGGATAGCCATGAGCCAACAGGTTGCTCTCGTCGTCGGACCGGCCCTCGCCGGAGCCATGGCCGCCACGGTTGGTCTCGCCCCCGGTTTTGCCGTCAACGGCCTTTCGTTTCTGGTTTCTGCTCTGACCGTCTGGATGGTGGGTTCGATACCACCGCGAGTGTCGAGAGATCAGAGAAGCAGGTTCCTCGAAGAGGCGGCCCATGGACTTCGCTTCCTGTGGAGTGAACCACGACTGCGGGCGTCGACCCTGGCCGCCGCCGCCGCCAATGCAGCAGTTGGATTCATCGAGTCGACCCTGGCCGTCCTGGCCACCCAGGTGCTGGGGGCCGAGGAGTCGTCCTTCGGATTGATGTTGGCGGTGCTCGGATTGGGTGGCATCTTGGGCGCACTGGTGGCTCCCAGGGTGGGTCGCCTGATCGGTCTCGGTCGCTCCATGACAGTGGGCCTCCTGGTCTTTGGCCTGGCCTTCTGGGCTTTGATCCACCAGACCTTCGGTGTCACTGCTCTGTTCTTGCTCTTCGCAATGTTCCTCGGTATCTCATTGATCAACATACCTCTGGTCACGATTCGCCAGTCCTACACACCGACCGCCATGCTCGGCCGGGTGATCACCGCAGCCAGGACGATTGGATGGTCCACGCTTCCCCTGGGCTCACTCGTCGGCGCGGCTTTGGCGGACGCCAACAGTTATCTCACCGTCGCCCGATTCACGCCGGCCATCCTCATTGTCGTCGCCTTGTGGTTGACCGTGACTCCGATCTGGTCAGACACCGGCGGTCCCCATCGCGGCCGTCGACTCGCGACTTCAGCTCGGTAAAACACGATCTCAGGCACTTCTGTGTCAGTCGAAGTTCAGAGGGCTCCCGACCCCGGGAATCGTCTCATTTCGGACGACGACTATGTGGTATCCGAGTTTGGGTGCGCGGTCGGTCGAGGGGTCGGGACAAGGCCGTGATCAGGAGGTGGCCAACAGCCACCGGCGCCAATAAGAGTCCACCCGAGAACACAAAGATGGCGCTGAACAACACGAGGGAAATCGACATGGTCCACAGGATCCCTTCCTCGGCAACCACCGCCGCCCAGATGGCCATGATCGACAACAAGGACGGGATGAGGTAAGCAAGGCTGTATCCGCCGGCCCCGCCTGTTGTAACGGTTTCACTCACCTGGGAGAGGGCCGCTTCGAGCTCCCCGCCCTTGAGTGCCAGATAGACGGACCAGCCATACCCTAGAACCCCCGCGACCACCCGGCAGAAGACTCTGATGTCGGTGAACAAGAAGGCCATTTTAATAAGACCCCTGGACTCCCTCCAACCGGAGCCTGACCCCTGGAAGTACGACGGACAGCGTATGGACAGAGCCCCAATCCACCGGACGACGACGACTGAGTCGATCTAGATCGATAGAGAGGCGGGGGGGGGGGGG
>JBBDQN010000022.1:24020-39487 GCA_040905905.1 Acidimicrobiia bacterium
CCCCCCCCCCCCCCCCCTTCCTATTCCCCTTCATCCCCGCTCCCCAATTCTTCCTCGATCGAGGGAGCGGACGAGGTATCTGGATTTGTTGAACACTGTTTAGCTCGACGTCCGCCCCGATAACCGGAGCAGCGGTGACATCTATGGGCTCGGGGTCGATACACCCGAAGTGACTAGTGATAATCGGATCAGCGAGCGACGGTCGGGCCCAAATCACCATGGGACCTAGGATTGAGACATGGCACGGTGGCTTGAGCCGAGATCCGCCCCGGTGAGGACCTTTGTGCAGGTGGTGTTGTTGTGCCTTGGCGCCGGTGCCGTCTATTTGTTCGTCACCTGGCTCGGTTCCGATCTGGGTTCTGTCTCCCCCTAGCCCTGTCTATCAGCCGGGGGACGATGGCGTCTCTGCTTCCGACCGCGATCAGGTAGAAGGCGCTGGCAATCAGTGTCATGGCCAAGGCCGCCGACAGGATCGATGTCCATCCGATCCGGGCATGGAAGTCACCGAGGTTGAACTCGCCGAATCCGCTGGGCAGCACGGGTTGGAAGTCGAGGCCGGCGTAGATCATCGATCCCAGGCCCACTCGCGACTGGTCTGTTCCCCCCAGGTATTGAACGAATGAAACGCTCACCAGCGCCCAGATGGCGGCCGACATCATCTGCACTCCGGCGTATGGCAACAGGTGTGGAAGAAGGTGTACCCCCATGATCCGGCGGGGACCCGCCCCGGCAATCCGGGCCGCATCGATGAAAGGCTTTTCTACCACCGCCAGTGCCCGGGACCTGACCACCAATGCGGCCGGCCCGAGCCCGTACAACACGCCAAAGATCAAACCGGCGTCGATCATCCCCAGATCGGCGCTTCCGAGGCCAATCACCAGCAGGACGATGGTGGGCGGCAGCAGGGCGAAGGCATCACCGACGTTGGTGAGCAAGGAGTCGATCCACCCGCGGAAATACGCCGCCGCCGAGCCGATCGTCAACGAGATCACCCCGACCAGGATCGCCGCCACGACTGCCACCTGGAGGGCGGGGGTCAACGAGTAGGTCAGGCTGCTGAGAACATCCCGGCCGAGGGCGTCGGTGCCAAGCCAATGTGCCCCGGATGCACCGGTCGGATGGAAGAGAGCCCTGTCGTTACCCGTTTCCGGGTTATAGATCGCATCCTGGCCGCTCCATACGGTCATATTGAGCATGGGGTGGGAAGCGGCCAGCAGTGCCAAGAGGAAAAGGATCAACAACCCGGCCCTCACTTTGGGATGCTTGAACACCTTGCCTTCGATGCGCTGCGCTTCGGCCGAGAGGTTCAATGCCCACCCCCCATCCGGATTCTGGGGTCGAGGGCAACATGGGCGGTCTCCGCCACGAGGCGCAACACCAGCAGCAGAACGCCGGTCACCACCAGCACTCCCGTTATGACCGGCACGTCGACGTCCCGCACCGCCGAGAACAACGTGGTCGAGAGACCACCTTGCCAGAACACACAGTCAACCCCCTCGGCCAGGGCACAACTCCCGAGCTGAACCTGAAACTCGACGATGATCAGGCCGGTGAGGAGGAATGGCAACGCCGAGAAAGAACGGGCGAGGACCGGGAGGACCACGTTGCGAGCGACGTGGCGATCGCGGATCTGCCGTTCCGGCACCGCTTTGGCGCGGGCGGTCAACACGTAGTCCTCGCCTCGCTCGTCGGCAATTCCGGCCCGCCACACGAACAGGATCTCTCCGAAGGCGATCAGGGCAAACGCCAGCACCGCCAGCACGGGGCTCCCTTCTCCGATCTCGGCCTCCCGGGAGGAGCGAAAGAAGAAGACGTCAAGAGCTTGCCGGCCGATGCCCATCGTCGAGATCGCCAGCACGAGTCCAAGCAGACTGGCCGGGAGCACGAACGCCGGCAGCAGCCGCCAGCCCCTTCGCCGACCGAACCCGCGCAGAAGCAGCGCAACCAACAGGGCGAACAACAACGAGACGCCCCCGAAGGTGACAAGGTCGGCTTCGGTGAACGGGGAGTCGAAGAAGACCTGCATGCTGTCGATCGGCATCCCGATCGCTGACCTGGCGGCGACCAGCGGCTCTCGACCAAAGTGGACAAGCAGGAAGATCAGCAGCGGGGGGAAGATCGTGTAGAAGGCGAGCCCGGCGGTCGTGAGCAGACCACCGCGGATCCGGCCCCAACGCCACTCTCCCACTCTCCCCAACCAACTGCCCATGAGATAAGCGAGGATTCCCCCGGTGGCGAAGATGAGGAGCGTGGTTGGTAAAGCCGCGAGAATGATGTCGATGACGGGCGCCCCGGTGTAAGAGAAACCGAGATCGCCCCGGAGAAGGTCGCCCATGTAATTGAGGTAACGATCAATGGCCGGGGGGCTCTCCTCGATCAGCGGGCTGTCGTAGGGGATGAAGACCTCGACCAGGAAGAACACCACGGTCACGAACACCAGCAGAGTCACAATCGAAGCCGCCGCCCGCCGCACCAGGAACGAGCCAAGGCCACTCGCTGTTGCCGACTTCTCTTCGCTTACCGCAGGTACTCGCGTTGGCGTTTTAGGCAGCGTTATTTCGACCTCCGTCAGTCACTTCCGGCAGGAGCGTTGTCATGTCTACTAGGCGGGCCAAACCAACGCCCTCAAATAGACGATCGGAAGGCCGGAGTGGTTCGAAACGTTCTACCCCCCACTGTGCCAACGCTGGGCTTGTGGCACGATGCCGGGCCGCTCACGGATATGGGAACGCATTAAGAAGAGCCAACAATCTCATTTCAAACCTAACTGAAAGTTGATCGCTGGTTCATCCCAAGTAGTTCGTTGGAAGGGACACCGAGGTGTCGAGAGACCAGCCGCACCTCGACCGCCTACAAACCCGCCACGTGTAAAGCTCGAAGAGGGTCTCAGCATCGAGGTGGAATGGATACGAGCCATGCTCGGCGGCCAGCGCTAACAACACCTTACCCCGGACGCCGTTATGCCTTAATAGCCACGACAAAGGCCCCACTCGTCTCGCGATCCGTCTCGGTGACGACCCCCAACCCAGTTGCCAGCCTTGTTCGCACAACCGTCGGAGTCAAAATCATCCTGTCAACACTCACAATTCGGAAACCTGACTGCTCCATAATTTGCACGTGAGCTGAAAGGGGCAGCCGATTTAGCAAGTAGGCCCTTCGCCCGCGGATCAGCTTCCACGACAGTTCACTATATGCACGATGACCATCCCACGCATTTGCGGTCGAGTGGGATCGGAAATCGATCTGATGAGTCATGACTCCGCCTTTTCGCAGCAAGTCGTGCATCGCTCGGTAGGTTTGAAAGAGGTCGTCAACGTGCTCCAGCACCGCTTGGGAGAAGATCCAATCAACGGTGCTTTGGAACCCTCGAACCTCGTCAAACCACGGAACGAGATAGTTGATCACCGGTGTCGGTCCAGGACCGTTTTGGAGCTCGTCCACCATCAAACGCAGTCTCGGGTCATCCAAGACATCGACCAGACGACCGTCCGTGTCTAGCCACTCCGGAAATGAATAGTCATCCAGGAAGGGTTTGACCTCGGGAAATTCGCTCGACCCGGGAATGCTGGCCCTCTGTCCGATCAATTCGACAAGCTCCAAGAGAACAGCGACATTGTCTCCTCGTTGCGCGAACGGAACAACATCGAGCGCTATGTAGCGATCGCTTCCCGTCAGAAGAGCGCACAGGCCTGTTCCTAAAGAGTCGCCAGGGCCCAGTTCAGCCACAACTTTGGGCTGGCAGTCCATGCCGTGTTCGCGCGCCCGCACAAGATGCCGCATCCAAACGCTGTAGCAGTATCGAGCCGAACTGGTGCCGCCAGTGCGACGTCCGGTCAGTTGACGACCAAATGGCAAGTAGGTCGCGATCCCTGCAGCAAGTTGTCGCCACCGCATCGTCTAATAATGGCAACCCTCGACGCCCACACGGGTTTTGAAAACGTCGACTGATATCGGTTTGTAACATTCGTACCCCATC
The DNA here is from genome assembly GCA_040905905.1 of Acidimicrobiia bacterium. Taxonomy (GTDB): domain Bacteria; phylum Actinomycetota; class Acidimicrobiia; order Spongiisociales; family ZC4RG35; genus JAICND01. The sequence goes on from JBBDQN010000022.1 coordinate 27,997, forward strand.
ACAGCTCTATACGTATGGTCGACTGCTGGAGGCAGAAGCCCGTTTCATTGGACCCCGAGTGCCCCCTAAGGCCGGAGCTACCAGGTATATACCGCTTCGAGCGTTAACACGCGTGACCCGCTTCGGCCCCGCCGTGTCGTTGATAGTCGCTGAGAAACTCGGCGTTGATCAGCGACTCCAAGCGCGGGCGGGCGATGCGAAAGTGGATGCGATGCGTCTCGGCCTTCGTTGGAGACTCGACCTTGCAAGCAATCACAACCGGCGCCTCTACGCTCTCGGTTCGTACGACGCACCATTGTTAAGGACAATTCTCACAAGCATCGAGCAACACGATGTATTTCTTGATGTTGGAGCAAATGTCGGACTTGTAGCAATCCCTGTTGCTAAGAGACTCCGGGAGTTGGGGGTAGGCAAAGTGATCGCGGCAGAACCCTCCAGAGACGTTGTGTCGCAGTTGGTGACGAACGTCGCTCTCAACGGCCTTGAGCAATGGCTTGACATCAAAACGGTGGCTTTGGGAGCATCGCCTGGTTCCATGACTTTGCGAGCCGGGAAGGTCGAAGCGGATTCAGGACTCCGCTCCCTCGCAGGAGACGGCCAGGCGATCGCACAGGTCGACGTCACCACAATTGACGATCTCTGTTCACGCCTTCCGTCGCCGCCAACCATTGCGAAGATCGACGTGGAGGGCTGGGAGGTGGAGGTCCTCTCCGGCGCGACCCGGCTTCTGTCCGAGTTCCCGCCGCGCTTGATAATCGCAGAGGTCATAGAAGAACATCTCAACCGAGCGGGCTCGTCGGCGCGCGATCTCCACGGGATTCTCACGGGAGCCGGCTATCAGGGCAACTGGATTCGACATCGCGGACTCCAGCTAATCGAAGATGTGCGTGACCACTTGAGCATCAACATCGCCTATACCCGACGGGCCAATTGAGGACGCGCTACTGCAATCACGAACAGACCTACAACCGCTGCGTAGGCTCCTGTCGTTGCCCATGCGATGCCTGATACTCCAAGCCGTGGGATGAGTACCAGATCTCCCGCGACGCTAACAATTGCAAAGACAGCCATTATGCGTGCCACTGACCATGACCTGCGTGACGCATTTAGTGCCCGAGCCAGGAGCAGTGCGACAAGATAAAAGGGGATCCTTGCCAGCGCCGGTCGCTGCACGTTAACAACCTCGTCAATGGCATTGGCACTGAAGCGTCCACCTTCGAACAAAAGCCGGACAACTTCGTGAGACAGCCACACCAGAAGCACTACCGGCGGCAAGGCAAAACTGCCGACAGCCGCCGCAAGTCGAATTGCCCGTTTCTTGAAGTCCGCTATCGAGTATTGGACCGACCATCGCGCCAGGCCACCAGCCCCAACATTTGCGACAACCACTGCCAGCAGGCTCTCGAGGGACTCGGGAACTCGCGTTCCAAGTTCGACGATCGAGAGGGCACCCGGCTCGATGCGGGCCGCAAGGGCCCGATCAATGCCGACGGCAGCTCCACTGGCGGCAATTGAGGTCATCATCGCGATCGCTTCCCACCAAGGGAACCGTTGCAGCTCACCTAGACCATGACGTTCAAATGCACCGTCGCGAACCAGGAAGCCCGCCAACACTGTGCAAGTGACGATGTTGCCCATGACTGTTCCGATCATCAGTCTCTCTGGTGAGGGTCCTCCCGCAAGAGCAAACACCGCAACCGACAAGGGAGTTGCCAATGGAGCCAATGCCGAGACGAGAAACCGCCGCCTGGAAATGGCGGCGGCCGTAAGCACCTGGGTGACTACGACCACCACGACCAGCAAGCCAGCCCAGCGGGCGGTACCAACTGAACGTGGATCTGAGGCTAAATAGGGCGCCACCCCCCGAACCAATGTAGGCGCCATCGCTGCGAGCACCAGCGATGCCATCACCGATACCAAGAGACTGACCTTGAGGGCGTGCACGAAGGACCGAGCTGCGGCCTCTATTCCGGCTGCATGTCGAACCCGCACAAGATGCGGCAAGACGACCGAGTTGAGCGCCGCACCGAGAACATTGCCGACGAACACTGGCACTACGGCGCTGGCCAGGTACACGTCTAGTTCAGTGGACACACCGAAGACCCTTGCCACCACAATCTGACGACCAAGGCCGCCAAGCCTCACTAGGGCTGCCGCGATCAAAGTGGTCACGGTCGGGCCCAACGCACCTGCCCCAAGACCTCGCCAGACTTCAGGCCCGGTCACCCCGAAAGGCTCAACCTTCTGAACCCCAGCACTTCAAGGTACCGATTGGTAATACGCTCGACGGACCACTCTTCTGCCCGACCTCGTAGGAAGATTGGATCAACGGGTCGTCGAGCGACTGAACAATCGCGTTTGCGAGAGCTACCCGATCGCCGACGGCCACCAGCCTTCCGAAACGTCCTTTCGTCAAGAAGCTCTCGCGGACCCGAAGGGAAGTCGGTTACCACCGGGATACCGAGGGCTAGGGCCTCAGCCAAAACGCAGCCCAACCTTCAAAACGACTAGATAAAACCAGAAGGTTCGACCTCTTCATCCATGGCCAAGGCGGCGACTTGAACCCTATTAAATCGACTGACTCCTCTAGTCCCAACTCAGACACCCTAAGTTCGAGGTTGGGCCGCTCGTCGCCTTCACCCAAAATCAACAACTGGACGTCGCGCGTATTCATCAGTTCCCTCGTTGCAAACAACAAGGTGTCAAAGTCCTTTGGCTGCACCAGCCGACCACCTGCAACCAGCACCTGTGCACCGTTCTCGAAGAAGGGATTTTCGGCTGACCTGGACCTCTCCGATCGGATTCGGCCTATGTCGACTGGATTGTGTATTACAACGATCTTGCTGGCTGGTACGCCGAGATGCGCGAGCTCTGCTCCAACACCAGTCGACACAACAACGATGGAGTCTGCGCGTTTGTACGCAAGCACCACGAACCTCTCGAGCATGCGCTCCCGCCAAGGTCGCGATGACAAGGACACCACAAGCGGACTGTGTTCGAACAAGACAAGCCGGTGAGGCGGTCCGAAGCGGCACAGAGCGGCAACCATATTGAAGCTCGTCAGAGAGCTCAGTATCACTTTTGGACGTCGAGACTTGAGATAGTTTCGAAGCTTGAAGTCCTCGGAATCGACAACCAAGTTCAACCACTTGGACTGACTTTGAAACGTCGGCGATGAGAGGGCCTCGTGACCACTGGACAACCAACTCGGTTTTCAGTCCATGCCCGGCCATTTCGTTGGCGAGTGCTATTGCAACCCGTTCGGTGCCCCCTCCAACAAACGAGTGGACGAGAACTGCAACATCAGGCCTTGCATCTAACACTCGACCACACCCAGTAGCTCGAGATACATGTTTGCCACTCGTTCTGTCTCCCATTCACGCGCTCGACGCCGCAGTCGTTCTGGCTCCTTAGGAGCGGCAAGCGTTGAGATGATCCCGTCGGCGAGAGCTCTCGGATCTCTCACCGGGACCAATGTTCCGAACCGTCCGTCGTCCAAAATCTCCCTTGGGCCAGTGGGACAATCCGTGGAAACGACTCGAAGTCCCAGCGCAAGGGCCTCAGCAACGACGTTGCCCCATCCCTCGAATGTGCTCGAGAGTACCAACAGATCCGACCGGGCCATCCATGGCCACGGAGGCGATTTGAACCCAGGAAAGTCCACAACGCCTTGCAGTCCCAACTGGTCAGTCAGCTGTTGAAGGCGTAGCCGCTCTTCCCCTTCACCGAGTACCAACAACCTAAAGTCGAGATCTAGCGAGAGCAGGAATGCCGCCTGCAGCATCGTGGGATAGTCCTTTTGGGCAACCAACCTTCCGACCGCAACAAGAACGGGAACCCCCGCGTTAAAGAAGGCATGATCGAGTGCTTGGCCCCCTTGAGCCAACACGTGTTCAACACTCACTGGATTGGGGATCACCGTTACCTTGCTTCGATGAAGCCCCAGTGCCACGAGTTCGTCTGCCATCTCATTGGTCAAGGCCACAACCCGATCAGCTCGTGGGTACAGGTACCGAACCACGGGCCTGACGATCCAAGGTGGGATGTACCGACGTTGACGCAACGAGTTCCGTTCGGAAACCACGATACGTCCTTTGTACGAAGACAAGAGTGCCCCGAGGAGAATCGCCACATTATTCTCCGTCAACAACCCTAGGACAGCTTTGGGCCTGTAGGTACGCAGGTAACGAATCAGCCACGGAACCGACCAACGCAAGCGCCGGCCGATTTCCAGAATCCGCACGGACGGGTCCACAGCATCGAGGTATGGACCTGTGGCAAATTGCAGAACAAGATCGACACCGACTCCCGACCGAGCGAACTCGTTGGCGAGTAAGTATGCGACACGCTCAGCTCCGCCTCCCTCTAGCGAGCGAGTGAAAACCGTCACATCAGGTGGTCGATGAGGTGGACCGGCATCCCTCGTCAACGACTCACCACCGAGTCATAGATGACCTCTAAGGATTTGAGTGCCACGGCCGGGTGGTATCGCTCTTCGTAGTTGTCGCGGGCTCGGGCGCTCAGGTTTGATATCAAGTCGTCTCGACCCAAGACGTCCAAAGCAGAGTGCCATGTCTCCAACGAGGGTTGGCCGACGATGGAGGACTCTCCCTGTGGCTCAAGCATTTCGGTAACCGCTCCAATCCGGTGACCGAAAACCGGCAACCCGGCTGCTTGAGCTTCGATGATCACCAGCGGGCACGCCTCAAACCATATGGACGGGAATGCCATCGCCCGAGATTCCAACATCAGTCGACGAACCGCTTGTGGCGACTGCCAACCAAGGAATTGGACACCGGCTGGTGCGATGTGTTCGAGGTCGGAGCGATCAGGGCCATCGCCGACCACCACCAGCCGCAGAGCAGGGCGGGTCACCGACCATGCTTCCAGCAGAAGGTGGAGGCCCTTCTCGGCCGCCAGTCGACCCACGAATAGGATCTGATCAGAGTCGGCGGCGGCAGATGTCCGGGGGCCTGGGTCGGGCGCAGTGTTGGGCCGGACTACGATCGATTCCTCCGCAATGCCTGCCTTGACGAGCATCTCGGCCGTGAACCTTGACGGAACGATCACTGCCGCTAGGCGATGCCAGAGGCCGAGGCGCAGCGAACCGCGGGCAACCGCTGCATTCAGCCCACTCAACACCGACGAACCTCGGTAACAGCGATAGCGGATGCCCGGCAACGGCGAACCACCCAGGCACAAGGTGCAAATTGAGCCGTCGCGGAGCAAGTTGCCTTGGGCGCAGGCAAGCCGATAATTGTGCACGGTGGCAACTACCGGGACTTGTGCCGCCTCACCGGCCGCGAACACCGAAGGCGAGAGCGAGAACCAAGTGTTGTGGACGTGGATAACGTCGACATCGTTGTCGATCGCCAAGCGTTCCACCCGCCCTCGGCTTGTCGGGTTATAAGGAGCGACTGCCAGCGATCTCAGCGACGGGATGACGGCAACCGGGTTGTCGGCGAAATGCTGGAATACCTGATGGCCTCCGTTTCGGAGAACCTCGGCGTCATTATCAACCGTGGTCTCTTCGCCACCCCGCCAGCGATATCTAGCATGAACCTGAAGCACCCGCACTGGATCACGCACCCCCCGTCAACCGCGCCCGGGTCACCCTTGCTATGAACCCTATGTTCCCGACCACGTACCTTCGAAAAAGCCGAACGGGGTGGTGCGCCAGACGCCAAAGCCATTCCAGTCCATGATCAGACAGGATGCGGGGGGCGCGCTTCTCTGCGCCGCTGTACCAGCGGAACAATGCTCCCACAGGCAACGCCACTCCAATATCCAGCCCGGCGATGTTCTCGTCGATCCAGAACTCTTGAGCAGGCATACCCATCCCAACCAGAAGAAGATCGGGACGAGCCTCGTTCACCAATGCGATCACCTGGCTTCCCTCGTCAGCATCTCTAAAGAACCCATGGTGTGTACCGACGATGTTCAGGCGGTGATGGGATGTGACCATGCTTTGCTTACAGGCTTCGACTACCTGTGTTTCATCGCCCAAGAGAAAGACAGATAGCCCGATGCTGTTCGACGTAGCAAGCAAGTCCTCCATCCAGTCCATCGGCGTCAGACGCTCGAGTAGCGCGACGTTCATCAGACGTGCTGCAGTCGCAACGCCGTAGCCATCGCAAAACACGAGGTCGGCCCCGCGAAGCGAACCCATAAATTGGTTGTTGTTTGCGGCAAGGTTCATACCGTGAACATTGATGTAGTAGACCCGAGCTCGCGCTCGCTCCCGTGCCCACCCGAGAATGGCGTCGAGCAATTGCGCTTTGGTGACAGGATGGATACGGACACCAAGAAGCTCAATCGGCTCTGGTAGCGACGATGTCAACTGCCAGGTGACCGTATCAATGCCCCTGGCGTGCGCGCCAGGATGCTCATGTCGAGCCAGGGCGACCAGCGGTCAATGTATTCGAGATCCAACTCCATCCACCGTTGGAACTCGGGATCGTTGCGGGCGGTGATCTGCCACAGGCCGGTTATTCCTGGCTTCATCGCCAAGCGTCGTCGGTGCCAGAAGTCATAGGCCTCGACCTCCTCGATGGGTTGCGGCCGCGGGCCTACCAAGGACATTTCCCCCTTCAGCACGTTGAAGAGCTGGGGAAGTTCATCGATGCTCGTCTTGCGAAGCCACCGGCCGGTTCGTGTGATTCGAGGATCGTCCTGTATCTTGAAGAAGGGTCCGTTGCGTTCGTTCCTGTCCAACAAGCCGTTCCGAAGGCTCTCGGCTCCGACGGCCATGGTTCGTAACTTCCAAACTCGGAATCTCCGCCCGTGGACGCCGCCACGTTCCTGGGCAAAGAACACCGGTCGACCGTCCTCCAACCACACGGCTACGCCCGCAATAAGCAGTATCGGCGCGGTGAACAGCAGCAGAAGGAACGCGCCCCCCATGTCGATTAGGCGTTTGGCGGCAAGACCAATCCGATGTTCGTCGGTGGCAAGAAGAGACAGCATGGGGATCCCGTCAAAGTCCTCCATTCTTCCTCTGGTGACGCTGTGACGGGCGATCTCCATCGGAATTCTTACGGTCTTCCCCTGCTCCTGGCATTCGGCAGCGATGGCATCGAGTTTGTGCCAGTCGCTCGGATCGAGACAGATCACAACCTCGTCGATGATGTCGCCGGCCAGTGCCAACGGCAGGTCGATGATATCGCCGAGTCGAACGGCACCTTCGACCCTGGAGTCGTGATGCGAGAGGTAGCCAACGACCCTGGCACCCAAATGGGGATGGCGGCGGATTGTTCTCACCACCCGGGTGGCGGCATCAGAGGCTCCGACAATCAGTAGTTGTCTTGGCGCCTTGACGTCCGCTCGGCTTCGAGTGAGTTTCCGCAAACCCACCCGGGCCCCTCCGGTCCCGACGACAAGCAGAGCGAAGGCGGTGGCGAGGGCAATCCGGCTCACATCCTGGAGCTTGAACAGGAAGAGCAGACTCAAAGTACCGGCCACCAGCAGTGCCCAACCACGGGCGAGGTCTCCAAGCTCGGTTGCGTATGACCAGTGTGTGTCCCGCCGGTAGACCCCGGCCGCCCAGAAGGATGCAATCACCAACGCCCCAAACAGGGCAGCCATCAGACCTATCGGGGGTAGACCGAGACCTTGCTCCCAAATCGCCTCGGCAGCGGCGCCGAAACGAAAGCGGGCACCGAGCATGAAAGTGAGGACCCCAAAGGCAAAGTCGGCGACGATGAGCAAGGCGCGTCGTTCGTCGGTACGGCTGATAGGGGGGTCCTCCTTCGTCCTGCCAACATGTTATCCGGGCGCCTGCCACACAGGCAGGGTCTGTTGACCTATGGAGGCTCCCGATTTGACGCGGCCAACGCCTCTACCATTTCCATGTGGAGGTCGGTGACAAGCCCGACCCACCCTGCTGACGCGAGTGGGCTGGGAAGCGCCTCTCGGCTGTGTATCAGGGAAAAACGTCCGCTGCCCAGGATGTAGGTCGGCGTCGGACCGGCGGTGAGCCGCACCGGGGATCGGGTGTCCACCCTGGTGCTCGCCAAGCCGAAAATCTCATCCGGCAGCGGTTCCCCCTCGTATGACTTGACGAGCCGTAGCAACGAGTAGGTATCGCCAAGAAGCCCGCCAATCGCCCAGGAGCGACGAGCTGCAGTAGTATCGCCGCCGGCCGTGGCTACTACGCCATATAGCCGGTGCCAGACTGGATTGTCTGGCTCCGCTTCCAAACCGACGTCTACGAACTCTTCGAGCTCGGCCCAGCGGCCCTCTCCCATGAGGGCATGTAGATATCCGACCGACCCGACCGGACAGGCAAGCCCGGCTGCAAGGACAGGTTCCTCCGAGGATCCCGAGAGCACCATCGGCTCCACCACCGAGCAGGGTTGTTGGTCGAGCAAGAACTGGAAGAGCTGACGACTCCGGTCGGCCCCCTCTTCAATGTCAGCCCAGACCGGTGAGAAGAGCAGCCACGGATTGATGCGAAGGGCTCGCAGATAGGTCTGGTCGGCATCTGTAGGGAGCCCAATCTCGTCTTGGATCATTCCCAGTTGAACCAGCGCTAACTCGTCGGCGACGAGTCGCGCTGCTGCCAGGTCAACCGACGCATGATCACCTGCGCCGATCAAGAGATTGAGCTGGGCTGGCCCGTAGGTAGGGAATCGTTCGGCATCCTCGCGGAGTCGGGCCACCAATGTCGCCTCGTTGGAGCCAGCCTCGATCAGTGCCTGGCTCGCGGTCAGCCGGTAGGCAGGCAAGGGATCCCAACTAGCCGCTTGCTCGAACCTTTCTGCGGCAGCGGCCCAATCGCCACTGGCCGCCAGCCGAACACCCGACTGGTATGCCAGATGGGCTGGCATGGTGATGGCAATCAATCCTGGTATCAGGAGCACCGATGCGGAGCCGATGACCGCCGACCCGGGCATGCGCATTTCGCACGATTCGTTTCTCGCCACGATCCCAGCCATAGCCGCCAGCAGGGCGAGGGCACCGGTCGAGATGTTCACCACGTCAACCAGAGAGTGGACCGCCAAGGCGATGAGGGCTCCGATGAACGCGGCCGGCATCGGTCCATGTTCATGGTCTGGCGAGGTGGTCATCTGCCGCCACGCCGCCCTCGCTATGAGCAGTCCTGCAGCGACGATCACCGAGGTTCCGATCAGACCGTACTCGAGCAAGGTCTGGATGTAGTTGTTATGGGCATGATTCCAGATTGCCCGCACCCAACCGGCGTAGACGTCATCGCCTGTGTACCCGTCGAGGAGGAGAGAGAAAGCACCTGGCCCGTGACCGGTGACGACGTCGTCCAGGAACATCCGCCAGCCGATCTGGAAGGCAGGAAAACGATCATCCAAAGTGCCCCGAAATAGCCAGGAGGGTCTCGATCCTGAGAGAAGAACTGCGCCGAGGGACACGGCTGCGGTGGCCAGAGCTACAAGCAGCCACCGTGGCACTAGCTTCTCACCTGGCCGCAGTCGGCGACGCGCCAGCACCAGCGACACCGCCACGCCCACTATCGCACCTGCCCACCCGCCCCGGGATCCGGTGAGTGCCAGAACAACGGTCAACAGGACACCGGCTCCAATCCACAGGTGCCGATAGGGGGCGGCACGAAATGAGGCCAGCACCGCCAACGGCAGGCCGATTTCACAAAGAAAGGCAGCGTGGTTGGGATGTAGGCCCGGAGCTGCGCGGGGAGGACTCACGGGGAGGCGCTCCAGGAGGCTGGCGCCGGGATCGGCAGCGGCTATTACCGACTGCCAGGTCCATACCCCTTGTACCCACAAGATCAAAGCTGTCACAGCCAGTACTACGAGGGCTATGCCCAGACCTCTCTGAGCTCGCCCGGATTCGACAGGCCCCAGGGCGAAAAAGGAGAACACCCCGACACCTGCCAACGCCGGCAGTGCTGACTCGAGCGCAAGGCGCGGCGCAACTGCGAAAGCGATCGCCAACGTGAGGCCGAGGAGGGACAGACAGAGCACCGGGACCGCCAACGACTTCTGGCGGGAGCGGCTCGACGTTAGGAACCAAACCGCCAGGATGGCCATGATCAAACCCAGGCGGCTGCGTGCGCCTAGATCGTTAGATGTGGGGGCAAGAGCCAGCGCCACCAGGAGAATCGCCACAAACCCATCCGCCAGGGTGTTGGTGAGAGCGGATTGCAGCATCGCTTCTGGTTGTGTGGGTTCCGTCGAGTCTCGAGGAATTGTGGCCTCTCAATGCTTTACGGCCACGAGCGACTTGGGCAGACCGGCGAAGCGCTCGATCAGTATCTCAGAGTCGGGGAACAGATGGGACATCTCGGTGCGTCCCACGAGATCTACCTGGGCGATTTGCTCAATGGCTTCTCGTCGGCTCCGCGGCTGCTGGTGAGCGATCCGCCATCTACGTGCTACCGCAACGCGAGCTGCTAGTGGGAGAAATTGGAACCCCGGAAATAGCCAGTGGGGTTCGATCGGGAAATAGCGGTAGGGGGTTTGAATCGAGTGATTGGGAGCGAGCCGATGGATGACTTCCGCAAGTTGCAACCGTCGCTGCCAGCCCCCGACGTGTTCGAGAAGGGAATTAGAGAACACCAGATCGAACGTGCGATTGAAACCAGCGAGAGCGCAGGCATCGGCCCGGAGTGTCTCGATGTCGGGGGCGGGAGCAAGGGCCTCCAGATTGACGATGACCAGATTGGCTGGCTTGAGGGATGCCGCCTTCCAGAATTCAGTCGTTCCTCCCAGATCGATCACTGACATTTCCGGGAGTTCTGGAAAGATTCCGACAAACTTCGCCCACCGCCGTGCCCGAGCCCGAAACGCCAGTGAACCGGGACGGTATGGATTGGCTATCGTCTCGCGAACTCGTTCAGCTGCTCCCACAAACTAAGTCTGCCACCATCCGAGCAACCAACCACGAATCGCTTCACACGATCAGCAGAGAAGCACCCGAATCCAAGGTGAATCTGCGGCTGGCATGGTCTCGGAGGACCGACACCTCACCTATCTACACCGCCACCCCTCGCCAAAACGGACCTACGCGCAGCCTGACTCTCTAGTCACCAGACAGCGAATAGCTCCGGGTAAGTGCACCCGCCCCTTGGCCCAAAAGGCGGCCGGCGCGGAGCCAACTGCACCGGAGACAGCAGTTGACGTGCTCAGCCGTACCTGGCTGCAAAGATCGGTGGGCACGACCGCTCTTGCGACCCAGAGGATCCGTATTGCGCACCGTTTGGGTCGCGAAATGGAGCCACCGGTGAAATCCTGCGTGTCGGAGGGGGACTCGCAGCATATCGAAGCAACGGTACATTTGGACGCCTCCGTCGACCCGTCCAATTTGATGGTGCTTCTGCTGTGCCCCATTTAAGGATTCCCATCAAATTCCGATGGTGCGAAGCTTCGTCCTTTCAGGGGCGTACCTCAATGGCCCGGCCGGGACATCATCACTTTCCGGAAGGAGATCGTCCGGAATGGGCACTACGGTGCCGGGCATGACAGAGATCGGAACGGATTGGCGGGTGGTCGATGGCGTTGCG
>JBBDQN010000023.1:0-1157 GCA_040905905.1 Acidimicrobiia bacterium
AAGCTCCGCGAGACGCCGGCCGCCGTGCGGTTCCTCTCTCTTGAGCCACTCCTCGGCCCGCTGCCAACGGTCGACTTTTCGGGTCTGGACTGGGTCATCGTCGGCGGTGAGTCAGGCCACGGCGCCCGTCCGATGGACGCGGCATGGGTTCGCGACATCCGCGATCAGTGCGCCGAGCGCGGCGTGGCCTTCTTCTTCAAGCAAACCGGCGCCGTGTGGGCCAGAGAACTCGGCTTCAAGGTCTCGAAGGGCACCAGCGACGAGGTCATCCCACCGGAGTTCATGGTCCGCCAGTACCCCCGGCCACGCACACCGCTGCACGCCTAAATCAGCGACATCGAGTCGCCGGGCCCAACCACAGCGTCGTGCAGCTCCCCGACACCATCGTGGTCTACGAGCCGCCGATGATGCAGCAGCTTGACCGCCTTCTTGACCTCCTTCGCGCCCGCGAAGCCCAGGACCTCGCCGTAGAGTTCGCGCGTCACATGCCCGAGTCTGACGGTCCCACGCTCGTCGACGAGTCGTCGTAGGTTGGCCGCGATGACCTCGACGGCCTCGGCGCCTCGGTAGTCGGGGTCGAATAGCTGTGGTCGATCTCCAACGTCGAACCTGTAGAAGTCCTTGACCGACCCGCGGAGGGAGTCGGCGAAGAACCACCCTCCCTGTGGATGCTCGGTCACCAGGGTCAGGTAGTACAGCGGGTCGCCTTCCCACCTCCGCGGCACACCCATGGAGAAGGCTTTGAAGCCAGGAGCTCGGCCCTCGATGCGTTCACCCCAGCCTTCAGCGATTGCACGGTCGGCCTCCGGGCTCTTGCCCCATAGCCCCTGCCACCACGTGCCGTCGAGAAACTGGTTCATCCCTTCGATGATGCTGGGCGCAGCTGGCGTCGGGCTCTCAGAGTTCATGTGTCCGCCCTCGCGGCGCACGGTGTGGGTAGCGAAGTTGACCAGCACCTCTGTGGGCACGCGCGCCGGCCCTCTGCCTCGACGTAGCAGTCGCTCCGCGATTGTGCGGGCATCGAGAGTCATGCCGTATGGGTCGAGGAAGAGGAGGAGCGGCACCCCTTCGGCATGCTCAAGAATCTCGTCGAGGTGCTCCTGGACTCGGCCAGTCCGAACTCGCTCACGGGGTACGTGCCTGACCAACTCCGCGGC
>JBBDQN010000024.1:0-6693 GCA_040905905.1 Acidimicrobiia bacterium
TGGGTCATGACCTGGCGGTGAGCTGCAACGATGCCCGCCTTCCATCCGGGGACCCGCCCACCGGCCGGTGGCTGAATGGCGTCGGCCGGCAGGCCGCTACGAGCGAGTAGCCACGAGATCACGGAGTTCGAGTTCCACATTTCGCCCGCTTTCAGCTCATCTCGCCCCCACAACAAAGCTGGCACAGAGGGCACCAGGTTGAGGATGCTCTGTGCTTGGAATGGATCGTTGCTCAAACGCTGCGGACTTGCGACCGCCTCGCCAACGTCCGGAATTACTCCGTCCCGCCAGCGGCGCACCTCATATCTAAATAGCCGCAGACGGGCGATCCAGCGGCTGCCAACCGGGCCCTCAAGTACTACGCCACGAGATGCGATATCTGCGTCGGGACTCGGCCAGGCGTTCTCGATGGTGAAGCAGCCTTCCGGCACTCGAACTTCGAGGGCGGTGTGGTAGAGATCGAGCGGCCGCCTCCGTTCGCGGCGGGCCTGGATGGCCTCGTATACCCGCCCGTTCAGCCTTACAAAGCCGGCCCCGCCCGCTCCGAGGGGAATCCAGAACAGGTCGAGGCTGGCCTCGGCAGCCTCGTGGGCGAAACTCGATGCGCCATCCATCGAAAAGAAGTCTGGCCTGGGTTCATCGAGGCCGCCTGTTCTGCTGAGCCAGCGCCCGTGTACTCATCAAATCGTCTGTATTTGTTGGGCTGCCTGCTCGTCGAGGACATAGGGCCATCCTGTTTCCGAACCGGTCCGAACGGTCCCTCGACTGGTTCTTAAAGAGGACTGTGTCTCCACTTGGGTTGAGAGTTTCATGGGTTCGCCAAGAAAGGGGAGAGCCCCGGAGGGAGGACCCCGGGGCTCTCGTACGATCTCGGTCTTAGGCGATTAGGGCTTTGCGCAGAGAGAGGAAGGTCACTCCCGAGGCGATCATCGTGATTCCGGCCACCAGGGCGAAGGCTGACACTGCGTAGGCAAGCAGTCCGACGTTGAGGGCGGTGATCAGAGTGGTGGCGGTCACCCAGCTGGCCCGGGCGGCGTTGGCCACCATGATCGGTTCTCCATCGTCACCGATGATCGGATTGCCGGCTTCGTCGACCGAGGGGACCTGGCGTGGCATCTCCGAGTAGCGGAGGCCTTCAGTCGAGTCCAACTGGTGGTGCTCGATGATGTCGGCCTGGGCCCATATGCTGAGAGGGCCCCGCAACGGAACTTCCGGGAAGACGGCGTCGTCGGGGGTGGTGATGTTCTCAGAGGCGGCCTGGTTCCAGGTGTAAACCGCTCCGAAGACCCCTCCGGCGAACGATCCGATCCCCACCACCAGGGTGAGAATTCCGACGATTGTCAGAAGGCGACGACGGGCCACACCGGTCCGCTCGATCGCCTTGGGGGCTTTTCTATCAACTACTACTGCCACGGTGGTGTCCTCCTTACGAACACTGCTTCGAAAATGACAACCTCAGTGTCCCCAAACCGACCCACTCCCCGGTAGGGCCAAATAGGCCCAACCCACGGGACTAGTGGCCCTATCTCCGAGAGGCGCGGACCTGTCAGGTTGAGGGGTACGCGAACAAGGAATCAAAGTTGAGCGACTCGTCCAAGGTGTTTGACCGCATCACGGTGTTGGTTGCGGCCACCGGCGTACTGGTGATGGCCGCGATGTTCATCCTCGTAGCGCGAGGCCCTTCCGCGAGTGGCACCCGGATCGATAGCACCGTGGCCGAGATTCAGCTCACGGAGTTCTCGATCTCGGGCGACCTGGCCGTTCCCGAAGGTGCGGTCTCGTTGCGCATCACCAACGCGGGCAACATCGCTCACAACCTCACACTTGTGGGCGGCCCCGGTACGCGGGATCTCAACGCCGGCGAGAGCGCCACGCTCAATCTGGGCGACATGACCGCCGGGCGGTATCAACTCATCTGCGCCGTCCCCGGCCACGAGTCGTCGGGTATGACGGCAACGTTGACGGTCGGCGATGCCTCGGCCACAGATCCCCACGCCGGACATACAGCCACCGATTACGCGGCCATGGACATGGCGATGACCGAGAGCATCCTCGCTTTCCCAGCCTCGACCGAGGGCACGGGCAACCAGCTGATGGAGCCTGTCATCCTGGCTGATGGGGCCAAGCAATACGACGTGACCATCGCTATCACTCCCTGGGAGGTCGAGGCGGGTAGATTCGTCGAGGCCTGGACCTACAACGGTCACGTCCCCGGGCCGGCCATCAGGGTCGATGACGGTGATCGGGTATCCGTCACATTTCACAACGAGCTGCCGATGGGGACCGACGTTCACTTTCACGGGGTAAGGCTTGAGAACCAGATGGATGGAGTCGCTCCCCTGACTCAACCCCTGATCGAGCCAGGCCACAGCTTCACCTACACCTTTGTGGCGGTGGGGCCAGCGGTCTCGATGTACCACGCTCACCACCACGGTCAACTCCAGGTTCCCAACGGGTTGTTCGGCACCATCATCATCGGTGATACCCCGCTTCCGCTGGGCCGGACCGTTGGGGGTATCGAGGTTCCGGAGGATCTCGAAGTGGTGACCGAGATTCCGATGGTGCTCAACGACGCCGGCGTGATCGGATACTCGTTGAACGGCAAGTCGTTCCCAGCCACGGAGCCGCTAGTTGTGGGGCTCGACGACTGGTTCGTAGTCCACTACTACAACGAGGGTCTTCAGATCCATCCCATGCATCTTCATGGGTTCCCCCAGGTGGTGTTTTCGAAGGACGGCTATCCCCTTGACCATCCCTACTGGGTCGACACGCTGAACGTGGCTCCCGGCGAGCGGTATTCGATTCTGGTGCACGCCGATGCGGCCGGCGCCTGGGTGTGGCATTGCCACATCCTCAACCATGTTGAGAGCAACGAAGGCATGTTCGGGATGGTCACAGCAGTGATTGTGGAGACCAAGTAATGCTCGTCTACTACTTCGGGCACGTGAACGGAACCCTCGAGCAGGTCTCCACTGCCATCAGCGCAGCGGAGGGAGAGGTGTCGGTTTGGGCCAGGCTTGCCTACCGGAAGGGTGAGGAGTTGAGGACCCGCATCGACCCCGGGTCGTTCATCCCGGCCAAGGAAGTCGAGATCCTGTTGGGACAGCCGATGGGCCGATCGGGCTCGGTCATAATCCCGATGGATTGGAAGGCGACCGGGGTTGGGGTGCTGTTCCCGGTCATGAGCGCCGATCTGGTATTGCAGCCGCTAGGGCCTGGCCTGGTCGAAGTCGTCTTTCGAGGGTCCTACGAACCGCCGCTGAAGGGATTGGGTCGCCTCCTCGATCGGGCGTTGCTGCATCGTTTGGCCGAGGCAAGCGCCAAGGCGTTCCTCGATCAGTTGTGCAGGGCGGTCGAGGACTGGATCGCCTCAGATGGGCAGGAGAATCCGGAGGGTGGTTCCGTGGGCGGGACGGCTGTGGAGAGTGGTGTCGCCTCCAGCCTTCTCAGCTCGGCTCCGGATACTCGATAGTCCCAACCCGGACTCCACCGAAGCAGGGTCGAAGCCTTTCCCCCGATCGGTGATCGTCAGGATCAAGAAACCGGCTCCGCTGTTTGCTGCGATCTCAACAGTGGGGCTATTCGAGTGACGCAGCGCATTGCTGGTTGCCTCACGGACGATCTGCGATGCAACATCAATCACATCGTTGGGGATCCGACCCAGGTCAGGACTGACATCGACCCGGGTTTGGACACCGTAAGGCTCAGCTAGTTGCTGAACCAGGCGGGTCAGCTCGGTGGCGAGGTCGCGGTCGTGCCACAGCGGCGGCTTCAGGTCGAAGATGAAGCGGCGGAGTTCGGTGATGGCAGAGTCCAGCCGTTCGACGGCCTCTTCCATGTCGTGGCGGTCGCGGGCGTCGTCCATCCTCGAGGCAAGCCCCTGGAGCACGAGCCCGACAGCGAAGAGATCCTGGATGATGGCGTCATGGAGGTCGCGGGCGATCCGCTCCCGGTCCTCCACCACTGCCAGACGCCGCAGCTTCTGCTGCAGCCTGACATTGGCGACCGCCGAACCGGCGATGGCCGCCAGTGCCTCGACCAGTCGTTCGTCGTCCTCGGTGAAGCCACCGGCCTTTTCGGTGAGGTAGAGGTTGCCAAACACGCGGTCGCCAGCCCTCACCGGCACGCCGAGGAAAGCGGTCATGGGAGGGTGGTTGGGTGGAAAGCCGCTCGAGTCGGGGTGGTCTTGGATGCGGTCGAGTCGGATGGTCTTCGCCTCGATGATGAGTGTGCCGAGGACCCCGCGGCCAGTAGGCAGTGGCCCGATGGCCTCCGCCACGTCGTCGGGGATCCCGACATGAATGAATTCGATGAGAGTGCCGTGCTCGCCGATGACCCCGAGGGCCCCATATTTCGCCCCGGTGGTTTCACGCGCCGTCTCCGCCGTCGCCGCGAGCAGCTCGGACAGATCAGCGGTGGCGGTGACATCGGCAGCACCTGCAACCAGTGCTGCCAGCCTCTTTGCGGTTACATCGGCCAGACCGAGAAGCGTAGTGAATAATGGATCGCGGGCTTTGCCTGTATCGTCTGGAGGGTGAACATAGTATGAGAATCCTGCTGGTCGACGACCACGAAATAGTCCGCAAGGGCCTCCGCTCCCTGCTCGATGCCGAGCCGGACCTCGAGGTGGTCGGGGAGGCCGGCAGTGCTGCCGAAGCCCTGCGTCGGGTCGGCTTCGACTCCCCCGACGTAGTGGTGCTCGACGTTCGCCTACCCGATGGATCCGGTGTCGTGGCTTGCCGTGATATTCGATCGGCCTTTCCCGACGTAAAGGTCCTGATGCTGACCTCCTTCGCCGATGAAGAGGCGTTGATGTCGGCCATACTGGCCGGGGCTTCCGGCTACCTCCTGAAGCGAATCGACTCGGCAGCCTTGCTCGACAGCCTTCGGCGGATTGGTCGGGGGGAGTCCTTGATCGACCAGGAGATGGTGTCGAAGCTGTTCTCTGCACTCAGAGGCAGTAGCCGCTCCGCGGATCCGCTGCTCGACAAACTCTCCGATCAGGAGCGCAAGGTCCTCGACCTGATCACCGAGGGAATGACCAACCGTCAGATCTCAGAAGAGATGTTTCTTGCGGAAAAGACCGTGAAGAACTACGTGTCGAATCTGCTTACGAAACTTGGGATGAGCCGGCGCAGCGAGGCGGCCGCTTACGCCGCTCGCGCTACTGCCCCCAAGCCCGATCTGGATCGCGAGGACTGGAGCTAGCGCCTCAGGAGACGGCGGCTGTCCTTCGGCGGGCCGGATCGCCGCGGCCGCGGTCCGGTGAGCTGGCATGGCTCAGCTTCGCGTGGGGCGATTCCAGTCGGCCGGCGGGTACTCGTGATGGGCCTCAGTCTGGATCCGCACAAGGTGGGCCGCGGCTCCAGCGCGGTGCTTTATGCCCATCTTCATCAGGAGATTGGAAACGTAGTTCTTGACTGTCTTTTCCGCCAGGTAGAGATCGTCTGCGATCTCCCGATTGGTCTTTCCTTCGGCGATCTGGGCCAGGATGATCCTTTCGCGTTCAGTGAGCCGGGCGAGCAGAGGATCTCTGGGCCTTTGGACCGATTCGGTGTCGGGTGCATTGTCAAATGCCAGGCCACCGCTGGCGACCCGGCGGATTACGGCCACCAGGTCGAAGTCGTGGACTCGCTTTAGGACAAAGCCGCGGGCGCCGGCCCGTCGAGCCTCGATCAGGGCCGCTTCGTCGGCGAAGGCGGTCAGGATCAACACATGCGAATTCGGGGATAGGGTTTGTATCTGGCGGCAGACTTCGATGCCAGAGCGGTCCGGCAGGTCAAGGTCGAGCACGACCACATCTGGTTCCTCGAACCCGATCCGGCGAATCGCCTCCTCGGCGGTTGCGGCTTCACCGACCACATCGAGGTCCGGTTCGGCTTCTATCAGGGCCTTGAGGCCGCGGCGCACGAGTTCGTGGTCATCCACCAATACCAGCCTCACGGTGCGGTTTGTGGTTGCGTCGCCGGTCGTCGACACGGTCTTGGAGGGTTCAAGCTTTGTCGACATGTCGGCTCCACGCTCCTGCGCCATCGGTTCCTCCGGTGAGCGCCCACAGCACGTCCTTCATGCTCAGAATTCCAAGGATCTTCCCGTCTTGAACCACTGGAAGGTGCCGGTAGCCGGCGGCGAGCATCCACTCCGCCGCGTCTTCGATGCTGATGTCCGGTTCCAGATAGTCAGGGTCGGGGGTCATCAGATCATTGACCGTCGTCAGGTCTGGGTCACTCCCGAGGCCGACCGACCTCAAGATGTCACGTTCGGTGATGATTCCGATTAGAAACCCGTGCAGGGTAATGGGCATCGCCCCGTGGTCTTCGACGGTCATCCGCTTGGCTGCCTGTGTCACTGTGACACTGGCAGCGCAGGTGTCGACTGGACCACCCATGGCCTCTTTAACCAACATGTGAGAACTCCTTGTTGCGAGATTCTCATCATGACCCAGACAGGCATCGGCGAACAGGCTGCAAAGGTCCCAATAGCCAGGGTATTTCGACCCGTTTGGGATCGCCGGACGACGGGGTTCTGGATGGGCGTTGGATCGGGTCTTTCGCCTCTGGGCCCAGCGTCGTGGAGTCGTCATGATGAACCACGGATGAACTCGAGAGGGTCATCCAGAAAGGAGGTGGTCTCTGTGACGCTGCTACAAGAACGCACGCGGACTGAGATCACCCGAGTTCCGGCAGCTACCCG
>JBBDQN010000025.1:0-36038 GCA_040905905.1 Acidimicrobiia bacterium
TCGAACAGCACCAGGCTCAGGGGGTTGCACTTCGTGGCCAGCCGACAACGCATCCCGAGGTGATCGAGGTAAGGAGCCCGACCGAACTCGTGATCCTCAGCTGTTCGGAGCCTGATCCCGACTATGGCCTCTATGACGTTGACTCCGGTGAACGGTTGCCGGACGAGCCACCTGTCCGTGACAGGCAGCGTGATCTCCAATCGGCCGTCATGGTGTTCGAGGGTGATATCTGGAAAGTCTCAGATCTTCAAGGACAGGTGGACTTCGCATGCGAATTCGCACCAACCGAACGCGGACTTCCGTCCGTCTGATCGTCGCCGCTGCCCTCGTCGGCTCGGCGATGTCTCTTGGCGTCGCGCCGGCCCTCGCCAACCACTGCAGCGGTGAAGGAGGCATCCGAGATCGTGGAGGCGATGTGGTCGCCGAGTGTCACGGGCAGACGCCCGGCGAGCCGGGCACTTGGACGGTGCATGAGACGTGGGACATCTACTGCGCTGCTGCGGTTGGCCCGTACCGAGAGGGTGATGAGGTCGAGTTCTACCCGACCGACCCGCTGAGCCCCGGCGATGTTGAGCATTTGGGGTTCGACCCGACCGGGGAGTACTGGTGGTGGAACGTGACCTGCTGGCGGAATGGGGAGCCGGCACATTCCCATGAGTTCGCGGTGGAGGTGACACCGCCTGTGCTGCCTGAAGAGATCCGTGATGTGGCGACGGCTCGTTTGGAGCCTCCTCCGCCTGTCCCGGAGACGAGCCCGCCGCTGGCTCGCCAGACGTTCGTCCGGGTTCCGACCTGGTTGTGGCTGGATCCGGCGAGTTGGTCGCCGGTCGAGGTTTCCGAGACCCGTGGGTTGACGACGGTGACGGTGCGGGCGACCCCGACCCATGCCCGTTGGGTGATGGGCGACGGGGGCGGGGTCACGTGTCTGGGGCCGGGTGTGGCGTGGACGTCGGGGGCGTCCGATGACGCCACGGACTGCAAGTACACCTACGAGCACAGCTCCTACGGAGAGCCGGAGGGCCGTTTCGAAGCGTCGGTGACGGTGACATGGGAGTTCGAGTGGTGGATCAACGACGTCTACCAGGGAGTGTTCGGCACCGTCGATCTGGCTGCGCCCTTCGGGGTGGCGGTTGCCGAGATCCAAGCGGTGGAGACGGGAGGATGACGTGAATCGGAGCACAAGCACATCGACGGGGCGAGCGGAACGAGCTGGGAACGGGCAACGCGCTTCCGGTCCCTTCCGGTTGGAGCCGCCACGCCGCAAGGTGCAAGTACCCCAGCTGCTGATCGCGGTGTTCCTGGTGGTGGTGAGCGCGCTGGTGACGGTGGTGCTGTTCTCCCGTGCCGCCGCCCGAGAGCCGGTGCTCGCCCTCGCCCAACCGGTGGAAAGAGGTCAGGTGATCGGGTCGGGTGACCTGATGGTGGTGTATGTGGCGACTGACGATCCGATCACGACGCTGTCGTCGGAGGCGGCCTCCGGACTGGTGGGGCTGACCGCCGTGGCTGACCTGGAGGCGGGGACGATCCTCACTACCGCCCACTTCGTCTCGCGGAGCCTCATCGAAGTCGGGGAGGGTGTGGTCGGGTTGGCCTTATCCCCTGGCGAGTACCCGACGCCGCTGTTGGCGCCCGGTGATCTGGTGGACGTGGTCGTAACCGAAAGCGGGTCGCTTGATCCGGGCGTCCCCAACGCAGAGGTAGTGGTGACGTCGGCGGAGGTGTTCGACGTTGCCGAGTTGGGCACCCAGGGGGAACGATTCGTCTCGCTGCGGATGCCCGCCGAGGCAGCTGCCGAGGTGGCCGGTGCAGCGGCCGCCGACCGGGTACGGCTGGTGCTCGTGGCGGGGGTCGACCCGTGAACCTGGTCTGCCTTGGTTCTGCCCACGGGTCTCCCGGGGTGACGACCACAGCGCTGGCGCTGGCGGCCACCTGGCCTGAGCATCGCCGCTGTCTGCTGGTTGAAGCGGATCCTTTCGGCGGGGTGATCGCGGCCAGATACGGCCTCGGTGATTCCCCTGGGTTGTCTTCGCTTGCGGCTGTCGCACGGCGAGGACTCGATGACGACTTGGTCTGGCAGCACGCACAACAGCTCCCCGGTGGGGTTCGGGTGCTGGTCGGTCCCGCCTCCGCCGACGAGGCCCATGCCGTGTTGCGGGATATTGGTGGAGCCTTCGCCGCCTGGTCCGCCGCCCAGACCGAGGTTGATTTCATCGTCGACTGTGGCCGGATCGCACCGGGTTCTGTTGCGCTCGGCCCGCTTCTTGCGGCAGGCGTGGTGATGGTGGTGACACGCCCGACGCTCGATCAGCTTCGACCTGCCGCCCATCGACTGGCGTCCCTCGAAGACTCCGGGATCGAAGCCAGCCTGCTGCTGGTCGGCGACCAGCCGTATGGGTCCGACGAGGTGAGCGGTGCGCTGGGTTCGGACGTGGCCGGTGTCGTCGCCTGGGATCCGAGGACGGCGGCGGTGTTGACCGGCACCCATGGTGCGGTGCGCGACCTGCGCCGTTCCCTGCTGGTCCGATCGGTGGCCACCCTGGCGGAGGGGATGGCGACACCACTTGCCGATCTCGATCCACGTGTGGGCATGTCCCCGGCGCCGGGGATTCCGGCGTCGAAGGTTGCGCAGGAGGCGGGCTCGTGACAGGCAATGGCGACCTGCGGGGGCGTCTGCACCGTACGGTGGCAGAGAGGCTGTCTGAGCATCTCCGGACCCACGACGGGGATGATCCTTTGAGCCTCGACGACGAACGAGCCTTGACCCGCTCACTGATCTCCGCCGAGCTGGCTCGCCTCGCCCAGGACGCCTACCGGAACGGTCAGACACCGTTGGACGCTTCGGCCGAGTCCGACCTGGCGGAGGCCGTCTTCGATCGGGTTCACGGGCTCGGAAGTCTCCAGCCGTACATCGACGACCCGGACGTCTCAAACATCCATGTCAACGGCTGTGACAACGTGTGGCTCGTCTACCGGGACGGCTCCAAGATCCGTGGGGAACCGGCCGCCGACTCCGACCGTGACCTGATCGACATGGTGGCCAGCGCCGCCCGCAGGATTGGACGAAGTGAGAAGCGTTGGGATCAGGTGTCGTGGGAGCTACACCTCCAACTCCCGGGAGGTGAGCGCCTCCACGCGGTTATGGGTCTGACCGGTCGGCCGGCGATCACGATCCGCCGCCACGACTTCAGCATCTACCGGCTGAAACACCTGATTGATCTCGGGGTGATCGACGAAGGGTTGGCGGCGTTCCTGGGGGCGGCGGTGCGAGCGAAGCTGAACCTGATCGTCGCCGGGGGGACGAACACCGGCAAGACCACGATGCTGCGATGTCTTATCAACGACATCCCCCCAGAAGAAAGGGTCGTGACCGTCGAGGACAACCTCGAGATCGGACTGGACCGATTTGCAGATCTCCATCCCGACCAGGTCATGTGGGAACGCCGGGGCGCCAATATCGAAGGCCGAGGCGAAGCCTCCCTGGCCGACTGCGTACGGGCGACGCTGCGCCAGAACCCCGACCGGGTGATCGTGGGGGAGATCCGCGGTGTCGAAGTGGTCGACATGCTGCGGGCAATGTCCCAGGGGAACGACGGCTCCATGTCCTCGATACATGCCGACTCCTCCAAGGGCGCCCTCGTTCGTCTCGGCATGTACACGGCGGAAGCGGGTTTGGATGAGGAGACATCGAACAAGTGGATTGCCAACGCTGTCGACCTGATCGTCCACCTCGGCTGGGTGGACGGAATGCGCCGAGTCACCAGCATCCGCGAGGTGTTGGAGGCAGAGCAGCGTCAGATCGCCACCAACGAGGTCTACCGGGCCGCAGCCGACGGGAAAGCAGTGCCGGCTCCCGGGCCGACCATCCGCAACGACACCCTGGCCCGTCTGGTCACCGCCGGATTTGACGCCTCGTACCTTTCCACCCCTTCTGGGTGGTGGTGAGCATGCAGGTGGTTCTCGTCGCCACCCTTGGGGCCTTGGGAGGTTTCGGACTGTGGCTGGGGATCACCGCCTGGAGGGGCGTCAAGGTCGTACCCGACGCCCGCCGGCTGGTACCTGCGGCAGTGCCGGCGGAACGTGCCGCCGCCTGGCTCACCGCAGCACTTCTGATAGGCGTAGTCGTGGCGCTGGTGACCGGCTGGCCGGTCGCAGGCCTCGGCAGCGCCCTCGGCGTGCTGTCAGGACCGGCCGCGCTGGGCGGCACCGCTCGGCGTGCCCAAGAGACGGCTACCGCCGACGCCATCGCCACCTGGGCAGACATGATTCGCGACACCATGGCCGGAGCATCCGGGTTGGAGGAGTCACTCATCCAGACCGCCGCCGTCGCCCCAACCGCCATCCGACCACAGTTGCAGGCCTTTGCCCACCGGCTGCGGCATCAGCCCCTCGAAGCCGCCCTGGACGGTCTCGCGGCCGATCTCAACCACTCGTCCGCCGACCTGATCGTCGCGGCCCTCGCTGCTGCCGCCCGCCTCGAGGCCCGCGACCTTGGCGGGCTCCTCGCCCGCCTGGCCGAGGCCATCCGGGGAGACGCCCGCATGCGCACCCGCATCGAGATCGGCCGGGCCCGGATCCGAACCTCCGCTCGGATCGCGGTCGCCACCACCACTGCCACGGTCGTCTTCTTGTACGTGTTCGCCCGACACCTACTCGAGCCGTATGACACGGCTGCCGGCCAAGGCTGGCTGCTGGTGGTGGTGGCCGTGTTCTTCGGTGCTGGGGTGATGCTTCACCACTACAGCCAGCTCGAAGCACCAGAGCGCTTCACGCTCCGCCACCTCTCACACAAGGAGCCGCTCCGATGACGGTGCTGGCGGTGATGGTTGCTGGCGGTGGGATCGGGCTCGGAGCCTTGTTGGCAGTCAGGGCTATGTTCCCTCGACCGGTGCCACTCCGGCGGGCACTGGCGGATCTGGAACGTCCCCGCCGGTCCCTCGCCCAGTCCGAGTCCGGGTCGGTGGTTGGGAGTGCCGATCGCCTCGGCCAGGTGGCAGTCCAGGTCTTCGAAGCTACCGGACTGGTGGATCTGGGAGGCCTCCGCCAGCGCCTCCGTGCTCTCGGCAAGCCAATCGAGGCCCACGCCTACGAGAAGATGCTCGGCGGACTCGCCGGGTTGTTGCTCCCTCTCGGCTTCGCCGCGGTACTGGCCGTCGGGGGCGTATCGATGTCTCCTGGGTGGGTGGCTGTCCTGGCGGTCGGGTTCGGTGTCGGCGGGTTCGTATGGCCGGATCTCGGGTTGTCCGAGCGGATCGAACGTCGCCGACGCGACTTCCGCCACTCCCTCTCCGCCTATCTGGATCTCGTCACGATCATCCTGGCCGGCGGAGGCGGACTCGAAACCGCCCTCCAAACCTCCGCCGATCTCGGAGAGGGGTGGGCGTTCAGCGAGATCCGCGCCGCCCTCCGCAAAGCCCGCCTCACCAACCGCACCCCGTGGGATGTCTTCGACGAACTCGGTCAAGAGCTCGGCGTCGACGAGCTCCGCGAACTAGCCGCCGCGGCCCATTTGGCCGGCGACCAGGGAGCCCGCATCCGCGCGTCTCTCGCCGCCAAGGCCGACTCGATGCGCGCCAGTCAGACCGCCGCCATTGAAGCCCAAGCCGAAGCCGCCACCGAAAAGATGCTCCTGCCGGTCGTCACCCTCGTCGTCGGCATGATCCTCTTCATCGGCTTTGGAGTCGTCCAGGCCATTTCCACCCCCGGCACAGTCCCATGAAGCCACGAGACCGAATCCACCAGCGTCGAGGACACGAGACGATCCACGAAGGAAGGGAGCAACCGTCATGACCGCCTACATCGACTACACCCGCCTGTTGATCGAGGTCGGCCTCACCCGACTCGGGATCCAGATGCGAGACGAGAGGGGAGCGATGTCGACCGAGGCAGCCGTCCTCACCGGCGTGCTCGTCGCCATTGCCGTCGCCGCCGGGGTGATCCTCATCGCCAAGATGCGATCCAACGCCGAAGCGATCCCCGACAACGTGCCCACCCCCTGATCGCCGTGGGCAAGAGGTGGTGATGGGCGTGAAGAAAAGGCGAACGGGGGAGGAGGGTCTCACGTCCACCGAGCTGGCCGTGGTCATGCCGGTGCTGATCGCGCTCGTCTTGGTCCCGTTTCAGATCGCGTTGTGGTGGCACGCCCATCAGGTCGCCGACGCCGCTGCTCGGGAGGCAGTCGACGCCGCCCAGGTCGTCACCGCCACCGAAGACGACGGGATCCGAGCCGCCGAATGGTTCCTCGACGCCGCCGGCAACATCACCGACGCGGAGGTGACCGTTACCCGCACCACCGAGACCGTTACCGTCGAGGTGACCGGGCGAGCACCCAGACTCCTCCCCGGATTCGACTGGCAGGTCACAGCACGGGCCGCCGGCCCGATCGAACGGTTCATCCCGGAGCCGGACCGATGATCCACCCCGACGAGCAGCGAGGAGCAGTCTCCACAGAGTTAGCGGTGCTCACGCCGCTGCTGATCGGGTTCATGCTCCTGGTGGTGTTTGCCGGGCGGGTCGCCCAAGCCGAAGGCGATGTCGCCCACGCCGCCCACGAAGCCGCCCGAGCCGCCTCCCTCGTCGCCACCCCGCAAGCGGCGCTCGAGGCGGGCACCGACACCGCCACCGCCAACATCGCCGAAGGCGCTGTGGCATGCCGGAGCCTGGACGTGTCCGTCGACACCTCCAACTTCGCAGCCGGCGGCCAAGTCGCCGTCACCGTCAGCTGCGAGGCCGCATTCGCCGACATCGCCATGCTCGCCGTCCCCGGCAGCCGCACCTTCGCCGCCACCGCCATCGAGGTCATCGACACCTACCGGGCGGACGCCAGGAGCCTCCCATGAATGAACGGGGGGCTGTCTCCACCTTCCTGGCAGTCATCGCCCTCGCCCTCCTGATGGCGGCCGGGCTTGCCATCGACGGCGGCCGCAAGGTCAACGCCCTTAGAGAGGCCAGCCACCTGGCCGACAACGCCGCAAGGGCCGGCGCCCAAGCCGTCAACATCGACACCCTCCGCACCACCGGCGACCTGACCCTTCTTCCCGCTGACGCCGCCAATCGAGCGGACCAATACCTGACGTCCCTCGGGTATTCCGCCGATGATGTGACCGTCACCGGTGACAGCATCACCGTCACCATCAGCCTCACCATCGACCCCGTCCTGTTGCCTACGGGCCCGATCACCGTCACCGCCACCGAGACCGCCACAGCCATCACCCAGGAACCATGATGCGACACCTGAACAACATGATTCGTGGCCTCGCAGCGCTCCTTGTCAGCTTGCTGTTCGTGTTTGGGGTTCCGGCCGGTTTGATCGCATACGTGGGGTCGCCACTGCCCACCACCCTTCCCACACTGGACCAGATCCAGCTCACCTTCAGGAGCGGGATCGACCCACAACTCCTCGTCAGGGTCTTGGCCGTGATCGTCTGGATCGTCTGGGCCCAGCTCATCATCGTCCTGACCGTCGAAGTCGCCGCCGCCGCCCGAGGCAGATCCGCCCGCCCACTCCCCGTCCTACCGGGGCTGCAACCCGCAGTCGCTCAACTTGTCGCCGCGATCACCCTTGCCGCCACCCTCGGTCCGTTCCACGCGGCGCCGGCCGCGGCGACTCCGCTCCCCGCCAAGATCTCTCTGGCGTCGAGCTATCCGGTGACCCATATCGGTCAAGAACCAGCGAGGCCCGAATGGGCGGAGGCTGCGCCACAGCACGAGGCCGAATCTCAACAACCGCTGTACCGTGTGACGCGTCACGACGCCCTCTGGCACATCGCCGAGACCACCCTCGGAGACGGTCGCCGATGGAACGACATCCGGGCGTTGAACGTGGGACGGACCATGCCCGACGGTCACTCCTTCACCGAGACCACGGATCGTCTCAGGTCGGGCTGGGAACTCATCCTCCCCGACGACGCAACCACACCCGGCGACGACGGCACGCCGACGGGTGGCACCGAGGTCACCGTCGAACCAGGCGACAACTTTTGGACGATCGCCGAGAAAACCCTCGAGGCCGCGTGGGACCGTCCGCCCTCCGATAGCGAGACATCCGAGTATTGGCGGCACCTTGTCGCCACCAACCGAGACCGGCTGGCACCGCCGCACGACCCAAATCTCATTTACCCGGACCAACGATTCGAACTGCCCCCAATCCCCACCGACCCCCAGACCGAGACAGCTGGGCCCACAATGACGGATCCCCACGACCAGCAGGGATTCGACGCCATCACCGTCAAAGCGGGCGACAGCTTCTGGAGCATCGCCGAAGTGGCCCTCGCCCACGCCTGGGACCGAACCCCCACCACCGCCGAAAGCACCACGTACTGGAAGGCCCTCGTCGACGTCAACCGGGACAGGCTCACACCACCCCACGACCCCAACCTCATCCACCCCGGCCAGAGATTCCGCCTGCCGGCCATCCCCGGCGACCCCCGCAACCCCGCCGACCCCGATACCGGCCTCGATGACGCCGCTTCGCCGGAGACCACACCGTCGGCCCATGACGATCCCGACACCGCCCCTAACACGCCTGCACCCGACCTGGCCCCCGCAACCACCTTGCCCACCCCGAAAGCCACCGCACCGACCCTGACCGACCCCGTCAATAGCCACGAGGCGCCAGAGCTAACGGCCGAGCCGGAGGGCCCAGATGGTGGCGCCGAGACGAACGGCGGCAGCCTCGGCGGCGAGCTGCTCCAAATCGCCAGTGCCCTCGCCGGCCTCGGAGTCCTCGCAGCCGGGATCGTCGCCCTCCTCCGCCGTCTCCGAGCAGCACAGCTGAGGCATCGCCGACCCGGCGTCATTCCCACACCCCCGCCACCGGACACCGCCCCGGCCGAGGCAATGATCCGAAGGGCGGCCGCCCCCACCGCCACAGAGTTCATCGATCTCGCCCTGCGGGTCATGGCCCGAGATGTCATCGCCTCCCACATCCCGCCGCCACAAGTCGTCGGCATCCACCTCACCCCTGACATGCTGCGACTGTTGCTATGGACCCCACATCAGCATCCACCGCCCGGATGGCTCATCGACGACGACGGACGCAGCTGGACCATGCCCACCGCCACCGACATTGACAGGCTCCGTGAGCGGGCCCACGGCGTCCCCGCCCCCTACCCGGCGCTCGTCACCGTCGGCCACGGAGACCACACCCAGCTCCTCTTGGACCTCGAATACCTCGGCGCCACCCAGGTCACCGGCGACCCCGACGACGTCACAGCGACCTGCTACACGATGGCCACCGAGCTCGCCGCCAGCCCCATCGCCGACGAACTCCAGATCATCTGTATCGGTTTCGGAGCAGACCTCGACCACCTCGAACGAGTACACGCGATCGCCGACCTGACCGAGATCCTGCCCTCCCTCGAAGCCAAAGCCGCAGCCGTCGCCCGAGTCGCATCCCCAACTCCTCTGCAGGGTCGTATCTCGTCGGTGGGCGGTGACACGTGGGACCCGATCGTCATCTTCCATCCCACAGCCAACGCCCCTGACAAGGCGAACAGGCTGCTCTCCACTGCCCATGCCGGCCGAGGGGTCGCTGCCGTCGTCGGCTACCCGACCGGGGACCGTTGGCGACTCCACATCGAAGACGGCATCGTACGCGTCGAGCCCCTCGGCCACACCTACGCCCGCCGCAACCTCACCCCCACCGAACAGTCTGCGGTCGCCGACCTCATCACCGCCGCCCAGGACCTCGCAGGGCTACCACCCGAACTCACCAGCGATCCTCTCCAGCTCGCCGAGACCTTCGACGACGTTCCCGAGTCGATCGAGGAGGCCATCGAACCAACGCTGTTCATGGCGGACGAGACGGCCGTCGAGGCGATCCCGGTCCAGGCCCCCGAGATGAAGGTGCTCGGCACCCTCCGGGTCGACGGGAGCGACGGCCACTTCCCGCTCCGCAGATGCACCGAACTGGTCGCCTACCTCACCTTCCACCGCGGAGGCGTCGAGGCCGACACCCTGATGGAAGCTCTCTGGCCGGAACAGCGACCCGACTACCAGCGGCTCAACCGTCACACCTCTCGCACCAGAACCACCCTCGGCCTCGGCCCCGACGGCGAGCCATACCTGCCCTACGTCAGCGATGGGATCTACCGCATCAGCCCCCACCTGCGAAGCGACATCGAGCAATTCACCGGCCACATACGCCAAGCCGACCGGACATCAGGAGCCGAGGCAGCCCACCACCTGCACGCCGCGCTCGAAGTGGTGGAAGGAACCCCGTTCACCGGGGCGGGCAACGCCTACACCTGGGCCCACACCGACGGGATCATCACCCACACGATCGTCGCCATCGACAACGCCGCCCACCGCCTCGCCCAACACGCCCTCAACGACGACGACACAGATCAGGCCACCTGGGCCGCTCGAAAGGGACTGATCGCCACCGGGGCATGCGAAGAGTGCTACCGCAACCTCATGCGAGCCGCAGCGGCCGAAGGAAACCAAGTCGCCTTCGAAGCCATCTACAGCGAGCTTATGGCTGTTATCGATGCCGACGAAGGCCCAGACGCCGCCGGCTTCCTCGACCCCGAAACCATCGAACTCTACGAAGCACACAACCGAAGACGACGCCGCCAAGCCGGCTGACCAAGACACCGAGAACCATCCCTGTCCATCAACCGCCACCTTCGCCGCCGAACCGAGGCACCCAATGACCGAGCTGAGCCGAGAAAGACACATAGAGCAGATCCACAGGCAGCTCCGACACTGGCAACACAACGTGGCCAGTCGCGTCGCTAGCGAAGCCGGAACACTCAACATCGAAGTCGACCAACTGCACGACAACGAGTTCGAAGCCGTCCGACAGCGGCTGCGTGCCGCCGAAGCCGAGATCCTCACCGGGTGCGACATCGTCCGCGACCTCAGGCGAGAGCTCCAAGACCGACGAGTCGCGAGATGAACGCAGAATGGCCGGCCAACTTTGGGAGTCGCTGCAGTCGCGCATCGTCTTCGCTTCCTAGGTTCACGGCGACGCAGCGCTACAAGCAATCGCCATCAGGAACAAAAGGAGCCGAGCCACTCAGGGTGGTTTCCCGATGTGTCCGGGATTGCCGGATATTGAGCGGGTGATTCGGCTTATTACGACGTTTGACGGCGCGCGTTATGTGCGGTGCGAAGGGTGAAATTGCCGACACGTGTCACTGCGCGTGGAGCCTGTCGAGTGCGTCAACGTTCTCGGGATTCCGTTTTTTTGGGTCCACTCATCAGAAGAGCGGTCAGCGTGTTCAAGGCTGGTGCATCTTCCACTGTGTTGAGACCCATGAGCACGATCAAATGGCGACCGATTCCTTGGGTTTCGACACGCGCAGGGATTAGGCCGGTTAGCCCAAATGCGACTTCGCCTCCATTGTTTACCAATCCTCGGAGGTATAGATCATGGATTTCCGCGAGGACGTATACGAGATCATTTGAGAGTTGGGCACCTTGCCCTCGGAAGTCGTTGTCTCTTGTAACGGAACCCGGCTGTAGGAACAGTTGGAGCAGCAGCAGCTGCCTGTATGAGAGCTGTTCGGCCATTCGGATGAGGAGATTGGCTTGGGACCTGTCAATGGATTCTTCGAATGCCAGGTTTCCCAGAAGTCGACCAAGATATTTCAACTTCTTCTCCTGTGGCTCACGCTGCGCAGCGAGCAACGTGGCTTCTACTACTTCCTCTGCATCGTTCCGAGACTGTGAATCCGAATCGAAGAAGCCGTCTTCTCGGAGACGCTCTCCTTGGGCTCTACGAGACTCGATCGTGTCTATGGCATAAGCCAGGGTCGCTCCAATCCGAACCTCTTCTCGATGTCCAAGAAAACGCGAGCGAAGCTCTTGTGCGACGTGAAGCAGAGCTCGGCCGACTAGCGGACCGCTGGCGGCTCCGGCCAATACACCTGCTGGCCCACCAACAAGGCCGATGGCTGCCCCTGCGGTAGCGCCTGCGACTTCAGCTCCGGTCTTCAGGAGCTCCTCCAGAGAATTCGATTCTGATTCGTCTTTCACGTCTCTCCAATCAAGTCGGCCAGAAAGGCGAGGTCAACAAAACGGGAGCCGAATCGCCCAGTATCTGAGACGGCACCAGATCGAGGCACCTCGGTATGCCGGGTTGTAAGGAGCATCTGGCGAATCGGTCTCTTCGAGTATGAAGACATGAGCGTGTTCAGAAATTGGGGCGGTGATCGGGCTCCTTGTCATCGACCTGGTCCTTGCGAGCATCTTCGTCTACGGGTGGGTCACGTGGGATCCCGAGAGCGGAGCTGTGGAGAGCATCGCGGCCTTCGTCATTGCCCCACTGGCCATCTCGCTTGCAATCACCGTCCTCACCATCATCGGGTTACTCATCTACCGATACGCGAAACGAAGAACGCTCGACACGTAACTGCCGCCACGCCGCCCCTGATAGCGCCGATCAACATTCCTCGAGCGGGAATCGATCATGTCTGACAACGTCCGAGATCGGCACCTCGTGCTCGGCCTGTCAAGCCTCGTCAGACTCGATCTCTAGGATCACCTCTCCGTCCGGGCCTAGCAGTTGCACAGTCCGTTTCGGCTGATCCTTGCGACGCAGGTTGGCCCATTTGCGGAGGATCTCGACGACTCTGTCCAGATCCTCCAGAGTCATCCGCGTCAGCCTGACAATCATTGGTATCGCCGCTAGAGCTGCCCCAACCGTTGCCGGATCAAGGCGTTTCTCGATCGGCTCCGTCGGACCATCCACATTGAATCCGAGGCTCCTCAGCTCTCGACGGTGTCTCGAGCCTGGGCGATCGCCATTGGCGCGGACATGTCGATTTGGACTGTGATGTCCGCCATGGGGACCCTTCGTCGTCAACACCACAGAACATATCAACTGACCTCGGTCGGTAACGCCCTGATCGCCAACCCGAGCAGAGCGGCACTTGGGCGCTCCTGACTGACGTGAGTCCGTTCAGTTCTATTCTCCGCACCTTCGAGAGGTTGCAGGTTGATAGGCTTCGCCGATGCCTGAGTCGTCGGTTCATGTCGAAACCACGGTGCTTCCTTCTGGAGACCTGACTGACTTGTGGATTAGGGATGGAGTGTTTGTGGAGGGTCCTATGGATGGCCCCACCATCCATGCGGGGGGTTTTGCGGTTCCTGGGTTGGTGGATGCTCATGCCCATCTGGCTCTGGCGAGCCCGGCGCCCGACGCCGACGATGAGGAGAGGGCTCGTGCTTCTGCTCGAGCCCACCTCGATGCAGGTGTCCTGTCGGTGAGAGAGCCGGGTAGCCCCAACCACGCTTCCATCCGGTTAAGCCGCTCGGATGGGCTTCCCACCGTGGTCACCGCGGGACGCTTCCTAACAGCGCCGGGTCGCTATTTCCCAGGGTTGGCCAGGGAAGTAGACGACGACTTGTTGGTCTCAGCTGCTCTGGAGGAGCTCGGACACTCTGGGGAGTGGGTGAAGGTGATAGGCGACTTCTTCGACGAAGCAGGTCGCTTCTCGGTCAACTTCTCGACCGAGTCACTTCGGGAGACAGCCCTGCAGGTCCACCACGCCGGAGGCCGGATAACAATGCACGCCATGATCCCCGACTCGATCCAGCAGGCGATCGAAGCCGGCTTCGACGGTGTGGAACACGGCTCCATAGTCGAAGACGGACAGGTCGAAGCGATGGCTTCGAAGCAGATCACCTGGACACCCACAGCGCTGATCGACGATGTGCTCAGGGAAAGTGCAGAGGAGATGCTCGGATCCGATGGTGCATCATTCCTCGTCGCCGGTCTCGAATCGCATGGAGAGTCAATCCGTCAGGCACACGAACTCGGGGTCAGGATCCTGGCAGGCACCGACGCTGGAATGAATCCACATGGTGTGGTGGCACGAGAGATCCGTCTCCTCCACTCCTTCGGGCTGTCTCCTACCGCCGCTCTCGCCGCAGGATCTTGGGACGCCAGGAAGTACCTCGGGTTGCCCGGAATCGAAAAAGGCGCACCAGCCGACCTCGTGATATTCCCCGACGACCCCCGCGGTGACCTGGCTGTGCTCGATCACCCCGCACTGATCCTCCTCAGAGGCGAACTCGTTCGGTCCAACGAAAAGGCCCGGCTCAACTGACCTGAGCAGCCCAACCAAGAAACCGCCCAGAACACAAGATATGCACGTGATACCGGGCAATAACGTTCGCTCCGACCAACAGCGCCGATCAGGCACATCGTGCTCGGATTTGTTGGCTGGAGGAGTGCCGAACTCCTCAGCCGTCAACGAAACCAGACCACGTAGCTGATTGCGGCTCCTTTGTAGTCGGCTGTTAGCTCCCAGCATCCCGGCTCGGGTAGCTCGACACCAACCATGGTGACCGACTCATGTGTCGGCATGAGCATGAAGGGTTTGAAGCCCCTGCCGAGCCGTGTGCTCCTATCGAAAGTGGGAGCGGAATCCGTCGAGGCGTTCTGCGCTTATGGTGATCTGGGGCGATCCCGGTAGCGTCCTGAGCAAACCTCGCGACATGCCCACCATCACCCTCGAAACGCTGATCGACGCACCACCCGAGCAGTGCTTTGACCTAGCACGAGACGTCCAAGCCCACATCGCCTCCACCGCAGGCTCTGGAGAACGAGCGGTAGCCGGGATCACCGCAGGGCTGCTCGGACCGGGCGACGAGGTCACCTGGGAAGCCCGACACCTGGGCCTCCGGTGGAGGTTGGCCTCGCGAATCACCGAGTTCGACCGGCCACGGCGGTTCGTCGACGAACAGGTCCGGGGTCCGTTTCGCTCCTGGTGGCACGAGCATCGCTTCGAGCCGGCCGAGGAGGCAACCAAGATGACTGACTTGGTTAGGTATCAGCTGCCACTGGGGCCGGTCGGCAGGCTGGCGGGAAGGGTGTATCTGCGCCGTTACGTGGAGAACCTCCTCGAGCGGCGGGCTCTCAGCCTGAAAGCCATGGCGGAGAGACGAGGGCCGATGAGCCCCGAGGAACAGGAGTCACCGGGTACATCGTGAGGCTTCGGTCGTTTCTCCCACAGCTGAGAGCGAGATGGCCCTAATTGGGCTAGGTCTACCGGTTGCGCCCTCCTACGTAACCCTGAGAGGGTTCCGATGATCCCGCGCCTGGACGGGTAGCGGTATACGAACCCAGTCATACTGTTGTCATGCGAGGCTTGGCTGCCGGTCTGTTGCTCGCGATGTTGGTGGCATGTGGCGAGGGTCCACCAGCCGGTGAGCCTACGTCTGTTCCACCAACGACCCAGGTGGCCTCGACAGAGCCTGCAGATACGGTGCCCTCCCCCGTAGTGGTGGGCTACGAGTTCGTGAATGTGGTCACCACCCTGACCAACGGCGTCGAGGAGGTGGTGTATCGATCGAGGGGGATGACTGATCTGGTTGAAGGCGCCACCAACGCATTCATCGAAGTGGAGGAGCAGCCTTTAGAGATAGTGGTGGTGGGCGACACGTGGTGGGCGCGGGATGACGAGGAGTGGAAGCCGACCAGCAGCGACGAGCTTTCCTGGCGCTTCCTCTTTTTTGCGCCTCTCACCCCTGAGGATATGTCGGGGTTGACAACTGGGCCGGGGAAGAGTTCCCAGCTAATAGGAGAGGAGTCGCTGCTGGGTCTCTCCGTGCGTCACGAGAGGCTCGACACCGAACTCATCTTCGGTTTCGATCCCACCGCCGAACCGGAGGAAGCAAGCATTGACCGCTGGGTCACAGACCAGGGCGTCGTTCTGCGTCTCGAGTTCCGGCTTGGCGACGATCCTGGTGGTGGGTGGTTGATGTCGCTGTGGGAGGTGGTATCGGTGAACCCACCCATCGAAATCTCGATTCCACCTTCCGATGACGGACCAGCAACCGACAGGTGATCCCCGGAACGAATTACTATCAGCCGACCGAGCGATGTCCCTATCTCCGGCGCACAATTCCCAGCTCGGCTCTGCAGTCATGCTGGTTGCTCGTGCAAGGGATAGACACGCAGACAAATCATTCCAGCGCAGTAACTCTCGCTTAGCCAGGCCACGCATAACGGCACGTCGGCGTGCGGCTCCGAACGCCGGTTCCAGGACCGGCTGGCTCCGGCGCGATAATCGTTTTGTGAACCTCGCATACCCCAAGCCGGAACTCAGGTCAGACAAGGTTCATCTCAGGAAGTGGTCCTTGGAAGATCTCGGCTGCGTGGAGGCCGCGCCCAAGGATCCCGAAATTCCACGCGGGACCACGGTTCCGGCCCTGTACTCCGAAGAGGATGGTCGGGCGTGGATCAAGCGGCAATGGTCACGGCAGATCAGTGGCCACGGTCTCTCCATGGCTATAGCTGACCCAACAACGGGCGAAGCACGGGGTCTCGTCTACCTCGGCCTAAGGCGGATAGAAGGACACTGCGAACTCGGCTACTGGCTCGTCCCCGACGCACGCGGGCACGGTCTCGGAACCGCCGCAATCCGCCTTGTGAGCCGATGGGTACTCCTCGATACCGGCGTATATCGGCTCGTCGCCTATGCCGAGCCGCATAACCTCGGCTCGTGCGCCTTGTTGCGCAAATGCGGCTTCACAGAAGAGGGTCTTCTGCGGTCGTACCTCCGATTCCACGACGGAGTCTTCGATGCTCTGTCCTTCTCCCTGCTAACGACCGACCTGGATTGAACTATCCGATATCGACAAATCGGTAGCGGAAATGCCCAAGTATTAAGACCGGAACAGAACGGCACGACTGCGCTCGTTACGAGTCCGAGGGAATTGCTGGATAGCGCGGTCCTGGACCCTCAATGTTCCTCCCGGGTGGAAGGGTGATCTGTGCCGGTTGCCTTCTCTCCCTAAATGGCCCCTGAATCGTCTGGAAGAGTCGATCAGGTGGTGGATGCATGACTGAGATCAGGGTGATCCGACCCGCGGAGCGGGAGGTGGCAGAAGCGGATGCCACGAGTGGAATGGTGAGGGAGCAAGCAGTCGCTGGGGAGGCGGTGTGGGCAGGATTGGTGAGGACCGCCCCAGGTCGGTCTTCGGGATGGCACGATCACGGTGGCTACGACCCTTACTTCTATGTGAACTCGGGGAGGATACGTATGCAGTTCGGGCCGGGCGGAACCAATGTGGTCGATGCAGGACCGGGGGACTTTGTCCATGTCCCGAACGGCGTCATACATCGGGAGGTGAACCCGGCGAACGAGGAAGGCACCATCATTCTGGTGAGGGTGGGAAGTGGCCCGCCTGTCGTGAATGTCGAAGGACCGCTCTCCGGGGCGTGATCTGGAGCGTCTGTTTTCCAAGGTGGCGCCGCTCCACCAGCCCGTCGGGAGGTGCTCGATATCCCCTATTCAACAGTAAGACCACATCGTTCATGCTCGGGAACGGCACTTCTTGCTCGGCCCCTGAGGCAAACCGATTGCCGGTTGTGCGTGGCCTTGTTTCGATGCATTACACCGTTTTCCGGTCCACTTCACCGGATCCTGGAGAGCTGCGTTTCACCCTAGAGGCGAGGATTTGTTCAGGTGATCCCGAGCAACTCGTAGATGGTTGCCGGTTCAGAGAATCCCTTCAGCACCTTGGTTTGTCCACCGTCGAATCTGAAACCCTTTTCGACGCCCAGGTCGCGGACGACATCGGATACATAGATCTGTCCCGTTCCTGCAGAGGAGCAGATCCTGTTTGCCATGGTTACCGCAGCCCCGAAAATGTCGTCGTCGTGGTCTACAGGCTCGCCGGCCGCCATACCCAAGCGCACATCGAGGTCGGAGCGCCGCTCAAAGGAGTCGCGGACATCGAGGGACCATTCGAGAGCCTTGTCCACGTCTTCGAAAACCACCATGAACCCGTCGCCGGTGTGCTTGACCTCCCGACCTCTCCATTTGATCAGCGCCTCCCGGATGATGATGTCGTGTTCTGCTAACAGCACCATGTATTCAGATTGGCCGAGGCGGTTGAGGAGTTCGGTCGAACCCACCAGATCGGTGAAGCAGATGGTCCGGAAAGCGCTGGTCACCTCGCTGGCATCGACCGGGTTGTGGACCTTTCCAAGGAAGCGGACCACGTCGGATTCCGACACCTCGATGATCTCGGTTGGCACGAGCCCATGCGCCGCCCGGTGGGCCTGCGCCACTGCCTCCTCTCCCGGCGCCGAGGCGAAACAGAAAACGAGGCCTCGGGTCGAGTCGTGCCAGTACGAGAAGAATTCGACCCCGAACTGCCCCGCGACCTTTAGATCCGCGGCATGGTTTCTGGCGGTCTCCTCGGCCGTGGCGCCGGGAACCTCGTGACGGTCCATGTAAAGCGGCATTCCCGACCTCCTGATGGCCTTCTGTGAAGACTATCGATAACTCGAACGCTCGGCCTTCGTGCCCACGACAGTGGCCGAAGAAGTACCTCCGATAGAGACGCAGCCTCCAAAGGCCGACCATCCGATCAGGATCAACCATTCCGGTGCAGCAACGAGCACATCGCTCAACCGAGCAGAACGGCACCTCGGTGTGCTCGTCTTTCAAGCGCCCGGCCATTTCCGGTGATTGTCAGGAGAGCGACTCGAGGAGTTCGAGGCGAATCCCGAATGGGTCGTGAACGTAGAAGCGTTGGAAACCTGGGAGGGGCTCGTCCACCACGATCTCGACGCCGGCATCTTCGAGTTGTCGTTTCATCGCTGCAAGTCCGTTGACCAAAAGGGCAGGATGGGCTTTGCCTGCTGGTCTGAAGTCCTTGTCAACTCCTAGATGGATGCGGATAAGTCTTGTTTCGAACCAGCATCCGGGATCGGTGTCCAGTCGCCTCCTACTTCGGCCACCGGGGTGTGTAGGGGGGCTCGATCGCCGCGGCGTATGCGGGCGAGGAGGTGTCGGGATAGACCATCCTGGCGATGGGAATGATGACGATCGACTCCGCCCCGGCTGCGACGAGAGCAAGTGCCGTGCTCACCGGTGTCTGGCCCGACACCCACGTGTCTTCGACCAGGACGATGGCTTTGCCGACGACATCCTCGACAACCTCGAAGTGGTCGCTGATCACGGTGTCTCTGTCTATCGGCCGCACTGTTCCAGCCCTGTAACCGACTGTCTGACGGAGCCTGGTTCTCAAACCGGGGAGCCCATGCACCACCTCCCAGAGAGGCGTCGGATGGTCGACTCGTTTGCTAGGGACCACCGTGATCGCATCGGGTTTGCGGCCCAGGGCTTGCGTGACGCGGGTGCCGTTGCTGCTGAGCCAGGTTGAGAGGACCGATGACAACACTTCGGCGTACTGGTCGAAGCTGCCGGCCTTGTATGTGAGGACGGCGCGGTACCACGCCGAGTCACCGACGGCGACAGAGCACGGGACGACGAGTCGGATTCGTTCAAAGCCGGGTTGTGCCGACCATACGCGTCCGCATTTGAAACAGGTCTCCCACCCGGCCGAGGCCACACCGTGACAGATCGCACAGGCGCCTTCCGATCCGGCAGGAGGGACATTGCCAACGAGATCCACCCAGCCTGGTGGGAGCGCCACTATCCATCAAGGCCGAGG
Source organism: Acidimicrobiia bacterium (assembly GCA_040905905.1). Taxonomy (GTDB): domain Bacteria; phylum Actinomycetota; class Acidimicrobiia; order Spongiisociales; family ZC4RG35; genus JAICND01. The sequence goes on from JBBDQN010000025.1 coordinate 19,420, forward strand.
GCGAGCTGTTCGACCTCGATCGGCCGGCTGGCGTCTATCGCCTCGAGGACATCATCGACATCTTCAACGGTGATGGCTCGAGTGCCATGCCGCCCCTTAGTCACATAGTCAAGCGCCCAATCATGGGTGTCGACCAGCGAGCGCATCAAGAAGACGGGCCGACCATGTCGCAGGGCGAGGCGGGCCTGCATCTTGGCTCCGCTAGTGGGGCCAGCTTCAATCACGATCGTGCCCCTGCTCAGCCCTGACATAACCGAGTTCCGGATCTGGAAGGTGAACTTGGCGTTGGGTCCCTGCGCCGGCACGAACGGGCTGACCAGCGCCCCGCCCTCTCTGATAATCCGGTCGGCGAGTCCCTTGTTCTCGGGCGGGTAGACGGAGGCCAGTCCGTTACCCAAGACAGCGACGGTTCGCCCTCCGGCGTCCAACGCGGCTGTGTGAGCGGTTGTGTCCACTCCGAGGGCGAGACCGCTTGTCACAGCGATCCCCCGCTCGGTGAGACTCGCTGCCATCAGTCGGGCCTGGTCGAGTCCGCTCGGAGAGGCCTGTCGTGTCCCAACGACGCAGAAGCCCTCCTCGTTCGTCGGCTCCCAACGGCCGAGACAGAACAACAGGGGCGGCCGGTCGAAGATCCTGCGCAGCTGGGCTGGATAGTCAGCGTCGAGAATCGACCAAGCGGCCATTCCAGGGACCTCGGCCCAGGATTCGACCTCCGCCCGGGCCGACTTCACATCGTCTGAGCCAACCCTCGACACCAACTCGCGACCGAAGTCGCTACCCGAGTCGACCTCCCTTCGAACCAACCCCTCAGCAGTTCCAGCGGCGTCGACCACATTGGCCACCCGATGCCAAGCAACACCCTTGTTCGAGCGAAGGAGCGCTACAAGGTAAGCGTGCTCATCGTTGTATCCCACACCTATTCTCCAATACCGAACATATGTTCGATGATAGTCGAGTGGGGAAGATCGGAGAGGCAGCCCCTCCGTCGCCAGCTCAGGCTAGAACGTCTCGCGCGAACCAGCGACAGCAGTGGTTCTCTGATGTTCGCGCTCTCCACATGGCTCAGGCGAGACCGCGGCTCAGCCGCTGCCCACGTCTCCGGGAAGGGAGACCGGCGTAGTGGTGGATAGCGCTGGCTACGGCTGCTTGGTCCTGGCCTAGACGGCTAGCAAGGTAGGCGACTGCCTCAGACCGCTGATGCGGGGCGAGGGGTTCGATTATCGGGGCAACAGAGACCACGGCGCGAAAGGCCCCTTCAGGTTCCTCGAGGTTGTGGCGTTGGATGATCCCGTCGACGAGATGCCAAGTAAGGGGAACGGCCTTGGCTATGGCCGGTTCAAAGAGTTGGGTATTGCCCTTAGTTAAAAGGTCGGCCGGATCCCGTCCGGCGGGGAGGGTCGCTACACGGACGTCGACTTCGGTGGTACCGAGCAGGTCGGCCGTTCGCTCGACGGCGTTGAGTCCGGCTGAGTCCCCGTCGAACGCCAACACGACTCTGCTTGTTGAGCGGGAGAGCAGCTCCAAGTGCTCCCTAGTGAGAGCAGTGCCGCACGTTGCGACGACGTTGACAAAACCCATCTGATGAGCGGCTAGGACATCGGTGTAGCCCTCGACGACTAGTGCCTCGCCGGCTTCTGCAATGCCCGGTGTGGCGTGGTGAAGGCCATATAGAAGGGCTCGCTTGGTGTAGAGAGCAGTTTCCGGTCCATTCAGATACTTGGGTCCATCCCCGGTGATGAGCCGGCCAGCGAACCCGCGAGGGCCGCCCGTCTCGTCGAGGACAGGAAACATCAGTCGACCGCGCATCAGGTCATAGAGCCGTCCAGTCCCGGACCTGCCCACCACCCCCGCTCCCAACATCACCTCATCGCCGAAACCCTCCTGGAGCAGAGCGTGGCTGAGGGCATTCCATGCCGGCGGTGCGTATCCGAGCTGCCAGTGTTCAGCGGTGTCAGCAGTGAAACCCCGCTCATTGAGATATTCCCGGGCCCTGGCTCCGAGCCGGTCGCCGAGGCGGCTCTGAAAGAAGGCGCTTGCCGCCTGAAGGACGTCCCGCAGCTCGTCCGTGCGGTCGGATAGCACGTCCGGTTCGATCGCCATCTCCCAAACCTCGCCCCGCAACTCGACACGGCTCGTCTCTCGACGCTCGACGGGGTCTCGTTCGAAGGCACGCTCAAGTCCGAGCTGGTCTATCACCTCGCGGGCGCAGCCGATGACACGGCTGGCCGTTGCCTTCACTTTGTCGACATCGCCTCCGCTCCACGAAGCGACGTATGGGAGGCTGTAACCGGCACTGTCCACACCCAACGCGGCACACACCATGTAGGCGACGGACTCGGCTTCCACCTCGACGATCCCACGGCAGTTCGGCCGACCCTCCGTGTTGGGTTCGTGGAGTCGGATGTGGGCGAGTTCATGAACCGCGGTCTTGAAGCGTTGGGCGCCGGGGAGGGTCGCACGGACGACGACCTCTCGACGTGTCCAGTCGGTGATTCCATTGGCGTCACTTAGGCGGTCGATGTCAGCAACCTGCATGGCGAAGCCGCATCCGGTGATGAGTTCCCCCACCCGATCCCAGTGGGCCGGCAGATCCCCTTCGACGAGTGCGACCGGCACCTCAGGGAGGGGCTCGCCTTCGGTCTGTCCGACGTCGAAGACGTGGACGACTCGGAAACCGACGACCCGCCGCTCTTCCTCTTCAACCTTCTCGGGTTCAATCTTGTGGATGACGGGGGCGAGGATCTGCAGACCTCGCTCTCCTTGCCGCACGTGCCGGCCGAGTTCCAGCCAAGCCCGATAGCCAGCCACTCGGCTTGGGGTGAACCCGCGGGCTAGGGACTGCGCCCAGATCAGCCGGGTGTTAGCGAACGAGTAGTCATGGAAACGGGCACCTACTGCCAGGGCTTGTTGCCAGTCCTCGGAGGTGACGAGCTCCTGGAGCGAGTCCTGCAGCTGTTCGTGGAGTCGCTCCACGGCGTCGCTGCGACTGGTGGTTTGTTCGGCGGATTCCACCCCTCGATCGTGCGGCCCGACCCTGTCAGCAGGGTGTCAGGAACCCTGTCAGTGACCCTCCAACTCGCCGAGGCCGGGTCGCCCGGATGCGGGCCATCGATCCGAACGCCCCGACAGCGCCGGGGGTGACGGGTAACCGGACAGAGAAGCCTGGGGCTGTAGTCCGCTTGGGGAACGACCGACCGTGCGCCCTGTTCCGGGACACCACCGCATCAGCTCTATGAGATTCCCTTCCCGAACTGCCCAAATGGTCACGGATTGACAGGGTCCTCCTCCACGATCGGCCACATGAACCAGATCGAAGGACGGAACCCGATGTCGGCCCACCATCACCACCACGGCACCGCTGACCAGGAACCAGGCAGCCCTGTCACCCGCCTTGCATCCAACCCCCCTCAGCACCACACGCACGTGCAACAAGTTGCCCGGGGTCTACTGGTTGACCGTTCAGAGGGGTCCGCGTGCTGAGCATTGCCAAGGCTCGCAAGGACTACTACCTCCAGAAACTGGGCGAGATCACCCCTCGGGAGGACTACTACCTGCGAGGTGGAACAGCCACTGGCCGTTGGCACGGGAGCGGCGCTGTCGAGCAGGGACTGAGAGGTGTCGTGTCGGCGGAGGGTCTGGTGCGGCTGTTCGACGGGCAGCACCCAGCGACTGGGGAGCAGCTCGGCCGTCAGCTTCGCAGAGACGGGGTGGCGGCCTGGGATCTGACCTTCTCGGCCGACAAGTCGGTGTCGCTGCTGTGGGCGTTCGGTGACGACGAGACACGAAGGCATGTCGTCGAGGCATTCGAGAAGGCCACCACCGAGGCCGTCGCCTACCTGGAAGCGGTTGCGTCCTCGACACGGGGAGCCTCCCGCATCCCGATCCTGGACCGGGACGGCAAGCAGATGCTCGGCGAGGATGGGGCTCCCCGGCAGCGGATCGAGACCTGGCCTATCCGCACCACCGGGTACGTAGCCGCCTGGTTCACCGAGTTCACAAGCCGAGCCGACGACCCTCAGCTCCATGCTCACGTCGTGGTCGGGAATCGGGTGAAGGGTGTCGACGGCGAGTGGCGTACGATCGACGGTCGCCTTTTGTACCGGCACAAGCTGGCCGCCGGCTACCTCCACGAGGCCGAGCTACGGAGCCGGCTCACTGAGCGACTCGGGGTCCGCTGGCAGCCCGTGCACAACGGCGTGGCCGACATCGAGGGGTTCACCCGAGACCAGATCATGGCCTTCTCCCAGCGCCGGCAACAGATCGAAGCATGGCGAATATCTCACGGGTTCGACGACATCGCGGCCGCAAACGAAGTCGCCACTCTCGCCACCCGCCGTCCCAAGCAGGACCACCCCCTCAACGAACTCCTCGACATGTGGCTGGAGCGGGGCGCGGGAGTCGGTGTCACTCCTCAGAGAATGGCGGCTGTCCTTGATCTCAACCGTGAGGTCACCGTTCCCAATCCGGAGCCGGTCTTCGAGCGGCTTGCGTCCGCCGAGGGGCTCACTGCTCAGGCGTCGACCTTCGCCCGAGCAGACGTGATCATGGGCACGTCCGCGGCTCTCCCGCAGGGTGGACGACGGGCGCAGGTCGAAGCGCTCACTGACTCGTTTCTTCGCCGCTCCGAGGTAGTCCCGATCCTTCCCACCCAACCCGGGAGCGACCGGTTGGAGGACCTGCCAGTCGCACTCGACCCGACCGAACTCGAGCGCATCCGTGAACTCGCCAATGCGACCAAGCCCAAGACGATGCGGCGGAAGGACGGTGACATCTTCCCCGGACTCGTCCACGAACGCCGCTACACCACCACCGAACTCCTCGCCATCGAGCAGCGGATCATCGAACGCGCCCAGGACGGGATCACAGCCCAACGGTGGACCGCACTGGAGGCCAACGTCGAGTCAGCTCTCGGCGGTCATGCGAACCTCACAGAAGGTCAACAAGAGATGATCCGCCAGTTCGCTACGTCCGGCAGCTCCGTCGACATCGGTGTTGGCGCAGCCGGAACCGGCAAGACCACCGTCATGGCGATCATCCGTCAGCTCGCCTCAGAGACCGACACGCCGATTGTTGGAACCGCGGTGGCCGCTCGGGCAGCCGCTGGGTTCGAGACGGCAACGGGTATCCCCTCCGCCACGCTCACTCGTCTCTTGTGGGAGACCAAGTCAGTCGGTGGCCTCCCGACCGGTGCCGTCGTCGTTGTCGACGAATCCGGAATGGTCGGCACTCGCCAGCTCGCCCAAGTCTCCGACGTGGTCGAAGCGGCCAACGGCAAGCTCATTCTCATCGGCGACCACCACCAGCTCGCCGAGATCGACGCCGGCGGCCTGTTCGCTGCGCTGGCCGCTCGCCTCCCTGTCGTTGAACTAACCGAGAACGTCCGGCAGGACCGCGAGTGGGAACGCACCGCCCTGGCCGAACTGCGTCACGGCTCGGCATCCCGGGCGTTGGCCATGTACGACCGCCGAGGGCTCATCAGGGTCGCGGCCGACAGCGACGACACCATCGGCGAGGCCGTCGACGCCTGGCACCGCGACGTGCAGGACCTGCGCGACCCATCCCAGGTGCTACTCATCGGGCACCGCAACAGCACGGTCAGTCAGCTCAACCGGCGGGCCCGCGCTCTCATGCGAGAAGCTGGGCGACTCGACGGACCCGCGATCAACGCTGGCGACCGCGAGTTCCAGCCGGGAGACCGAGCCGTGTGCCTCAAGAACCGCCCCGGGCTTGGAGTACTCAACGGCGACCTCGCCACCATCACCACCATCGACACGGAACGCCTGACCACCACGATCCGGCTCGACCGCACCAACCACTGCGTCACCCTTCCACGCTGGTACCTGGACGCGGGCCACCTCGACTGGGGCTACGCCCTCACCGGACACAAGGCCCAAGGCGCCACTGCACTCCGAGTCCACACCGTCGTGGGCGAGGGCGTCGATCGAGAGTGGATCTACGTCACCATGAGCCGAGGCCGTGAAGCGAACACGGCTTACGTCGCCGCTCCGGAACCCGACCACGGCGACTGCGCTCACCTAGCGCGCCAAGACCCCGACCGATTGGCCGCCCTCATCGCCACGCTCGGCCGCACTTCGTCCGAGTCGGCGGCGCTCGACAGCGGACGCGGTCCCCAAACCCTGACGGACGAGGACTTGAGGCTGCGACTCCTGGACCTGGAAATGGTGCTTGTGGCCGGCTCTGGGGAGATCCCTGCACTGAGTTCAGGCAGCAACGACACGGTGTCAGAGTATCTCACCCTGGTCCGAGAGGCTCATGCGAGACTCCGAGACAGACTCGCCGCGGTCTCCTACGCACCTCCTCCCTGGATCATCGACACGCTCGGCGAGCGACCCGCCGGACGCGACCATCGCGCAGCGTGGGATGAGATCGTTGACCGAGTGCTGCAATACCGTCACGAATACGGAGTCCCGGATGACGCTGGGGGCCTGCTCGGACCCGCACCGTCGACCCAGGATCTCGCTCGACGGCTGGCATGGGCCGCAACCCGGCGCCACGTTGAGCTGGCCGGCCGTCGACTCGACCCGGGCCGCGAGTCGCAGATGGCCGAGCAGGCGTGACACAAAGTCCTAGACCTGGTCGCCGGCGAAGCGATCCGGTGCGAGAATCGGCGCATGCTCACCCTGCCTCAACTGGAACGGCATCTCTTCGCGGCCGCCGACATCTTGCGGGGGAAGATGGACGCCTCCGAATTCAAGGAGTACATCTTCGGGGTGCTGTTCCTGAAGCGGGCGGCAGATCAGTTCGACGTCGAACGGAGGGGGGTGATCGAGCGTCAGCTCGCCTCCGGGCGCACGGAGGAGGAGGCGCAGCAGCGGGCCGACGATCCGGACTTCTACCGGGAGGCCTTCTTCGTCCCGCACATGTGCCCCACCGACATCCGCGACTCCCACGACGACAAGGGAGAGCGGTGGTCGTGCATTCGCGACCACTTCATGCATGGTCTTGGCGACGCTCTGAACAAGGCGCTGGCCGCTCTCGAGGAGCACAACCCGGCGCTCGAGGGTGTCCTCCAGCACATCGACTTCAACCGCACGGTCGGCCAATCGAAGATCACCGACAAGAAGTGGCGGGACCTGATCGCCCACTTCTCGAAGGTGCCGCTCCGCAACGCCGACTTCGAATTTCCCGATCTCCTCGGCGCTGCCTACGAGTACCTGATTCGGGATTTCGCGGACTCGGCCGGCAAGAAGGGCGGAGAGTTCTACACCCCGCGCTCCGTCGTTCGGATGATGGTCCGCCTCGTCGATCCCAAGCAGGGGATGCGGATCTATGACCCGTGCTCCGGTTCCGGCGGCATGCTCATCTACTCTCGCAACCACATCGCTGAGCACGGCGGTGACCCCAACGACCTGGTTCTGGCCGGGCAGGAATCGAACGGGACCACCTGGTCGATCTCGAAGATGAACATGATCCTCCACGGGATCAAGGATGCCGATCTCCGCAACGACGACACCCTCGCCGACCCCCAACATGTTGGCGGCGGAGAGCTGATGAAGTACGACCGAGTGATCACCAACCCCCCGTTCTCACAGAACTACACCCGGGACGGCATCCCGTTCCCCGAACGGTTCAAGTACGGGTGGACCCCCGAAGGCGGCAAGAAAGCCGACCTCATGTTCCTCCAGCACATGCTGGCAGTGCTACGCCCGGGCGGGATGGTCGCCACGGTCATGCCCCACGGCGTCCTCTTCCGTGGAGGGGCCGAGGGCGAGATCCGCCGCAAGCTGATCGAATCCGACATCGTCGACACCATCATCGGAGTCGGACCCAACCTGTTCTACGGGACCGGCATCCCCGCCGCCATCCTCATCCTCCGCGCTCTCGGCTCGAAGCCGTCGGACCGGAAGGGAAGAGTGTTGTTCGTCAACGCCGACCGGGAGTACGAGGAAGCGCGGGCACAGAACTATCTGCGGCCGGAGCACGAAGAGAAGATCGTTTCTGCCTTTCAGGCGTTTACCGACATCGACGGATTCGCCAAGGTAGTCCCGGTGGAGGCGTTGACCGAGAACGACTTCAACTGCAACATTCGCCGCTACGCCGACAACGCGCCGCCATCGGAGCCCCACGACGTCCGAGCCCACCTCCACGGTGGTGTCCCGAAGGCAGAGGTTGATGCGCACCGCGGCGCGTTCGAACGACATGGGGTGAACGTCGAGTCTCTGTTCGTCGAACGCGACGAGGACTACTGGGACTTCGCCGATCTCTTCCAGCCCCCTGCTGAGTTGATCGAAGAACAGGCCGCCGTGCGGGAGGCAGAGTTGCGAGGTGAGTTCGAGCGCTTGTGGAACGACGCCGCCAAGCGGATGCTCGACCTCGCTGATGGGGGCACCATGGTCGGGTTACGGTCCGACCTTATCGAGCTCTTCCAGCAGCCACTCGCCTCGATCGGACCGCTCGACCGCTTCCAGACCGCGGGGATCGATGCCCGCTGGTGGGACGAGCACATCTATGACCTCCAAACGCTCGACACCCGCGGCATCGACGGGCTCATCGACGCCTGGCTAACCACCGCCGCCGCGAGCCAAGACGACAAGAACGCTGTGGCACTCAACCACTTGGCGATCATCGCCGCCCTCGTTCCCGATCTGCTCGACCAGAGGAACCAACTGGCCGCGAAGGTGGCAGCGCTTGATGCCACCATCAAGGCCGCTCAATCCACCGGGGACGAAGACGACAGCGGCGAGGAGTTCGCACCAGACGGGGACGATGCCCCAACCGAGGAGGAGCTCAAGAAGCTCAAGTCACAACGTACGGTTGCCAAGAAGCAACTCAAGAGTCTGGACGCCCGCGTCTTGGACGTGGCATCGAACGCCCGGAAGGAACTCAGCGCCGACGATGCCGAATCCTTGGTGATCGGGGTCCTCCACGACCAGCTCGCCAACTCCTTGAGCAAGCAGGTTGCGGGCCATCGGCGCCATGTGGCGGATTGCTACCAGCTCTGGCGTCGGAAGTACGCCGTCACCCTGCAAAGCCTTGAGGAGGAGAGGGCGAACGCTTCCGAGCGCCTAGGCGGATTCCTGCAGGAACTCGGCTATGGCGGTTAGCGGACACGCTCGACCGAACGACTGGATACTTTGCAGGCTGACGGACATCGGATCGATTGTGGCCGGTGGCACGCCAAGCAGGGAAGTTCCTGTGTATTGGAACGGTGACATCCCGTGGCTCACGCCCGGCGAACTTACCGGTCACGTAGAAGCGTACGTGCACAGCACGCAGGAGCGGATCACGGGTCAGGGGTTGGCAGATTCTGGGGCAGTCGTCTTTCCAAGAGACACCCTCATGGTCACAACGCGTGCGACCCTCGGGAACCGTGGGCTAGCCGCACAGCCGATGGCGACCAACCAGGGATTCAAGAACGTCATCTTCAAAGACGGGGCCCATCCAAAGTACTTCTACCACCTCACCGATCTGCTCCGCTCGGAGTTGGTTCGACGAGCATCAGGAACCACGTTTCTCGAGATCTCAGGCAAGGAGTTTGGACGGATCGAAGTTGCCGTGCCTCCGTTGCAGGAGCAGCGGCGAGTCGCGGAGATCCTCGACACCATCGACGACGCAATCCTGGCTACAGAACGCGTTCGCGCCAAACTCAAGGTGTGCGTGAGGCCACTCATCAGCGATCTCTTCGGCTCATTGGCGCCGCGCCTCGCGCGTCGGCTGGCCGATTGCGGGACATGGTTCTCCGGGGGGACTCCGAGTACTGACCAAGCGCGATATTGGGACGGCGGAATCCCTTGGATCACCTCCAGCAGCCTCAGGCACAAGTTCCTGTCGCAGTCGGAGCGAACCCTGACCCACGCTGGCGTCAGTGCGGGCAGTCGGATGGTCCAAGCCGGGACGCTTCTGTTCGTCGTCCGCGGAATGAGTCTGAAGTCTGAGTTCCGAGTTGGTATTGCAGCGCGAGAGTTGGCCTTTGGCCAGGACTGCAAGGCGCTCATGCCGTATCAGGACATCATGCCGGAGTACCTTTGGGCATTCCTCAAACTCAAGGAGCCCGAGATCCTGGGGCTCGTCGATGAAGCGAGTCATGGAACAGGACGCCTGCAGACAGAGCTGATCGGCGGAATCGACGTGCCGATCGCCGCTATCGACGAGCAGAAGCGGATCGTGGCAACGTTGCGGGCCCTTGAGCGTCGCATTGAGAGCGAGTCAGCATGGCTTGAGAAGGTCCGCCAGTGTCGGCAGGGATTGGCCGCCGACCTCTTGTCCGGGCGCGTGGGGACCGTTGGGAGCCTGGCGTCATGAGCGGCCTCGAGTTCGAATTGGTGGAGTGGCCGGCGATACAACAGCTTCAGGCTTTGGGTTGGTGCTACCTCCCTGGCGATGCATGGGAACCGGCACTGACTGAACGGGGGTCGTGGCGTGAGGTCATCCTTGAAGGTCGGCTTCGAGCGGCCCTGAGGCGGATCAATCTCGACGCCACGGGCGAGCCGTGGCTGGACGAACATCGGGTTTCGCAAGCAGTGTCGGCACTACAGAAGGCTGGCGCCGGTGGGCTCAAGCTGATCGAGGGGAACCGGATGGCCACCGACCTGCTTCTGACAGGGACAGCTGTGCCGGGGATGGAGGAGTGGGATCAGGGTCGTGATCAGACGGCGCGATTCATCGACTGGGACAACCATGAGAACAACGACTTCCTGGTCATCAACCAGTTCCGGGTCGACGAGCCGGGCGGGCACTCGAAGAGGTTCATCTCGCCAGATCTGGTGTTGTTCGTCAACGGAATTCCGCTGGTGGTCGCGGAGTGCAAGGTCCCGGGGCCGGAGGACGCGATGGCCCGGGCGATCACACAGCTTCGCCGCTACTCGAACCAGCGTGACGAGGTCGATGCGGACGAGGGCAACGAGTCGCTGTTCTGGACGAACCAGTTTGTGATCGGCACCACCTTCGAAGCGGCGCGAGTTGGGACCTTCACATCGGGTCCGGAGCATTTCCTTGAGTGGAAGGACCCTTACCCCTTCTCGGTCGCCGTACCGGTGTCGTCCGGTGTCGCCAAGCGGGTCGAGGACCTGTCGGGGCAGGAGTCGCTCGCCGCCGGGATGCTTCGGCCGGAGAGCCTGTTGGACATCGTCAGGCACTTCACGCTGTTCATGCCGGTCGGGCAGCGGACCGTTAAGGCCGTGACGCGGTACCAACAGTTCCGGAGTGTCCATCGGGCGATCGATCGGTTGAAGACCGGCAAGACTCGGCCTGAGGACGGAGAGGTCGATCAGCGAGGCGGCGTCATCTGGCACACCCAGGGGTCTGGCAAGTCGCTGACCATGGTGTTCCTTGTCCGCAAGATGCGATCGGACCCGGAGCTGCGCCGTTTTAAGGTAGTGGTGGTGAGCGACCGCACCGCTCTTCAGAAGCAGTTGCGGGACACTGCTGAGCTGTCAGGCGAGACCGTCGAGGTCGCTCGCAGGACCAGGCATCTGAAGACTCTGTTGGCCCAGTCCGGGCCTGGTCTCGTGATGGCGATGATCCAGAAGTATCGGGACGACATCGCCGTCGAGCCCGGTCTGGAAGGGGACGAAACGGCCGACGGAACCCTAGGTGTCTTGAACGACGACGACGCGATCCTGGTGATGGTGGATGAGGCACACCGATCGCATGCGTCTGGGTTACACGCCAACCTGATGGCTGCGCTGCCCAACGCGGCCCGGGTTGGGTTCACGGGAACGCCGATCATCATGGGGGCCCGCAAGAAGACACACGACATCTTCGGCCCGTTCCTCGATACCTACACACTCGCCGAATCCGAGGCAGACGGCTCGACTGTCCCGATCCTCTATGAGGGCCGGACCGTCGACGGCGCGGTCAAGGGCGCCTCGGACATGGACGAGGTGTTCTTCCGTTGGTTCGCAGGGCTCTCCGCCGGGCAGCGGGATGCGCTACAGGCCAAGTACGCGAGAGTGGCGGAGGTGTTGGAGGCGCCGGAGATGATCGCCTCCAAGGCCGCCGACATGCTTGAGCACTATGTGGCGACAGTGCTGCCGCAGGCGTTCAAGGGGATGGTGGTCGCCTCTAGTCGGCGAGCCTGCATCCGTTACCGCGACGCGTTCAACGCGGCTCGAGACCTGCTTGTCTCTCGCCTCGAGGCTCTCGACCCTGCGCTCGCCGGGATGTCCGGCGATGAGATCGATGACCTTCCCAGCGGTCAGCAGTTTCTGGTGCGTGCCCTGCCGCACATCGACCTCATCCGGATCCTCGAGTTCGTGCCGGTGATCTCCGGCGCCCACAACGACTCGGCGGACTGGGCTACGTGGACCGACAAGGACGAGCAGGACGGTCGGATCGAAGCCTTCAAGAAGCGGCTCGGCCCCGACGGCGACAATGCGTCACCGGTGGCGATGCTGATCGTGAAGTCGATGCTGCTCACCGGCTTCGACGCCCCGGTCGCTCAGGTGCTATTTCTGGATCGGCTTATCCAGCAGGCGGAGCTGTTACAGGCGGTGGCCCGAGTCAATCGGACTGCTGATGGCAAGGACTACGGGTTGGTGGTCGACTACTACGGGGTTGTCAACCATCTGACCGAGGCCCTGGCGGCCTACGCCGACGCTGACGGGAAACTGGACGACCTCGTGGCCGGTTCGCTGCGGAGCATCGTCGAGGAGGCCGGGCGCCTATCGGATCGTCACCAGCGCGTCGTGCAGTTCTTCGCCGGCCACGGTATTGAGTTCGCCGATGACCCGGGAGTGATCGAAGGCTGTGTGGACCTGTTCGCCAATCCGGAGTTGCGAGCCCGGTTCGACATAGATGTCAAACGGTTTCTGGTGAGCTTGGACATCGTGTTGCCTCGGCCCGAAGCTCGGCCGTTTGTAGCCGACGCCAAACTGTTCGGGAAGATCCAGCTGTACACGCGCCTGCGATATCGGGACCAAGGGAACGGCGGGTTCGACCCGTCTCTATATCGAGAGAAGGTACGACAGCTGATTGACGAACACATCACCGTGCTCGACCTCGCCCAGGTGATCCCACCTATCCGGATCACCGACGTCGACTTTAAAACCCACGTTGCTGGACAACCGTCCGAGCGAGCGAAGGCGTCGGAGATGGAACACGCCCTCCGCCACCACATCCGGGAGAAGTACGATGAGGACCCGGCCCGGTACAAGAAACTGTCGGAACGGCTGGACGAGATCCTCGAAGCGCTGGAGGGCAAATGGGATCAGCTCGCTCTGGCGATCGGCGACCTGATTGATGATGCGACAGCCGACCGGGAAACGGGTGCGACGGGTCTTGACGAGATCGACCTGCGATTCCTCGGCGTGATCGAGGATGAACTTGGCGAGGCTGCTGCCACGCGTGACCACGTGATCGAAGTGACGACCGGACTGGTCGACATGATACGCCGACGGGTGAGAACTGTCGGCTTTTGGGGCAACCCCACCGCCCAGGACGAGCTGCGGAAACAGGTGGTCCAGCGTCTGGACGAGAGCCGCCTGTACCCGCTCGACCAGTGCAAACGGGTCGCCGACCGGTTAATCGAGCTGTCCAAAGCCAACCATCAACTCTTGGTAACGACATGACCCACCGCGTGCTCGAAGTCGCCGGCCTCGAAGTGGCCGTTAGCGAAAGGCCCACCCGGTCGACGATGGAGATCACCATCGACCGAGACGGCTCACTCCTGGTAGCGGTCCCGGCAGGGACTCCAGACGACCCGGTGCGGGACCTAATCGACCGCAAACAAGGCTGGATCCACCGCAAGCTGATCGAGAAGGCTGACTTCCTGCCGCTGCTGCCACCCAAGCAGCTCGTCAACGGGGAGGGCTTCCACTACCTGGGTCGAAACTACCGGCTCCTGCTGGTCGACGACCAGGACGCGGCAGTGAGGCTCTCCGCTGGGCGCCTGTGCCTGCACCGTGACGAGCCGGACGGTACCGCAGCGCTCATCGCCTGGTACCGAGCCACCGGAACCTCCTGGCTCCGCCAGCGGGTCAGGCCGTGGGCTTCACGCTGCAACGTTCCCGAATTCGCCATCGTGGTGCGAGACCTCGGCTACCGCTGGGGCTCCTATCGCGATGGCCGACTCAACATCCACTGGGCAACCCTGCAACTGCCCCCCACTCTCGTCGACTACGTCCTTGTCCATGAGCTCACTCACGCCCACCACCCGAACCACACCAAAGGCTTCTGGGACGCAGTTGCACGGGTGCAACCGGCTTACGACGCGTCGAGAGATCGACTGGCGGCCTCAGGACGGACCCTGTGGCTTGGGGACGTCGCCATTGGCTAGCACGATCCAGTTCGCCAGCGACGGCCTCAGCCTGGACGGGCTCCCGATCGTCGGTGGACACCGTCTCCGCTTCCGGTGCCGAGTCGTATGTTCGCCGCCCCCGGGAGACGACGTTCGCCTCATCGGCGACGCCTCCGTGATGATCGAGCTGACAGGGTCCGGGCTCCAGATCCTCGGACTTGCCCAGCAGACGTCCGTAACCGTGCTCAGCGAGAGGAACCCCAGCGGTTCGAAAGAGCTGGCCCTGGACATGACTCGCGAACAACTCGAACTACTGGAGCGCCAACGCCTCGGACGCGATCTGGCCGTAATAGTCGACCCAGCCATCCACGCCGTCTCTGGGGACCGGAATCTCACGAGCCTGACAACCCAGACTCGGCTGGTGGTCTCACGATGCACTGGGCGACACTCTTGGACCAGGCCCGGTTCGCGGACGCGTTCTCGCTAGTCATCCCGCTCGGCGCCGCCGAGGCGCCTACCCGGCAAGCGACCGACGAACTGAGAAAGGCACGCCGCGCTCTGAATGAGGGCCGCTACGAAGACTCCATCACATCGTCGAGGAGAGTGATCGAGCAGCTGTGGCGATCGCCGTACGGTAAGTCGCTTGCAGCGGGTAAAGCTCAGATGCGTACCAAACAGACCGCATCTACACGGTGGCGGATGCGCTATTCCAGCTCTGCAGCGCCGCGCAACACGCCGACCAACACACGATCGCCATCAGTTGGACCAGGCGCGACGCTGTCCTCATTCTCACCGCCGTCGCATCCCTCCTCGCCTGGCAGGCGGAAGGCGGGTCGACAGGCAACGGCGACGACTCCTAAAGCACTCCCCGCCATGCCCGCTGGCGGCGATCACCGCCTTATCGGGTCAACACCCTGTGCGCGGAGGTGTTCGCGCTCGTTGATGGCGTCGGCTAAGGCCATGTCTTGGGGAACCTGTGTCCAGGTTCCGTCGGGCTTCCATTGCCAGGCGCGGCCGTCGTGGTCGAGGTGGAGGTAGCGGCGGGTGTCGCGGTGTTTGTAGGCCTCGATGCCTCGCCCTTCGGGTGGGACTCGGTTCATCCACATGAACTCGCCCCACAGCCGGGCGGGCACCGCCCGCTCGAGGGGCTCCCATTCCGGCTCGTCGAACTCGGTGCAGTCTCTCCATTCCTGATGGGTGAGGTGGAGCCGGATCGGTTCCCCGTCTTGGTTCAGCTCGACGTCCACGCTCAGTTTCCTCTCGCAGCCCGGATTGCCGGTCGGAAGGGCCGAAGCTTGAGCTGGGCGGGGTGGAAGTTGCCGTAGACGAGGACCCCGGTGCCGGTGTCGGCGCGGCGGAGGTCGGCGGTGGAGGCGAGGGGTCGATGCCTTGTGGATTCGGTGACGCTCTCTCGTCCGTCTGCATTGCGGGTGTGGGATTGTTCGACGGTGGTCTCGTCTCCGATGAGGCGGCTGATGTAATCGAGGGTGGGGGTGTCAGAGACGCCGGCGAGCACGACCTTGGCCCGGTGGTTGTTGATGACGGTCTGGGCGAAGGTGCCGTAGCGGGCCTGGATCTGGGCGAAGTCCTGCCAGACGGTGACGAGTTGGATGCCGACGCCGCGGGCGGTGGAGGCGAGTTGGGCGAGGTCGGGGAGGGGGGCGATGTTGGCGGCCTCGTCGATCACAAGCAGGAGGGGTTTGGCGAGTTGGTCGGCGCTGCGGTTGGCTCGGTCGTAGATCCGGGCGACGGTCTGTTCGATGAGGGCGGTGAACAGCGGCCGGAGTCGGGCTTGTTCGTGGAGCGGTCCGCAGATGTAGAGGGTGTGGTTGCCGCCGTCGAGGAGCCGGTCGGGGTCGATGACCGGGCTGCGGGTGGTGGTGGCGAGGACGCCGGGGTCGGCGAAGGCGGCGAGGACGGTCTCGGCGGTGGTGTAGGCGGAGGAGCGGGTGCGTTCCTCGCGGTTGATCGACGCGGCGAACGCTTGGAGGGCGTCGATCTCCCGGGTGTGGTGGAGAGCTCGGAGGGGTTCTTCTTCGTCTTGGAGGTCGACCCATCTCATGACGTCGCTCATCGTGGCTTCGGTGCGGGCGGCGG
The DNA here is from genome assembly GCA_040905905.1 of Acidimicrobiia bacterium. Classification (GTDB taxonomy): domain Bacteria; phylum Actinomycetota; class Acidimicrobiia; order Spongiisociales; family ZC4RG35; genus JAICND01. The sequence continues at coordinate 35,714 of JBBDQN010000025.1, forward strand.
CGAACAGGAGCGGCGCGAGGAGTTTCTGGGCGACGGCGTACCAGAAGTCGGAGTCTTGCAGCCCTCCTCGTTCGCCGGCTCGGGCGGTCGAGGCAAGCCAGGCGGCCATCCGCAGCGCCCCCTGCCAGTCAGCGGAGGCCTGGAGTGGTGACCACCCTGCCGAGGGTTCGCTCGTGGAGGCGACGGGGTCAAAGACATATGTGTCCCCTACGTTGCGGCGCTGGTCGATGGTGTGTTCGAGAAGGTCGCCCTTGACGGAGGTGGCGATGGCGGGTCCGTCCCATTCGAGGAGGGCGGGGATGGCGAACCCGGTGGTCTTGCCGGT
>JBBDQN010000026.1:0-6440 GCA_040905905.1 Acidimicrobiia bacterium
GCAGGCCGTGATCACGAATGGCCCGCGCCGTGAAGCGGGTGGAATTCCCGGAGCCGATCTCCACGTACCGCGCCGGGCGGCGCTCGGCCATGAACGTATAGATCGCGGCCGCGTCCAGACCTGGCAGGAAGCCGTTCAGCCAGTGGGGCTCCTGCGGCGTGCCGGATGGCCGGACCGGAATGGCGCGCAGGGCATCGGCATGGGCCAGGATGCGTCCGAGCGTGGCGGCGTACCGCTCCCTACCCGCCTCGGCCAGGTCCGTGAGCTCAGGATGGGTGGGCCGATCAAAGCCCCAGCGCGGGCGGGGCCGCACGACGCTGGCCGGAGTAGAAGGGATCGGCGATTCGGTGCAAGTGCGTCGAACGGCGACCATCGAGACCGAAAGCGGTCTGACCGCACTTGTTGCCGAGACGGTCACCCGGCTCGTGTATTGATCGTCATCCTTCACCGGCTGAGGCTGCGTCCCCCGCCGATGACCAGCACCTCACCCGTTATATAAGAGGAGGCATCCGAAGCAAGGAAGGCCACCAACTCGGCGACTTCTTCGGGCCGACCCATGCGGGCTGCGGGGATGGCGTCGATCATCTTGGTACGGACATCGTCGGGAATTCCCATTGCCATCTCGGTCCCGATCAGACCGGGAGCGACGGCATTGACCCTGACCGCTGGCGCCAGAGTTTGGGCCAGGGCCCGGGTGAGACCGACCAAGCCCCCTTTCGACATCGAATAGTTGAACTGGCCGAAGTTGCCCAGATAGGCCCGTGAGGAGATGTTGACGATGCTCCCTATCGGTAGTTGCGGAATCAGGGCGAGCGTCAGACGGTAAGCAGCACCAAGGTTGACGGCGATTACCGCCTCGAAGTCGTCCTCGCTGAGATTGACCAGCCGGCTGTCTCTGGTGATGCCGGCGTTATTGACCAGGACTTCGAGACCGCCCATTGCCTGCGTTACCTTCGCCACCTCCTCCACGCCGGAAGCCGTCGTCAGATCGGCCTGGACCGGCTGAACATTGACTCCACTCGCCTCGAGTCCGGCCACGACGTCCTCGAGGCGCGGTGAGAAATCGACCGCGACGACGGCGTGGCCGGCCTCTGCGAGTCGCCGGCACAGTGCCTGGCCGATCCCCCCGGCGGCTCCGGTGACGACAGCCGTCAAGGCAGAGCCTTGCCGATGTGCTCGGATCCCAGATGGATGAGCTCACCTGTCGGTGCCTCGCCCTCCAATAGAAGGCCACACCAGCGGGCGATGAGCTCCGGATCAGTTCCGTCCTCGCGGGCGATGACGTTGACCGGCACGCGGCTCTTGCGATGCTCGACTGCCGCGGTACGAGCTGCGGAAAGTATCCCGGTAGCCACCATCGCCCGCCCCGGGCCGTTGCGCCCCAACAGGTCATCGTTGGAAACCACGAACACCACCGGAAGCCCCCTGGCCAGCGTTTGCCTGGTGAGGCGGAAAACTTCGATCAACTCCTTCGACACGTCGCTCCACTCGTCCCCGATGGTGGGATCAGCCACAAACACAAGACCGTTCCGGTCTTTGTGCCAGGCCTGCAAAGTCGCAGTTAGCTCGGGCAGGGGGCAACGCAACACCACGGTTGCCTACCCTACGAGCAAAGCGCCATCGGCCACCAGTCGATCTAAGCGCTCTGACGAGACACCAAGCTCGCCGATGATGGCAGCAGTATGTTCGCCCAATCCCGGTGATTGGCGATGGGAGATCACACTCGCACCGTCACTGCGCAATGGTGATCCCTGGGTCCGATAACCATCGAGGTCGACCACCATGTCGTTGTGAAGGACCTGGGGGTCCGCAAACACTTCCGGAAGGGTAAGGATGCGACCAACCGGAAGACCTGCACCTCCAAGCAGTGTCAGCCAGTGATCGGTCGGTTTAGTCGCGAGCACTTCCTGGAACAGCCCGGCCAGTTCATGACGCTGAGCAACCCGCAGTTCGTTTGTTGCAAACCGCTCCTCATTCGACAACGCCCCGAGGCCGATCAACTCACACGCCCGTTGAAAGTGACGATCGGAGACGATCGCCAGGTTCACGTGACCATCGGCAGTGGTGAACGTCTGGTTGGGAGCGGTGACTGGAGAGGCAGTCCCGGTGCGCTCGGGCTGTCGACCGGTGACAAAGAACTGGGCGTTCCAGCCTGCTTGCACGGCGATGAGGCCATCTCGGAGCGAAGTCTCGACTACCCGACCCAGACCGGTGGCACCTCGCGACACCAGGGCCGCAACCACGAGCAAAGCGGCATTGGTCCCGGCAACGAAGTCGGCGATCGTCGTGGCTGTCTTTTGAGGGCCACCACCAGGTTCGCCGCCGATCGACATCATTCCCGCCTCACCCTGAAAGATCAGGTCGATACCAGCTCGGTCGGCATAAGGACCCGACGCTCCGAACGCCGAGATCACGGCATAGACCAAACCAGGATTCTTGGCGGCAAGTTCCGGATAGCCGAGACCCATTCGCTCCATAGCGCCCCGCCGTAGATTGTGGATCACGACGTCGGCCGCCCGCGCCATTTCTCTCAGAAGATGACGGGCCTCAGGGTGTTTAGGGTCGGCAGCGACACTGCGTTTACCTCGGTTGACCGCCCGGAAGAAGCCGCTCTCTCCTTCCACAAATGGACCGATGTGACGGGCAAGGTCGCCGTCAGGAGGTTCGACCTTGATGACATCCGCCCCCAGGTCGGCAAGAAGCATCCCGCAGTACGGCGCCGCTACCAAGTTTCCGAACTCGAGCACGCGCACCCCTGCCAGGGGTCCGCTCATACCCGCTCCACCACCGCCGCTACCCCCTGGCCGACCCCTATGCACATGGTGGCGAGCCCATAGGTCAGGTTCCGCCGTGTCAGCTCATGGACCAGGGTGGTGAAGATGCGGGCCCCAGACGCTCCCAATGGATGGCCGAGGGCGATGGCGCCGCCGTTGACATTCACCACGTCGGGGTCCAGATCGAGCAGACGGATTGTGGCAATGGACTGAGCGGCAAACGCCTCGTTGAGTTCGACCAGATCGAGTTTCGAAACTTCGAGCCCGGCTCTCTGCAATGCCTTGGTGCTGGCCGGCACCGGGCCGATCCCCATGAGGTCGGGCTCGACCCCGGCGGCAGCCGACGAGACGATGCGTGCCAGTGGGGTAAGACCGTGTTGACGGAGCCCGGTCTCGGTTGCCAGGAGAACAGCCGCGGCGCCATCGTTCATTGGTGAGCTGTTGCCTGCGGTCACCGTGCCTCCCTCAAGAAACACCGCAGGAAGTCTGGCTAACGCTTCAAGCGATGAATCGGGACGGGGCCCTTCGTCTTCTGCGATGGTCCGGACCTCGCGCCTACGGGAGTCAACCGGGGCATCGATCGGCTCCACCTCGGTCTTGAACCTGCCAAATTGGGAGGCAGCTACTGCCTTTTGGTGGCTGTGCAAGGCGAAAGTGTCTTGATCCAATCTGGAAACGCCGAAGCGCTCGGCCACACGCTCGGCGGTCATGCCCATCGTGATAGGGGGATAGGCGGTTTTCATTTTCGGGTTCACCAAGCGCCATCCGAGGACCGTGTCCACCACCTCGGGGGTTCCGGTCGGGAACGCCCGGTCGGCTTTGGCCATCACGAAGGGGGCCCTGGTCATCGACTCCGACCCACCTGCCACCATCACCTCGCCCCAACCCGCAGCAAGGGCGTGAGTGGCCTGGATAACAGCCTGGAGTCCTGAACCACACAATCGGTTGACCGTCACCCCGCCGACCTCGATAGGTAGTCCCGCCAGAAGGACTGCCATCCTGGCGACGTTGCGGTTGTCTTCACCAGCCTGGTTGGCGGCTCCCCACACCACGTCTTCGACGGCCCCCGGGTTCAGGCTCGGGTTGCGATCGAGCAGACGCCCCAGGGCGTGGGCTGCCAGATCGTCGGGCCGGACATGAGCGAGTTGGCCGCCCAGGCGACCCATCGGAGTCCGGCAGGCGTCGACGACGAAGACGTCGGTCACGGGCTCATTGTGCCCGAAATCAGCGGGACAGGTCCACCACAGGCTGAATCAGCGTGCGAGCTCGACTCCCAATAGAACTCTGGTCCCCAGCACCCCCGACCGCAGCCAGTAGCGATTGCCGCCCTGTTCGGTTTCCATGTCGAGGCCGAGCTGAAGGGGACGCTCAACATCCACGCCGAGGCGGTCGAGCAAATCTCGTCGCTCCTCGGGGTCGAGCTCGGGGTTGACCAGGGCAATCATGGTCCCCCAAGCGGCCAGAACTGCTTCGGCCTGTTCGTCCTGGCCCGGTCCGGCTCCGATCATCAAGGTCCGCACCCGTTGGCTGGTCGGATCAGAAGTGGCGTAGAGGATGATGCCGGTACCGAGATCGACTTGCATCCTCCGACCGGTGGGGACGCCAACAATGAAGAGATCGAGGCGCAGATCGGCAGCAACGTCGTTCCAACGCATCGACAGCTGCTCGAGATTTAGTTCGAACACCTGCAGAGGAGCGGTCGTTGAGGTGATGAAGTTGGCGGCGGGGGCGGGCGGGGTTTTGCCGCCGGAGAAGAAGGTGATCACAACCACGACCCCCAACAGGCCCACACCCATCAGTACGAGGTTCTTGCGGCCGTCGGACAGGACCCTCCACCAGGCAAGCACGGAGGGCGACTCGTTTTCGCCTTCATGCTCGACGGTCGCAACCTCCGGAGGCGAAGTGGTAGTGGCATGGGCTGCCATTCGCGCTGTCTTGACCGCCGATGCCAACCCATTCGACCGTCCATAGAACAGGGCCTCCCGAGCAAAGTCGGCGGGTTGGTCGGGATCGAACCAAACGAGATCACCGTCAACGTTCATGAGGAATCGGTCGCCATCCGGCTCGATCCGACAAGTTGAGAGAGGCCATGAACCCAGGGTCCCGGCGGCGACGCCAACTATTAGTTCGGCGGACGTGAACTCGACTCGGGCAGGAATCGGCTTCTCGTCCCCATCCAAGGCCAGCATTCCGGCGTACGGCATGATTGCAAGCTATTTCATCGGCTGGCCCACACCCGATATCAAGCATTTGCAGCAAGATTCCGAACCTATACCCTGCAGAGGTGGTTGGCTTCATCACCGGCCTGGCCGGGGTCATCCTGTGGACTGCCGTCGACCGGTTCAGCGAAATGAGGCGCTTCTACGTCGAGACCCTCCAGCTCCGGCCACACTCCGATCGGCCCCGCAGAGTCAACTTCGTCTGGGGTGGCGTACGGCTCACATTGGCGGTCCATGACTCCGTCGCCGGTACCAATCCGGACCCGCTAAGAGTGATGGTCAATCTGGAAGTCACCGACATTGACTTGGCCCACCTGCATCTGATCGAAGCAGGGGTGCGGTGTCTTCGCAGCCCCGAGAGTGAATCGTGGGGTGGAAAGGTTGCCACTTACGTGGATCCTGACGGGAACGTCGTGCAGCTTCTGGAGCTAAGCCCGAACTAACGCAGAGCTGCCTCGATGGTGATCTCAACGTTGCCTTTGAGGGCGTTGGACACCGGGCACCCGTCCTTGGCAGCAGCCGCCGCGGTCTGAAAGGCTGCATCGTCGATCCCCGCGACTTCCCCCACAACGCTCAGGGCCATCCGGGTGAGCCGCCACCCCGGCTCTGTCTTCTCGAAGGTGGCGACCGCATCGGTCTCGAGAGTGGTGGGAGGGGTCCCCGCCCTGGTCAGCCCGCCCGAAAGGGCCATTGAATAACATGCTGCGTGGGCAGCTGCGATCAATTCCTCTGGGCTGGTCTTGCCGGCGGGCGCCTCTGTTCGGCTGGGCCAGCTCATCGGGAGCGGTCCTGTTACCCCACTTGCAAGAGTTGCCTCACCCGACCCCTCCGCCAGGTTGCCATGCCAGACTGCGTGGGCGCGACTCTCCATGTTTTGCTCCTCGTCAAGATTGCGAATGTCCTTTTGAAGCTTAGAAGAGCACCCGTCTCTGCATCGCGGCTTTAGGTGCGGTTGACCAGCCGGTAGCCCATGCCCCGTACGGTTTCGATGAGGTCTTTACCGAGTTTCTTGCGGAGGTAGCCGACGTAGACATCGACGACGTTGCTCCCGGGATCGAAGTCGTAACCCCAGACCCTCGAGAGGAGGACCTCCCGGCTCAACACCTGATCCCGGTGACGTATCAACGTCTCAGCCAGGAGGAATTCGCGGGCAGACCGCCAATTGTCTGGGTCGCCGTCGTCGTCAGCGGAGTCTCCGCCATCGCCACCCTCGGAGTTACCGGGCTCATCCTCTCCATTTCCTGGCTCATTCTGGCTTGTATCGGGGGCCTGGTGAGCGGAGGAGTCCCTCCGAGGGAGCAACTCCCCACAGGAGAGCCGAGTGGCCGGACTAAAACCCGGCCGCACCGCTCCCTGCCGCTTCTCAGGATGAAGAGTCGTCGTCGTCGGGCGAGTCGGGCGAATCGGGGCTATCGGGGCTATCGGGGCTATCGGGCGAATCCGTCCC
>JBBDQN010000027.1:0-125430 GCA_040905905.1 Acidimicrobiia bacterium
AGCCACCCCGCCCACAAGAGCCCCCACCACCATGATCAACAGTTAGGCCCCCAAACCCCCGGCCACAAGCGTCCATCGTTGCCATACGGCCAATTGCGGGCGACCGAACACGTAATACAAGATCACCCCCAGGAAAGGCACCAGCAGGATTACGGCCGTCCAACCGATCACGGCACCGCGACCACGATCGGATCTCATCAGGTCCCAAAGGGCAACTGTCATCCACACCGCAAAGAGCACAAACGGCAGGAGGTATCCGTAGAGCCCGAAGAAGACCGAGGTGACCGATCCCAACAACACTCCGAACACGGTAACTCCTTTGGATTGGTCGACGATGAGTCCGGCCGGCAACTCGGGGACTTCGATGGAATCGAGATCGACGGGATGGTTTGCAAACACGTCCACGGCTGGCTTCACGGGCGCATCCGATCCCATCGGCATGGTCGGTTGAGGATCCGGCTCGGGGGCCGAGCCCACCAGGTTCTCCGGGCGTAGATCGAAGCCGTTGTCCATCACCCGCCCGAGCTGCTCGGTCGACCCGGCGAGCTCATACATAAGCGGCAACCGCAAACCGTCACACGTAGCGAATACCTCAAGCCCTACAGGAAGCGTGGTCTCCATCTCATTGTCGATAAAACAATTGCCCTGCCCAGAAGGCCCAGCCAGGGCAATGTCGGCCCGCCCAGACCCGTCGACCACGTTGCCTTCGACCCGGTTGTAAGAGCTCGTCCAGAAGTTGTCGTCGGGGTTGGAGATGATCGCAATCCCATTGACGGAATGGTTGACGACCCGATTGCGGATCACCAGCGACGTATTGCCGCCGGCGAGGAAAATGCCGTTGCCATGACCCGTCCACGCAATGTCTCTCATCGGCGCCAGCCGGTTGTCGTTGTCGTGGACAAGATTGCCGGCGATGACCACATCGTGGAAAGGAGGCAGCAGCTCGCTGTCAAGGGTGTTGGGGATAATGCCAGCGGTGTTGTATCGCCAAACCGAATTGATGATGAAGAGGTCGCTCGAGGCATTGGTGCCCGAGTAGCCCAGCCCGTTCCACTCTGATATCACCTGGTCGATCACCGCCTCGCAGGGGTTGCACTGTCCGATGTAGAAGCCGGAGTCGGGAGAGCCTGACGCATACGAATGCTCGAACACGCCGTCGGAGGAGTCGAAGGCATAGATCCCATAGTCGCCGTTATTGACTGCCGTGACGTAGGAAGCCCGATATCCGCGAATGCCGGCCCAATAAACCCCGTTGGCAGTGCCGTTGCGGACCGTGAGGTTCTCCACCACCACCCCGTCCGCGTATCCCTCAACCACGTTCTCATGTTGGAACTCGGCATCGATCACGACGTTGTTGCGATCAGTGCCCCGCAACACCACACCAGGAGTCGTGATCTCTACCGCCTCGCGGTAGACGCCCTCCCCCACCAGCACCAGGTCGCCGGCCCCGGCGGCATCGACCGCCGCCTGGATCGTCGGGTAGGCCTCGGGCACTCGGAGCGTGACCCCAGACCAGGACGACGGTGCGATCGATTCGGCCGCACCCTGGGCTGCAGGTGAAGCGTCGACGTCACCTACGACCAATCGGCCGGCCATCCCACTGCCATCGGCGGTGCCGTGGAACGTGCAAAAGAAGGAATATTCGCCGGGTTGGTCGAACCGGACCACAGCCCGGTCACCATTCATCTGTTGCAAGGTGCCAAAGCTGGTCTCAGTGGTCCAGGAACCATCCGCAGCCACGGCGTTGTGGGGGTTGCGTCCGGCTCCGACGAACATGACCTCGGCCCCAACCGGTACTCGCAATTCCGTCGGAGAGAAGCTGTTGTCGCGCATATCGACAACCACGTGGCCCGGGTCGGGCGCATCACCCACTCCTCCACATGCAGCCAGGGCGGCCAGCGATGCCAGAGAGACCCGTCGGGCGGCAGCCTTTAGCCGCCTTCTGATCATCGAGACCCGACGAGCCTCTTGAACCAGGCGACCAGGCTTTCCCAAAGCAAGGTGAAACCTTGCACCTCGCCGGCCTTGATCTCCCCAGCCTCCTCCTCGGTCGGAGCGCCGAGTTTGGCTTCGAGACAGCTGGAGAAGTCGTTGATGAGCCGGCTGCTCATCTCGTTGATCAAACCGGTGCGGCCGAATTGGGCGGCCGGGCCAGCCAGGGTGACATCGGCGTCGATGACCACCTTGGTGCTTCCTCCCCCGGAGTCGGTGAGGGCGTAGCTGACCTTGACGCTGCCGCGGCTACCGCCCCGCTTGTCAACCCCTTTGCCATCGATCAAGGCGCGGTGGGCGGAAGCATCGGCGGATATGGTCGCTTCTCCCTCGAAGGTGGCGGCGATCGGCCCGAGCTTGACCGAAACCTTTCCGGCGTAGACGCCGTTGCCTTTGTCCTCGGTCAGCTCGGCACCAGGCAGGCATTGGGCCACCGAGGGAACATCCTGAAACATCTGCCACACCGCCCCGAGCGGCCGTGCTACCTCAAACTCGTGGATGATGTTCATACGTTTACGGTAACCGACGGAGGGACACCGGGCCCTTGCGCTCCACCAGGGAGCTACCAGAACGCGATCGCTTGACGGCCAGGATCTCGCTCAACACCGACCAGGCGATCTCAACAGGGCCGTCGGCGCCGATGTCCAGGCCGGCGGGTCCATGGACGTGGGCGAGGTCGGTCGGCTCAAGCGGCAGCCCGCCCGTTTCGATATCTTTGATCATCCGTTCCAATCGCTCACCGGGTCCGAGGCATCCGACGTATGCGGTGGGGCGGGTCAAAACCGAGCGCAGGTAATCGACGTCACGAAGATAGTTGTGAGACATGATGACGACGGCAGATCCGGGACCCAGGGCCACCCGTTCGGCGAGATCCGCCGGAGCACAGTGGATCAAGGCCGCCGCCTCCGGGAATCGTTCACGGGACAAGAACCGACGCCTTTCATCGACCACTGTCACGTCGAATCCCAGTTCGGAGCCGAGCTTTACCAGCGGAACGGCGTCATGGCCCGCCCCGCACACAACCAGAGACGGCCGCGCTGCGACAATCTCGAGGAGATACCTACGACCATCGTGGTCCACGACCCGGTGGCGGCCATCGGCCGTGGCGGACTCAACCTCAGGGCCCCAGGTCGGATCGGCTGCATCGACCAAGTGATGTTGACCGATGCTGTCGCCGTCGAGGGAATGCAAGAGGGCAGCCGCTCCTCCGCGCACCGCTGCGGCTAGTTGACCGGCGCCTGCGGCAGTTTCGACCAGGAGGTTGGTAGCTCCGTTACAACCAATTCCCCAGCCCCACACCGCCTCCTCGTCGGCAGTGAGGTCAAATTCAACCAACCGCGGTTGGCCGGCAGCGATGACCTCACCTACGACATCCGTGAGATCCCCGTCGAGGCAGCCGCCCGACACCGTCCCCACCGAAGTTCCGTCGGCTGAGATGAGCTGGCGCGCCGCCAGACCCCGATAGGTCGAGCCCCGCACTCCGACGACCGTCGCCAGGCCGAAGCTGACCCCGCGGGTGGTCCAGTCTTCGATGGTGGCGATGATTTGGGGAAGTTCGGTACCCATTGGCCGGAAACGCTAGCCAGTCGGTGGTGAATGCTCGGTGTGACCCCCCAACAACTCGAGGGCGTGACCCAATACGGGAAGCAGGGCGGTGAGGTTCTCGATCGCGCCCCGAGGACTGCCCGGCAGGTTCACGACCAGAGCGGATCCAACTGTTCCTACCACGCCCCGGGAAAGGGCTGCCAGCGGAGTAGAAGCGATGCCCGATTGCAACATGAGCCAGGCCATCCCTGGAGCTTCCCGCTCTATCACCTCACGGGTCGCCTCCGGGGTGTGGTCCCGGGGACCAAAACCCGTACCACCGGTAGTCACCACCAAACGAGCTGCACCTGACAATGTGATAATCGCCTGGCTGATCGCTGCCGGATCGTCGGCCACCACCGATCTTGTGGCGACCACAAAGCCATTGGTGGTCAACAGATCGACCAGAGCATCACCCGATTCATCGAGGCGGGTCCCATGCGCCACCCCATCCGAGACGGTCAGCACCGCCGCGCTGAACCCTGTCGTCACGTAAAGAAGAAGGATTCCGGGTCGGGAGGGATAGGAATTCCCCTGGCCAGGGCAAACCTGAAGACAAGCATCGTGACTACGAGCGTCGCCAGCAGGGCCCACGAAAAGCGGGGGGTCATGTCGGCGTCACGGCGGATTTCCACCGACTTGACCCCGAGGGCGGCCAAGAGCGTGGCGAGCGTGAACAAACCGAAAGTCGGAAGGCTCGGGACCAGGCCGATGCCGGAGTCCGGAATGAAGAACGGAACCGCCAGGATGCCACCAGCGATCCCGGGGACCACCCCCACCCGCAACATCAGGACCGCCCGTTTGGTGGGTGTCGAAATGTCGCGCTGGTGGTTGGCGAAGGCAAGAAATGCAGGAGCCGCGGCAAGGGAGATCAATAAGAGCCCGGCGGCCCCGGCCGCGCCGACGATCACATCGATCCCACCCGGCAACTCCAGGGCAGCAAGCGCCCGGGACATGTCTGAGTCGTCAGACAGGGGGGCGAGCGCCATCGGGACAAGACCCTGCCGGAAACAATGGAGGATGAGCCATAAGACCGCCAACCGGCTGGCGTCGTGATTGCGACTGCCCGGATATAGCGCCAGGAAAAATGCACCGGCCACCAAAGAGGCGAGCGCTCCTCCGGCCAGGGCGACATCGTTGGAGCCGATGAGTTCTACCCGGTTGTGAAAAAGCACCGGGTCGAGACCGGCCACCTCGGCCGCGATCACCCGGCCGACCAGATCGAAGAACAAAGCTCCTACGACCCCAAAGGTTGAGGCGAGAACGGAGTTCACGACCAGTGGCCAGCCGGTAGCTCGTGCCAGGTCCTCAGTGGTTGCGGTCACGGCAGATCATCCTAAATGGTGGAGGGCTACCGCCAATGACCTCGATTGATCCGGTTTTACTGACTTTCCGGGGGCTCCTCGGCCATCAAGTCGGAGTCCACCAGGTCGTGGCGGTGCAAAGCAGTCGAAACCAGGGCCTGCACGATGGCCGTCACCGGCAAGGCCAGGACCGCACCCACCCCACCCAACAGACTGGCGCCGGCGATGATCGCGGCGATCGAAATCGCCGGGTGGATCGACATGGTTCGCTCGGTTATGCGAGGGGCGATGAGGTAGTTCTCGAGTTGTTGGTAAACGATCAGAACAATGATGACCCAAAGGGCCGTCAAGGGACTGACGAAGAACCCGGCCAGGGCCGGCACAACCAGCGCTACGTAAGTTCCGATGACCGGTACGAACTGTGAGAGGACTCCGACCCAGACCCCGTGAGCCGCGGCGTAAGGCACGCCGAGGATGAGGAGCGCCACGAAGGTGTAGACCCCCGCCACCACAGCAAGGATGAGTCGGGAATAGGTGTAGCCGCCGGTCTTCTCGACGGCCACCTCCCACACGCGCAACATCTCGTGCTGGCGTTCCGGTGGCAGCACCCCGAGCAACGCCCGGCGCCAGCGAGGTCCGTCGGCCACCAGGTAGTAGGCAAACAGGAGCGCTGTGACGAAGTGGAAGATGAAGCTGAAAATGGTGTTGCCGACGGCGAAGAGTCCTCCGGCCACCGCCCCTCCCAAATTCTGCAGGAGGTCGCCGAGGTTCTGGAATTGCTCGGTGATGTTCTCGTCGATCAATTCGACGTCGAAGTACTGCGAAAGGAAATCCTGCAGCGAGATCAGGTAAGCGGGCATGTTGTCGATCAGCGCGGCCGCCTGGGTGATGAAGATCGGGATCACCGCGCCGAGGAACCCCAGAGTGAGAAGCGAGGCCACCCCGAAAACCACAGCCGTGGCCGACCGACGCTTCCAGCCGCGCTTGGACAGCCTCTGCACGGCTGGTTCCAGGGCCACGGCGATGAAGAGAGCGATGAAGGTGATGTAGACGAGCGAACGGAGGCGGAAGACGATCCAGATGACGACCCCAGCGGCCGCCAACACCCCGACGATCCAAATCACGGCTCGCGGTAACCAGACCGGGGGACGCTCGACATTCGGGGGGCGATCGTCAGTCATGTGGCTCGCACTATCCCAGGTTGGAACGGGGATGGAAGCAACCGGTCACCGCTCAGGACCGCTTGCGCCTCATCAGGCGTTCGAGCGTCGCCGAGTCGGACAACACCGGCGGGGTGGCGCCTGTGGCAGCGGCCTCCTCTACCTTCTTCTCGATGCGCCGCTTCTCTTTGGTCTTGGCGGTGGTGAGGCCCTCCTTCCACGCCGCCGAGTCACCGGCGGTCAGCACCAAGCGACGCAACGCGACGTCGACCAGGAACAACAACATCGCCAGGGCGGCCAGCCATGGCCAGATCGGAACATCGGCCCGGCCTACCACGGGGGCCGGTTCGAAGACCGCCGCCGGTTCCGGGCCGAGCCGCCCACCGGTGATCGACGCGATATCAGTCCCGAGGGCAGGATCGGGCTCGCGGAAAGCGAACTCCTCTTCATAACTCGAGACTGCTCCCGAGCCGGTGACGATCTGGGACCCATCAGGGTTCTGGACGGTCACGGCCACCCAGTAAGCACCGGTCGGCCCTACCGGAATCGAGGCCGAGAAGTCGTCGCCGCTCACCCGTTGCATTGGCACGATGACTACCTCGCCGTCGGGCATGCGAATCCGGGCGGTGGCGGTGGCGTCGATGTCGGCTGAGGGCATCTCGAAGTCGACGTTGAGATTGCCGCCATCCACATACACCGCGGGTGGGGTCTCGCGGCCGGCGGGAAGGACATCGCGCACCAACCCGCCCCAGAAGTCGACATAACCCTCCCAATCCACCCACTGCGTCGACCAGCGGGCAGTGGCGTCCGAGGTCCAGACGGTCGCCCGCCCGAGCCCCCGCTGCCATGTGGCGAGCAGCGGATCGGCCTGTCCGATCTCGAGGGGCACCGAGGCAGTCCCTTTGGCCTTGGTCAAGACATAACCGGCCAGCGGCGGCGCGGCGGTGAGACCGGCCGTTACCGGGGAAGGCGCCGCCAGCACCGGGTAGAACGTCCCTTCGGTGGCGAGGTTGCGGGCAACGTTCAAAGTCTCCTCGACGAAGATCTCCGGGATCGATGCGAGATCCGTGCCCGGGTAGAACCGACCGCCTCCGAGCTCGGCCATTCTCTCCAGAGTTGTCCCGGGGCCTTCTCCGGTTCCAAGGACCGAAAGGGTGATGCCCGAGTCGGCAATCTCGCGGGCGATGGGAAGCAGGTTGGCATCGTTGGGATCCCATCCGTCGGTGAAAAGGACGATGTGCCGGAGATGTTCCGGAGCGCCCTGCAACTCGGCCATAGCCTCCTCGAGAGCCCGGGAGATGGCGGTGTCACCGTTGGCAACGATTCCCCCCAGGGCCTCCTGGGCGGCTTCAGGGGAAGGTTTGGGGCCAAGCGGAAGCACCCAGGTGTTGCCTCCGGTGAAGGTGAGAACTCCCACCCGGTCGGAATCGGACAGCGCCTCGATCGCAAGTTCGGCCCCAGCCCGGGCAATGTCGGTTTTGACGATCCCACCTTCGCTGAAATTTCCCATGTTGCAATGACAGGCGCCCATCGAGCCGGAAGTGTCGATGACCAGCACCTCGGCCACCGGTTGGCGCCGCACGAGGTCGTCGGGGTTGGACGACACCGGCAGAACCGACTCGAGCGGGGTGAGGTGATAGTCGCCAAGGCCAAAGGCCTGGTCACCACCTATGACCACCAGCCCCCTTCCCAACTCTTCGACGAACGCAGCCAGGGCGGTCGACTCCTCGTTGCCGGGTTGGTCGACGTTGACGAGGATGACCGCGTCGTAGGCCAGCAACTCTTCGGCGGTCGGAATGGAACGTCGCAGCTCGGCTTCGAGACCACCCGCCTCCAATCCTCTCATCAGAGCATCGGCCTCACCGGCTACGCCTTCTACAACTGCCACCTTGGCCGGGCCCAGGAGCCTGGTGATAGCCTCGGCTCTGTCGTTCTCCGGCCGAGTGTCGAAGTCGGCCCTGACCTCGACCGAGATCGGCAGAAACCCTGAACCCTCACCTTCGACCTGTAGTGAGACCTCGTTGCGTCCAACTTCGAGATCGACCTCGATCACTTGCTCCTCTCCATCGGCGCCCCGCAACACCACCTGGGCGGGACCGGCGACATTGGAACGAATCACGGCTGTCACTGGAACCCTGTCGCCCTGGCGGGCGGCCGGGGGGACCTGCACGCTTTCGACCAGGGCATCGGCGCTTCGAGCGGAGGACAACTCGACGATGTCAACCGCGATGCCGAGGTCGGCGAGTCGTCGCGCCGCCGGACGGGGGTCGACGGTGGTTGGTACGAGGTCGGTGATGAGAACGATGCGTCGTGAGCCTTCGCTGGGCATCAACGCCGCGGCCGCCTCGAGAGCCCCGGCGATGTCGGTCGACGAGTCGTCGACGATCGTCAGCACCGGAGCCGGGATACGGCCATCGGCAAACGCCGAGTCGAGGCGGAGGTCGCGGCCGAACACCGCCACGGCTGTGCGATGGTCGGCCCGGGCGTCCTCGAGGGCTGCCGCCAGGAAAGCCTCCTGGTCGGCCGCCGAGTCGGCCGAGATCGACGCCGATCGGTCGAGCAGGAACAAGACTGATCGATCCTCCACCGAGCGGTACAGCACCGGTTGGGCGGCTGCTGTGACCAGCAGGATCAAGGCGACAAGCCGCACGATGAGAGCCCAGCGATGTTGACGTCGGGAGACGGTCCGTCCACCGCGGCGGGCGATCAGCCAGGCCAGGCCGGCGACGGGTATCGCGACCAGCAACCACCAGGGCTGTTCGAACCTCATGCCGCCATGCTCCTTTCCCTCCTCGGGCGCCGTGACCATCCGGGGCGCTGGTGTCCCACCCACCATTCCACGGCCATCAGCAGTAGCACCAGGCCGATCACCCACGGCGCCCACTCTCTGATCAAGGTGGACGGTTCTTCCTCGGCGATCGCCCCGCCCCCCGTGCCGATCTGGCGAACCGAACCTTCCGACTCGTCGGCCACAAAGCTTCGTACGGCCACCGGGCCGTCAATCAAGGTTCCGTCGTCCGCCCGGTACTGGATGCGGTAGACGCCCGGTTGACCAGTGTCGGTGAAGGCTGCCGTACCGGTCAGGAGATCCCGCACCGATCCATCAGGCAGTGTGACCTGAGCGATGGTGCCGGCTGGAGCCGACATGGCGATCGGGGCACCGGCCGGTTCGGTCGAAACGGCCCCGGCCGATCCGCCCCCGAGCCATTCGAGGATGCGTGCGCCGAGGATGGGGAAACCGACCTGGACCACCAGGTTGGAGTGGGTCAAATCGAAGGTGAAGTAGGCCACTCGATGGCCGTTGACCTCACCAAGCAGGATCAAGGGAACTTCCCCGGCCCGGACCAGAGTCAGCCACCGCGGTGCTACGACCACTTGCGCCTCGGCTACCGCAACTTCCGAGAGGTCGACCGAATCGAGGATCGGCTCGCCCGGCCGCTGATAGGTGACGGCCGTGTTGCGGACGAGTTCGCTGATGGTCACACCTTCGGGCGCCGAAGTGGGGGCGATCAGCCAGGTAGGGCGATCGATCTCCGGCAACGCTCCTCCGTCGACGATGAGAACATCGGCCGGGCCGTCATTGGCCGAGGCGAAACCGGGCATTGCATCAACCAGAGCCGCCAGGAAAGGAGAACCATTCCCGACGATGGAAACGGCCCGGTCGGGTCCACCACCCACAACCAGAGAGGCGCGGTCATCCATGGAGAGGGAGTCGGTGCTGTCGAGCAGCGACACGGATACGACATCGCCGGGGCCGGCATCAATCGGCGTGGTCTGGCGGGCATCGGTGAGGGGCGCAATCTCCAGGTCGACAAACCCGGCCGTCAGCCCGTTGACCATCACCTCGGCCCGCACCGCAGCAGGTTCCGCTGAGAAGTTCGAGACCTGGAGGAACGCCCGGGTGGTGCCTTCGGTCGACGGCTCCAGGGACCAAACCGTGATCGCCAGGTTGGGACCGATGTCATCCATCATCACGTAATCGGCTCCGGCCACAGGTTCTTCCGGCAGCGGGGTGTCGCCACCGTCGGAGAAGATGAGAACATTGGTAGGACGGTCGGGGGTGGCGAGGCCCCGGGCGAGACGGATGGCACCCGAGAGATCGGCCCGCCCGCCGGTGGGGACGAGCTCGGCCAACGCCGAAGCCACCAGTTCGGGGTCGCGGGCAAAGGCGACCAGAACCTGAGGTGCGGGCCCGGCCTCCACCACCGATACCTGATTGGCTTCGCTCAGGTCGGTGATGAGGTCGAGGGCCAGGGTCTTGGCCCGTTCGAGACGGCCGGCCATGGCCATCGAACCGGAGGTGTCGACCACAAACACGGTGTGGGGGCCGAGCAGGGTCTGTTGGGTGTAGAAGGGGCGCGCCAGTGTCAGGACAAAGGCAGCCAGCACCAGGAGTTGCAGGATCAGAAGCGGGGTAAGGCGCAGTTTCTGCCAGGGCACAGCCGACGAAACCGGCAGATCGAGCTGTTGCCACAGCAGCGTGCTGGGGACCTCGATGCGTTGTCGCCGGGACCGCAACATGTAAAGGACGATTAGCGGGCCCGCCAACGCAGCCAAACCAAACGCGGCAGGAATCAGGAAGCTCACGTCTGCCCCCCTCCCGGCTTCGCCGGCACTCCCCCCAATTTCGCTTCGCTCCTGGGGGGAGAAACGGGGCTCATCGGACTGCTTCGGCTCTTGCCAAGGCGGCCAGCACTTGATCGGGGGCGCCCGGGAGGGCGGGGACCAGAACATAGTCAAGACCTGAACGGCGGGCCCGACCGGAGGCTTCCAGGGCAAAACGTTCGAGGGCTTCGCGGTAACGATGCATGGTGTCTTCGGAGGTCGAGACCTCCAGCTCACCACCGCTCTCGGAGTCGGCCAGCCGGAGGTCGCCGGCAAGGTCGGGGGAAAGCTCTTCCTGACCGAGGACGTGGAGGACAACACCACCCGACCCCACCGACAGGCCGTCGAGGGCAGGCTGCCAGTCGGGCGTGAGCAGATCGGAGACCAGAATCAGCGAGCCCCGAACCGTTCCTTCTCCCGACAACCTCCGCACTGCCGAAGCGAGTGACCCGCTGCCGCTTGGTTGCAACGACTCCAACCACACTTCGAGCCGGGGCCATTGCGAGAGATGCCTCCCGACCGGGCCCAGGCGCACGGCGTGGCCTTCGTCTCCAGGGACCCCGAAGAGTTGCACCCGGTCGCCACCGGCCAAACCCAGATAGGCGAGCATGGCCGCCAAAACGCGGGCGACTTCGAACTTCGAGAAAAAGCTCATCGATTTTGAGGTGTCGAGCACGACCTTCAGCGGCATCTCCTCCTCGGCCTCGAACTGTCGCACCAACAACACCCCGAGACGGGCCCAGAGGTTGTGGTCTATCCGGCGGAAATCGTCACCGGGCACGTATTCCCGGTAGTCGGCGAAGTCGAGGCTCTCCCCTTTGTGCCTGGAGGAATGGCGGCCTGCCCATTGGGCAGAGACCCGCCGGCGGGATTGCACCGACAGCCGCTCGAGGCGGGCGCGCAACTCCGGTGTAAGGATCATCTAGTCCGCCGTGGGTGCGGGGTGGGCCCCGAGTACGTCCTCGACGATCTGGTCGGGTTTGACGCCATCGGCCATCGCTTCGTAGCCGAGCACCAACCGGTGGCGGAGGGCCATCCGGGCGGTTTTCCAGATGTCCTCGGCGGCAAGATTGGGCCGCCCGTCCATCAAGGCGGCGGCCTTGCCACCCATGACCATCGCCTGAGCGCCGCGGGGGCTGGCCCCGTTGCGAACGTATCGACGAACCAGGTCGGGGGCGATCGGACTGTCCGGATGGGTGGCTTCGACCAGGGTGGCCGCATAACGAAGGAGATGGGTCCCGGCGGGAAGGTCCTTCGCCAAGCGAGCCATCGCCTGGAGGGTGGGACCATCCAACACTGCGTCGGGCAAAGCCTCTTCGCCCGTGGTAGTGCGGCGGAGGATCTCGAGCATGTCATCGGCCGCCGGAAAGGGGACCAGAGCTTTGAACATGAATCGGTCGAGCTGAGCCTCGGGCAGCGGGTAGGTGCCTTCCTGTTCGATCGGGTTCTGGGTGGCCATCACCAGGAATGGGCGGGGAAGGGTGTGAGTCTCGCCGCCGAGGGTCACTCGCCGCTCCTGCATTGCCTCAAGCAAGGCCGACTGGGTCTTGGGAGTGGCGCGGTTGATCTCGTCGGCCAGCACCAGGTTGGCAAAGATCGGTCCCTCGTGGAATTTGAAGTCGTTGCCCTGGAGGACCTTGGTACCGAGGATGTCGGCGGGCATCAGGTCAGGTGTGAACTGGACCCGGCCGAATGCCACGTCCAGCACCTGGCCGAGGGTGGCCAGAAGCTTCGTCTTTCCCAATCCGGGAACACCCTCGAGGAGGACATGGCCTTCACACAACGCCGCGATAAGCACTGTGTCGACGAGTTCGGTCTGACCAACAATTACCTTCCCCACCTCCTGGCGGGCCGATGCCAACAGGCTTGCGAATTCTTCCGGACTCATGGCTCCAACTCTGTGAAGTAAAGACGGACGAGGTCACGCAGCGACGAAGGAATCACCAGGCGGTCAAGTGAATCGAGGGCCGTGTCACGATAGGTGCCGAAGCGGTCGCTGTAGCCGGTCAATGGCAGGTTCTCGACTCCCTGACCCGAGGTGGTCCCGGTCGGATCGCCAGGCTGGTTGCCCCCGGAAAAGTCCACTCTGACTTCGTCGCCGAGTCCGGCCTCGATCGGGTCGAAGATCTGGCCGCGGGCGGGATCACGATCGGGGTCGTCTTCACCCTGGCCGCTGCCAACCTGACCCGACCCGGTACCGCCGGTGGTTCCACCGGCCCCGGTCCCAGCGCCGCCCTGGCCACTGCCTCCGCCGCCGCCACCTTGACCTTGTCCCTGTCCCTGGCCCTGACCCTGTCCCTGGCCCTGACCTTGTCCCTGGCCCTGGCCCTGTCCTTGACCCTGTCCCTGGCCCTGACCTTGACCCTGTCCCTGACCCTGGCCCTGGCGGGCTTCGTCCAAACGGCCCTGGGCATCGCGAACCTCGGCTTGGGCATCGGCCCGGGCATCGGCGGCCTCGGCGTCGGCGTTGGCCCGATCAAGTTGGTCGGCCGCTTCTCCCAGGGCGTCGGAGGCATCCCCGACCGCGTTGGGATCGCCGGCCGCACGTTCCAGGGCCTCGCCGGCAGCGGCCAGTGCGTCGGAGAGGGGTTGATCTATGCCGGCCAGATCTTCGGCCCTGGCAGCCAGTTCCTGGGCGGCTGCCGCCATCGCTTCGGGGCTGGACTGAGCCAAAGATTGGGCCAGCTCGCGAAGCTGTTCGGCGGCCGAAGAACCCTCGGCTAGCGGGTTCTGGGTAAGCCGTTGCTCGAGACCGGCCAGGGCGGTCTTGCGCGGCAGCTCCACGGGGTCGGCCTGCTCGGCCAATTCCTGCCGGGCGGCACCCAGCTCGGCGATGGCCTCATCGAGGGTCTCGGCCCGCGCTAATTCCTCGATGAGCCGCTCAAGGGTTTCTTTCACCTCAGGCGGCGCCTCAGCGGCTTCTTCCTCCAAACGATCGATCTCGTCCTGGATCAGCTCCTGGTCGGCCCTTTGCTGGGCGAGGGCCACGTCGGCGGGAGCGGGGACCAGGGCCAAGACCAGGGTGGCGACCAGGGCAGCTGCGGCCAACCGGGGCAACGGGCCATCAGGAAATATGCGTCCAAATCCCTCGAGAGTGCGGGATTGCGCCCAGGTGCTGGCCGACTCGACCTGGCGGCGCTCGAGGTCACGGAGTTCGGATTGATGTGATAGCTCGAGGGCAGTCGAAACTCGGTCGTAACCACCGAGTCGGCGGTCGATCGCCAGGGCGGCCGCCGGAGCCGAGGCTCGCCGTACGAGGGCGGTGACAAAGGCGCTGACAACTGCCAGGCCGATCAGGACGGCCGCGGTGGGTTCGGCCCATGGCAGCACCACGTAACGACCGATCCCAACCAGGACAGAGGAGAAGGCAGCCGCCACTCCCACAAAGGTGATCAACGACCGCACCAGACCTGCCGTAAGCAGATGACGGCGGGCAGAGGCGATGAGCAGGGAGACGGAGCTAGGCAGAGGCATTCTTGACTTTCTTGATTCGAATCGGCGCTAATGCAGGGGCCGTCACGATGCGAGCGGCTCTCAGCAAAGCCAGACCGCTGATTACGACGTACAGAACCACTGTTCGGATCCAGACCGGACCTCGTCGCAAACGGACTTCTTGTTCCGGCGCGACGATCCCGCCATCGAAGGGAATGCCACGGCCGAATTCCCCGCCGCCCGCGAACACCACCCCTCCCAGCGACTGGGAGATCCCCTGACGGGAGAAAAGAAGGAATTCGGCAGGTGTAAAGGGAGTGATTTGAAAATCGTTGCGCAGCGACAGCGGCGAGACCACCGCATCGACCGTGGCGATGTAAGGGTTGATCCACGAGCTGTAGACCTCCCGGCCCCGGGGCGGGATGATCTGGTTGCCCGGACCTTGGAAGATCAACAACTCGGCGAGGATCATCGCGATCGAGAAAAACGCGATAACAAAGCTAAAGGCATAGGAGCCAGCCACTGCCCCCCTGCTCGACCTGGCCCGGGCCGAAATCGCCAGCGACACGCTTCCCACCATCGTGGCGGTCAACAACATCATTCCGAGGCCCGCGAAGATGTCGCCCAGGGACATGCCTCCGAACAAGAGCGGAAGGGCGATGATCGGCGCCACCGCCACTACAAGCAGGAGGAAATAGGAGAGGGACGAGGTCAGTTTGCCCAGCACGAGTTGGAAGGGGGTGAGCTGGGTGACCTGCAACAGACCCAAGGTCTGCCGTTCCCTCTCCCCCACGATGGCCAGGGCCGTGATCCCCGGCACGACCATCACCACCGCCGTGACCATCAGCAGAACCATCCCCTGGAAGAGGAAGCGGCCCACAAAACCGGTGGTGATCAATCGTCCGAGGCCAAAGAATCCGCTCGCCACCTGTTGGCCGACCAGATACACGACATAACCCACTAGACCGATGCCGAGGGTCCACAAAAACATGAGCAAGGCCGAGCGGCGGCCCCGAAACCGCTCAAGGATCTCGCGTGACAGGACTGGATTCATGCACCCTCTTCATCGGCGGTGATCTGCAGGAACAACTCTTCCAACCCGGCGGCATCGACCCGCCACTCAAAGACCTCGTGGCCGGCTCCGACGACCCGCGTGAGCAGGCGAGCGGAGTCGCCGTCGTCGCCGGAAAGGACAAAGCGGACCCTTCCCCGCTCGACATCCACCTCGTGGACCGTCGGGTCGCTCCCGATGAGATCCATGACCGCATCGACCAGATCGTCGGGAATCCGGGCGGTGACCCGCCGGCTCGAGGTCAGGGTCTTACGGATGTCGTCGAGCGGGCCCATTGCCTTGACCTTGCCGTCATCGATGACCGCCAGGTGTGAGCAGATTCCTTCGAGTTCGGAAAGGATGTGAGACGAGATGATCACGGTTTTGCCCAGACGCGACAGCTCGGCGATCAGCTCCCGCAGTTGCACCCGGGCCCGGGGATCAAGCCCCGAAGCGGGCTCGTCGAGAACCAGAAGTTGGGGATCGTGGACCAGGGCCCGGGCCAGAGACAACCGTTGTTTCATGCCGCGGGAGAGAGAGTTGACGTCGGCGTCGGCTTTGTGGGAAAGATCGACCAGAGAGAGCAGATCGGTGACAACAGCTTCGCGGGCAGCCGGTTTCACCCCGGAGGCCGCGGCGAAGAATGCGAGGTACTCGCGGGCGGTCAAGTTCTCGTAGAAGCCGAAGAAGTCGGGCATATATCCGAGCAGCCGCCGCACCCCCCGGGGGTCACGTTGGGGGTCGATCCCCACCACCTCGACCTTGCCGGCGTCGCGGGCAAGGAGCGTGCTGATGACCAGCATTGAGGTGGTCTTGCCCGCGCCGTTGGGACCAATCAGGCCAAATACTGAGCCTTCGGGGACCTCGAGCTCGATTCCATCGAGAGCTTTGACCGAGCCGTAACGTTTCTCGACTCCCGAGAGGGTGGCGATCATCAGGCCCATTCCAACGTAAACGCATAGGGCGAGATAGTGAACTCGACGAAGTCGGCGCCCTCCTGTTCCTGGGCCAAAGCCCTGACCACCACATCCCCGTCGACCGAGCGGTAGCGGTTGAGATCGAGGACCTTGCTGGCGGTGACCTCGTCGTATTGACCGGTCACCCAGTTGAAGGCGGCGAGGTCGCGGGGAACTTCGCCGAACATGTTGCTGACCTGAAGTGTGGGGTTGCCCGACAACCCTTCCGGGACGTTCCAACCAAGGGTCACCTCGGAGCTGTAGACCTGTAGGTACCCGGGGCCCCAATCGATCCAGGTGGCGTCACCGGCGCCGACCAGATGCGAAACGAGAGTTGCATTCTCGCCTCCTGTGGCGGCGGCATCGATGGGCACGACCACCAGTGCGACACCCGTTGCCACCGTGTCGTCACCGTCGAGTGAAACGGTGATGTCGAGGCTGTCACTGAAGCCAAAGAAATACGACTGGTGCGACCCGAGATCAAACGCGGCTGCGGTGCCGAGAGGTGTAAGCCGCTGCCAGACCGTTTGGTCATCCCACATCTGGCGGGCATTGATCACGGCGTCTCCGACCGAACCGAACTCATTAAACCCCTGCTGGCCCGGGACCACCGACTCCGAACCTTGCTGGCGTGCGGCCAGGGCTTCGGGAGCGACACTCACCCTGCCCTGGGCGACGATCCCCCAGGCCCAGAACTCGAGATCGGTGGTGTTGTCGACATTTACGGTTAGTAGCTGGCCTTCGTGGGAAACCGAAATATCGGGCAGATGAGCGTCATCGACGGGCCAGAAGCCCTGGATGCCCACGGCCCCCAGTTGTTCCAGGTCGAACTCGTAAGAGCCGTCCTCGGCCACTAGACCGGGGATGGTGGCGGTGGGCAGGGCGCCATCGAAACCGGTCACTGCGGCTGGGTAAGAACGCCAGTTGTCCGGCACCGCTACCGAGCGGCGGCCTCCGACACCCACCGCCAGCGCTACTGCGCTGCGGGCGGAAGTCGCGTCCCCTCCGACGATGACGGTGGCGTGGTTGACGAGGGTGGTCTGAAGCTGGCTGCGTCCGGCGATCCAGAAACCGGCCAACGCCAGTACCGAGAGGGCCGGAACGGTCAGCCAGGCGAGCTCCCGCCTGCCCAACCGGCGCAGCACTCTGAAGTTGACCGGGCCGATCACAACGGCGTAAACAACCACCGCCCCCAGAAGCCAGGGCAGCCCCGGGACCCGTTGGTCGCCAGCGTTGGTGGCCGCGCCCATCATCTGTATGTCGGGGCTTTGCCAGGCATCGCGAGGGGCAAACTTCACCTCGCCAGGTTTGATCAGTGTCGACCACTCATCGGAAGAGAGACGGCTCACGTCATCAACCGCCAATACGCGACCCGAACCTACTGAGTAGTGAACGCTGTCGACATCGGGTGTCGGGGCCCCGAGATCGAGACCGAGGCGCTCGACTTCGTCTTCGTCCACCACCAGTCGTCCTCCTGCCCGCAACCAGGCAAGAGTTGCCGGGGGAACCTCAATGGCCGGGGACAACACGAGATAGCGGGCCGGATTGATCCCGACCGCAAGTCGATCGAGCGTGACAGCCGTGCCGATGACGTCCGCTTCGGTGGCGGCGACGATGGCTGCGTCTACGGCCGCCACCACTTCGGGGGGACCTACGACCGCTACTAGGGCTTGTTCCTCGGCAATCCGGAGCTGGAGACTGCGGCTCACCACCACCTGATCCGACCCGGTAGCGAAGAGCCGCATCCGTGCCGAGCTGCTACCGACCGGCGGAGGAATCACCAGGTGATAGGTCTTCTCGCCTCCCGCCGGGACCTCGACAGGAACCACGATCAGGCTGGCGGAATGGCGAACCTCGAGAGTGCCGGCAAAAAGCACCTCGGCGGCGATGGTTACGGCGAGGTCGACAGGACTCCGGCCATCGACATAGTTGGCCAAACCGGCCGAAGCCTCCATCGAGACGGGACCTTCCGGGGGTGTGGTCTGGGCCAGCGCCGGGCCACTGCTCAGGACAAAACCGCCAAAGGTAAGCAGCAACACCAAGCGGGTACGCACGGATTTAAGACGCCGCTCCCGGGGGGTGGGTTCCAGGCCACTCGACAAAAGTGGACTCACGGTGGGAGGCTTACTTCTTGGACTTTTGATAATAAGGATCGGAACCGGCGGCGTGATCGGTGACGTCGACCACCTCGGTTATCGCAGGAATGGCCTCGAGGAGGATGCGCTCGATCCCCTGTTTGAGAGTCACCTGCGCCATCCCGCACCCCTGGCAGCCACCGGCCAGCTTTAGATAAGCAGTCGCACCGTCGACCGAAACCAGTTCGGCTCGGCCACCATGGGCGGCTATGGCCGGGTTCACCGACTCGGCCAGGACCTGGACGATTTGGTCGGCCAGCGGCCCCTCGAGATCTCCCTGCGGCACCGCCATCGACGGACTCGACATCGCTGCCGGGCGGTTGGGGTTGTCCATGGCCAGACCTTCGTCGTTGATGCTGAGGGTTGAGCCGGCCAGGCTGACGACATCTTTGATCGGAACGATGACGGCCAGGTCGCCGTGACGCTCGACCATGTGGTCGGTGCCGGCGTCGGCCACCGGGATGAAGGCGAGCTCGTATGCGAATTGGCCGTGACGGACGCCGGTAACTTCCAAAAACAAGCCGATCTCACCCTCACCCGGTTCCTGATCGCGCAACTGGCGGATCATCTCGAGGGCATCCGGTGAGATCTTGATGACGAGGTCGTCCATAGCGGGAAGGGTAGCCGGGTGGGTACCCCAACAAAGGTGGTCTCGGTTGCCAACGGCGGGCGGTACCGTCCCGTTATGGCCCGGGTACTGCTCATCCTTCCAACGACGTCATACCGGGTGGGCGACTTTCTCGACGCCGCCGGTGCCCTGGGCGTCGAGGTTGCCGTCGCCGCCGAAGAGGAGTTGCCGCTAACGGGTCTCGACCGCTTCGTCCGCGTCAACCTGGATAAACCGCAGGAGGCGGCAGCCGCGGTAATAGCGCTGGCATTGACTACTCCCGTTGACGCGGTGATTCCCGTCGACGACCGGGGGGTGGTCGTGGCAGCTCTGGCCGCTGAACAACTCGGTTTGCCGCACAACCCACCCTGGGCAGCCGCCGCCACCCGCAACAAGGTGATGATGCGCCGGGCCCTCGAAAGGGCCGAGGTGCCACAACCAACCTTCCGCGTCCTCGGTCCCGCCGATGACCCGGTGGGGTTGGCGGCAGAGATCGGCTTTCCGCTCGTGGTCAAACCGCTGTCACTCTCAGGGAGCCGGGGAGTGATCCGGGTTGATAGCTCCTCGGAGATCGAAGCCGTCTCCGAGCGCGTTCGGCAGATCAACGCCGTCGCCTGCCATGACCCCTCCGAACCGCTTTTACTCGAGGCTTTCGTCCCCGGACCCGAGGTGGCGGTCGAAGGCATGTTGGACGGTGGACGTCTCGAGGTCTTGGCCATCTTTGACAAACCGCAACCACTCGACGGCCCCTACTTCGAGGAGACTATCTACGTCACCCCCAGCCGGCTCCACCCTGAGATTGTGGAAGAAGTAGTGCGCCTCACGGCTGCAGCCTGCGCCGGTCTCGGTCTGATTGAAGGGCCGATTCACGCCGAGCTCCGGATCACCGACGGTCGCCCGCGCCTCATCGAAGTCGCCGCCCGCTCGATTGGAGGGATTTGTGGACGGGCACTCAAATTCGGGCTACTGGGTACCTCCCTTGAAACCATGATCCTGAGACAGGCGCTGGGGCGTCCGGCCCATCACCCCGACGTTGACCGCGGAGCGAGCGGGGTGATGATGTTGCCGATTCCCTCAGCCGGAACCTTGCGGGAGGTGACCGGCATCGACAAGGCGCTGGCAACACCGGGAATCCGATCGGTGGAGATCACGTCAACGCCCGGCACGTATCTACTACCGGTTCCGGACTCCGATCGCTATCTCGGATTCATGTTTGCCGGGGGTTCCACCCCTGAGGAGGTGACGGAAGCTCTAGCCGAGGCCCACCGCCACCTCCGGGTCGAGTTCGATCCGGAGCACCCGCCAATCACTTGACCCCACTCCCCAACCGATAGCCTCTCACACTGCTGTGTTCGCCCCGGTCCGCACTCTTCTCGCCCCTCGCTCGCACGCTTCAACCGGCGTACTGGCCGCGGCCGGTGTCGTCGCCGCTGCCTTCACCGCCACCCCGTTCCTGATCATCGACCTCTCTGCCGAGTTGGGAGTGACATTGGGGACGGCCGGTCTCATCTCCACCTTTCAGGTGGGCGGGTTCGCCGCCACCAACTTCCTGGCGGGTCGGCTGTTGCGACCGCGCGCCAACCTCCACCGGGCTTCGTTGATCGGGGTCGGGTTGGCTTACGCTCTCAGCGCGGCCACCGACCTCTTCTGGTTGATCCTGGTCGCCCAGGCCGGGGCCGGGATCGGTCTCGGCCTCCTGACCTGGTTGTCCTGGGCGGAGGCCACCCGTCACCGGTTGGGTTTGGCTGACGTAGCCGCGGTGGCCCCATTGACCGCCACGGTGGGGGCGCCGGTGCTTGGCCTGGTGGCCGAGGTGGTGGGTTTCCGGGGGATCTTTGCCTTGCTAGCGGTGGTCGCCCTCGTCACCTTGGCCGTCGACGCCCAATACGGCGACCTCCCGGTGATCGGCCGCAACGTTTCCGACTCCCGCACCAACCGCATGTTGTTGGCTGCGTTATTCACAATCACGCTGTCGGGTTCGGCGGTCTTCGTCTTTGCCGCCTCCGCCGGGCGCGAGGTAGCCGGACTTTCGCCGGCGGTGGTCTCGATCGCCTATGGCCTCAATGCCCTGGTGGGATTTATCGCCACCCGTTTTCCTGCGCGCCGGGTGACCGCAGGGCTCTGGTTGTTCGCGGGAGCGGTCTGTGCCGCCGCCGTGGGCACGGTCCCCTCGGGCGCGATCTTCGTGCTCGCCATGACCGTCTGGGGGTTTGGCTTCTGGATGGGCATACCTGCCGTGTTCCGGCTTCTCGCCGAACGGTCGTTGAGCCCGGCCGAGCGGGTCGGTGACGCCCAATCCCTGATGGCTCTCGGTCGAGTGTTCGGCCCGCTTCTGGGCGGCCTGATCCTCGGCGGCGGTGCGTTTGCGATGTTGTCGGTGGCAGGAGCAATCGGTCTGGGCCTGGGCTCGCTAATTGTGCTGGTGGTCGAATTGGCCCGACAGCGGGTATTGGCCCCCGGGCCTGACCTCACAGGGACAGCACTCCCTGGATCGCCTCCATCCGGTGAACCCGATCCATCGTGACTGCACTGGTGCCATCCAACAGAGACCTGGTCTCATCGAGAACGTCGCTGATCGAGAAGAGTCTGATCCATGAGTCGGAAGTCGCCTCGCCCCGATCTGTGAGGTTCCACCCGGTCATGAGGTCGGTGCGTCCCTGGAGGGCGGCGTCGACGGCGACCAGACCGAACCTTCCCGCTAACAGACGGTCGCGGAAGGAGGGATTGCCGCCGCGAACCAGGTGACCCAGCACGGTCCCCCTCACTTCGATATTGGTCGTGGGTCCCAACCGGGTCGTCACTTCCTGCACCAACTCGTGGGTGGGGATAGGAATGCCCTCGGACTTGATGATGAGAACCCGGGTCTTGTCCCGGGTGACATCGAAGCTCCCAACGATGCAGTCGTATACAGCATCGATGACCTCGCCTCGGCTGCGCTGCTGTTCAGGCATCAAAACTCCGTCGGCCGCGGCCGCCACCGCCGAGGCCATCGCCAGATAGCCAGAGTGGCGACCCATCACCTCGACGATGAAGGCGCGGTGATGGCTACGGGCGGTGTCGGTGATCTTGTCACATGCCTCGATGATCGTGTTGAGCGCCGAGTCCACTCCCAGGGCTTCCCTGGTCAAGCCGATGTCATTGTCGATGGAGGCAGGTATGCCGATGATGGGGATCGTGGTCTCACGGGCAAGGGCGTGAGCCCCGGCCATCGAGCCGTTGCCGCCGATCACGAGCATTCCGGTGATCGAATATTTCTCGAGTTGAACGATGGCCTGAGCGCGGCCCTCCAGCGAATAGAACCGGGAACAGCGCGACGACCCCAGCACCGTTCCACCCAGACTCCCCATCGCGTCGACCTCAAGGGTCGGGGTCAACAGGCTGTTTTTTCCGATCTGGCGGGTGAGGGGATGGAACTCGCCATCGATCAGACCGTCGTAGCCCATCTCCACCCCCCACACGGGTACACCCCGCGAAGCCGCCACTTTGGTGACGGCCCTGATCGCTGCATTCATACCGGGAGCGTCCCCACCCGAGGTGAGGACCGCCAGCGCTGGCAACTACAACTCCTTCTCGGGGCAACGGTAGACCCCTTAGCTGTGTGCACGAGCGACTGGCTCTAGGATCGACGGGTCGATGCGCCGATCACTGCCGCTAATGATCCTGGTTGGGGCCCTAGTCGTCGCAGGTTGCTCGAACAGTTCCATCGGACCGTTGCTAGTGCATAGTGCCGACGGTGGTCTCAGCGCCCTGGGCCTCGATGGCACCGCTTTTCCGATTCATGAGGAAACGGCAGGAGTGGCGTTGCGCCAGCCAACCTGGTCCCCCGACGCCCGCATCGCCGTCTGGACCGAGATCGTCGCCGCCGAGCAGCGAACCGCGATCGGCATGGGTGACGCCACCCGCCAGCGACGGATCGACGTCCCCACTCCTCCCTTCTATTACTCGTGGAGCCCCCAGGGTGACCGGGTCGCCTATCTCGGCAACTCCCCCGACGGTCAAGGTGTGGCGCTTGGCCTGGTAGAGGTCGCGGAAGGCACCGCCAGCCTGGTCGACGGGGGCAACCCCTATTACTTCGACTGGCAACCGGACGGCAGTCGTCTCGTCATCCACGTTGCCGGCCGGGTCCTGGCCTTTCTTGCCTTTGACGGCACCCGCACCGATATCCCTGTCGAAACCGGCATGTTTCAGGCGCCCGCCTTCCTTCCCGACGGCCGTTTGCTCGTGATCACAGCCGGACCGCCGCAGTCCCTGAGCATCGTCGACGTTTCGGGCAACCCCACTGAGCTCGCCCCGGTACAAGGCTGGGGGATGTTTGCCCCCAACAGCTCGGGGGATCGGGTCGCCTACATCGACAGCCCGCCAGGAACTGGTCTCGGTGAGCTGCGAGTTTTGGCTATCGCCGGTGGCGAACCAACAGTGGTCGATCCCGGACAGGTGGTTGGATTTGCTTGGGATCCGGCCGGTCTCCAGTTGCTCTACTTCACAATCGATGTCGAAGCGGGCGAACTGGTCCCCAATGTGTGGGATGGCTCCGACGTCGTCCGCTATCCCGGGTTTGTACCTAGCTCGACCTTTGTCAGCGAGTACCTGCCCTTTTGGGATCAATACAGCCGCAGCTTGAGTTTGTGGTCCCCTGATAGCGACGCTTTTGTCGTCCCCGACTCCTCCGATCGCATCCTCGTCCAACGCCTCGATGAGGAGGTCCCCTCCGAGGTTGGCTCGGGTGTGTTCGCCACCTGGGGCGGTTGACCGTCGAGCAAAGAAAGACATTGCCGAGACCTATCACACCTTCGGACCTGTGGTCGCTCCCCCGGGTGGGGCCCGCGGCAGTGGACGGTGACTCCGGAGTGGTCGTGGCGGTCACCACCTACGACGTAGATTCGAACCAGGGACGAGGTCGTCTCTGGCATGTGTCGTTTGACGGCGAGACGACTCCCCTTACTGATCCTGAGCTCAATGCGAGCCGGCCGCAGGTCTCCCCGGACGGCAAGCAACTGGCATTTGTCGTCAACATCGAAGATGCTGGCAAGCAACTCTTCATCTCTGATCGGGATGACTCCGAACCCCGCCAGGTCACCACCCTGCCGCTCGGGATCATCGGTGCCCGCTGGCTGCCCGACGGTTCGGGTCTGATCGTTCTGGCCAGCCTCTTCAAGAATCACCTCACCGTCACCGACACGGCCGCCGAAGCCGAACGGCGCAAAGAAGCCAAATACACCGTCCACGTCACCGATGACGCCATCTATCGCTACTGGGACATGTGGCTGACCACGGGGGAGGTGCCACATCTATTCGCTCTCGACCTCGGGTCGGGGTCGCTGACCGACATCACGCCCCATTCGGAGAAGTGGTGGGCATTCGCTAACACCGATAACCCCGTGGCCGATTTCGACATTTCCCCCGACGGCACCCGTGTTGCCTATGTGGCCGACGCCTCCCTACCACCACATCGTCAGCTGAAGAGGTCGCTCTACCTGGTCGATGTCGAGAGCGGCACGGAGACCGATCTAACGCCATCGTGGGCAGCCCACGTTCGCAGGCCCCGGTTCTCCGCCGACGGACACAGGCTGCTGATTGGGTACCAGGTCATCCCCGACTTCTACGGCGACCGGGTCCGCCTGGGGATGGTCGATCTCACATCGGGCAGCACGGAACAACTGACCGAGAAGTGGGACCGGTCGGCCGATGAGTGGGAGTTCGACGGTCGCGGCGACGTCATCTTCGTGGCCGAGGATGAGGGGCGTCAGCATCTCCTCAGGCTGGCGACTGGCGAAGAAACTCCGGTGCTGCTGGCGCGCGGGGGAACGCTGAGCGGACCAGCGGTGGCCCCCGATGGGACCGTATATTTGATGCGTCACAGCTTGACCTTCCCCCCCGAGGTCGTGCGCCTGGCAGAGAATGGTCAGCTGGTTGCTGTCAGCAGCTTCACGAACGCCGGAATTGCCGACCTCAGCTGGGGTGAGATTGAAGAGATCTCTGTCGTTGGAGCCGATGGCAACCCGATCCAAGTGCTCCTCATCCATCCCCCCAATGGATCCACCAGACCACCCTTGGTTCATCTGATCCACGGTGGTCCTCACGGGATGTTTGGTGACGGATGGCAATGGCGCTGGCATGCCCAATCGTTCGCTGCCCAGGGATATCTGGTAGCCATGGTCAACTTCCACGGCTCGACCTCGTTCGGACAGGACTTCGCCGTTTCGATCCAGGGTGCCTGGGGTGATCGCCCCTATCGCGATATCGAGGCAACGACCGATCATCTCATCGGTGCCGGTCTGGTGGACGAAGAGCGGATGGCCATCGCCGGTGGTTCCTACGGTGGATATCTGGTCTCGTTCATCACCGGCCAAACCTCCCGCTATGCCTGCGCAGTGGCCCACGCCGCCGTCACCAACTTCGCGGGCATGTACGCCTCCGATATGACTTCAGGTCGAGCCCGGGCGTACGGGGCTGACATTTGGGACGACCGGGCCACGGTCGACAGATACAGCCCCTCGTCCCATGCTTCCGGCTACAACACCCCAACCCTGGTGATTGCCTCCGAACGCGACTATCGGGTTCCGGCCACCCAGGGTCTCGAGTTGTATGGGGTCCTCAAGGCGAAAGGCGTCCCGGCCCGACTGCTCTATTACCCCGCCGAGAACCACTGGATCCTGACTCCGCAGGCAAGCCTCCACTGGTACGAGCAGGTCTTCTCATGGTTAAACCTCTACTTGAACCCTTGACTCACCCTTCCAGAGAGGCTCAACCTCCCCTTGAACTTGAAGCCTTACCCGCGTTCGTGTGCCTAAGACGATTTTGTCATTTGCCACTCGATTTGCTGGTCGGTTATTGATGCCGTGTTCGAAGCGGTTGTGATCCTGGCGGGGGGCTCCGCTCCCCCGGCCTGGCTGGCGGGCGAGTTGCCGGCCCGGGTATTTGTGATCGCTGCCGACTCCGGTCTCGAATACGCACGGCTCCTTGGTCTGGAGGTCAATCTGATCGTCGGTGACCTCGACTCTGTGACCCCGGCGACTCTCGCCGATTATCCCGACATCCCGGTCGAACGGCACCCGCCCGACAAGGACCAGACCGACCTCGACCTCGCCCTCGAAGCGGCCTCCAGAGTGGAAGCCAACCAGGTCATCGTGGTGGGAGGGTCGGGCGGTCGCATCGACCATCTTCTCGCCAATGCCGCCCTGCTCACCTCGGATCGTTTTGCGGGACTGGAGTTGTCGTGGTTGACCGCCGAAGGGCGAGCGCACGTGGTCCGTTCGGTGTTGGTCATCCATGGCTCGTCGGGTGACCTGGTTTCCCTGATCCCCTACGGTGGGACAGTGGTCGGGGTCAGCACCGCTGGTCTCCGCTGGCCGTTGCAAGACGACACCCTCCCCTCCGGCACCACCCGGGGAGTTTCCAACGAGATGACCGGACCGGTGGCACGGGTGAACGTGGCCGAGGGCGTGCTGCTGGCCATTCACCTGCCCTCTGATCTTGGGGCCGAGCTTTAGTCAGATGGTGAGCCCGGACCCGGTTGAGACCTTGCGCCGGCTCTGTCTTGCCCTCCCCGAGACGACCGAACGACTGAGCCATGGTGAACCGACCTGGTTCGTGCGCGACAAGAAGACTTTCGTTACTTACGCCGACCACCACCACGATGATCGACTGGCGTTCTGGTGTGCGGCACCGCCTGGGTCGCAACAGTCAATGGTGGCGTCGGACTCCGAGCGATTCTTCATCCCTCCCTATGTCGGTCACCGAGGCTGGCTGGGGGTCTACCTCGACGTGCCGGTGGATTGGGCCGAGATCGCAGAGATCGTCGAGGACGCTTACCGGGTGATCGCTTCCAAACGGTTGGTGACCGAGCTGGACGCTCGCGAATCCGAGTAGCCGTGTCGCGCGGCTACCACCCAACTCACCGGGTCACCTTTTGGCCGGTCTCGTACATCAAGTGTCAGGGACTGTTCCACCACGTGTCCTGAGTGATGGGTGGTTTAGGCGGTGTTGAGTCTGAACGGGGCTTACGACGAGCCATTCCTACGACGACGCCTAGTAATAAGACGAGACCCGCCGACGCAACGATCGAAATCGGCACCGGTTCGCCGACCGACGCAGAAGCAGGCTCTTCAACGATGAGGATCAGCTGACTTGTGCTTCCCACAGGCAACGAGGAGCGGTCGACAATATCGGGTTGAACGACGAGCATCCATCGCCCTGGGCCGCGGAAGTCGTACGTCGTTCGGTAAACACCTCGTGCCGTCCGTTCCATATCTCCGAGGCGCACAGCCGGACTAGCTAAGGACACATCGCGGATCTCGAGGAGAGATAGCGTCTCCTCCACGTCCACGGCTTGATCACGATTGCTGGCGTCGAACACTCGGAAGACAAGGACGACAGCTTCGCCGACCGCCACCCGTAATGTAAGACCTGAGGGATCCACGAAGCTGAGTCCTTGTGATGGGAGTTCCACTTCCAGCCGAACCACGTTCTGACTGCTGTCGTGCACCGATGCGATAACCGGAGTCGCCAACAGCACCCCGTTCAAGCCGACAACAGAGACGATCACGATCCCTCGGCACCCTCTGAATGGCCACCTCCAGGCGGTGACGACCATCAGGGACCGTCCTGATAGAAACCGGCTGGGTCTTCGGCACCTTTGCAACTGGGCCCGGTTGGCTGGTAGGTAGATGAGAATCGCTCTGGAAGCCGAAGGGTCGCCAGTTTTACGAAAACGCGGCCGTCTGCCACGGTCACCGAGTACTGACCCAGGTCGCCGCTGGCGGGACCGCCCATGTACCGGCCCTGGTCGAAGAATTCCCCATGGGCAGGCGACGAGAAGGTTGTTGCACGTAGACAACTCGACTGGCCTCGATCTCTGCAACGGTGCCGATCGCAACGTCAGTCGAATTTTCCGGTGGCCAAAGGAACAGCACAACGGCCACCGCCACGATCGCACCCCCAAAGAAGAGAAGGATCGCTATCCGTCTCATGAGCGGAATCTACCCAAAAGTGAGTAGGGCGGTCGTCGGTTGTTTTTACGGGGGTTGGCCGCTGGTGGTGTATTGGTGGCCGAGGGGGCTGGTCCAGTGGTGGTCGCCGCCGGGGAGGGGTTGGTGTTTCCATCCGGTTTGGTGGCGGATCCGATGATCATGCCGGCAGAGGGGGACGAGCTGATCGACGGTGGTGGGTCCGCCTTGGGCCCAGGGGATGCGATGGTCGAGGTCACAGGCGGGGGCGGGCATCCGACATCCAGGGAAGACACAGGTGGGGTTACGGGTCTCGACTGACCGGCGTTGACCGACAGACGGCCGCCGACGGGTGATGCCGTTGTCGATCGGGAGGCCAGTGACGGGGTCGGTGAGGGTCCACCGCCATTCCGACCGCTGTTGCCGTTCGGTGACCTGGCGGGCATTGTCGGCGATAACCGGTCCGAACCCGGCCAATTCCCCAGGTGCCTCGGCCAGACCGGCCAGGGTTTGCAGGTCGACATGGAGATCGACCACCCCCCGCCGGGCGTTGTGTCCCGTTTGGGTGCCTTCGAGAAGGTCCAGGAAGACGTCGGCGCGGAGTTGATCCAAAGTCCGGGTCTCGTCTCCGGTTTTCAAACTGCAGGCGAGGAGACCGATTCGTCCCAGGATCGCTTCCACCCGATCGGGTGGCAGATCCAACCCGAGGAGGTTGGCGGTCCCCTCGACGGTGGGTTCCATGATGACCCGCCGCTCATCGTGAGCATGCCGATACCTCGAGACCGCCTGGTCAGGGTCGGCTTCGACACAGAGACGACGTAACACCGCGGCGATCTGGCCGGTAGTCAACCGACAAACCCGACCGATGATCCGTCCGATGACCTCCCGGGCCGTCTCGGCAGGCAGGTGGGAGGTCCCCGAGACCAGAACCCGGGCCCGTCGCAGATCGATCAACCCAGCCGAAAGCGCTTCCCACACCGCTGGCACCCGGAAAACCAGCTCGATGGCGAAACCAAGCTCAAAGTCGGCCGCCCGACGGGTCAGGGACAAAGCAGCCCGGATCTCAGCCGCAGACGCCTCAGACGCCAGTTCCACGTCGAAGTCCATCTCATCCATCGCACCAGAGATCGAAGCCATCGCCTCATAAACCCGGGCCTGATGATGAGAAGCCATCCGCTGATGGGCCTGCAACACCATCACCCGATCAAACCCCGACAACACCGACAAATCGACAGACGCCAGCAGCTCCCCCAGCTCAGGGCCCGGTGCCATCCCCGCCAAACCTGGTGGCAACAACCCCGACTCCACAACATCGAACATACGTACGACCGTATCGGAACCAACCAACCACTTCAATACCCTTGTCCAAGTTTTTTCCTAGCTAACGCCCTCTCCAGTCTTCTCCGGGATTTCGACCTTCGATCTAGTTCCTTACGTCAATTGACTCACCGAGAGTGAACGAGGTCGAGTCCTGTGACGTCACAATCCGCGATGAAGAGGGCAGCACTCTTGGTTGCTCTGATGCTCGCCGCATGTTTCGGATCGGAGTCGACTGACACGCCACCCGAGTCGCTCGACGAGGACACCGGCAGTTTCGTCTATCTGACTACTGATCACTCGCTCACAATCGTCGATGTTGATCGACAACGGGTCACCGTCAACCCTTTGCAGGAACTTGCATCTGGGGATCCTCAATACCGATTGGTTAGAAGAGGTGATGTTCTTGCCGCCTATGGCCAGACGAGCATCGGCCCGGCGGTCTTTGTGATCGACCCGGATCGCCCCGAGCAGCCAACGCTGCTTGACGAAGCCTGGTTTTTCGTTCCGTCGACTCATGAGGAAAGGGTCTGGCTTGCGATCCTCGACGACGCGAGTCCTGACACGGTTCGCGCCCTGGCGGCGGTGAGAGAAGTCACGCTGGACGGCACCGCCACGATCGCGGACGTCCGTCCTC
Organism: Acidimicrobiia bacterium; assembly: GCA_040905905.1. Taxonomy (GTDB): domain Bacteria; phylum Actinomycetota; class Acidimicrobiia; order Spongiisociales; family ZC4RG35; genus JAICND01. The sequence continues at coordinate 29,726 of JBBDQN010000027.1, forward strand.
CCGACGGAAGCTGGCCCGTCGGAGCCGTCGCTGATGGACTCATGTTCCAGAGCGACACTGATCTCGCGCTGTGGGATCCTGTTTCCAGAAGCTTGGTCGACTCCTTTCCAGGTCCGTTCCCGGTGGCAACCTGGAACAATCGGCTTGTCACCTGTGCAGCCTGTGACGAAGTCCACCTAATCGATCTCGATACGGGGCAAAGTCGCACTATCGACATTCCAGAAGATGTCGGCGCCGTTGACGGATACGGAGGAGCCTTCTCGCCGGACGGTCGATACGTCGCCGTCCCCGCTGCCAGGCTCAATGATGGCGTCACCTCCAACAGCCCTGTCGGAGTCGTAATCATCGACTTCGACCTTGCAACCACCACGTTCGTCCCAGGCACTCGACAATCGAGCTGGGACTACCCGCGCGTGGCATGGAACTCAGACGGCGAGTGGCTCTTCTTTAGTAATGGCGACCAGCTCCTCGCCTATCGACCCGGCGACGACTCTGCCCGCACCGTGGCAGTCGAGCTTGACGGCCCCTATTACGGCTTGGCTGCTCGCTGACATCCGAGTCTGTGGGCTCAAACAGTTCCGCGCATTGTCAGTAGAGCCTGGGCGATGGTCCAGTGATGTCCTTCCGGATCCTCCACGATGTAGGCGCGGTAGCCGTACTGTTGGATGCCCTGGACCACTTTGGCGCCTGCCGAGACTGCGTTGGCATAGTGGGCGTCGAGGTCGTCGACGAAGATCATCGGGACATGAGTACGAGCTGGTGAGGCATTGTCCTTAGAGTCTGCACTCATCGCTACCAGCAGCCCGCCGCCAACGCGGAACTCGATCCAGAGTTCTTCACCAATGTCTTCAGGTGGGATCGGGAGGCTTGCCTCCAGTCCGATGACGGTGTTTAGCCAACGAGCCGCGGTAGCGGGCCGGGCATACGCCACGGTTAATGCGAGCCGACTGAGCGACGAGCGAGTCGCACTCTGGCGATCTCGGCGGGCAATCCAGGCGCTGAACCAATATGGCGCCACTCGCACCCATGAGGACCCGCCCTGGTCCTCGCCACCCTCGGGCACATGTGCCTCAACCACCACTCTCGTACCACTCTCTACGGCTACGAAGCGCACAGTGATTTCGACGTCGTCGACAGTACTCTGCCAGGCGAGCAGTTCGCCTGGCTCCCACACGGTGATGCGGCCGAGCTCCAATCCATCGCCTGTGTCCTCGTCGTAAACTTCCATCAGCCGGCCACCAATACCGGACTCGCACCGCATTGCGACGGCCTTGGCCGAGTCGTAGAAGTTGATCGGGCCCGCGACCCACCATCGATCCATCTCCTCGCTGAAGACTCTGAAGGCGGTTAGAGGATCGACCTCAACTTCGACCTGTGCCGTCGTTGTTCGTTCATCAATCATGGTCGGTGCTCCGTTTCGACATGAGCTTTGAATGACTCGAGCTGGCGGGTCCATTTGACCTGAAGCTCGTCAAGCCAGACTCGTAAAGCTGTCATCGGTTCAGGGCGCAATCGAAAAGCTCGGAGCCGGGCATCGTCGGCGCGCCGCTCGGCCGACACCAAACCTGCCTCCAAGAGGATGCGCAGTTGTCGGCTCATGGCCGATGGCGAAACGCCTGACGCCTTGGCGAGTTCGCCAGCGAGCCGCGGTCCATCGCCCAGTAGTTGCACGACCTGTCGTCGAATTGGATCTACGAGAGCCTCAAATACCAGAGCGACATCGATGTCATCGAGCGAGCTAGATCCTGTTGTCATTCGGAATAGTTAGCCAGTATGTTAATTATTTGTCAACCGGTGAAACGATCACTCGGCCTCTAGCTTTATAGGAACCTGGTTCGGATGCGCAGAACGATAAGAGGTGAGCAGCGTGTCGTTCTTATTGCGGTCATGACTCTGACGGTGGGTTGTGCTGGAGGTGCGTTGGTGGATGTCCCCGACTCCCACCCGGCGGCCGAGTTGGTAGCGGGAGGTGCTGCCGACACCCAGGGTTTCGCTAAGGAGGCTTTGGCGTTGGATCTTGCCTTTTCTCTGTGGTGCCGGAGGTGGGCCTCGCCCGTGGCAGCTGTGCCTCGTACACAGCGACGGAATCACAGCCCTCGTCACGTTCGGGAACACCGAAGGGATTGTCGCTCGGGTCACTGGGACCGGCCTCGGTAGAGGTGTCCCAGTCCGGCTCGACTCCCGGAGGATTCTCGGCATCCGCCGAGAGGGCGGTGCGATTTCGGTGTCTATCGAGACGGGTGGCCGTGTCGTTGGCAGCCTTGGAGGTGACTCATTCCCGCCAGATCGATAGCTGAAGCATGGCCAAGCACGCAAATCAGATTTCGGGTATGTGCGATGATCTTTATGCATGAGTGTTGGGACCTCACGAGCCGAGATGAGGCCGAGCCTTGGAGGGGCAGCTTGGCGGTGGCCGAGGGAGATTGCGGCTTCGAGCGATAGAGGATCGAACCGTACGATCCTGGCTTTGGTTCTCGCCTGGGGACTCGCAATGTCAGGCTGCGCGACAGGCCTACAGCGCAACGTGACAGGCCTACAACCGAACGTCGAGACGCAGGCGCTCTATTGGGATGACGGCACCCCTGCCGCGAGCGAGGCGTACGCTTTGGCGTTGACGAACGCCGCCTGCGACTCAGATTTGCTCACCTGGTATCTCAGCATCGGCTGGCCGATCAGCCGAGACCCTGTTCCCGGGCAGTACCACGAAATCGTATTTGTCCAAGACACGTTGGGGCTTTGGAGTAACGCAAGCGTGGGAGAGTGGAAAGCGCTGGAACGCCTCCCCGACAACGCGCAGCAAACACCGCTGATGACCCTTGAGGGCCACGCAGTCTGGATAAGTCCAGAGGACCCCCCTTCGTCTATCTATCTGCCTACGAACGAAGGGGTTGAGTCGTGGCCGCGTCTCGATGGTGCTTGCGCTTGAGTCGTTAGGCCAGCTCTCGACCGGGCTGCCCTGATTCGCCAGATCACGCATGCGGAAGGGGTAGCCTCCTCAGGTTTTGTCGGCACCATGCCGCCCTTGTGTCGAGGCGATCGGGTAAAAGCGACTAATGAAGCATGGTTTCGGATAGGGAAGGATTCGAAGGCAATGCCTGTTTGAAACCCGTCTCCACAAATCCGGCCCGTTCGTAAAGCCGACGCGGGGCAAGGTTGTCCTCGACCACCCAAAGGCGTACCTGCTCAGTCCCTCCATCGATGATCCACTGGACAACCGCCTCGACCAGCTGCGAGCCAATGCCCGCCGACTGGGACTCTGGCGCGACCCACATCCCATAGAGTTCGCGAGTGAGCGGTTCGCCATCAGGCGTATCACCGGCGCTCTCGGCTCAGCCGAGCGCGTAGACCTCCCATTGCTCAGGTACGCCCTTGAGAGCATGAACCCCTCGAGCCGTGAACTGGAAGCCAGCACCCGCGACGAGGTCTTTGACAGTCCGGGATACGAGCACCTCGTGGGGAGCGGCTAGGGCGGCGATCCGGGCCCCGATGTGAACGGCGAGTCCTGCCACGTCCGAGTCAACGATCTCTATTTCACCGGTATGGAGTCCGCAGCGAACCTCTATCCCGAGCGGCCGCACGACATCGGAGATTGCCATCGCGCATCGGATCGCCCGAGCAGGTCCATCGAACGTCGCCAGGAATCCGTCCCCCGCGGTTTTGACTTCTCTTCCTCGCCACCTTCCCAGCTCGACCCTGATGGCGGCGTTATGACGTTCGAGAAGGTTACGCCAGGCTTGATCACCGAGAGCCGCGGCCATCTGAGTGGACCCGACCATATCGGTGAAGAGCACCGTGGCCAGCACACGTTCGGGATCGGCGGCCGTTCGGTGTCCGGTGACGAACTCCTCGATTTCCTGAAGGAGCGGCTCAGAGTCGCCGGCCCAGAAGAAGTGGTCCGCCCCCGGCAACTCCACCAATTTCGCCGCAGGAATCTTGGAAGCGATATAGCGGCCCTCTTCGATATTGACGTCTTGGTCTTCTAAGCGATACAGCAGGAGGGTGGGGACCCGGATCAAAGGCAGCACAGCTGTTACATCGATATGAGAGTTCATCCTGAGCAGTGCGGCCGCGGCCCGTGGGCTGGCGGAGAGCCGCATATATCGCTGCAGCCATGCTCGGAAGGCAGGGTCTCCTGCCCGACTAGGCGCGTTGTACTCGATCGGGCCGGGGTCACCCCACGACCGCTCGGTCTCTTCAATCTCAGCAAGACGCTCCTCCCACGTCGGGGCCCAGGGATATTCGGGAGAGCGAATTCTCTTGGCGTAACTGCCGGTCAGGATGAGACCATCGGTCCGATCTGGGTGGGTCGCAGCGAAGAGAATGCACATGTTCCCGCCCTCGGAGTGGCCGAAGAGTGTGGCCCGCTCCGAACCTGTCGCATCCATGACCGTCCGCAGGTCGTCCATACGCACCTCGAGAGTCGGCAGATCGTCGACCGCAACCGCGTCGGACAACCCCGTACCCCGTTTGTCGAAGGTGATCAGCCGGGCAAAGGAGGCAAGCCTGCGGAGGAAGCGAGCCAATCCCGGGTCCTCCCACATCACGTCGATATTGGATACCCAGCCAGGGACATAGACGAGATCACGCTGCCCGGCGCCAGTCACCTGGTAGGCGATATTGACGTCACCACTCCTGGCGTAATTCACTAGAGGCAATCCGACACCATTGTATGAACAGCGGAAGGTCGGATAACCAGCGTTTTCAGTTCTGAACCCCTCACTAGGCTGGAGTTTCCTCCGGGAAGGACCCACATGACCCAGGCGCCGTCCGATCTACTCATCCAGGGCCGCCAGGCATCAGGGGCGCACGCGTGGAGTAAAGCCTTCGACCTGCTCGGCGGGGCAGACGCCACCACCAAACTGTCCCCGGAGGACCTCGAGCGCTTGGCGGAGGCTGCATGGTGGATGGGCCGCGTCGATGCTTCGATCGGCGCCCGGGAGCGTGCGCACGCGGGTTATCTACTGCGAGGGGAGAAAACGCGGGCGGCCCGGGTAGCGATCGACATCGCCTGGGACCACTTCGTGGGGCTGGCCGGAGCGGTGGGCCAGGGCTGGGTGAGTCGGGCGGAGCGGCTCCTCCATGACGAACCGGAGTCGGTAGCTCACGGCCACCTGACCAGGGTGAAAGCCGTAATGGCATTCGAGAACGACGGAGCGTTCGACGAGGCCCTGGCGTTGTCGGAGCGGGTTTTCGACCTGGGGTGCCGACTCGGTGACGGTGACCTGCAGGCACTCGGTTTACACGACCAGGGCCGCGTCTTGGTGGCGATGGGGAGGGTCGAAGAGGGAATGGCTCTCATGGATGAGGCCATGGCTGCGGCGGTCGGCGGCGAGTTGGGTCCAATGGCCACCGGCAAGATCTATTGCAACATGATCAGCATCTGCGAGAAGCTCGCCGATTATCGGAGAGCTGGTGAGTGGACGCAAGCAGCCGGACGCTGGTGTGAGCGGGAGGGGAACGCGTCTGGTTTCCCCGGGCTCTGTCGCGTGCACCGGGCCGAGCTCATGCGGCTGCGCGGGGACTGGGTGGGAGCGGAACGGGAGGCACTGCAGGCTTCCAACGAACTCCAGCACTTCCTGAACTACACGGGGGAGGCGTTCTACGAGATTGGAGAGATCCGGCTACGGGTCGGTGACCTGCCTGGGGCCGAAAAGGCGTTCCGGCAGGCCAGTGAGCTTGGCCGCGATCCCCAACCTGGCATGGCTCTGCTGCGCTTGGCTGAAGGCAAGGTCGAGGCCGCCTGCTCGCTCATCGAGAAGGCGGTAGCAGAAGAAACCCGCGGTCCATTGGATCGCGCCCGCTTGCTCCCCGCACAGGTGGAAATCAATCTGGCAGCCGGGAACCCGGCAGTGGCAGGTCCAGCCGCCGACGAGCTGGAGTCCACGGCGGGTGAGTACCGAACCCAGGCGTTGCAGGCGCGGGCCGCCCAAGCCCGGGGGCTGGTCTTGCTGGCTGAGGGTCGGACGACGGAGGCGCTCAAGAGCCTGCAGCGCGCCTGGAGGCTTTGGCAGGAAGTCGATCTCCCCTACGAGGCTGCCGGTGCGCGCCTCGCCGTTGGCCTTGCCTATCGGGCTAACGGGAGCCGCGAGGCCGCCGATCTTGAGATCGCGGCTGCCCAAACGGTGTTCGAGCACCTTGGCGCCGTCCCGGACGCCGCTAAAGCCGCGAAGCTTCTACGCAGCCCAACGGCGACCGAGAGGGAGTCAAAGACGCTCATGTTTACCGATGTCGTCCGCTCCACGGATCTGATCGGCGTCATCGGCGACGAGGCGTGGGAACACCTGGTGCGCTGGCACGACGAGACCCTTCGAGGCCTGTTCGTCGCGAGCGGCGGCCGTGAGGTCAATCATACTGGAGACGGCTTCTTCGTCGGCTTCGAAGACGCCGGATCGGCGATTAGCTGTGCCATAGCGATACAACGCACGCTTGCCGAGCACCGGCGCAGTCACGGGTTCGCCCTTGACGTCCGTATCGGGCTCCACACTGCTCAAGTGGGCGCTACTTATCAGGGCCGGGCCGTCCACCAGGCCGCACGTATCGCCGCGGCTGCTCAGGGGGGTGAGATCCTGGCCGGCCGGGAAACCGTCGAGGCAGCTGGTCACTCGGCCACCCAGATCCAAACTGTATCTCTCAAGGGAATCACCGAACCTGTGGAGGTGGTATCCGTCGAGTGGCGGTGAGGTGTTACTGGCCTGGAATTGAACGGCTGCCGCCGCGGGGCCGTCTAAGGGGTGATGCGCCTGCCAGCTGAGTAGGTTCGTAGTCCCGTACCCGATCTCTCTGTCAACAGATGGAGGGCGACACGTGGGAAGGAGCTAAGGGATAATCGACGTAACCGTTTCTACAAAGGTGAACCGCCCTGCTAGTGAGGTGTTCGCATTCGTGGCCGCGATGGAAAACGAGCCGCAGTGGCACACCGATGTCCTGGAGGCGGAACGCCTGACCGATGGTGAGGTTGGCCAGGGTACGAGTTACAAGCTTAAGTTCAGACCTCAGCCCATGTCGCCATCCGAGGGGACGGTAGAGATAGTTGAGTTCGAGCCTGGTCGTCGGATCGTGTCTCAATCCGACATGGGCAACATGAAGCCGAGACTGACTCACATCTTCGAGGAGGTGAGCGGCGGTACCCAGGTCACACGTCACATTCAGATCGAAACGAGTGGTTTGATGACGTTGATGAGTCCGATAATGAAGATGATGGCCCGCCGCCGAAACGGTGAGTTCATCGAGAATCTCAAGCGTACGCTGGAGACTCGGAGCCCCTAACCGTCGCGCCAAATAGCGCCTCCAAGCCGAAGACAGGCCGAGCGGTAGGTGCCGATATCCCTCGGTGTCAGATATAGGCGCTCCCGCTGCAGATAAATCGATATGCGTGGTTCAGGTAAGCCCGTAGAACTCTTCTTGGACTCTGGGGTCACCGGTGAAATAGGCAGCCCGAATCAGCCCGGCCTCGCTCATGTGAAACACGTACACCACTCGATCTTCAAGATGCCTTTCGCCCAACTGCGCCTTGGTGGTCTGAAGGACAACCGTGTGGGCGTCGTTCGCCAGGATGTCATGGACATCGATTTCGAGACTGTTCTCTGATAGGCCGATGAGTTGGCGGATGACCGACAGGATGGCTTCCTTGCCCTCGATCTGCCCGTCAGCGCCGTAGAACACGGCATCATCTGCGAAGGCTGATATGAAGCCGTCGAGGTCCCTCCGGTTCAGGGCGTGGTAGGCCTTGGCGACGAGGGCGACGTTCGGGTGGGTCATCGAATTCCTCCTGCTTCAGGACCCTGTCGAACCTACCCGGAGCACTGGATACGTGCCGATCTGCTCGGTTAGGTGACCGGTTGATCTGGCGACTCAAGCACATCCTTAAGGTTCTCCAGAAGCCCGAGGACCCCGCTTCTCATCTCCTGGGAGAAGGTTGGTGCCTGCTCTTGAGGTACTCCCGGTATCTCAACATCGGCTTCGGGGCTTACACGGGTGCCATCTCCAACAGTCTCGAAGGTGACTCGTGCTAACTCGGTCATGCCGTTCTCGTACCGGCTTAGGTAGGAGAATCTGGTTGGTGGATCGAACTCGATTACCTCAGTCCGCTTTGATAGCGGCTGGCCGTCATCCTCGGCCAATTCCAGGAACACCGTCCCGACCGAAACCGGGCCATCCGAGTCCTTGGTGGATTTGACCGCCCGACCCCAAAGGGGACTGTTTTCCATCTGGCTGATGAACTCGAATACGTCCTGAATCGACCGGTTGATGACCGGCCCCTCAATCCGAACCGACATTCTCATCTGTCTCCTCCAGGGTTGACCGCTGTCTGGAGCGCGTGTCGGCACCATACGCCTAACAGCAATGGCTTGGGTGCTCCGCACCTCCAAATCTGAGCCGCCCAGAACCGGCCTCTTGTTAGAAATGGACGTGACCGAGGGCTAGGCCGCGCCTACTACCGACGCAAACTCGCCGAAGGCAAAAGCAAACGGGAAGCGCTCCGCTGCCTGAAACGACGGATCAGCGACGCCATCTGGCGACAACTCCAACTCGACCGCCAAACCGACCAGCAACAGGATCAGACCTGACCTCGCTGGCCGTCAAGCCGAGGCGGGTTGCCGAGCTACCGATCTCCCGACACGCCTCGCCACAACGGCCAGCCCAAGAAGCCGAAGCCGGCCAGGGCCTAGTCTCAGATGCGGGTCTGGGGTGTGGCTCAACCGAAGCATCAGCATCGAGGCGAAAGCTGCGGAAGCCTCAACGCCTATTGAACGCCCTCACTGCCCACCTCAGACCCCCTCGCTTGACAGAGAGGAGGCTCCCGGTCCCCAGTGGCTGAGGCCCTCGGTCCCCGGGCTGACAGGGTTGTCGCACTGGGATGACAGGGATGCGAAAACTCAAAGGTGGCTCTGGCGACGCATATCACACATCACCCTGAGCGATGTCGCGCGTCCACGGGCGAGCAATAACCGGCACTATGCGTGCTCCTCACCATCCCCAGCCTTGGTGCCTCGGGCAAAGAGGGCGCCTCTAGAATGTCCCGGATGAGGGAATCGGCCTGGCCCCGCCCTGCGCTTCTACTGGCGGCGAGTTTGATCATCGGTGGGTGCGCTCGCGCCACCTTGCCGGCAACGACCGCGTCCACAGCCCCGACAACAACTGCCACCACGGTCGCTACCACTACGACCACCGTGGCCGCCATGACCACCATGGCCGCCACGACCACCACAGCCGACCAATACGCTCTCGAGCCCGGTCAGTCGCTGGTTGCCCACTCCGATGGCGAGCTCGCGGTCTACGACTCCCCCGCCGCCGCCCTACCGGCCCAGACCTTTCCGGCCGCCACCATCCTCGGCTCCCCTCAGGCGTACCTGGTGATCGATGGACCCATCGACGAATGGGTGATGCTCTCGCTTCCCGGAAGACCGAACGGCGCCACCGGCTGGGCCAAAACTGACGCACTCAGTTTTGAAATCGTCGATCAGCACATCACCGTCGACCTATCCGACCGGACCCTCACGTTTGTCGACAGAGGCGAAGAGATCATCAACGCCACAGTGGCGGTCGGATCCAGCTCAAACCCCACCCCGGTGGGCCGGTTCTATGTGACCGACATCGTCCAGCTCTCCAACCCCAACAGCGCTTGGGGCCCGTTCGCAGTCGGGCTCTCTGGCCGGTCTGACACGATCACCGAGTTCAACGGCGGTGATGGGATCATCGGCATCCACGGCACCAACCGGCCCAACACCATCGGTCAGCCGGTGTCCCTTGGTTGCGTCCGTCTCGATAACGACTCGATCACCCTGCTCGCCAACACCATCCGACTGGGAGTCCCGGTTTCGATCGAAGCCTGACCAGAAATTCAGCGAGGAACGTCTTTCCAGGGGACGTCTTTGTCTATGCGGGGCTCGCCGGGCAAACCCAGCACCCGCTCTCCCAGGATGTTCTTCATGATCTCGGAGGTTCCGCCCTCGATCGAGTTGGCCCGGGCGCGAAGGAAGCTCTTCTGCCGGGAAAAGCGGGCGGTGCCGGCTTCCTGGGGCGCGTGGAACTGGTATCCGCCCGGGAGGAGCAGACCGTCGGCTCCCATCAGGTCGACGGTGAACGTCGAGATCCGTTTGTTGAGGTCGGCCCAATACAACTTGGCGGTAGAGCCCTCCGGCCCGGGGGTTCCGCGGTTGCGCATCTGATCGGCTCGCATACCGGTGAGACGCAGCGCCTCGGCCTCACACCACAACTTCATCATCTCGTCGCGGAGATAAGGGTCGTCATGGCCCATCTCCTTCCAAACCGCCACAGTCTCCGCAATGGCTCCGGCGCCTCGCGGGATCTGGTTGGTGCCGATCGCCACCCGTTCGTTCATCAAGGTGGTGAGAGCCACCCGCCAACCGTCACCAACTGCCCCCAGCCGATCCGAGTCGGGGATCCGGGCATCGGTGAAATAGACCTCGTTGAACTCGGCCTCACCGGTGATCTGGCGGAGGGGGCGCACCTCCACTCCCGGAGCGGTCATATCGACGATGAAGTAGGTAAGACCCTGATGTTTCGGCAGGTCGGGATCGGTGCGGACCACCAACATCCCCCACTTGGAGGTATGAGCGAGCGTCGTCCAGACCTTCTGCCCATTGACGATCCACTCATCGCCATCACGAACCGCCCGGCTCGAGAGACCTGCCACATCGGAGCCCGCGCCAGGTTCGGAAAACAACTGACACCAAACCTCTTCGGCCGTGAATAGCGGTCGCAGCCATCGCTCGACTTGATCGGCGGTTCCATGAGATTGAACGGTCGGTGCGCCCATGCCGTGGCCGATTACGTTTCGGAGGACGTTGGAGGAGGAGACTCCCGCCCCTTTCAGCCGGTCGTTGACGGCCCACTGCAATAACGGCGCCACTCCCAATCCACCTTGCCCGGTCGGGAAATGAACCCAGGCGAGTCCGGCGTCGAACTGCGCACCCCAGAACTCGATCTCGGGAGTAGTCGCCGGTGGGTAGTCGGTGAGCAGCCGCTCGACGGTTTCCTCTACCTGATCGAGGTCGGTGACGGAGGTGGTCATTCAGCCAGATTAGAGCTGACGGTCATCCACCGAGAAGCCGGGCAATGATCATCAACTCGTCGTTGGAGCTCGACGGTATCTCGTAGGAGGAGACGTCGCGGATCGTCTCGAGATTGGCCGCTAGCTCCTCGACTGTGGGGACCACCTTCGACCCGGCAAACCACCCCTCGTTGGTGCCGATAAAGATGCGGCCATAGCGGCCGCCGCCTGCAGTGAAGATCTCGTGGTTGAACTGGTTCTGTTCCGAGCACAGATAGACCACCATCGGCATCACCTGCGCCGGGTCGACCATCTCCGCCAGCGGACCCAGCAACTGTTCGGTCATGCGGGTCCGGGCTACCGGGGCAATGACATTGGAGGCAATACCGTATTTGGCGCCTTCGATGGCGAGAACGTTCGAAAGACCGACCAAACCCATCTTGGCGGCGCCGTAATTGGCCTGGCCGAAGTTGCCGAAAATGCCGGAATTCGACGAGGTGTGGACGAAGCGTCCGTAGCCCTTTTCCTTCATCACTTTGAAGGCAGGCATGGAGACGTAGAAGCCGCCCTTGAGATGGGTGTCGAGCACGCCGTGCAACTCGTCGAGCGCCATATTGGCGAAACTCCGATCCCGCAGGATTCCGGCGTTGTTGACAACGATATCGACGGTGCCGAACTCATCGAGGGCGGTCGCGACTACGGCCTCTCCCCCTTCGGGGTTGCTCACCGAGTGGTAGTTGGGAACCGCTTCGCCCCCACCGGCCCGGATCTCTTCGACCACCACATCCGCCGCCCGATGACCGGATCCGGTGCCATCAACGGAACCACCGAGGTCGTTGACGACCACACGCGCGCCACGTCGAGCGAGTTCGGTTGCATAAGACCTACCCAACCCGCCACCGGCTCCGGTGACGATGGCGACGCGTCCGTCGAAGGTGATGTCAGACACTTTCGATGTGCTCCTCCGCAGCGATCAGGAGTACATCGCCTCGATCTCACGCGAGTACTTCTCCAGGACCACCCGGCGCTTCAGCTTGAGAGAAGGAGTGATCTCGCCGCTGTCAGGCGTCCAGGCGTCGGGGACGATCGCAATCTTCTTCACCTGCTCCACCCTGGAAACATCCTGGTTGGCGCGGTCAAGGGCTTTCTGGATTTCGTCCACAACCGCGGGCGATACGCTGAAGGAGGCCAGGTCGGTGTAGGTGATGCCGTTCTTGGCGGCCCAACCGGGAGCTTCTTCGGGATCGAGAGAAACGATCATCGTCAGGTACTGGCGGCCATCACCGACCATGCAGGCCTGAGCCACCAGCGGATGGTTCTTGAGACTGGTCTCGAGCTTGGCCGGGGCGATGTTCTTGCCGGCGGCGTTGATAATGATCTCTTTCTTGCGACCCACGATGAACAAGAACCCGTCGTCGTCCCATCGTCCCAGGTCCCCCGAGTGCAACCACCCGTCCTGGTCAAAGGTCTCCGCGCTGTCTTCTGGCAGCTTGTAGTAACCCGCGGCGATCACGCCGCCCTTCATGAGTATCTCTCCATCTTCGCCAAGCTTGACCTCGACCCCGGGCAACGGCTTGCCGATGCTGCCAATCCGATCGGCTCCGATCAGGTTGCTGGTGGCAGGTCCGGTGGTTTCGGTCATCCCGTACAACTCGTAGAGGGGGATCCCGAGCGCCCTGAAAAACACGATCAATTCGGGGCTGATTGGCGCGGCCGCGGTGATGGCAATGAGCAGGTCGTCCATTCCCAGACCATGCCGGACCTTCGAGAAAACGAGCCTTTCGAAGAGGGCGTTCTGGATCTTGGCAAGCATGCCGGGGTTGCGTCCCTCCTGCTCGGCCTTCACCACTGCTTCCGCGTTGGCGACCGCGCGTTTGATGAGTCCCTCTTTCTTGGGATCTTCGGCAAAACGCATCTGCAGCCGCGCCCGGAACTTCTCCCACACGCGAGGCACTGCCACGAACAGGGTGGGACGTGCCTTGGTGACATATTCGAGGACCAGCCCGACATCAGGGCAATACCAGACCTCACCGGCCAGGTAGATGCCCATGTAATGGGTGGACATGCGCTCGGCGATGTGGGCGAGCGGCAGGTAGGACACCAGGCGCGGGTTGTCGGGGGCTGAGACCGCCCGACGTACGCACTCGGTGGTCCACACCACATTGCGATGGGTCACCATCACACCTTTGGGAACTCCCGTGGTCCCCGAGGTGTAGATGAGAGTCGCCAGACTTTCCGGTTTGGTGCTGGCCGAAGACCGGGTCACCAGGTCAGGGTCGGCCGCCAGAGCCGCCCGGCCCCGCTCCAGGACCTGTTCCCAGGACAGAACCCAATTGGAGGTCTCGTAGTTTTCGGCGCCTTCCATCAGGATCACGTATCTGAGGGCGGGCAGGTCGGGCTTGACCGCCTCCCAGCGCTTCATGTAATTGAGATCCTCCAGGACCGCCACCTTGGCCGCGCAGTTTTCGGCGATGTACTGGATCTGGGGTTGGGCCAGGGTCGAATAGAAGGTGACCCCGGTCGCACCGGTGTGGACCGCAGCGAGGTCGGCGATGACATGCTCGGGCCGGTTGCTCGCCATGATCGCCACGAAGTCCCCAGGCGCCACCCCCAGGGTGAGCAACCCCGCAGCCGCTTCGTGGACGGACTTGCGGTACTGCGACCAGGTCAGGTGTCGCCAGATCTCGCCCTCTTTCCAGTGGATGGCCGGTTTATCGCCATAGGTGCTGGCGTTGCGGTCGAAGACGTTGATCAAGGTTTTGCCAGCGATGGTGGCGTCGATCGACGCTCTCTCCGCCTCAACCGTTTGTTGGGCCATTAGTCCTCCGAGTTTGTGCGGGTCGTTGCCCGTTGCGCTGCGAGCTTACCGATTTCCGCGTCGGTGAATCCGAGTTCCTCCAGAACCTCGGCCGTATGGCCGCCAATAGCAACCGGAATTCCATCGGTGGTCGCGGGGGTTAGAGAGAACCGCGGAGCCGGTGCCGGCTGGACCAGACCATCGGCAGTCATGAAGGTTCGTCGAGCCACCAGGTGTGGTTCGGCCAGCGCCCCGTTCAGGGTGTGGACCCTGGCAACACATGCATCGGTCCCGGCAAAGATCGTTTCACACTCGTCAACTGTCTTCTGGCTTATAACCCGGGCGAATAGCTCTGTGAGCTCGGGCCAACGACTCCGATCGTGCTGGTCGGGCAGATCGACGGGATCAATCCCCAGACCTTTCAGAAAGGCCGCGTAAAACTGGGGCTCCAGGGCTCCCACCGCGATGAACCCGCCATCGGCGGCCCGATAAGTGCGGTAGAAGGGAGCAGCCCCGTCGAGCAGGTTGTGGTGGCGCTTGTCCTCCCACCAGCCGGCAGCCAGACCACCCCTAACCATCGCCATCAGGAGGGACACACCGTCCACCATGGCTGCATCGACCACCTGGCCATGGCCGGTGCGACGAGAGAGGTCGAGAGCGGCGAGCACCCCGACCAGGGCCAACATGGCTCCCCCTCCGTAGTCGGCCACGAGATTGAGAGGGGGCACCGGTTGATCAGCAGGACCGATGGCCGAGAGGGTGCCGGTGGCAGCCAGATAAGTGATGTCATGGCCGGCGGTGGCGGCACGAGGGCCTTCTTGACCCCAGCCGGTCATGCGGCCGTAGACCAGCCGCGGGTTCACCTCGAGACACGGCTCAGGTCCCAGGCCAAGGCGCTCCATGACCCCCGGGCGAAAGCCTTCGATGAGGATCTGCGACCTAGCCACCAGGCGCATAACCACCTCCCGACCCTCCGGTTGCTTGAGATCGAGGGCGATCGACCTGCGCCCGCGCCCGGTCGGATCGCGGGTGCTGAGCCCGGCCAGCGGTCCCGCCTCCATGCGGTCGACCCGGATCACATCGGCGCCGAGGTCGGCGAGCACCATCCCGGCAAACGGGACTGGCCCGATTCCAGCCAGCTCCACCACCCGCACACCTTGCAAAGGACCAGCCACGGAAGACGAGGGTACCCGCACCCCCATTAGCCTCCGAAGACATGAAGCCAGGAATCACAGTCACCGGAGTCGGCACAGCCGGTGCACCTCCCGACAAGTGTGTCCTCACCCTTGGAGCTGCCGCCGCAGCGGGGACTGTTGCCGAGGCGATGACCATCGTGAGCCAAAAGGTAGAGGCAGTGCTGAAAGCGCTGGCCGAACGCGGGGTAGCCGGACCGGACGTCCGGACCAGCGAACTCACCATCTGGCCGGAACAAGTTCGGGAAGGGAGCCCCACCGGCTTCCGGGTACGCAACATCGTCCGGGCCGAGATCGCCGACATCGCCCGGGTGGGTGAGGTGGTAGCCGCGGCCACCGCCCCCGCAGGCGACTTGGCCGAGATGCAAGGAATCACCTTCCAGCTCATCGAGACAGGCCCGGTCGAAGCCGAGGCCCGTCGTCTGGCTTGGGAGACAGCCCGCGCCAAGGCGGAACAGCTAGCGAACCTGGCCGGCGTTCGCTTGGGGGCTCCGGTCTCGGTTATCGAAGGGGGCCGCGGGGCGGAAGGGGCTCCGCCGATGATGAACAGGATGGCTATGGCAGAGGCGGCCCCGGTGGAGCCGGGGTCAACCGAGGTCCGGGTCCAGGTGACGGTGCGGTTTGCACTGGCGGGTTGAATGCGAAGTGCCGGGGTCCTGGCTCACATCAGCTCCTTGCCTGCCCGCCACGGCATCGGCACCATTGGTGCTCCCGCTCACCGATTTGCCCAGGATCTGGCGAATGCCGGTCAGGGTTGGTGGCAGATGCTCCCGGTCGGTCCTACCGGTTATCGGGACTCGCCCTATCAGTCTCCTTCCACCTTCGCCGGCAATCCGCTCCTCATCGACCTCGACGGGCTCGTCACCGACGGTTGGCTGCGTCCGGAAGAAGTGGGGGACCTCATGGGACTCCCCGGCGACAGGGTCGACTTTGGTTCGTTGATCCCGATCAAGACCCGGCTGTTGACCCTCGCAGCCGGCCGGTTTCTCGGCGCAGGCTCCGATCCCGGGTACGAAGAGTTCCGCCGCACGGAATGGCTTGACGAATACAGCCTCTTCGCTGCGCTCAAACAAGACCACGACGGCAGGCCCTGGGTCGATTGGGAGGAACCGCTCGCCCTCCATCAGCCAGAGGCGTTGGCACGGGCCGCCGATCGCCTCATGGGCAAGATCGAGGTGGAACGAACGATCGAATACCTGTTCAAACGACAATGGGACGAGCTCCAGCGACATTGCGCCAGCCTCGGCATCGGGCTCATCGGCGATCTTCCCATCTTCGTGGCGCACGACTCCGCCGACGTGTGGGCAGCGCCCGAGTTGTTCCATCTCGACCGGGGTGGGCACCCCACAGTCGTGGCAGGGGTTCCCCCCGACTATTTCACCGCGACCGGCCAAAGGTGGGGCAATCCGCTCTACCGGTGGGAAGCGCACATCCGCGACGGCTTTCGTTGGTGGTCACGAAGACTGGCGGCCTCTCTGTCGATGTTCGACATGCTGCGAATCGATCACTTCCGCGGGTTCGTAGCTTTCTGGGAGATCCCGGCCGATGAGTCCACAGCCATCAACGGACGGTGGGTGGAGGGACCAGGTGCGGAGCTGTTCGGATCTCTGGATCTGGCCCGTTTGCCCATCATCGCCGAGGACCTCGGCATCATCACCGACGACGTCACCAACCTCAGACGCCAGTTCGGGTTCCCGGGAATGAGGGTTGCCCAATTCGGATTCGACGAAGAGCTGGATACGGCCATCCATCACCCCTCCAACTACACCGAAGATGTGGTCGCCTATACCGGGACCCATGACAACGACACCACCGTCGGCTGGTTCTGGGGCGACAACGCTCGTCACGATCGCCGCCGCCTGAACCGACGCCGCCGCGGTCTGCTGGCCGAGCTCGGAACCAAGGGCGAAGAGATCAATTGGGACATGATCGGCCTAGTCCACTCCTCCCAGGCGCAACTGGGAATGGTCCCGGTCCAAGACCTGCTTGGTCTGGGTTCCGAGGCGAGGATGAACACCCCTGGTTTGGAAGGGGGCAACTGGACCTGGCGAATGACGGCCCCGTTGCCGGAAGAGGCAGTGCACCGGCTCGGGATCATCACCAAAGAAACCGGCCGGCGCTGATCGCTCCTTCTTGCGTAGAAACACCCCCGTTTTCGGGGGTGTTTCTACGCAAGAACGGATGGAGGTGGGCGGTCAGGGCTTTTCGATCGGGACCCTCACCGCATTGCCGTACTCGGTCCACGAGCCGTCGTAGTTGCGGACCTTGGGGTATCCGAGCAGATGGGTAAGAACGAACCAGGTGTGGGAGGACCGCTCCCCGATCCGGCAGTAGGCGATAACGTCGTCTTTGGATGACAGACCCACCTCGCCCTCGTATAGCGCTCGGAGTTCGTCGGCCGTCTTGAAGGTGTTGTCCTCGTTAGCGGCCTTCTTCCAGGGGACATTCTTGGCTCCAGGGACATGGCCGCCCCTGAGGGCCCCTTCGTTGGGATAGTCGGGCATGTGCATGCGTTCGCCGCGGTACTCCTCCGGTGAACGCACGTCGATGAGGGGCCGGCCTCCATTGGCATGGGGAAGGACGTCTGCCATGAAGGCCCTGATCTTGCGATCGTCGCGCTTGGGCACCGGGTAGTCGGCCGCCGGGCGGACGGTCACATCCGTGGTCAGAGTGCGACCTTCAGCGATCCACTTCGCCCTACCGCCGTCCAACAACCTCGTGTCGGCGTGCCCGAACAAGGAGAAAACCCAAAGTGCGTAGGCGGCCCACCAGTTGAAGTTGTCACCGTAAAAGACCACGGTGGTGCCTGGCCCGACTCCCTTGGCCGACATCAACCCTGCGAAGGTCTCTGGGTCGAGGTAGTCGCGGATCAACGGATCGTTGAGATCGGCGACCCAGTCGATCTTCACCGCTCCCGGGATGTGGCCGGTCTCATAGAGAAGGACGTCCTCGTCGGACTCCACCACCACGATGTTGGGGTCGTCGAGATGTTGGGCAAGCCACTCGGTCGAAACCAGTTTCTCGGGGTGCGCATACCCGGCGAACTTCTCGGGTTCCGTCACGGCAAGACTCCTATCTAGGCGTTTCTTTACACTATCACCGTAGTGCAATTCCATCGGGTGCCCTACACTCGGGTCATGCCCCTTCCAGAGCGGCTCGCCACCATCGTCGAGGTGTTCCGCTCCTCCCCCAAGGAGTTCCGGGTAGAAGCTCTGCTCGACTTCTCCAAACGACTCCCCCCGCTCCCCCCTGACCTCGCCGAGGCAGAGTTCGAGAAGGTCCCCGAGTGCCAGACACCGTTCTCGTTGACGACGAGGCTCGAGGGTGATCGGGTCAGGTTGTACTTCGACGCACCCGCCGAGTCGCCGACAGTCCGCGGCTATGCCGGGATCCTGGCCGCCGGTCTTGACGGCGAGACCCCGGCCGCCATCCTCGATGTCGAAAACGACTTCTACCTCGACATGGGTCTTGAAGAAGTCGTCACTCCTATGCGTCTCCGCGGGATGGGTGCCATCATGGCCCGCCTCAAACGGCAGGTCGGCGCCTTGAGCCCGGGGTAATCATCGCCAAAGTCCTTCTTCACGACCACCTCGATGGCGGGCTTAGAGCCCAGACCCTGCTCGATCTGGCCGAGGCGGCGGGCTATCGAGGTCTCCCCGCTTCGGAGCCGGAGCCGCTGACCAAGGCCCTGGCCGCTGAAGCCCAGGTGGGGAGCCTGGTCGGATATCTAAGGGTCTTTCGCTACTCCCTGGCGGTGATGCAGACCTCCTCCGCCCTCGAGCGGGTGGGCCGGGATTGCGTCGCGGACCTTGCCGCCGACGGCATCGGATACGCCGAGGTGCGTTTCGCTCCCGAGGCCCACACCAACTTCGGTCTGACTCTCGACGACGCCATCGAAGCGGTGCTGGCCGGCTTCTCGCACGCCCGAGGCCGTGGCATCGAGATCGGTCTCATCTGCACCGCCTTACGGGATCAGCCAAACTCGAGCGATGTCGCCGCAGCCGCCGGAAGATGGGCCGGGCGAGGAGTGGTGGGCTTCGATCTGGCCGGCCCCGAGATCGGCTTCCCGGCCGAGATCCACGCCGAAGCTGTGCGACACGCCCGCAACGCCGGTTTGGGAATAACGATCCACGCCGGAGAAGCGTCCGGAGTGGACTCGATAGTCGATGCCCTGGAGCAGGGAGCCACCCGCATCGGACACGGTGTGCAAATCATCGACGATCTCGACACCAGCCAGGATCCTCCCCGGCCCGGACCGGTGGCCGAGCGCCTGATCGCCACCGGCACCGTCCTCGAGATCAGCCCCACGTCGAACGTCCACACCGGCTTCGTGGAGACCTTCGCAGATCACCCGATCGAGACGATCCGTCGGGCCGGAATCGCCGTCACGGTCAACACCGACAACAGGTTGTTCAGCGGCCTGACCCTCAGCAGCGAGTTGGAGCAGATGACCCGCCATCACGGATGGGGACCCACCGAGATCGAGGCGTCGTTCGAGGCTGCCCGCAACGCCGCCTTCAGTTAGCTACTTTGGCCCCATTCGGATGCCGCCATCCATGCGCACAGTCTCGGCATTCATGTAGTCGTTGGTCAGAAGCATGTAGGCGATCTCGGCGTACTCGTCGGGACGACCGAGCCGTTTGGGAAACAACACCTGCTGACCGAGCGACTCTCGGGCGGGCTCGGGCAGACCGGCCAGCAGCGGCGTGTCAATGATGCCAGGGGCGATGGTGTTGACCCGGATCCCAACCGAGGATAGGTCGCGGGCAATGGGCAGGGTCATGCCAACCACTCCCCCCTTTGAGGCCGAATAGGCGGCCTGTCCGATCTGGCCGTCGTAGGCAGCCACCGAAGCAGTGTTGACGATGGCGCCGCGTTGTCCGTCATCGGTCGGCGCGGTCTTGGCCATCTCCACCGCCGCCAGCCTGATCACATTGAAGGTGCCGATCAGATTGATCTCGATAAGCGTGC
This sequence comes from Acidimicrobiia bacterium, assembly GCA_040905905.1. Lineage (GTDB taxonomy): Bacteria > Actinomycetota > Acidimicrobiia > Spongiisociales > ZC4RG35 > JAICND01. The sequence continues at coordinate 49,701 of JBBDQN010000027.1, forward strand.
GGAAATGACCCAGATCGTGGGGGCTGCCGTCGCGGTTGAGGGTGCGGGCAGGCGGTCCGATCCCGGCACAGTTCACCAAGGCCCGCAACGGCCCGGCCTCCACCGCCACCGCCACGGCTGCCGACACCTGATCGGAGTCGGTCACGTCGGCATGGACAAACGCTCCCCCGACCTCTGCAGCGAGGGCTTCCCCTTTTTCGTCCTGGAGATCGGCCACGACCACTTTCGCCCCCGCCGCGGCCAGCTTGCGGACCGTGGCCGCCCCCAAGCCGGAGGCCCCTCCAGTGACGATCGCCGCTACTCCTGCCAGTTCCATCATTCATCTCCTCGGGTTCGCCGGCGACGATACTGGCCGCCGTGCACGCCGTACCCAGCCGATGATCGGCATATTCGACTCCGGCGTGGGCGGTCTCACCGTATATCGAGAAGTCAGAAGCCTCCTCCCGGGCGCCGACGTCCTGTATCTGGCTGATCGTGGAAATGCCCCCTATGGCGAACGAGCGCTTGAGGAGGTTGGCGCCATTGCCGCCGCTTGCACCCGTCACCTCCTGGAGGCGGGGGCTTCGACAATTGTCGTCGCCTGCAATGCCGCTTCGGCCGCAGCTCTGCACCATCTCCGAGCGCAGTTTCCGGAAGTGCCATTCGTGGGGATGGAGCCGGCCCTGAAACCGGCCGCCGCCATCACCCGCAACCGGGTCATCGGGATACTCGCCACCTCTGCCACCTTTCAGGGCGAACTCTTTGCGTCTCTGCGCGATCGATACGCCACAGGGTTGGAGGTGATCACCCAGGCCTGTCCGGGTTGGGCGCAGTTAGTTGAATCGGGAACAGTCGACGGTCCAGTGGCTCAGGCGGAGGTTGAACGCAACCTGCGACCTGTCCTCGATCAGGGGGCCGACACCCTGGTTCTGGGGTGCACCCACTATCCGTTCCTTCAACAAACGATCGCCGATATCGCCGGCAGCCAGAGACCGATCCTCGATCCTGCCCCGGCGGTAGCAGCCCAGGTAGCCCGGGTGTCGCCCGACACCGGCGGTAGCGGTCGCATGTCCGTGCATTCCACCGCCGACCCGGCCGGTACCGGCGCCGTCATCGAGAAACTCACTGGCATTGCAGTTCCTGTGAGAGCCGTAACCTTGCCGTGAGATGACCGCCGAATTGGATCCCTGGGACGAGGCACTGCTGGCGGTGCTGCAGCCGGCCACCGATGCAGATCTCCTTACCCTCGACCAGCTCGCCGAAGCGGCCGGGGTTTCTCCCACCATCCTTGAAGTGGTGGTGCGGGAGGGGTTCCTCACCCCCCGGGTTGACACGCCCGAGCCGCTCTTTGACCCCTCCGATGCCGCCCCGGTCCGGGCCGGTCTGGCCCTAGTCGGCGCCGGGCTGCCATTGGGTGAACTTCTGGAACTGGCCAGGCGCACCGACCAGGCCATGCGGCCCATTGCCGAAGAAGCCGTCGAAGTTTTCGCCCGTTTTGTCCGCGATTCGGTGGAAGCCACCTCGTCCTCGGAGGTAGAGGCCAGCCAGCGACTGGTCGAGGCATTTCGGGCGATGTTGCCGGCCACGGGCGAATTGGTTGAGCACCACTTCCGCCGTTTGCTGGCCGAAGGAGCCCGCAAGCGTCTGGGACGTTGATGGTCAACATCGCCCCAATTCCGGTCGAACCCCTGCGATATCGCCCCGACACGGTTTGGATATCGCCAACCATCGAATTGTACGGGTTCGGCGTGGCCGCCCGCTTCGACCCCGGAATCGGTCCCGAGCGATATCAGACGGCCCGCCGCCAGGTTGGACAGTGGTGGACGGAGAGAGAGATGTCAGGCGACGCACCCGGGCCCCTTGCATTCGTCAGCTTCACTTTTGATCCGACCGAGTCCGGGTCGGTGGTGCTGATACCGGAGGCGGTCTTGGCCCGCACCCGGTTGCGCTCATGGCTGGTACTGGCCGGGGACGAACCCGACTTCACGGGCCCCGGCAACGGCTCCGATGTAGCAGTTGACCGACCGCGTTTCGCCGGGTCTTCGTTGCCGGATCACCTCTGGCTGGAGGCAGTGGCAGAAGCGCTCGACGTCATCGATAGGGGGTCGGTCGAAAAGGTGGTCCTGGCTCGCGACCACGCCCTCTGGTCCAAACAGCCTTTCGACCCCCAGCGGACTGTCACCCAGCTTCACCACCGTTTCCCTGAATGTTTCACCTTCCTGGTCGAGGGACTGGTCGGCGCCTCCCCCGAGCTTTTGGTCCGCCTCGACGGTCTCGAGGTCAGCTCGCAGGTGCTGGCGGGATCTGCCCGCCGCGGTGACGACGCCAGCGAAGATGACCTGCTCGGCAAGGAGTTACAGGCATCGGCCAAGAACCAGCACGAACACGCCCTCGCCGCGGCTTCGGTCGGCCGGGTGCTGGGTGAGGTATGCCGCCGGATCGATCGACCAGCCACCCCCGACGTCCTGCGGCTCGCCAATGTTCAGCACCTCGCCACCCGCTTCAACGGGACCCTCGACCAACCTCGACACGTACTCGACCTGGTCGGTGCCCTCCATCCGACTGCGGCGGTAGGAGGAACGCCTACGGGTAAGGCGATGGACCTGATCCGCCGTCTCGAAAAGATGAACCGAGGCCGTTACGCCGGCCCGGTCGGATATTTCGATGTCGCTGGCGACGGCGAGTTCGCCATCGCCCTTCGCTGTGCGGAGCTTGCCGGTGCCCGGGCGCGGTTGTTCGCAGGTAGCGGGTTGGTCACCGGATCGGTCCCCGAGGAGGAACTCGAAGAAACCCGTCTCAAGCTGCGGGCGATGCTGTCAGCTCTCGAATAGGGATGAGATCTCGGCCGCCACCAACGAAGTCAGTTGGCGGTGACGGGCAACGTTGTCGGTGCGGTCGGTCCGTATCTCCAGTAGGTGGCCGCCACCATCGTTGATTGCCCCGGCGATGGCCGGACCGAGATCGGCGGATAGCTCAATGGACTGATAGTCGAGGCCATGTTCGGTCGCCATCATTTCGAAATTGGCCGGGCGGGGAGTCGCAAACAAAGGCTCGAAGTGCTCCGGGAAGTCAGCCTGGGGAAGAAACGAAAAGATACCGCCGCCATTGTTGTTGACGACGACCATGACAATGTCGGGAGACGGTTGGGTCAACCAGCCGTTGCGGTCGTGGAGGAGGGTCAGGTCGCCACCCAGGGAGACGGTTGGTGGGGGTCCGGCGGCCGCCACTCCGAGGGCCGAGCTGACAAATCCGTCGATCCCGGAGGCACCGCGATTGGCAACCACCTTGAGGCCGTTGCGCGCCGCCATGAACCAGTCGAGATCCCGGACCGGCATCGACGATCCCACCACCAGCGTCCCGCCGTCGGGCACCGCCGCAGCGGTGTCCCGCGCCGCCCGGGCTTCGTCAGGAACAGTGGTGCGGTCAAGGGCATCATCGATCACCGTCCGCGCTAGCTTCTCGGCTTTCGACCACCGCTCCACCCAGGCCAGATCGGTGGACCCCGCCACCGGTCGCACCGCCGGTACCCACCGCCGGGCGGTTCGTTCGGGGTCGGGCCAGCCATGCCGGCTGACGATCATCCGATTGGAGACGCTGGCGACGAATCCGGCCAGGTTGCGGGACAGACCGACCCGCCCCACCTGCACGATCAGATCGGGGAGGGCGCCGGTCGCCCAGCTCGGGGTGGCCAGCATGTGATGAGCGGTCGTGATCGTCCCGGGGATGCGAGCTCCGGAGTGGGCTTCGGCCACCACCACCCAGCCGGCCTCCATGGCCTGGCGGGCCAGGTCCGGGTCACCCTCATCTCCCATCACCATCAGCACCCGACCATCAGTCTCTACCTCGACGGCAACGGGCGCGGGAGCCGGGTCCCATCCGGTCCACGGTTCGTCATCGGGTCGACCATCTACTTCATTGCCGTACGGCGATGCCGACGCACGGCCATCATCTGCACTCGGCACCATCGGTTCCCGAAAGGTGAGGTTGACATGGACCGGTCCCGGGCGGCCCCAGTTCCCAATCGCGCTCGATACCGCCTGACAGACGATCGAACGCCAGGCGCCAGCCTCACCGGGACGATCCTCGCCGGGCCCCATCTCGGCGAACCAGCGCACCCGCTCGCCATACAGTTTCACCTGGTCGATGGTCTGGTTGGCCCCCGCGTGACGGAGTTGGGGCGGGCGATCGGCGGTACAAACGATGAGGGGCGTCCCCGCCACGTCTGCCTCGATGATTGCCGGGTAGAGATTCCCAGCAGCAGTTCCCGAAGTCGTGACCACGACGGCCGGCTGACCAGCCTTGCCTGAGCCGAGGGCGAAGAACCCGGCAGAGCGCTCGTCGATCGCCACGTGCAACTGAATACGGGGGTGGGTTGCCAACGCCAGAGCTAACGCTCCCGAGCGGGACCCCGGTGCCAGCACCGCCCGCCGTACACCGTTGCGAGCCATCTCGTCGACCACGACCTGCGCCAGGGCTGTTGAGGGATTGGGAAGGGTCACGTCAACACCTCAGCGGCCCAGCGCAACCGGCGCAAAAGTTCGGAGGCGGTGTCCCGATCGGCCGCATGTTGTTCCAAAAGTTCCCGGGTTGGTTGGGGTCGGCGGACTTCCATCATCCCGTTGATCGGCAGGAGCGGTTCGGTCACGACATCACCCATGAAAAGCGAAACGGTTCCCAGTCCGCACGCAAAGTCGAGCGCAGGCAGGCAAGCGGCGGCTGTGAGACCGGCGGCGATGCCCACCGACGTTTCCAGAGCCGACGAGACCACCGCCGGCAAACCCGAACGGTGAGCGAGGTCGAGAGCGCGCACCACTCCTCCTAGCGGCTGCACTTTCAGCACGAGGATGTCGGCGGCGCCGCGTTCGGCCACCTCGAGGGGATCGGTCGCCATTCTGACCGCCTCATCGGCGGCAATCCGCACTGGCACCCGGCGGCGCAACTCGATCATCTCGTCGATGGTGCGCACGGGCTGTTCGGCATATTCGAGATCGAAGCGAGCCATGCGGGTCAGCTGCTCAATGGCGGTCTCGAGGTCCCACGCCGCATTGGCGTCGATTCGGATGTTCCCCTCGGGACCAAGGGCGTCGCGGACCGCAGCCAGCCGGTCAATGTCGTCGTCGGGTGATTGGCCCGGATCAGCCACCTTCACCTTGGCGGTCTGGCAGCCCGATGAAACCACCATGGCGAAAGCTGTGCTGGCGTCGACTGCCGGCACCGTCACATTGACGGGGACGTGTGAGCGGAGCGGTTCGGGCCATGTGGAACACGCGGCCTCCAGGGCTGCGGCCAGCCAGCGGGTGGTCACCTCGGGGGGATAGTCCGGGAAGGGCGAGAACTCCCCCCAACCCGACGGGCCGCGGATCAAGACCGCCTCTCGCCGGTCGACTAGTCGGAAGCGATGGCGGAGGGGGATGCTCACCGGGTGAAGTTCGAGGGCCTCGAGCAGCGCTGCTGTCATCTCTGTCTCTCGCGAATGAAACCGACCAGACGATCCAACTGCTCCGGGGAAAGGTTAGAGCCAAACGATGGCATGCGCCCGCGGCCCCGGGTGATGGTCAACTCGAGAAACTCATCGTCCTGGGCAGACGCGTTGGACCCGGGTCCCAGGGCCGGTCCGATTCCGCCCAGGAGGTCATCGCCATGACAGCTGCTGCACAATTGCAGATAGATCTCCTCACCTGTGGCATCGGCGGGCGGTGAGGCGGTACATGCCGACGCCGCCACCCAGAGGGCCGAGAAGACAACGAGGCGGCGCACACCTCTCAAGCTTCCGGCCGGTCGCGCAACTTCTCGACGAGTGCCTTCACGTCGCCGGCTCGTTCCCTGCTGGCGATCAGCACTGCGTCGGCTGTTGCCACGACGACCAGGTTCTCCACACCCACAGCAGTCACCAGGGGACCTTCGGAGCGCAGATAAGAACCCTTGACGTGTTCGGCGACGACGTCACCGACGACCACGTTGCCGGCGTCGTCGTGGTCACCCATCTGATAGAGGCTCTCCCATGACCCGGCATCACTCCAGCCGGCATCGAGGGAGACCACCAGCCCTCTCGAGGTCTTCTCCATGACCGCCACGTCGATTGACAGCGACGGCGCCAAGGCGAACTCATCTCCGAGTGTGAGTACGTCGCCCGACCGGCTCGCTGAGGCAATGGCCGCCCGGCAAGCGGTCAGTATCGCGGGAGCCAGCACCTCCATCTCCTCGATGACAACCCCGGCCTGGAATGCAAACATGCCTCCGTTCCAGAGCGCTCCTTGCTCAATCAACCCGGTGGCGACGGCCTCGTCCGGTTTTTCCCAGAAGCGTTCGATGACCCGTCCTCCGAGACGTTCCTCACCGCCGACGATGTAGCCATACCCCGTCTCCGGTCGGGTCGGGACGATGCCAAAGGCAACCAGATGGCCACCCTCGGCTGCTTCCACCGCAACGTCGACAGCCCGGCGAAACGCCCCAGGGTCGGCGATGTGGTGGTCGGCCGGCAATACCAAAAGCACGTCCTCGGGAGCCTGAAGGAGGGCTGCCACTGCCACCGCCGGTGCAGTGTTGCGCGCCACCGGTTCTCCCACCAGCCGGGCCATCGGATCGAGCTGGGCAGCGATGCCGTCGAGGTGATCGATATTGGCAACGATCAGCGGCGAGGTGAGATCGTGGACGCGGCCCAGGGTCAGCTGGAGCATGGTCTGTTTACCCAGCAGCGACTTGAGTTGTTTGGGAGTGTGACGCCTCGAGAGCGGCCAGAGGCGAGTGCCGGATCCACCTGACAGGATCACTGGAACTGTTGCAGGCATGTGGGGTTAGGGTACCGGCCTGTGCCGTCCGCTCCTCCTCACTCCCCAGGCGGTCGCAGCCTGGTGGTGGTTCCCTTCCTGGACGAAGATCCCGAATTGGTCTTGCAGACACTGGCCATTGCCGCCGGTCACCCGCGAGTGGGCGAGGTGGTAGGAGTGTCCGGAGAACATGTTCCCACGCACCAACTCGTGGAGGCCGGGTTAGCGGCAGTGAGTGGTGCCCCCGCCAGCGTCGTCCAACAGATCCGCATCGGCACCAGGCGGCCGGGGAAAGGGGACGCGGTCAACACTGGCTTTCGGTTTTTTCTCGAGGAGACTGAGCTCGATCGCATCCACTTCTATGACGCCGACATCAAGACGTTTGGAGCGGGGTGGATCGACCGCGCCGAAGCCGCGGCCGACCTCGGATTTCAGGCAGTGCGTCACTACTACCCGCGGGCGGCAACCGACGCCATGATCACCTGGATGGTGACCCGTCCGGGGTTTGGCCTCCTCTGGCCACGGAGCGAGCTGCCCCGGATTGCCCAACCGTTGTCCGGGGAGTTGATGTTCGATCGTTCGGCCGCCGCCGACCTGGCAGCCGATCCGGTGGTACGCGACCAGAGCGACTGGGGAATCGACACGGTTCTGACCGGTGCCACCGTGCAGCACGGTCTTTCGATCTACGAGTGCTACGACAGTGAAGGAAAGGACCACACCCTCTACGGACGGTTGACCGACATCAAGATGATGATGGTCGAGTGCCTGGCGGCCTTGCAGACCCTGCGGGCGGCAGGTCCACCACAAGAAGTTGTCCATCGGGTGGAGGATCCGCATGAGGTGTCGCCCGCCATCATCGAACAACTCGCTTACGACATCGAAGGGACGCAGAAGCTGTTGGCGGATGATTGGTCTCCGCGACAGGAGCGTCTTCTCGCCGACCACTTCGTTCCCGCGATCGCCGCCGGCGCAGTCAATTGGGAACTCTGGCCCGACACTTCCTTCATGACCGAAGAGGTGTGGTTCTCCACACTGCGTTCGCTCATCAATGAGTTCGTGCTCGGTGATGACGACTGGGAAGCGCTCGCGTTCCGTTTGTGGGTCGGACGCGTTTTGCACTACACATTCACCGTTGCAGTGCGCGGACATAACTACTCACTCGCCTATCTCAATGACATGGTGTTGCGAGCCACAGACCCTCGATGACTATTTCATGATGTTAATGAAATGAATTCCCCAACTTTGCAAACACCTGGATTACTCTGTTCATTGTCAAAGCACTCACCATCAATTGGTGATGCGATGCAAAGGAGGACGAATGGCAACTAAGAAGGCACCAGCCCGCAAGGCTGCGGCCAAGAGAGCTCCAGCCAAGAAGGCTGCAGCTAAGAAGGCACCAGCCCGCAAGGCTGCGGCCAAGAAAGCTCCAGCCAAGAAGGCTGCAGCGAAGAAAGCTCCGGCTAAGAAAGCGACCGCCAAGAAAGCTCCAGCCCGCAAGGCTGCAGCGAAGAAAGCTCCGGCTAAGAAGGCGACCGCCAAGAAGCCCGCGAGGAAGGCTCCTGCCAAGAAGCGGTAGTCGAGCACCAACAACGATGAAAGGGACCGCTTCGGCGGTCCCTTTCGCGTATTGGGCGACTGTCAAGCACTGACGCTGATGAGCCTGGTCGGCCTGGTGGCCAGGGTGAAACGCAGCGTGGCTTGACGTGCCGGCTCGTCACACAATGTCATGGCTCGCCGCAGGTAGGCCTCGGCCTCTCTGGTGCGCTGTCGGCGTTGTGCCGCGAAACCAAGGTGGGCCAGAATCAGGTCAGCATGGATAGGATCGGCGGCCTCGGTCGCTCGCGAGAGACGGGACCAGGCCCCCGTCAGTACACCCTCAGGGTCATCGAGTTCTTCCAGGCGAAGTTCACACTTGAGGGCCGTGACTTCATCGATCCAACTCTCCGCCAGCAGGGTCTGCAACACCCGGCGGCCTCGCGCCACATCGTCGCAGGCAATCAGCACCTCACCGGTGCGCAGCATCTGGCGGGCCCGATCAAGTCCAGGCTCCACAACGAGGGGTTCGACCACTGACTCAAGCAACGGCCCGGTTCGGCTGGTGTTGTATTCGCTAGGTCCTTCATCGCGACGGAGGTCGGCGAGGTGTTCGAGCGGCGATGAATCGTTGAGCCGCTCACCGGGAGTTCGACCTCCCAGGGCATGGCCGGCAATCGACAGATGGCGAGGATCGGTGTTCATCGGTGCCAATCCGAGCGGAAGGAACAAACCCTCCTCGATCACATCGACCGGGCTCTCGAACTTGTATGCGATGATCAGCCGCTCATCTGGTGGGCGGGAGGTGAAGATGCCGACCAGCTTCCCGTCGATCGGGGGCGCCCCTTTGATGGTGGCAACGGCGGCTTCCGCCGGAGTCTGACCAGCATCAACCGCGCTCCCGGGGAGTATCCACAAGTCAGGGGTTTTGGAGTGAACGAGCAGGATTCGGCCTCGGGGATCACACACCACTGCGCGCGCCTCAACGCCGAGGTGGGTGGAGGGAAAGCCGACAACGTTGTTCACGTCGATCAAGCTACATCGGACCCGGGCGTTGCCCCGGTAATGCGCTGCTTAGTCGTCGCTCCCGATCGAGACGTAAGAGCACTCCAGGCAGACCCGCCTCACCAACCCGACCGACGAGCCTGACTCGCGGAACTTGTGGACATGGTTGTCAGGGACCTTGGTCGGGCGCCGGAGAAAGGACAGCAGTCCGACACTCGTCTCTGCCGGATGATGACCGTCGGCTGCAAATCGGACTGCAAGCGGGTCCTCAACCTCGACCTCTTTGGCCTCCTTGATCGGTGCAGAGGGGGCCGGCGTCGGCAACTCGATGGTGGGAGCACTTGCTGCGGCCAGTTTGGCTGCCTCGAGCGGCTTGCTCTTCCGGGCACGGCGTCCGTCCTTGGCCTTGGTCTTGTTGCCAGAGGGAAGGGGCGCCTCTTCGACCGCGTCGAAAGGTGATGGCAATTCTTCCAGGGGAGGCGGCGCGACGACCTCGGACTCATCGACCCGCGCCTTGGCTGCGACCACTTTGGCCGGAGACCGTTTGCGATTTCCCTGGCCGTTGCCTTTCGATGTAGGGGAGGCCGGGACCCGGGCCGACGCCGCGGTTTCGAGCACGGGCGCTGGGGCGGCCGTTTGGGCTGCCGCCGCCGCAGCCAGTCGCTTGGCCAACTCGGAAGGCGCCGCCGCGGGAGCTCGCAGTTCCCCCTGGCGACTTCGCTGGGGCCGCGACGAATCTTCCGCTGCCCGCGCGGCCACTGGTTCCGGCTCCGCTGGTTCCCGGTCCTTGCGACGGGCTGACTGAACGGCAGCCTTGCGATGGCGACGGCGCTTCTTCTGGGCGATGAGCCAAGCCTCTTGCATCGCGGCGACACCGTCGTAAGCGAACTTGAGGGCATCGTCGGCGAGGAACTCCATCTCGCCATCGTTCAGGAAGAGGATGAATCGTTCGGCTATGTCGCGCGCGACTTCGACATCCGCCAGGTAATAGCGTCCGATGAGGTCATCTTCCGCGCGGATTTCAAGGTGGTACTCGTCAATGACAAGTACCACCCGCACTCCCGGGCCTCGATCGCCCGGGGAACGGAGGGATCCCCTGAATTGCACTTGTTAGGTCCTCGACCCTGGCTATTCCCCAACTGAAGGGTCATACAACACGATCCCACTCCCATGGGAAGCCGTCAAGGTAAAGATTCTACGCCGAGACCGGGACTCAAGGTGCGTAGGCCTCCAAAGGTGGGCAGGAACACATGAGATTGCGGTCGCCACTGGCCCCATCGATCCGCGAGACCGGGGGCCAGTATTTCCCAAGACGGAGAGCCGGCACCGGATAGGCGGCCGTTTCCCGGGAATAAGACCGGTCCCAGGGCTCCCCCAGCAGGTCCGCGGCGGGGTGGGGGGCGTGCCGTAGGGGGCTCTCGGCGGCGGCGATCACTCCTTCTTCAACCAGTGCGATCTCCGATCGGATCGTGATCATCGCCTCGCAGAACCGGTCGAGCTCTGACAGGGACTCACTTTCGGTTGGCTCCACCATCAGAGTCCCCGCCACCGGGAAACTCAGGGTGGGGGCGTGAAATCCGTAGTCTGCCAGCCGTTTGGCGACATCTTCGGCGCTGATCCCGGTCACCCTGGTGAGCGGGCGGATGTCGAGAATGCACTCATGAGCGACCCTTCCCGACCTGCCGCGGTAAAGCACCGGGAAGTGTGGGTGCAGCCTCGCCGCCAGGTAGTTGGCATTGAGAATGGCCACTTCTGTGGCACGGGAAAGTCCCGCTCCCCCCATCAGACGGATGTAGGAATAGGAGATCGGCAGGATTCCGGCCGATCCCCAGGGGGCGGCCGCCACGGGTCCGATCCCGGTCGCCGGCCCTGCCTCAGGCCGCAGCGGGTGGTTGGGGAGGAAAGGAGCGAGGTGGGCCTTGACTCCCACCGGCCCCACCCCGGGCCCACCGCCGCCGTGGGGGATGGTGAAGGTTTTGTGCAAGTTGAGATGGGAAACGTCGGCTCCGAAGTCACCTGGTCGGGCCACCCCGACCAGGGCATTGAGGTTGGCGCCGTCGACATAGACCTGTCCCCCGTTCTGATGGACGACATCGGCCAGATGACGGACATCCTCTTCGAAGACCCCGTGGGTGGATGGATAGGTAATCATCACAGCGGCCAGCCGTGGCGAGTGATCCATGGCTTTGCGCTCGAGATCGTCGAGGTCGACGTTGCCGCGCTCATCGCATGCAACCACCACCACCTCCATCCCGGCCATGGTGGCCGAGGCGGCATTGGTTCCATGTGCGGAAGCCGGGATCAAACACACGGTCCGGTCGTTATCGCCCCGGCTTCTGTGATAGGCACGGATGGCCAATAGCCCGGCCAGTTCGCCCTGGGAGCCGGCGTTGGGTTGGAGCGAGACCTTGTCGTATCCGGTCATCTCTTCGAGGTAGCTTTCCAATCGGGTGATCAACTCCATGTAACCCGCCGCCTGTTCGATCGGGACAAATGGGTGGATCTGCGCAAAGCCGGGCCAGGTGATCGGAATCATCTCGGTGGTGGCGTTGAGTTTCATCGTGCAAGACCCCAGCGGGATCATGCTCCGATCAAGAGCGAGATCTTTGTCCGATAGGCGACGCAGGAAGCGAAGCATCTCGTGCTCGGAGTGATAGCGATGGAAAACCTCGTGGCCGAGAATCTCCCCTTCGCGGCAGAGTTCTGCGGGCACACCCAACGTCTCCTTCCCGGAAGCGGTAGCGCCGAAGGCCGCCAACACCTCCTCCAGGACCCCCGTGGTGCTGGTTTCGTCAAAGGTGATGCCGACCCTGGCGTCGTCGACCCGGCGAAGGTTGATGCCCCGCTCGAGGGCCGCGGCCATGATTTCCTCGACCCGTCCGGGTACCACAACGGTGACCGTATCGAACCAGGAGCCGTTGTCGAGGTCCACCCCTGCATCCGTCAGCGCCGCCGCCAACCGGTTGGCCAGCGAGTTGACCTGGCGAGCCATCCTCACCAACCCGTCCGGCCCGTGCCAGCAGGCATATAGGGCAGCGATGACCGCCAGGAGAACCTGCGCGGTGCAGACGTTGGAAGTGGCCTTTTCGCGACGGATGTGCTGCTCGCGAGTTTGGAGAGCCAGACGGAAAGCGGTTCTCCCTTCCGAGTCGCGGGCGACCCCTACCAACCGGCCCGGTATTGCTCGGACCATCGACTCCCTGGTGGCGATGAATCCGGCGTGTGGACCACCAAAGCCGAGGGGAACCCCGAATCTCTGGGCGGAACCGACCGCGATGTCCACGCCGATCGCGCCGGGGGGGCGAAGGATCGTCAACGCCAGGAGATCGGTCACAGCCGCCGTGATGGCCCCGGCGGCGTGTGCTTGCTCGACAATCCCCGCATGATCAGCCAGTCCGCCGGTCGAGGTGGGGTAGGCCAAAAGGATCCCGAAGGCAAGCTCAGGTTTGAAATCGGCGGGTGAGCTCACCCTGACTTCGATTCCGATGGCTTCGGCCCGGGTGCGGACGACCGCGATGGTCTGGGGGTGACAGCCATCGTCCACGAAGAAGACCTTCCTGTCACCGGCCGCGAGACGGCGGCACATTGCCATTGCCTCCGCCGCCGCCGAGGACTCATCGAGGAGGGAGGCGTTGGCGATCTCCAAACCGGTGAGGTCGGCCACCATCGTCTGGAAGGTGAGCAGCAGTTCGAGTCGGCCCTGGGAGATCTCCGCCTGGTACGGGGTATAGGCCGTGTACCAGGCCGGGTCTTCGAGGACGTTGCGCAAGATCACCGGAGGGGTGTGGTTGTTGTGAAAGCCCAACCCGATCAGAGAGGTCAGAACCTGATTGCGGGCTGCCAGCCCTGCCAACTCCCGCAGGGTTTCTGGCTCCGACAGACCCTCGGCAAGGGCGAGCGGATCCCTGGAGCGGATCGAGCCGGGCACGGTCTCGTTGATGAGTTCGGCGAGGGTTCCGGCGTCTATCTCGGCCAACATCTTGTCGATGTCGTCGGGGCGCGGGCCGATGTGTCTGCTGGCAAAACCCATCGGTGGGTCCTGGGTCGTCGGGGTCACTCGTCACGCTCCTCGCGTTGTCCCCGACTGTCGGCCTCATACCTCCAGCCATGCCTACGCGGGTGGTCCTTAAGCCTGAGAGTTTCCGGGGAACGGTTGCCCCTTCGGCGACTTTCCGGACCTTTGGTCCCGAGAGTCTCTCCCACCTGCGTCACAGGCAGGGCTGATGATACTGCCCCAACTGTCCAACACCTTGGCGCTTGGACGGCAGGATCGGTTGCGGGCGACAAGGGGTCACCGATATGATCGCCAAAGCCGCCCGGTGTCCCCACACCGGCGGTACCCCAACCCCACGACAGGGATTGGAGCGGGACACCCTGGCACCCGCTGATGGAGACCCTGTCGGGCTCTTCCTCGAGAAGAGCAATGCGGGGCTCCGGTTTCCCCCCTTACCGGAGCCCCGCCCCTTCTTTCTACACCGAAAACCGAACCACCAGCACGTCAGCCGGTTGGACCACGTAACTTTTTCCCTCGACCCGGATCCGACCCTGGCGTTTGGCTTCGTCCCAGCCACCAGAAACGATCACATCGTCCATCGTCGCAACCTCGACCCGGATAAACCCTCTTTCCAGATCCGAATGAATCCTGCCTGCCGCCTCCGGTGCCAGAGCCCCGGCCCGCACCGTCCACGCTCGCGACTCCTTCGGTCCCACCGTATAGAAGGAGATCAACCCCAGGCTCTGATAGGCCGCTCGCACTATCCGGGCCAGAGCCCCCTCACCCAGACCCAAACCCTCGGACAACTCTGCCCGGTCATCTGCGGCCAAACGAGAGGTTTCCTCCTCGATTTGGGCCGAGACCGCCACGACCACGTCCCCAGCCGGAACCACCCGTTGCACCGCCGCCGCCAACTCGTCGACCCCCACCGCCGACTCACCGTGGTTGATAACCCAAACCGCCGGTTTCATCGTCAGCGGGGCCGAGTCGCGCATCGCCTGGATGGTCTCGGGGGCCCATGTCCGGTTGCGCAAGGGCTGGCCGGTAGCGAGATGATCGGCTGTTTCGCCAATGGCGGCGGCAGCCGGTCGTTTGCCAGGATCGGCACTGGCCTCCCGGGAGAGCCGATCGGCGCGCCGAACCAGGATGTCGTGGTCGGCCACTGCCATCTCCAGGAGCAACTCCTCTGCCTGGCCCACCGGATCCCCGGGCGCTCCTTCGAAGGGAACGGCCTCGTCTTCGAAGGTCCGGATCATCACGATCAGGGCGTCCATTTCCCGGAGCCGTCCCAGAGCCGTGCCGGACCCCTCCCCCGCCCTCACCATGGCAGGTAGATCTAGGAGGTCGAGAGTGGCGGGCACCACCTTGGCGGACTTCTCCAGTTCCGCCGCTTGATCGAGCAACGGGTCGGGGATCCGGGCGACGCCGAGATTGGGCTCCACCGTCGAGAACGGATGGCTGGCTGCAGGTGCGTCCAACCCGGTAAGAGCATTGAAAAGAGTTGTTTTTCCGGTGTTGGTGAAACCCACGATGCCTAGCCGTGCCATTCACCCATTGTGGCTGTAGGTTGCAAGGACATGGAACACGTGGCCGTGATCGGAGCTGGATCATGGGGCACGGCCGTGGCGGCGCTCGCCGCTCATCATCATCCGGTGGTCCTCTGGGCGCGCCGACCGGAGCTGGCCGAGGTCATCAACGCGACCTCGGAGAACCCCGACTATCTCCCCGGTCATCGCCTCCCTTTTGGCCTGCGGGCAACCGGCTCTCTCGCTGACGCGACCGCAGGGGCCACCACGCTCGTCATGGCGGTGCCCTCACACGGTTTTGCCGAGGTGATGACCGCCATTGGCCGGCTTGCCTCAGACTTGCCGATCGTCTCCTTGACCAAAGGTATCGAAGAGGGCACCTTGCGCAGGATGACCGAGGTGATTGCTGACGCTCAGCCCGGCCATCCACCCGAGCGGATCGGGGTTCTCACCGGTCCCAACCTGGCAATCGAGGTCATGGACGGCCATCCCACCGCAGCGGTAGCAGGGATGAAGGACCCGGAGGCGGCGACAGTCGTTCAGAAGGCCTTCATGGGCCCGACCTTCCGTGTCTACACCAACCCCGACGTCATCGGTTGTGAGCTGGCGGGCTCCCTCAAGAACGTGATGGCCATCGCCGCCGGGATGTCCTCAGGTCTCGGGTTCGGCGACAACACCAGGGCCGCCCTCCTCACCAGGGCTCTGGCCGAGCTCACCCGGCTGGGCGTCGCGCTCGGTGGCCAGCCCGCCACCTTTGCGGGCCTGGCAGGAATGGGCGACCTCATCGCCACCTGCACCTCCACTCAGAGCCGCAACCACAGGGTCGGTGTGGGTCTGGCGCGTGGTCTGAAACTCGACGACATCATCGCCGAGATGAAAATGGTGGCCGAAGGGGTCAAGACCACCCGGGCGGTGCTCCAGTTGGCGGACAAAGCCGGCGTAGAAATGCCGATCGCCACCGAAGTCGGCCGGGTCCTCTACGAGGGCCATCATCCCCGCGATGCGGTGATGAGCCTTATGACTCGAGAGGCCAAGTCAGAGGTCTGAAGCGATGAAAACTTCCCCGTTTTGGCGCGTATCTTCGACACCAGGAGGGCAGGACTACGCGCCAAAACGGAAGTGGATTCAGCCGTAAAGCCGATACAACACCTGGGCGACACATGCGGGTTTTTCCGATCCCTCCACCTCAAAGGTGAGATCAAAGGTGACCTGTACCCCGCCGCCGATCTCGTCCACCCCGGCCAACACCGCACCTGCGCGCAGCTTGGACCCGACCGGGACCGGCGACACGAACCTCACCTTGTTGGTCCCGTAATTGACGCCCATGGCGACTCCGTCGACCTCGAACAACTCCGCGACAAAGCGGACCGCAAGTGACAAAGTGAGGTAGCCGTGGGCGATGGTGGTGCCAAACGGACCAGAGGCTGCAAGCACCGGGTCGACATGGATCCACTGGTGGTCGTCGGTGGCCTCCGCGAAGGTGTTGATCCGATCCTGAGTGATTTCCAACCATTCGGAGTAGCCCAGATGTGATCCGACCGCTCCGGCCAGATCCGTGATGGATGCAAACTTGGTCATACCGGGGAGAGTAGGGACGCCGCGACCCGCAGAGACCGATACATCAACTCGCGGTCTCCGAGGAGGTGGTGGAGCCGGCGTTCCAATCCTCCGATCGGATAGAGATTCTGGGGAGCGCGGGGGTCTTTGTGACCGGCGCTGGCGAATCGGCTGAGCGTGGCGGCGGTGAGGTCGGCCGTTCGTCGGGCCGACGCCACATCGTGGTCGGCGGTCATCTCCGCCCGGACGATGCCGTCCATCGGGCCGGCCCCGGCCAGCGGCAACTTCTGATACCAGGAAAACCGACTCCAACTAGTAGTTGTGAGGAACAGGGGAGTCCGGTCCCCCGGACCCAGCTTGCCCAGGATCGGACGGAGATTGGGCGGCAAGTAGTGGACGTGCTGGGTCTTGACGTATCCAACCGCCCCCGGGACATGACGACGGTGAGACAGGGGCCCATCCACCACGATCAAAGCGGTGTCGGACCGGGCGGCCGCAACCATCCCCTCCAGCTCACCCATCCGCTGCTGCAGACCGAGCCAGAGCTCCTCGGGGGCTACCCCGGTGGTGGGGTGGACGTCGTAGCGGGCATATTTTGTCTCGATAGCCAACGCTCCCGCGGCGGCGGTGAAGATTCCCCGCCGAACCTCGGTACCCACCACCTCAGCCGAGTGATTGCAGAGCACAGCCCCGGCCGCGTAGCTTGCCGCCAGGGCCAACATCGGGGTGCCGTCTTCTTCTTCGATCCAGAGGTTGGCGTCGATCCGGCGCACTCCGTCGACAAATAAGACCTCGGGAGCCGGCTCGACCCGCACCCTGATTGGTTCCCACCGAGCCGCCTCCACCTCGACGTCGACGTTGGCTTCAGGAGCGTCACGATCTTCCGCGCCTCCCGACGATCCATAGTCCGGAGACCAGGGCTGGACGGTGAATCTCACTCCGATACCTCCTCGATCACGGCAGTGCTCGCCCCCTTTCGGACCTCGTAGCGTTTGGGCATCTGCTCGGCGAGCTCGGCGACATGTGTGACCATGCCGACCATCTTTCCGGAGGCGCCGAGTTCGTTGATGACATTCGCCACTACCTCGAGAGTGTCGCCGTCGAGAGTGCCGAATCCCTCGTCGAGAAAGATCGAGTCGAGTTGGGCGGTGCCCATGCTCGACTCTGCGACCTGGTCGGCGAGGGACAGAGCCAATGCCAAGGAAACGAGGAAGGTCTCGCCGCCCGACAGTGTCTTGACCGAGCGCCGGTTGCCGGCGTTGAAGTTGTCGATGATCTCGAAGTCGCGGCCACTCATGTCGAGCGAGTATTGGCCCTTGGTGAGATCTGCCAGAGATCGATTCGCACCGCTCACCAATGCTGCAAACACCTCGTCGAGGAGCCAATTCCGGAAGGCATCGTTGCGGAGCAGCTTGACCAACATGGCAGCCACGTCTTTGGTGGCAGTCGCCGTTTTCCTCTCGTCCTGGAGCCGGGTCGCTTCAGCCCGGGACTTTTCTATCTGAAGGAGCCGGGCACTCGCGGCGGTGACAGCGTCGACCGCCACGTCCCGCGGCGGGCGTTGGCCCAGCTGGATTTGGGCGGTTTCGAACAGAGTCCGGGTCGCCTCGGAACGAGTTCTGATCTCGGTTGCCAACTCGGACTGGCGGGTACCGGCGGCCGCCCGCTTCTCAGCCAACTCGACCGTGGTTGCTTCTGCCCAAACGGTGAGGGTCTTCCAGTCGTGGGCCGGGTCCTCAAGTTCCAGCGCGGGTGGCTGGAGTGCGGCCACCCGGTCGCGGGCGGTCTGCAACGAGAGCCGGGCCTGCCGCTCACGGTCTACCAGTGCCTCCCTTCGTTTGTACACCTTCTCTAGACCTTTTTGGAGTTGGTCGACCTGGTTGCGAGCGTCCTCCCGCGCGATGGTGGCCGTGTCAACCCGGGCGAGCAGGCTGGGGAGGTCGGCTTCGGACGGGGACCCCTCAACCAGTCGGTGCAATCCCTGGATCCGTTCCTCCAGTCGCGACATCTTCATCTCGGCTGCCTGCACGGCGCGAGCAGCTGTCTGGTGGGAAACCTCGGCCTTCTCCAGGTTCTTCAGGGCCGACTCCATCTCCGGCGCACTGAGGGCGGGAGGAAGGGTGGCGACCCTTTGCTCGCACACCGGGCAACTATGCCCCTTGACCAGGGTTGCGCGGAGATGGGCGGCGCGATGCTGGTCACCGGCTTGTTGATGGGCAAGCCGGGCCGTCTCCAGATGGGAGCCGGCAGCTTCCAGCGCTCCTTTGATTTGAACGAGTTCGGAGGCACCGAGTGCTTGATCGCGAACCTGAGAATGGATGTCGGTCCAGGCCTCGGTCCACTGAGCCAGCTGTTGTTTTCCCGGCAAGGCGGTCAAGTTTTCCTCACCTGTGGCCAGGGCGACTTTGGCGGCGGCCACCCTCGCCTCAGCTTCGCTGGTCTCCTCGGTCAACCCGATACGGTCTGATGAGAGCGAGTCGAGGTCAAACGGTGGGGCCAGCATGGCGAGTAGATCAAGCCAGGTTGCCGCCTCCCCGGCTTCGGTCTCGGCCTTGCGTAAGGCGATGTCCAGTTTCTCCATATCGGGTTGGATCTTCTCGACCTCGGCCAGCAGTGCGGTAAGAAGGGCCACCCGCTGGCGAGATTCCTCTTCCTCCTCCGGGCTCAAGGCGTCGAGGGTGGCGAGGGTGTGGTCGATCTGGGCAAGACGACCTTCGGCTTCACTCTGGCGTCGGCCGGCGGCCTGGCCGATCCGTTCATAGATGCCGAGGTCGAGCAGGGCGGACAGCAAGTTCTGGCGATCGGCCGGCTTGTCGTGCAAGAACCGTTGGAATTCACCCTGCGGCAGCAGCACACAGGTAGTGAACTGATCGAAGTCGAGGCCCAACAGGTTCTTGACCGCGTCCGTGACCGCATCAGCTCCGGTAGCTACTACCTCTCCTGATCTTTCGAGGGTGGCTTCGTCGGTGGTTGCCGTTTTGCGTTTGGCATCCTTGCGGACGTGGCGGGCAACCGTGTATCGCTGTTCGCCCACCAGAAACTCAAGGGACACGACCGCCTCGGTGAGTCCTTGGGTAACAACCGGGGCAACGTCACGGCGGCCATGGCGAGGCACCAACCCGTAGAGGGCGAAGCAGATGCCGTCGAGAACGGTGGTCTTGCCGGATCCGGTGGGCCCGGTCAGGGCGAAAAGCTCGACACCGGTGAAGTTGACTTCAGTCACTTGCCGGAACACGCCAAACCCGCGCATGATCAAGCGTTCCGGTCTCATGCGTCGACCTGGTGTTGAACCTCGGCCGAGAGTTCATCAAACAAGGCCTCAACCTGGGGATCTTGAACTTTCCTAACCTGGAGGTATTCGCGGAATAACTCGCCAGGGTCGCGTCCGAGCCGTCGCGGGCTATCGGCCGGACCGTCAATGGTGGTGGGGGCAAGACGCACCTCAACAGCCTCCCCCAGGAGCGACCGCACGTGTTCGGCCAATCCCGCCCTGGCCGGCTCGTCTAGTTCGACCCGCAGATAGCCATCGCCAACTTCGGCGACCATGGCCTCAATCTGGGCCAGGGTTCCCCGCAGCGTCCGCAACCGGCGACCTCCTTGCAGAGAGTGGGACGTCACTGCCGCCGGCAGACCAGGCTCGGCTTCGACCAAGAGCACCGACTTCATATCCTCCACCTCGCCAAAGTCGAGTTGTAGGGGAGAACCCGAGTACCAGATCGGTGTCGGAGCCGCCACCTTTTGCGGTCGATGAAGATGGCCAAGGGCGACGTAGCTGAGATGACCGGGAAACGACAAAGCGGGTACGGCGTAGTCGAACAGATGGGCAGTTCGCTCCCCACCCCCGGTCTCGCCACCCGCCACCATCACATGCGCCAACACCAGGTTGACCGTGTCCGCGCTCATATCCGAGGTCAGCGCCGCGAGAATGGCGGTGACCCGATCGGCGTATTCACCGATACGCTGGGCCGCATCGAGGTGAAGGATCTCCTCCACTTTGATGATCCCCCTTTTGCTGATGAAAGGGATCAGCGCCAGCCGCACGCCGAGATCGGGGATGTCCATTACTCCCCCATCTGACGGCCGGCTGATTGCGGCCCCCACCGTCACCCGTCCGAGGGACAGAAGGGGCGCTACCGCCTTGAGCCGACCGGGATGGTCGTGGTTGCCGGCGATCATCACCACCGGGGCAACGTCCGCGAGATCGAGCAAGGCCCGGTAGACGATCTCCTCCGCAGCCGGTCCGGGTGAGGCGGTGTCGAAGATGTCGCCGGCCACCAGGATCAGGTCGACCTCTTCGGAGCCGGCGATGGTGGCGATCTCGGCGAGAACCTGTCGGTGTTCGTCGTCGCGGGATCGTCCGCGAATCGTCCGACCCACATGCCAGTCGGCGGTGTGAAGGAACTTCACGTCAGTCCATCGAAGGGGTCGCCTTCTTTACGACCCGAGCGCGGCAACGCCTCCGAAGCCCGGGTTGCCCAGGCCGGGAACGGAAATTCGAGAACCAGCGGCACCGGGATCTCGGGTTGGGTGAGCAACATGGTCCCGGGTTTGAGGATGGTCGCCCGCTGTCTCTGCACCGGCGGCAGAAACCCGTATTCTTGACGGGAGGCCTCGGCCGGGTCGAGCCGACCTACCACCCGCACCGCGCAGTTGGCGATGATGCGTCGCTCGACTTCGCTGGCCGTTTGCTGGGCACCGATCAGGATCACCCCGAGACTCCTCCCCCGCTCCGCCACATCGAGCAGTATCTCCTTGATCGGGCTGTAACCGTCCCCGGGTGCGTATTTGTTCAGTTCATCGAGCACCAGGAACAACAACTCGCCCGACTGCCCGGAGTTCTCTTTGTCCTCCATGGCCTTACGCAGAGTGACCCCGACTACAAACCGTTTGGCGCGGTCGTGGAGATTGTGGAGATCGACCACGGTCACCTGGCGGTCGAGGTTGATCCGGTTTTTGCCGGGATCGGGTTGATCTCCCCGGACCAGCCGTTCGACGTGGCGCACCGCCGACTGCAAACGACGCACAAAGGCGTTGGCCGTCCCCTTGCCAACGGCGGGTCCCGCCCATACCGGCCCGTCGTCATCACTCTGCACCTTCTGGGTGATGAGGTCGGCGAGGTCGCGGAACGTCCTCACCTCCTGGCCCTCCAGCCTCACCCCCCCATCGCCCACCGCCAGTACGCGGCGTAGCTGCGCCATGACGTTGTAGACCACCATCGTGTACTGCGCCCGGTCGTCCTCGGCGTCGGCGAAGAGAAACGGCAGCAGGTCGTTGTGGCAGAACTCCTCCAGGGTCCAGAAGAAGGCGACCACGCCGGTAGTGCGGGAGGCGACGTCAGGGACCGCCGCTCCGCCGGGTCGGGGCGGCGCAAAGACCGATATCGAACGAAAGGGCTCGGCCGGAAGTCCTAGCAGCTTGTACCGCTCTCGCTGTTCGTCGTCGAGAACCGCATTGGCGTGATCCAGGAAGAGAAGATCTTCACCTTTGACGTTGAAGATCAGCGCCTTCGTGTTGATAGCCCGCTTCTCCAGCACACCCGAAGTGAACAGGGAGTGGAGAAGGAAGGTGGCGTAGCTGGTTTTGGTGGCCACCCCGGAGATGCCGGAGATGTTGACGTGAGCACCCCGTTGGCCATCGAGGAACTCGAGGTTGACGAACAGCGGTTCACCGCTGCGGGAGAGCCCCACCGGGAGCCGCTTATGCATCTGATCGAAGAAGAGGGCCCGTTCGCGCTCTTCACCAACAGCCACCCGGACGGGTTGGCCCGGCAATGGCGGCACGAACATCTCCGGTTCAAAACGCGTTGCGGTGACCTGGGCGGCCTCGGAGATCTCGGCCGGCAGCAAGCCCTGTTCGATTAGGAAAACGTCGGAGTCGAAGCGGGCCCCTTCGTGTCGAGCCCGCACCTGGGCGACCATTCCATATATATGAACAACCTCGCCGCCCGGGAGATGACGCTCCAGTGCAACGACGTCGTCGAGCTGGAGATAGCGGGCCGGATCGACGCCCACCCAGAACTCGAGGGGGGTGGCGTCTTCAGTGCCGATGACCCGGCCGACTGGTCCCACATCCAACTGTTCCAATTCCACTTTGGGCGAGCGTATCAGCGGGGTGTGACAGGCACCGGGACCGGTGGCCTGACCTAGCGGACGGGAACGATGCGAAACACACTCTCTGCAGTGAGCAGATAGATCTCGCCGGCGGCGTCGGTGCCGAACGAGATCACGTTTCCTGGCACGCCGACCTGGTCGGTCCAATCGCGGCTGTCGGTCATCTGGACACCGTCGTATAAAAAACTTCGGAGCCAGCCGCCGCACAGGTCGGAGTAAAAATAGTGGCCGGTCAATTCGGGAATGGCCGCTCCCCGGTACACCACCCCGCCGGTGATGGAGCAGGTGCCGGCGTCACCATGAGCCACCTCGACCACCGGCATCGTCAGACTGCTCGTATCGCATCCTGTACTGGCGGAAAAACAATGAAAGCCTTCGGTTATCGGCCATCCGTAATTGAGCCCGGCCGCATCGGCTGGCGCCACGTTGATCTCCTCATATGCGTTCTGGCCGACGTCACCGATGTAGATGTTCCCGCCGTCGAACCAGAAGCGCCAGGGGTTGCGGAGCCCGCTCGCCCACACCTCGTCCGCGCCGTCCGAATCGGCATACGGGTTACCGGGTGGGATCGCATGGGGATCTCCGCTGTCGACATCGATGCGGAGGAGATTGCCCAATAGGTCGTCGACCGGTTGGCCGGTCCCGTATCGATCGCCGCTTCCACCGCCGTCACCGAGACCGATGTAGAGATAGCCGTCCGGGCCAAAGGCGATCATCCCACCATTGTGATTCGAGGCGGGCTGATCGACCTCGAGCAGCACCCTCTCTTCAGTCCCGTTGAACTCGGAGATGGTGGTGTCGCCGTTCTTGTCCGAGTAATGAAGGAATAAGCGATTGGCATCGGTCGGATGCCAGGCCATTCCCAACAGACCCTGCTCGTTGGCGGAGGTGCCCACCCGACCTCTTATGTCAAGGTAAACCACGAATTCGCCGCCCTGTTGCTGCCAGACCACTCCGGCCTTGTTGATGAGAAAAAGAGCACCATCGGCCCGCGGTCCGAGGAATATCGGGAAGTCGATGTTCTCGACCAACTCGTAGGCCAGGGCGTTCAGCGGTGCCAGGGTGGTAGTAGGAGCAGCGGTGGTCGTCGTTGTGGTTGGTGGCTCGGTGGTGGTGGTGGTCGATGGCCGGGTTGTCGTGGTGGCAGCCGTGGTTGACGATGACTCGCCCGAATCGGCACAGGCAACCGTCAGGACGACGATGACGGCGAGGAGGCGACGCCACATCGGGTAACCGTAATTCGGCGCCCTTGTTACCTATAGCTGGGGCTCAGACAAGACGTTTGCGGGCCTCAGTCTCCTCATCGACGATCCTGCCGGTCGGCTCGAAGCCATTACGGAGGTAAAAGGGACGCGGTGAACCCTTTCCTTCGGCCCAACTAGTGAGGAGGGTCCTATCGCCCCTATTTAGACACTCCTCGCGGATGAGATCGAGAACACGGCCCCCGATCCCACGGCGCTGGTGGAGACGATCGACAAGCAGCCGCCACAAGAACGGTTCGGGATGATGTTCGGAGCGAAGTGCCAGCATCACGAACCCGACGATCTCATCGTCGGCGACGATCGCCCTCATCCACGGGATAACGGGGGCGCCGTCGACGACGTCGGGAAACAGGGCATCGGTAAACGACGCCAGCATGGGGGCCACAAACTCCTCCTGGGTCCTGTGGGTGGACAGCTTCGAGACGATCCGCTCGTTTTCGGTGGTGATGTCGATGAGACCAACCTTGTCAGGCTGAAACCGTTTGCGATTGCACCATGTCTCCCAATCTGGACGGGTCAGTCCGTAGATCCAGTCGTCCGAGACCTCGTCTCCCAACCAGAACGAGAGGCGGGTATGCCCCTCAAACAGGAAACCAGTCCTCTCCAACACCATCGCCGAGGCCGGGTTGTGCGGGTGAAGCATGCCGAACTGCCTGGTAACACCGAGATCTTCGAATAGGTACTCGACCATGGCGGACAGGGCCTCGATTGCGTAGCCCCTTCCCCAATGCGCTTTGGTCAGGGTATAGCCAACCTCGGCGGTCCGACCCTCCCATGAGAGATGGACGGCCAGGTCTCCCAGAGCCTCGTCAGTGTCCGGGTCGGCGATGACCGCCATCCACCACTCCTTGTCCTTGGGACCCTCCATCACGACAAGTGCCGAGACGACCTTTTCGGCGTCCTCCATCGAGTAAGGGGTCTGCCAGTCCTGGTACGTGGCGACGTCCGGATCGTTGCGCCACGCTGTGAAAGCCACGACGTCATCGAGACGGAAAGGACGGATAAGCAGCCGCTTTGTACGTATTGGAGTGAACAAGTGGCGATTCAACCAGCTGGCAAACCGCGGCTAACTGTCGACGGTGGTTGAGGTGGTCGTGGTCGATGCGTCTGGCTCGTTCACCCAGTTGGCGACACACACCGAAAGGGCGAGAACCAACAAGATCGCGAGCAGCGGCATAAACGGAGATCGATGAATCGACTCCTGGCGCGCTCGCTGGTAACGAGGATCTACGTGCACATGATCGAGGCTACTTGGGCCGGGGCCTCAGAATCAGGGTCCCTGGCTGCGGTGTTCAAGTGTGTGGTGATACCGGCACAGAAGTTTGAGGTTCCAGAGGGCGGTGGGGCCACCGTCGGCCCAATGCCGGACATGATGAGCGTCACACCAGTGCGAGGGTCGGTCACAGCCTTTGTATCGGCAGTGTCGGTCCCGGGCGATTAACGCTCTCCGCATGGAGGGGGGCACGGTGCGGGTGGTGCGGCCGATGTCTACGGGTTCGGAGTCGGGTCCGAAGACGATCCGGTTGGTGACGGCATCACAAGCGGTTTCTTGCACCTGATTGGGAGTCAGGACTTGTCCGTGGGAGGTTTCGTGGATCCCACCGCAGTGGCCTTTTAGAGCGTCGATGTCGGTGAGGACTAGCACATGCGGCTTCTCGGTCCCGACTGCCGCCCCCGAGTCCAAGAAGGTGCGGGCCACATCGGTGAGGGCGTCGGCCCGTCGCTGTCTTGGGGTCCGATCGTCGCCCTCACGACGGGGTGGGGTCGCTGCTTGCAAAGCCGTCATCACCAGATCCCCTGCTACCGGGTCGAGGAGACCATCGAGTTTGACCATCCCCTCCAAAGTTTTCGACCCGAACAGATACCTGCGATCGGAGAGTTCCTCGGCGGTCGTGTCGGCGCCGGGGCCGTCGACCGCCGTCTTCCAATAGTCGAGGACTCGGCGGGTATCAGCCACCGAAAGAGGTTGACTCGCATTGACCAATGTCACCTCATCCCGCATCAGATCCTCAGACAACCGTTCGGGAAGGTCGGAAAAGACTCGGGCCTGATCCAACGAGAGATCCCCAGCCTCTACAGCCTTGGCAACAAACGGCATCACCGCCAGCCGGCCTGCCAAGACGACCGACCGTTGCGCCCGGGTCGCCGACATCCGACACCGATCCTTCAAAAAGGCGGTAGCCGACGAATGGGCCGAATCTTCCGGATCCAAAACCGCCACCCGCCGGGTCCATTCCAACTCCAACCGGTCCAAATCGGCCCGGAACTCCACCACCGCATCTGCCAAAACCTCAGGAGGAACAGCAGCAAGATCCTCCGATCTGAGAACCTCGACCAAATGACCCAAAACGCCCATGCTCAACCTTCCAAACAGGGAGCCAGTCGGGGCGCTGGCCGGTTTCCTAACACCATCCTATCGAACATATGTACGAGTGTCAAGACTATTTGTCGATAATTGTTCTTATTGCACGCGCAAGAAGGCCGAGCGTGTGCCCTCAGTTGGGTCCAAACACCACACCCTCAAGAGGCCGTGACCAGAGCTCGTCATCGTTGACGTCAAGACCGATGACCCGGATGCCGTACCCCTGATCTGCTGGCCACTCCAAATACGCGAGCCGATTGGCTGGTTGCGCCGTCAGTTCCCCGTTCGCATCAGTGAAGACCACGACCCGCGATGTTTCGAGCAAAACGACCAGGAGGAGACTGCGAACCGCTCCACCACACGCCGAATCAAACCAAGATTGGCACCTCGCCGTTCTCATCAGGCAACATGAGCTGGCTTGCAATGGCGTCTGCTCGGTCTCCTGCTCCTTCGCCTTTCGTCATCACGAACATTGCTGGCTCGGACTCAGGTCCCTGCGACGACGAAAAGCAGGCAATCGACAGCCAATAGAGACACACTATGGCCAATTGCCGACTCGTTGAATTGAGCAGGCGACGCATGAGACCGCTATTACACGTGGCGGAAATAATCAACCGACCGTCAAGATCCGAGACCAGAGTTCTTCGCCGTCAACGCCTAGACCAAGGACCTGAGTTCCTCGACCCTCGGACACCGGCCATTCCAAGTACGCAACCCGTCCCGCAGGTCGCGCGGTGATCCGTCTCGCACTTGAAGTCACGACCACCACCGTCTCGGTCTCGATCGAAACCCTCATGATCAGGACCTCCGTCGCGCCCCCGGTCTCGAACGTGAGAACCCCGACGTTCTCAGGCACGCTGGTACCGCACCAACCTCTTGTCGACGTTTGGTCTGATTCCTCCTCGGCCATCGCCAGGCAGGGGAGGGTGTCTCCTTCTCTGCCCGTCTCGTATGCCACCATGTGGATCGTCCGACCCGGCAACTCCAAGGTCCCCAGATGCTCGGCGGAGACCAACGTTCGCAACGTGCCATCGGGCCTGCTCAGCCCCTGTGAGGCGATTCGCTCCGCCAGTTCTCCTGGACCCTCGCCCTCCACCATCACAAAGTCGGCGGCGGTGGTCGATGATGTCGTCGCCGGCGACGCTGTCGAAGAAGGCGGAGTGCACCCGGCCACTATGCCGAGCCCAGCAGCCAATCCCAGAGCCAGCCACCAACGCGGCATGGTCATTAGACGTGAGCGTACAGACATCGGGCCTGACGCTCCTACCCTCTCGTTGTGGGTTCCGGACCAACTAGCGACGGTGGACCCAACGGTTCCGATGCGAGGTTGCACTCGCGATATGGATCCTTTCTGGTCGTTCTGTGGTTCTTTGCGCCGCTATATGTCGCTTTTGCAGTTCTCCTTCCTGTCGTCGGAGCGACTGGGGCATGGGTAGCTGTTTTCGCGATGGTCCTGGCGGTGGTGGCTCGGTCGCTGAAAATATCAATCGCGTTCAACGACACAGGAATACGAGTGACGAACTTCCTTCGAACCACCGACATCGCTTGGGACGACTTCCTTGCGGTTGAGCCGAGTTCATTCATGAATCCAGGTGAGCCGACGTTGGCAATTGTCACCAAACACCAACGGGTCAATGTGATGGCCTCCCTTGCCCCCACTCCTCGTGCAAGACAACGATTCCAACGGGCGTTCGATCAGGCTGTTGCAGGTCGCGTCCGATCGCTCGAACCGCCAGCGGAGTACGGCGATGACCGGATCTTCAATTGGGCGCTTGCCCACCCGGTTCATGTCGCCCTCGGCTTGGTAGTCGTGACAATGACGCTGTTGAGTTCTGCGGGCGGAATGGGTCTCTCGTTGTCAGTTGCTGTGGCGCTTGGCTGTGGTGTGCTCGTATTTGCGGTTCTGAAACTCATTTCGAGACCCGAGTAACGCGGCTGGGCCACGGACCGACCTAACTGGATTGCGGTGCGAATAACGCGCCGGAATCCGCTCATTCCGGAAGGCTGCTCGCCTACAGTCCGGCGCCGATGGCCATCGCCAAAAACGACAAACGCACCATCTTCGGCTGGGCCATGTACGACTGGGCAAACTCGGCCTACACCACCACGACTCTGGCCGTGCTCATGCCCGCACTCTTCACCGGTGAGATCATGCCGGAGGGCGGTTTCGAGATTCTTGGCCGCACCTTCGACGGTGAGTCGCTCTTCGCATACACCGTAAGCTTCGCCGCCATCCTCGCGTTCCTCTTCTCCCCGGTCCTCGGTGCGGTGGGCGACTTCTCCGGGTCCAAGCTTCGCTTCCTCAGGGTGTTCGCCTACGTCGGTGCGGCATTATCAACCCTGTTTGCCCTGGCCGGACCCGGCGACGTCTGGTTCATCATCATTCTCTTCCTCGTAGTGGAGAGCTGTTGGGCCATAGCCGCCGTCTTCTACGACAGCTTCCTACCCCACATCTCGACCCCCGACACGATCGACAAGGTGTCAGCCCGCGGTTATGCCTTCGGTTATCTCGGGGGCGGGATCCAGTTCCTCATGGCGCTGATCCTGCTCCAGGTCTCTCCCGATTCGTTTCAATCGACGGCGGCTCGCATCGGCATCGTTGCCGCCGGGATCTGGTGGCTCGGGTGGGCGGTCTTCTCGTTCTCCCGGCTCGAGGAACCCACCGCACCGCAAGTACTGCCGCCCAGGTATCAGACCGGATGGCGCCCGCTCGCCTACGTCAAGGTTGGGTTTGGAAGAACTCTCGCCACCACCCGCCGCCTCCGTAGGTTCCCCCAGCTCCTCCTCTTCCTGGTGGCCTTCCTCTTGTACAACGACGGGGTTCAAACGGTCATCTCGATCTCGGCTCCCTACGCGACCGAGACGCTCGAACTTGCTACCTCCGACATCGCCATTGCATTCCTGGCGGTCCAGATCGTTGCCTTCGGCGGCGCCCTTGCATTCGGTTGGTTGGCGGGACGAATCGGGGTAAAGCCCGCGATCATGGTCTCGTTGGTCTTGTGGATCGGGGTGTCGGTCTTCGGCTACTTCCTGCCCGTTGGACAATTCACCCCGTTCCTCGGACTGGCGGTTTCGGTGGGTCTGGTGCTCGGCGGTACCCAGGCTCTTTCGCGAAGCCTTTACGGTTCGATGATTCCCGAAGAGGCCAGCGCCGAGTTCTACGGCTTCTACTCGGTCTTCTCCAAGTTCGCCTCCATCTGGGGACCGCTCCTCTTCGGTCTGGTCAACACCATCACCGGCAGCAGCCGCAACGCCATCCTCTCACTGATCTTCTTCTTCGTGGCCGGATTCATTCTTCTCAGTCGGGTCGACGTCACCCGGGCCCGACAGGCCAAGGAGCAATGGCGCTTCGTCGGCGCCGACGCCATCGTCGACTGACCCTGGGCTAACGTCGCGCCCATGACCGACGAGATGGCTCCACCCCCCGACCAACCAACCGAACCCGCCAAGCCTGACCGCGACTCTGGTCTCTCCTGGGGGCTAGCAGTGTTTCTGCTCGCCTCGCTCGTATTCGTCACCTTCGTAGTCCAGAACTCGGATGCCGTGCCGGTCACGTTCCTCAATTACGAGGGACGATTCTCTCTTTCCTTAGTATTGGTCGTCACCGCGCTTTTGGCAGTAGTGGCCGACGAAGTGTTCGGCGTGATGCGCCGGCGTCGGCGCCGTCGCCTCAAAGAAGATCGCGAGGAGCTCGCCCGCTTCCGACGCTCATGAGTTGGTGATGCCAGAACGCCTGGTGGTCGTCGGCTCCGACGCGGCCGGGATGTCCGCAGCCAGCCAGGCCCGACGGTTGCGACCCGATCTCGAGATCGTGGCTTTTGAACGCAGCAGTTATGTCAGCTACTCCGCCTGTGGAGAGCCTTACTACGTGGGTGGTTTGGTCGACTCAATCGACAGCCTGGTGGCACGAACTCCCGAGGAGTTCGCAGCCCGACACATCGAAGTGCACATCCGTCATGAAGTCTCCGCCATCGATCTCGACAAACGCCAGGTCATCGTGAGGAATCTCCAGAACTCCCGCTCCGAGACTGTGGGATTCGATCATCTGATGTATGCCACCGGGTCGCGGCCCTTGCGGCCTGACGACGTCGCTGGCATCGATGGGCCGGGAGTGTTCGGCCTTCGAACTCTCGAGGACGCGGTCCGGCTCAAACAGATCGCCGATCGGGGACCGGGCCACGTGGTGTTGGTCGGAGGTGGATACATCGGTATCGAGATGGCCGAGGCGATGATCGACCGCGGATGGAAGGTGACCATGGCTACCTCGGGCCGCCATGTTCTTGAACGGACACTCGACGATCCAATAGGCGAGCGCGCCGACGGGGCTGTTAAGGACTACGGGGTGGAACTGCTGACCGAAGCCAGAGTCACTTCAGTCGAAGATCAAGGCTCCCAACAGGTCGTGTCGGGAGAGGGATTCTCACTGGTCGCCGACCTGGTGGTGATCGGGTTGGGGGCGGGACCGGAGGTTGAACTCGCCGCCGCCGCCGGGATTCCGCTAGGAGTCACCGGGGCTGTGGCGGTCGACGACCGCCAGGCGACCAGCGTCCCCGGGGTGTGGTCGGCGGGCGACTGCGCCGAGGTTCGACATCGAGTGAGCGGGCTCCCCGTCAACATGCTGCTCGGAACCGTTGCCAACAAGACCGGGAGGATTGCAGGCACCAACCTGACCAACGGTGACGCACGTTTTCCTGGAGTGCTTGGAACGGCGATCACCCGGATCGGCTCAACCGAGATCTCCCGCACCGGCCTCAAAATCAACGACGCCACCGCCGCCGGCTTCTCGCCTGTCACCGGGTTTGCCCGAGGCACGGTCAGTGCCGGGTACTGGCCAGACGCCGCTCCGATGGCCGCGCTGGTCATCGCCGATCGCAACACCGGCCAGCTCCTCGGTGGCCAGATCGTCGGAGGACCGGGGGCGGGCAAACGAATCGATGTGATTGCCACAGCGATCTGGGCCGGGATGACTGCCGCCGAACTGGCCTGGGTCGACCTGGCGTATGCGCCGCCCTTCTCAGGGGTGTGGGATCTCATCCACATCGCAGCCCGCCGCGCAGCCGATGCCTGATTCATCGATCCCGCGCTGGTGTCTACTGGTGCTTGCGGTCGCCTGCGCACCGGACAACTCGCCTGGTACCGAGATCGGCCCCTCACCGGAGGCGGATCTCCCCATCGTCGACTTGTTCGCAAACGTCACGAGTGTGGCCGATGGGGACAGCTTTCGAGCAGTGGTTGATGGAGAGGAGATGGAGGTTCGGCTGTTGGGAGTCAACGCTCCCGAACGGGATGAGTGTTACGGACCCGAGGCTGCGGTCTGGCTTTCCGAGACCATTGATGGCAAAGAGGTGGGGCTGGCAGTGGCCCCCGAGCCCGATCAGTTCGACCGAATCCTGGCTGTGGCAGTGGTAGACCGGATCAACCTGAACCTGGCCTCCTTGAGTTCGGGCCATGCCCTGGTCGTCAGTGCTGACGGCATCGACCGGAGCTCATTCGTGGCGGCCGAAGACGAGGCCCGCGCCGCCGCGGTGGGGATGTGGGCCGACGACATCTGCGGGGCCGCCGGCCCGCGAGCAACCCTTGGGATTGAAACCATCGACTTCGATCCGCCTGGGCCCGACGAGGTTGAGACCGTGACGATCGTCAACAGCGGAGCCGAAGACATCGATCTCGATGGCTTCATCTTGCGAGATGAGTCGTCGGTGAATCGATTCGAGTTTCCATCGCTCCTCCTGGCGCAAGGCGAGTCGGTCACGGTGACGGTGTCTGATTGTCGAGTTGATCAGTCGGTGACGAACTGGTGCTCGGAGCAACCGGTCTTCAACAACGACGGCGACGCCGCATTGGTGGTGGACCCCTTCGGACGAGTTGTGGCACTCGCCCGATACTGACTGTTCTAAAAGGACTAGCGTTGGGTTATCCACAACAGGAGGGGACAAACAGATGGCGCTAAAGGACACTCTCAAGGGCTTGTTCACCAAGACCAAAGAAGAGTTGTCGGAGCTGGCCGAAAAGGCCGGTCCGATGATGGAGCAGGCCAAAGAAAAGGCCGGTCCGATGATGGAAAAGGCCAAGGTGATGGCCGAAGAGGCCATGGAGAAGGCCGCCCCCATGATGGAGAAAGCCAAGGAGAAGGCGGGCGAAGTCTTCCAGGACGTGAAGGAGAAGGTCAGCGACCTCCGCACCGACGACGTTGATGCCAAAGACGCAGTTGCCGATGCCGCTGCCGAGGTAAAAGAAGCTACCGGCGAGGTCTTCCAGGAGACGAAAGCCAAGGTCGGAGAAGCGGTTGAAGACTTCAAGAGCGCGGTAACCGAGAAGGACGAAACGCCACCAACGGCCAGTTGATGTCGCGCGTTTCTCACCGGGTAGGCGCCATCGCCGAGTCGGCCACGATGGCGATCACCGAAAAGGCGCGCCAGCTAAGGGCGGCGGGCCGACCGGTGATCAGCTTCGGAGCCGGTGAGCCCGACTTTCCGACCCCCGACCACATCGTCGAAGCGGCGGTCGCC
This sequence comes from Acidimicrobiia bacterium, assembly GCA_040905905.1. GTDB lineage: Bacteria > Actinomycetota > Acidimicrobiia > Spongiisociales > ZC4RG35 > JAICND01. The sequence continues at coordinate 82,305 of JBBDQN010000027.1, forward strand.
GCCTGCCGGGATCCACGCAACCACCACTACACGCCCAACGCGGGTCTGCCGGAGTTGCGAGAGGCGATCGCCGACAGCACCCGCTCCTTGTCAAGGATCGAGGTCCCCCCCGGCCAGGTCCTCGTCACCAACGGCGCCAAACAAGCTGTGTATCTCGGTCTGGCAGCGTTGGTGGATCCGGGCGATGAGGTGCTGATACCCGCTCCCTACTGGGTCACCTACCCGGAGGCGGCCGCCCTCGCTGGTGGAACCCCGGTCTTCGTTCCAAGAACAGAAGCCGGAGGGTTCAAGGTCACTGTCGAGGATCTCGAACTTGCAGCGACTTCTCGGAGCAAGGTGCTCGTTTTCGTGTCACCCTCCAACCCGACCGGAGCCGTCTATACGGAGAAGGAGACAGCGGCCATCGGTCGGTGGGCCGGGGAACGCGACATCTGGGTTCTCACCGACGAGATCTACCAGCAACTGGTCTATCCCTCCGGGCCGGCGCCATCGATAGGCGCGGTTCCAGAGTTGGACGACCGCGTGGTGATCGTCAACGGAGTGGCCAAGTCCTACGCCATGACCGGTTGGCGGGTGGGTTGGCTGATCGGACCACCCGACGTGTTCAAGGCAGCCAACAACCACCAATCGCACCTGACCTCCAACGTCAACAACATCGCGCAACGGGCTGCTCTGGCGGCCCTCAGCGGACCCACGGATTCCATCACCACGATGCGTGCCGCGTTCGATCGGCGTCGTCAAAAGATGGTGGAGATGTTGACTGACATGAAAGGGGTCAGCTGTCTCACCCCGGCCGGCGCCTTCTACACGTTCCCGGGAGTCGAGGAACACCTGGGGCGTTTCGCCGACACCCTGGAGCTCGCTTCCTACCTGCTCGATGCCGCCAACGTGGCGGTGGTGCCGGGTGAGGCTTTTGGTGCACCCGGCCACCTCCGTCTTTCGTATGCACTCGGTGACGACGACCTCGTCACCGGCCTGACCCGGATCGCCGAGGCCTTGGAGAAGGCGTAGGCAGCCGCCGCTCAGCGAGATCGAGGAAGGTGTTGACCGGATCGCGCCACCTACAACGCGAGTCCGACGCAAGTGGCAACCAGACCTTGAGCGAGATCGCCTTCGTCGTCGGGTGACCCTCGGAATTGGCGCGAATTCGCGGGTTTACACTCGCCGGTGGTGGAATCTCCTGATATCGCCAAAGCCATGTTGCTGGTCGAGCCTCGCAGGCTGACCTGCAACCAATTGCCGATTCGTCCGGTCGAGGCAGGGGGCTGGCTCGCCATCGAAGCCACCGGCATTTCCGGGGCCGACGTGCAGATGTGGAAGGGCGATCGCCCGGGCGTCCTTTATCCGCTCGTCCTCGGCCATCAGGTGGTGGGGCGTATCGCGGTCTCGGATGGAAGCCTTCCATACGAGGTGGGAACCCGGGTGGTGGTGGAACCGGAGATGCGTTGCGGAACTTGTAGCCGCTGCAAGAACGACGTCGGTGGTTGCCGCGACCGGCGCCCGGTCAACAGCTACGGCCGACTCCCTTCCACCGAGCCGCCCGGGCTCTGGGGCGGTTTGGCCGAATACCTCTACCTCGATCCTTCCTGCCGGCTCCACGCAGTGTCCGACGATGTCTCCGCCGAGGCGGCGACCTTCATCCACCCATTGGCAGCCGGATACACCTGGGCGGTGCAACTGGCCGCCCTCGTGCCCGGAGAAAGGGTCATGGTCCTGGGACCGGGGCCCCGCGGACTCGCCTGTGTCCTGGCGGCCCTGGGGGCCGGCGCCGAGTGGGTCGGGGTGAGCGGGCTCGATGTTGACGAAGACCGACTGCGGACGGCTTCGGAATTGGGCGCTCAACTGACGGTGAACGCCACCACCGAGGATGTTGCCCAATCGGTCGCCGACCACTTAGGCAACCGCCCCGATGTCGTCATCGACGTCACCTCCGACGACCCGGAGGCGATGTTCACGGCTCTCGACCTGGTGCGGTCGGGGGGCCGGGTCATCCTTGCATCCACCAAAGGCAACCGGCCTGTCCAATTCTTCTCCGACGTGATCGTCACCAAACAACTAACGGTGCGCGGCGCCCTCGGCGCCACCACCGAGGGTTACACCTGGGCCAGCGAACAGGCAGCCACCGACAAACGCATCGACCACCTGGTCTCGCACCAGTTTCCTCTGGTCGAGTCCCAGCGGGCTCTCGAGGCGGCGGCGGGAATCCTCGGGCACGAAGAGTTGCTTTCGGTCGCGGTGACGTTCTGAACCCAGCCCAGGAGGATCGGCCGACCGGCGCCAGGTCCCGGTCGGCCACGACCGCCTGGGTGCTTTACGACCTCGCCAACACGATCTTCGCTCTGGGGGTCATCGGGCTGTACGTCCCCGCCTGGCTGACACGAGAAGGACTGCCGGACTCTGCCCTCGCCCTCACCGAAGCCCTGGCCGGGGCCGCCGTCATCTTCCTGGCTCCATGGACAGGAGCGCGCTCCGACCATCTCGGGCGACGCCTGCCTGCGCTCGCAGGAACCACTCTTCTCGCCATCGCCGCCACGGCCCTCCTCGACACCTTTTCGGCCACGGCGACGCTGGTGATCCTCGGGATAGGCCTGATCGGCCTCAACGTCGGATCGGCCCTGTACGACTCGTTGCTCGACGACGTCAGCCTTCCCGACGATCGCGGCCGCGTTTCGGGTCTTGGCGTGGGGGTTGGTTACGTCGGGTCCTTTGTCGGGCTCGGCCTGGGCATACTCTCCTTCGAAGTTCTCGACCTTGGATATCGGGGAACGTTCCGATTCCTGGCGGTTGGCTTCGCAATCTTCTCGATTCCGATCTTTGTCTGGGTGAAGGAGCATCGACCAAGTCAACCCGGCACTGCTCCCTCCCCTACCCGGGTCGTTCGTGGATTGATGGAATCGTGGCGACGGGCGGCTCGGTATCCAGGACTGGTCCGCTTTCTCGTCGGGCGTTTTCTATATACCGATGCCATCAACACTTTGATCGGAGGGTTTCTGGCGATCTTCGTGTTGCGCGAGCTCGAGTTAGATGAGTCGGCGGTAACGCGGCTGCTGGGTCTGGCCATCGCCACGGCCATCATCGGCGGTCTCGGCGGTGGCAGGCTGGTCACCCGGTTAGGGGCATTGGTGGTCCTACGAGCGGTGCTGTTGGTATGGGCGGTGGCCATCGTCATGGGCGTGCTGGCCGCGGCCACCGGGGCGACGGCGCTCATCTGGGCGGTGGGTGCGGTCGGCGGGGCGGCCCTGGGCGCGACTTGGACCGCGGATCGGGTGGTGATGCTGGAATTGAGCCCCCGTCAGCACCTCGGGGAGTTCTACGGGTTGTATGCAACCGTGGGCCGATTCGCCACCATCCTTGGTCCGCTGGCCTGGGCACTGGTGGTTGACGGTCTTAGTTGGGGCCGCCCGGCGGCGATGTTGGTGCTGGCCGGGTTCGTGCTGGCCGGTTGGATGGTGCTGGGGCGCTTGCGCCAGCTCAGATGAGGTCTCTCTGTCCCCCGAAAGTCAATCTCTCCTCGACGTTGTAGGGCACCGGGATGTCACGGGTCTCGCGGTTGCCGGTCACCAAACGCCGTCCGATTTCGGCAAACCAGGTGTCGTTGGGAACCACCCATGGCCAGAGCCGAAGGCCGGCCCGGGCCCCGACCATCGCACCCACCATGACCGCGAGATCGCTACCTCCCTGAGAAGCTGCCATCTCGACCTGTCGGTAAGGCTCTCCGCCAAAGGGGGCGGCTATCTGGAGGGCGAGCAACGCAAGACGAGACGGATGGTCCGCATGTTCAAACTGGTCGGACAACTCAGCCGGGGGTCTCCCGACCCAGTCGATTGATTCCGCCAGCAAACGGGCCCAGGAGCGGGCGTCGTCGATCCGGCTGTAGAGGAAGTCCTCCTGATTCATCGCACTCAGGCACCGGTTCGCGACTTCCGACGAGGCCCTCACCAGGTCGCGGCCACTTTGGGCGAAACACGATGCCGCCACCGCCCCGGCAACTGTCACCGCCGCCAGAACCGTGCTGGCGTCAACATGGGTGAGCCGGGAAGCGGCCATCGCGGTGTCTACCAACCGATCCGGCTGACGCCGGAACCAGACACCGATCGGGTGGACGCGAGCCGCCGGCTCGATGGAGGCTTCCGAGGTTGCCGCCGCTTCACCCTCGAGGGTGGCTCGCAGAAAGGAATCGAACTCAGGTGAGGGCGCTCGATAAACAGAGGGAGACTCGCCATCTGTGCCCAGTTCCAGCCACTCTTGGGCCAACAAGGGCCGCTCGACTCCGTCCTGGCGGAGGACGTGATAGCCAAGGACCGTCGCTTGTTGGGTGAGGGCCGAATATCCAACGGGACTGGCACCTCCGGCCACATCTCCTGCTGCCGCCGCCAGCATGGTCCCCGCCCCCTCGCCACTCAACAACGAGAAGAGCGGGGTGGCGGGGTCGCCTGGGGTCTGCTCAATCACGAGTTGCGAGGCTAGCCCGGTAGCCTTCGGTGCTTGCGCAGGCTCCTTCTGGTCGCCAATCCTTCATCCTCCCAATTCACTGGAGAGGCCCACCGAACCGTGCTCAGAATCCTGCGCAATCAATACACAGTGGAGCCTGCCTGGCCACAGTCCCCCGATCACGCTCGGCAGCTAACGGCGGCGGCCGCGGCCGCTGGCTATGACGTGGTTGCGGCCATGGGTGGGGACGGTGTCGTCCACCACGTCGGCAATGCGCTGGCTGGCACCGAAACCAAACTCGGGGTGATCCCGACCGGCACCACCAATGTCTACGCCCGACTAATGGGCATTCCCAAGAAGGTCGCCCACGCCGCCCGGCTCCTGGTCGGCCCCAACCATCTCCAACTGGCCCCACTGCTCTCGATCGAAGGGATGGCCGACGAGAGCATCGTCCACCGCTACGCACTCTTCGCGGCGGGTTTTGGTTTTGATGCCGACGTCGTCCAGGCAGCCGAGAAGGAGCCTTACCGGAAGTATCGCTTCGGGGGTTTTCATTATGCCCGCACCGCCATTGCTACGGCCCTGTTCTCCTACCGTCGCGGTGCCCGGTCAGACATCAAGGTCCGGGTCAATGGTGAATCCACCGAGGCAGTGGCAGTTCTGATCCAATTCCATTCGATCTACACGTACTTCGGTCGGCTCTCCCTCAGCCTTGGTGCGACTCCACCCAACACGATCACCCTGCTGGCGGTCGAAGCTCTGCCGGCCCGGCGGGTGCCCCGCATCGCCGCCACCTTGTTGCGATCGGGCGATTTCGCCAGCGTCCCCGGCCTGCGGGTGTGGCGGGAGGTCGAAGAGCTCCATCTCGATGCGACGCCACCGGTCAACGGTCAGGCTGACGGCGAGCTCACCGGAGCTTGGTCAGGGGCCCGCACCGTCCTCAAGCCCCGGGTTTTGCAGGTGATCGTTCCCCCTCCGCCGCGTTAGGCCGCCATCGTCTTGTTGCCAATAGCAAGCCCAATGCTAGCATTCTGCGACATGGGTACCCTCTACTTGCGCAACGTCCGTGACGAGGTCAGCGAAAAGTTGACCCGGTTGGCCGCGCGCGAGGGAATGTCAGTGTCCGCGTTTGTGGTTCGTGAGCTGAGCGAACTTGCCATGCGGGACGACAACCCCGCGTTGCTGGGAGCGCTCGCTGACTATGGAGTGGAGGCGGCTGCCATCCTCGCAGACCTTGAGTCGGGGCGGCAATGATCGTCGTCGATGCTTCCGCCGCGGTACTCGGCCTACTCAACAATGGCAACGCCCGACGTTCGCTGGCGGAGCAATCCTCGGCGGTGCCCCATTTGGCCGACTCCGAGATCGCCCACACCCTTCGCTCGCAGGTAACCCGAGGGTCGATCCCCGTGGAGGCCGGCCGAAAGGCCCTGGCAACTTGGATTCGTCTGAGTGTTCGGCGATACCCGGCGAGGGGCCTCTTGTCAAGGGTTTGGGAACTCCGAGCGAATCTCACTGGTTACGACGCAACCTATGTGGCTTTGGCCGAGACCCTGGACTGCGAGCTTCTCACAGCCGATGCGCGACTCGCCGCCGCTCCGGGGCCTCGGTGCCCGATTGTTGTGGTCAGGGACTAGACCGGGCCGTCTGGTTCAGCGCCAATTCGAACTCGGTCAATAAGGCCCGGGTACGTGCCCGCGGACGCAGGCGATCTCTGAGCTCACGGCCGACGGTCGCGTCGAGGGCCCGCGACGGTTCAGAGCTTGCGGCCGCCTCCCCCACCGCAGCAGCAAGATCGAAGCTGACTCCCGGAAAGAGGTCGTGGGCGAGCATCCATAACTCTTGCTCCGCCTCGGCCGCACGGCCCCTCGCCACCAGGTCGCCGACCCGGGCGACCACCCCTTCCCAGCGCCGGGAGAAATCGACGGATTCGAGATGGGGCGCAAGCAGGGCCGCCCCAATCGCCAACTCGTTCACCATCTCCAATTCCCGCTGGAGTCCGGTGGAGCGGATCTCGAGGAGGTGCATCCAGATCTCGTCCACCCCCACGGAAGGACCGATAGGTGGATCGGCGGCCGCCGTCCAGATGATCGGATTCCTGATTCCATCCGACCGCAGGGTCCATTGCAGATCGGCCGCCAGCGGGACCAGGTCAAACGGATCAATCCGATCGATCTGGTTGAGGACGAACCGGAAGATCTCCTGATGACGGGTCGACGACCGGATCATTTCGTGAAGGATTCGATCGTGGTATTTCTCGGGGTCGATCACCCAAAGCACCAGGTCCAAATACGGGACTACCTCTGCCACCAGTTGTCGGTGCTGAGTCACCAGGGAGTCGATGTCGGGCAGGTCGAGAACTGCCAGGGGGATCGCCCCATCGTGGTCGACGCGTTGTTCGATCCCCAGGACTTCAAGCACCGCCTCCAGGGCCCTTCCACCGTTGGCCGGGATCCAGGCCACGGGTTTTGAAGTGGTGGGGCGCATGGCGCCGGCGGGTGAGACCTCGGTGCCCGCCAGCGCGTTGAGCAGGCTCGACTTGCCCGACCCGGTCCCTCCGAGGAGCCCGACCAGGGTCACCTCACCCACCAAGGCACGTTTGGTCCGAACCGCCCGGCCGATGCTGGCGACCGGCTCGACGATCTCAGGGGGGAGATGAGAGGCGGCGTCGGCCACCATCCGGTCATAGACGTCGAGCAGGGTGACCAGTTCGACCTCGGGATCAGACACCAGGCCACTCCAGACCGGTCAACATCTCCACACCCATAGACAACGAATCGGTCGATCCGTCGGACGGCACCGGGAACAATGCCGCCCAGCTGGCGCTTGCCCCTGCGAACAAGGCCTCGATGGCCAGATCGTCGGATTCGAACGGGCTCATGGCCGACACGCGCGGGAGAACCCCGGCGGCCACCGAGCGCATAACCGACGGGAGCTGCAAACCCTGGTTGGTGGCCCCGACAAAGCTTGTGCCTGCTGCGTGAGCCAGACCCGCCAGTACGACCGCGGCGTTCCGGGCGGGGTCGACGGGGACAAGCCGGTGCCACCGGCGGCGGCTCGGCACCGCCCTGAGCCCGGCCATGACCTCGGTGGCGGAATCGCGGTGACAGTTTGCGGCAATGGCCATCAACATTTCGTGTTCGGACCTCGTCGTCCTGAGCGACTCCAGAACCGCACTTACGTCAGCCGCCGTTCGATCCGCCAGCCGCTCGAACGAGAGCTTCCGTAACTCACCGGGGTCGATCGACCATTCCTTGACCAAACCCAGCAGACGTCTCACCGACTGATGAGGAAGTTTGTCACCGACTCGATCAGTCTTCTGCTCGCCGATAGTCAGGATCGGCGAGTCGGGGTACGACATCTCCCGAAGTTGGGTCGCCAGGAAGTTGCGAGCCCCTGAGTTGCGGGCGGGCACCCGGTTCAGGACCACGGCCAGGGGTCGGGGGGTCAACCCGGTCAGCGCCTCCCAAGGACGGGCGTCTCCGTATCGGCTGGCGGTGGTGACCATCACGAGGGCGTCGCTGGCGTCGGCGATGGCGAGGGCCTGGAGGCGGTGTTCAGGGAGATCCGAGTCGAGATCAGGAGTGTCGACCAGCGCTACCGCGGCAGCGAGCGGGTGGTCGTCAGCGACCACCCGACCGATCCAACCGAGGGTGCGAGCGTGGACTGGTCCGGTCCACACCACCGGGTCGCGGGTCGTGGGTCGTAGCACCCCGACCTGGCTCACCGGGCTGCCGGCGATGGAGTTGAGGATGGTCGACTTACCGGCCCCGGTCGAGCCAACCAGGGTGACGATCAGCGGGAACGGTTCCTCGGCGAGCCGGGGAAGGAAGTAGCGCTCGATGGTGTCGACCGCCCGGCGGCGGTGCGCTTCGATTATCTCGGAGTGGTGCTCACCGACCGCGATGAGGGTGTCAGCCAGGCTGCGCATCTCACGGTGAAGGCGGTCACGGCGCCTGCTCATAAAGAGATCATCCCATGTGCGAAAGGACTCAAACCGACGGCGGTCCCCGATTCTGTCCCACCCTGGCCGTACATTGGCCGTCATGAGCAACATCCGCCTCACAGAGGGGACCGTCCACATCGACGGGTTGTCGATCCGTGACGCCGTTCTGACCGACCTGGTGGGTCGTCAGCCCGACCGGGAGGCAGTAGAGGCCTTGCTCGAAAGGGTATTGGTGACCGGAGCCCGCGGCATCGCCTCGATGGGGGTAGGGCTCGATTTGGCCGAACTGGATGGCCGCGTGGCAAAAGCGGTGGCGTCAGCCCTGGCCGACTTCGAGCAAACCATCACCAGCGGGGTCAACCATTTGGCCGAACAACTGGACCCGGAACAGCGTTCCTCCCTGGTGGCCCGGGCCTTGTCCGAGCTCACCGAAATCCAGGGAGCGTTCCTGGCCGGGGTCGACCCCAACCGCACCGATTCCCACGCCGGCGCTCTGCTGGCGATGCTCAACGAAGTAGTCGGACCTAGTGGCCCGGTCGCCCAGCGCCTCGAGGAGGCCCTCGACCCCGGTGCTCCCAACTCCGCATTGGCCGCCGGGTTCGCCTCAATCCGCACCGAAATCACCGCCCTTCGCGACCATGTCAATCAACAGCGGGGCCGGGACGAAGAGGCCGTGCGGGGAACAGCCAAGGGCATCGACTTCGAGCACCTGGTCGATGAGGCGTTGCGTAATGCCGCCCGCCCGCTCGGGGCGATCGTCGAACACACGGGACGCGCCGCCGGCAATCTGGGAGCAGCCGCGGTGGTCGGCGACTATCTCGTCACTCTTGCCAACGGGTGCCGGATCGCGGTCGAGGTCAAGAATCAGCGGACCATCGGTCTCACCGGAAAACTGGGGGTTTTGGAAGAACTCGACCGCGCCGCCGCCAACCGCCAGGCCGATGCCTCCATGTGCATCTCCGCCAACGACGCCTATCCGCAAGAGGTGGGCCCGTTTGGCGTGTTCGGGAGGCGGGTTCTGGTGGTCGACGACGGTGAGGGAACCATGATCTGGACGGGTTTGCGGTGGCTGGCGGCCACCCTCACCAATCAACCCGCCCCCGAAACCATCGACCTGGTGGCGGTGGCCGATCGCCTGCAGCGGCTCCGTTCGATCTGTCAGAAATTCTCCTCGCAGAGAAGTGCCCTCACCGAGATCAACAAGTCGGTGGGCCGCGTCTCGGAAGGCCTCGGTGATATGCGAGACGAAGTCCTCGGACTGGTCGACGACCTGACCCGCCAGATCAGGCTCACCCTTGACGGCGATGCCATCGGCGCCAACGCGGTCGTCGACCTTCGACGTCATGCTGGTTGAGCTCTACTCGTTGACGGCGAACGCCACCGAACCTTCCGGGCAATCCGGCAATAGCGGGCAATACCGACACCAGGGCCCACCCCTGAGTTGGGCCGCCTCCCCTGACGCCCAATTTTGTCGCACGGCCGTCACCAACTCGACAACCTGAGCGGCCACCTGGGTCAGGGTGGCCACGGTCGGCTGCGACCGCATCCTTTCGCCCGTCTGCAGGGAGACCGCCTCGATCACGCCCGGCACCTCGTTGCGGGCCAACGCCCAGACCAGGGCATAAAACATCAACTGGTCCATCGGTTCGCCGAGCGATCCGGTTTTCCAATCACGCAACAATGGAGCCTGTGATCCGTCGTTAAACACCGCATCGATCTTCCCGATCAATAGGACCCCATTGGCGGGTTCCGCTTCCAGAGTCACTTCGGCGGATTCAAAGCCATCCGAGGGAAAGCGGCGAAACCGTTCATAGAGCGATCCCATCGTCCGGATCAGTTCTACCAATTCGGACGGACGATGGATGCCCAGGGCCGCCAGTTTGGGGTTCAAACCACTGCCGATCTCCTCCCGAATCGCCCGCGGAAGGTCCTCGATGGGGCCGGTGGTCAGATGACGGGCGAATATCCGGTGTGCAACGGCACCCAGGAAGCTCTGCTTCGACTCTGGTGGATAGACCCCCTGGAAACGGGCTTCCGCCTGCGCCGGGCACTGGCGAAACGCGATGTAAGTGGTGGCCGAGATCTTGATCGGGTCACCCGCCGGAACCGGCGGAAACGGAATCACATCGGGGATGGTAAAGCCACCGATTACCGCTCGCCCAACACACATATAAACTTGCAGTCACCGCTGGGCGACGAACACATGTCTACTGACGCGCAATCTCCCTCCCGATTCAAAGTCCCGCTGCCGGCATTGATTACCGGCGGTGTGCTGATTTTCGTCTTTGCCCTTTACGGGATCAACCGGGCGATCTCCGCCGGAGGTGTGATCGGTTCGGTTCATCTCGACGGGGTGGAGCTTGGTGGGATGAAGCCTCAAGAGGCTGCCCTCACCATCGGCGATCACGAAGCCCTATTGGCCGATGAACCGGTTTCATTCATGGTGAGGGACCGCATTGTCAACGTCCAGCCGATCGCCACCGGGTTTGCCCTCGACAGCCAAACCATCCTCACCGAGGCCATGGCCATCGGGCGGGAAGGTGGGTTTCTGGGCGAGTTCTGGTGGTGGTTGACCCATCTCTTTCAAACCACCGACCTCGAAGTTTCCTCGGCCCTCGACCCCGAGGCGCTCGAGCAAATCCTCGTGACCTGGGACGAGGAGGCCGTAGGCAATCCCCCCTTCAACGGGGCGGTGGTCGTCAACGGCACCAGCCCCGAACCGCAATACCCCACGCCCGGCGAGATGCTTGATCGCTCCCTCGTGCCCGGGTTGATGCTCGGCCAGTTCTCGACGGTCCTGCGTCAGACCTTGGAGCTGCCGATCGTTCGGGCGGAGCCGGCGTTGACCGCCTCTCAGGTTGATCAGGCGGTTTCGACTGCGAGGCTGATTCTGGCGGGGCCGGTCAGATTGACCAATCCCGAACGGGAAAAGGAAATCACCTTTTCCACCGAGGAGCTGGCCACCGCCCTTCGTTCCGAGTTAGCCAATGGTGGGATCGTCTTTCGCATGGAGACGGAGGTCGTATCGGGATTTCTCGAACCGCTTCGGACCGAACTCGAGGATCCGCCCGTCAACGCCGAGTTGCAAATCGACGGCAACAACGTGACCGTCATCCCCGGACTGCGGGGGACCCTGGTCGACGATGAGGTAGTGGCCGAAAGTGTGCTGACGGTGGCCGCCAGCGCCAGCCGCCAGGGCCTGCTTCCCATCGAAGAAGCGGTCGACCCCGATGTGACCACCGAAGAACTGCAAGCGCTGGGAATCACCCACAAGGTGAGCCAGTTCACCACCCACCACGACTGTTGCCAGAACCGGGTGACCAACATCCACCTCTTCGCCGACGCAATAGAGGGGACCATTGTGATGCCCGGGGAGACCTTCTCGCTCAACCTGGCGGTGGGGGAACGAACCGTCGAAGCCGGTTACCTGGAGGACGGGACCATCATCGCCGGCGAGATCGTCCCCACGGTGGGAGGCGGAGTCAGTCAGTTCGCCACCACCTTCTACAACGCGGTCTTCTGGGGTGGCTATGAAGACATGACCCACAAACCGCACAGCTTTTACATCAGCCGCTATCCGCTCGGGATCGAAGCGACCATCAACTGGCCGGTACCCGACCTGCACTTTCGCAACAACACCGACAAAGCCATCCTCATCAAGACGTCGTACACCAACACGTCCATAACCGTGATGTTCTTCTCGGACAATGACGGTCGCATCATTGCCGGCCAGCAATCCGGGGGGCGTTTGCGGATGGAGGTTGTGGCCGAAGGAGGACCCAACGCCCGGGTGGTCACCGCCAACGTCTCCGATCGCTACGGGTTCCGCGATCCACCCGAGCCGCTTTATCGAGGAGACCCAACGGTGGCGCCCGAGACCCAACGCGAGGTGCAGGGGCCATCGCAAGGCTTTTCGGTGGCGGTCAGCCGCACCATCACCCATCTGGGAGTGGCCACCACCAACGAATGGACGGTGATCTACTCACCGCGGCGTCAGATCCTCCTGGTCAATCCCTGCACGCTGCAAGCCAATTGCCCGACTACCACGGTGACGACCATTCCTGAGGAAACGACGACGACCGTGGCGCCCGCCGAAGGGCCTTAACAGTCAGGTTTCGCGATCCGGGTAGAACCGGAAAAACGAGGCGATCGTGTTGCGGGTGGTGTCTAGTGCTTCAGGGTTCCAGCCACCCCGGCGGCGAATCGAGAGGGCGTTGGACATCACATAGACATGGTCGATGTTGGAGTCCGTCTCGAATAGCCGAACCGACAGACGGGCGGCAAAGCTGTCGACGGCGGCAGCGGTGACCGGGCCGGTGAAACTCTCTCCGTCCTGACCGGTCAACGTCCGATCGGTGGTCACCATGAGGATGTCGCCGACTTCGACGGTCTCGAGGATCTGGATGGTCTGGCCCATGAGCCTGCGGATCGTAGCCTGGCTGCTCCGGCGCTCAGAGCCCGCCGACCTCGGGGGAAGTGCGGCCGGACCGTTGCGAGGCCACCCCGCGGTCGCGTTCTCCAATCACGTGGATCTTGAGGAGGTTGGTCGAGGCCTGCTGGTTGGGAGGGATGCCAGCCACCATCACCACCCCATCACCACGGCGGCAGATGCGCTCACGTTCGAGCACTTTTTCAGCGGCGGCGATCATGTGGTCCGTGTAGTCACGACGCTCAAACGGATAGGCAGTGACACCGCGATAGAACGCCATCCGGCGTCTGGTGACCGGATCGGGGGTGAAGGCCACGATGCGAGCGGCGGGCCGGTACTTGGAGAGAAGGCGAGCGGTCGAACCCGACTCGGTAAAGGCAACAATCGTGTCGATGCCGAGGTTGGCGGCGGCATCCACCGCCGCCTGTGCAATCGCCGAGGCCACCGCGCTCTCATGTGTGAGGTAGGTGTGCTGGACGCCCGCCACAGATGTCTCCGACTCGACAGTCGAACAGATCCTCGACATCATCGCCAAGGCCTCCGTCGGATGAAGACCTGTAGCCGTTTCCGCCGAGAGCATGACCGCATCCGTCCCGGCCATCACCGCGGTGGCGACATCGGTTACCTCGGCCCGGGTCGGGCGGGGCGATTGAGTCATCGACTCGAGCATCTCAGTGGCGGTGATCGATATCAACCCTGCCTGGTTGGTCCGGCGAAGGATGTCGGCCTGAATCAGGGGAATTCGTTCCAACGGAAGTTGCACCCCGAGGTCGCCACGGGCGACCATGACGCCGGCTGCCTCCGAGATGATGTTATCGAGATTGGCGTAGGCGGAAGCTAATTCCACTTTGGCGATCACCGGCACGCCACCGGCTAAGTCCGACACCTCGCGAACGTCGGCCCCGGTCCGCACAAAGGACGCCGCCACCCAATCGACGCCGATATGGCGACCAAAGGCAAGATCTTCGGCATCCTTTTCCGTGATCGATGGCACCCGGAGACTGGTTTGGGGAAAAGCAACACCTTTGCCGTCTTTGAGCAAGCCGCCAATCACCACCCTTGCCTGGAGATGGTCTTCCGCCCGTTTGGTGACGACGATGGCGATGAGGCCGTCGGCCAGCAGGATCTCCTCCCCAACCTCGGCATCTTCGAGAAGATGCAGGTAGTCGATGAAGATCGTGTCGGCGGCATCGGCCATTTCCTTTCCGACCCGCAGGCGCAGGACCTGGCCGGACTCCAATGTGATGCCGCCTTCGGGAAAGCTACCGACCCGCAACTTGGGTCCCTGGATGTCCTGGAGGATCGCGACGTTGCGACCGGCTGCCTCGGCGGCCTGCCTCACCCATCCATGGAACTGCTCGTGGGTGGCATGGTCACCATGGGAGAAATTGAGCCGGGCGACGTCCATACCAGCATCGACCAAGGCCCTGACCTTGTCCAACGAGGCGACCGCGGGCCCCAACGTGGCGACAATCTTGGTGTACCGCTCCATCTCCATCGACAGTAGTTGTTTCCTTCCGGCCGCCCTGAACTCGCCTCTATCCCGAGTCGTCCTACCTTGACATCGTGCGAAGAGGTCTGAAGCTACTGGCAGGCGGGGTTGCCGTGATTGGGGCTGGGTTGTTTGTGGCAGTGGTCAGGCCGCCAGTTAGCACTCTCCCCATCGGCGACGCGGTGGTCGTGCACGCCGGTGGCCGCGGCGAGAGGCTGCGCCTCGCACTCGAGCTGATGGGCGCTGGAGCCGCACCAACATTGGTGATCATGGGTGGGTCTGCAGACGAGTGGCCCGAGGCCCAACGATTGTGTGGACAGACGGTGCCCTTTGAGGTTCTCTGCCCTGAGCCGATGCCAGGCACGACCCTCGGCGAGGCACAAGCCCTAGCGGTGTTGGCGGCCGCCAACGGGTGGCAGTCGGTCGTGGCAGTTACGTCCGACTATCACCTAAGGAGAGCTCACCTTCTCGACCGGAAGTGCAGTCCTGGCCTCGCCGTGCACGGGGCGGCCGCTGCATCTGACCTGCCGGTCTTGACCTGGCTTGCCAGAGTTGGTCGCGAGATGATCGCTCTGGTCGACGCTGGCGTGACCCGCTGCTGACTTCCTCGAAACCGAACTGGTAACCCTCGAAGGTTTCCTCCCCCAGCGAACGGAGTGAGCGTTGGGGGAGGTGCCACGAAGTGGCGGAGGGGGCGGCGAAGCTGTCCGAAGCCAGTTCCACGGGTTCGCCACCCCCCTCCCGGCTTCGCCGTACTCCCCCCAACGTCGCTTCGCTCCTGGGGGGAGAAACCATCGCCATCCACCAACTAGGCATGACCAGCGTTGGGGGAGGTGCCACGAAGTGGCGGAGGGGGCGGCGAAGCTGTCCGAAACCAGTTCCACGAGTTCGCCACCCCCCTCCCGGCTTCGCCGTACTCCCCCAACGTCGCTTCGTTCCTGGGGGGAGAAACCATCGCCATCCACCAACTGGCGACTAACCCAAGGGGCGGCGACAAGGAACGGTGGCCGGTCGCCTCATACACTTACGTGCCGTGTCGCCGATTCTCACTCTGAACGATATCGAGGTGCTCTTCGGCAACGTACCCGTGGTCGCCTCGGCATCGTGCGTGGTCGAATCAGGTCAGTGCCTCGGCATCCAGGGTCCGAATGGGTCCGGGAAGACCACTCTCCTCAGAGTCATGGCCACTCTGCTCAAACCGACCTCCGGCCAGGGCTTCATCCTCGGGGCGCCAATCAGGTCAGCCGAAATCGAGCTAGTACGTCCCCGAATCGGCCTCTCCGGACATCTCCCGGCTCTGAGCGACCACCTCACGTTGCGGGAGAACCTCGAGTTCGTCGCGCGGATCAGCGGCCGGTCTCAAACCAGGGTCACAGAAGTACTCGAGATGGTCGGATTGGCCGGAGCAGCCGACCGGTTCGCCGAACGCTGTTCGTATGGAATGCGCAAGCGGGCGGACCTGGCTCGCCTCTTCACGACCGAGCCCGACCTTCTGCTACTCGACGAACCTCACGCGGGTCTCGACTCTTCGGCTACTCCCCTCGTCGCGGCATTGGTTCGCCGCACCATTCAAAAGGGAGGCGCGGCCGTCCTCGTCTCCCACGACCCCACCACCATGGTCGACCTGGCCGATCAGCACATGACCCTCCGCACGGGAATCCTGAGCCAATGATCGCCCACGCCTTCGAGATTGCCCGACACGATCTCATGATCGAACGACGCGCCAAAGAAACCCTGACGGTCGTGGTGCCGTTTGGCCTGGCGGCATTGATCGCCCTCCCGATGGCCATCGGGATCGATCTGCCGCTTATCTCCCGAATCGGTCCCGCTGCCTTTTGGTCGACGGCTTTGCTTTTCGGTATGCAGATCGCCTGGCGTCAGAGCATGGCGGATACCGGCCCCAACCGCGACCTCGTCATCCTGCTCGGCATATCTCCGGTCGCCCGTTTCTGGGGACGGGCCGCGGCGTCGGCAACTTTGCTCGCTGTCTTCATGTTGTTGTTGGGGGTGGCCGCCATCGTCCTCTTCAGCCCCGAGCTCACGTTTTCTCCGTGGTTGGTGGTGATCATCGTGCTGTTCGCCGCTGGCCTCGCTGTGGTCTCGACGCTGGCCGCCGACATCACCAGCGGGCTCTCTGGTCGGGCTCCGCTGGCCTCGGTGCTGGTGGTGCCGCTCGCCCTCCCCCTCCTGGTCGGGGCCGCTCAGGCAGTGGAATCGCTAACCCGGGGCAGCGGTATCCTCGCGTGGTTGCTCATGCTCGTTGCGGTGGAGATCGTTCTCGCCGTGGCCGGTACGTTGGCCGCAAGACCCCTGGAGGAAGCAGTTCGATGACCAAGGTGCGTGTCCTGATGGCCCTGGCCGCCATTGCTGCCGGCCTCGGACTCTATCTCGCCATCTCCGCTCCCCCCGAGGCGGTCCAGCGCACCTACGCACGCATCCTCCACATTCATGCCCCTTCGGCCTGGCTCGCTTTTCTCGCCTTCTTTATCACCGCCTTCGGCTCGATCATGTGGCGGATCCGACGCAAGGAGTTCTGGGACCGGTTGGCGGCGTCCTCGGCGGAGATAGGCGTTCTCTTCACTGCTATCGCCCTGGCTACCGGGATGATTTGGGGCAAGCCAGTGTGGGGAGTCTTCTTCGACTGGGGTGACGCCCGCATGGCCACCACCGCCATCATGCTCCTCGTTTACCTGGGCTACCTGGCACTGCGCCGGGCGACTCCGGATCCTCAACTGCGGGCGGCCCGGGCCTCGGTGCTCGGGATTGTGGCGGTGGTGCAGGTCCCACTCGTCTACTTCTCGGTCAACCTGGTGCGAACTCTCCACCAGACCCAGACCATCCGGCCCGAAGGCTCCCCGATCCACCCGGCGATGCTGCGAGCGCTGTTGGTCAACCTGGCCGCCTTCACGCTGATCTACCTGGCGCTGCTGGCCGGACGAATGGTGGTCGGGCGTCTTGAAGAAGAAGCGGAAACCGAAGTGGCGCCGGTGGCGGGAGCGGCGGTGCTGCCGCCGCGTCTCGATGGAGCCGTTGATGTCTGAAAACGCAGTGGTCACCCTGGCCTACTCGGTCACTTACGGCGTCATCGCCTGGTATGCCCTCCGGCTCCACCTCCGGTACCGGCGTCTCCACCGTCGCCGCTGACTATGCCATCGCGCAAGTTGATCTGGCCGGCGCTGGCTCTGGTGGCAGCGGCCGTCATGGTGTTGATCGCCACCAATCTTGGGAACAGCCTCACGTATTACCTGACACCTCAGGAAGCCGTTGATCGCCGGATCGAGTTTCCGGATGGGCAGAGGTTCCGTCTCGGCGGTCTGGTAGTGGTTGGATCCCTAACCGAGTCAGGCGGCGTCAAAACCTTCGACGTGACTGACGGTGCCGAAACGATCCAGGTAAGACTCACCGGGGCGGTCCCACCATTGTTCGCCGAAGACGTCGGAGTCGTCGTTGAAGGTGCTTGGAGCGGCTCTCGCTTCGAGGCCGACACCGCGTTGGTCCGCCACGACGAGTCTTACGAAGCTCCCGCCACCACCCAGGCTTCCTGATGTTCGCCCTGTTGGGTATCGCCGGCATCCTCACCGGTTTGGCGGGTTCGATCTGGCTGGTGATTGCGGCCGTGCGAGCAACGGGTGTGGGCGAGGCGGCCGGGCTCAGGCGCCCCGTGCAGACCATCCTCGGAGGAGCGGTCCTGGCGATGCTGGCGCTCGAGGCCGCGCTGTTGGCGGACGACTTCAGCCTCGAATACGTCGCCAACCACCATGCCCGGGCCACCCCGTTTCCGTTCAACTTCGCCACGGGATGGGCCGCGCTCGAAGGCTCGATCGTTTTGTGGGGACTAATCCTGGCGGTTTACACCTGGGTGACCTTTAAGAGTGTCTCTCGTACCGCGCGGGACGAAGGTGACCGCCTCGGCGTTGCCGCCCTCGCGGTGATGGGACTCGTCGCGGTGTTCTTCTTCGGCCTTCAGGCGACTGTCGCCAACCCCTTCCAGGTTTGCGTCGAAGCCGCTACCAACGGCTGCCTCGACGCCAGCCCCTTTCCCTGGGCCGCGGCCCAGGCGCCACCAGATGGACCCGGTCCCAACCCGCTACTCCAGAATCACATCCTCATGGCGATCCACCCGCCCATGTTGTATCTGGGCTTCATCGGGTTGACGGTCCCGTTTGCCTACGCCATCTCCGCCCTCGCCATCAAAGAGGCCGGAGTCGAATGGCTGCGACGCAGCCGCCGTTCCACCCTGGTTGCCTGGACCTTCCTGACCGCAGGGATCGTTCTCGGGGCGTGGTGGGCGTACGAGGTCCTCTCTTGGGGTGGCTACTGGGGGTGGGACCCGGTCGAGAACGCGTCACTCATGCCCTGGCTGGTAGCAACGGCCTTCCTCCACTCGGCCCTGGTGCAGATGCGCCGCGGGGCACTTCAGGCGTGGAACTTCGTACTGGTGATAGGGGCATTCTCCCTCACCATCCTCGGCACGTTTCTCACCAGGTCTGGAGTTATCGGCTCGGTCCATTCCTTCACCCAATCTGCCATCGGACCGGTTTTACTCGGCTTCCTTTTCCTGGTGGTGGCCGGTTCGTTTTGGCTCTTTTCGACTCGCAGCCACCTGGTCGCCGACTCACCGCGCCTCGACTCTCTGGTGTCACGGGAGGGTTCGTTCCTCCTCAACAACCTGCTGCTCACGATCTTCGCTTTCGTGGTCTTGACCGGCACCCTGTATCCGCTGGTGATCGAAGCAGTAACCGGGGATCGAGTGTCGGTCGGTCGCCCCTTCTTTGTTCGTATGATCGTGCCGCTGGCATTCGCGCTGCTTCTGGCGATGGGGGTCGGTCCTCAGACCCCCTGGAGAGAGGCCGATCCGGGCAGGGTCGCAGCGAGCCTGCGAGTTCCCATCCAGGTGGCGTTGGCCGCCGGAGTGCTGACCGTCCTCTTCGCCTCACGCATCGGCTACGTGGTGGGTACGGTGGTCGCCGGCACGTTTGTGATCGCTTCGGGGGTTTCGTTGCTGATCGGTCGGGCCTCGCGGGCGGCCCGGGCCCGGGCAACCGGACCTACCGGGTCGGTGGGCCGCGAGATTCGTCGCCAGCTAACCGCCGAACCTTCGTTTTGGGCTGGCCAACTCTCTCATGCGGGGATAGCCCTCGTCGCCATAGGCATCGGCTTCACGGCCAACCTCGCCCAGCACGGGGAGGTCGCCATGGAACCGGGCGACCGCATCGAATTCGCCGGTTACAACCTCCACTATCGATCACCGTTCCTCCTGACCGAGCCGAACCGGCGAGTGCAGGGAGCGACCATGGAGGTCTCGGTCGACGGCGAGGTCGTCACCGAGCTTCGCCCGCGAGCCAACTTCTATGGAGGCGACACCGCGGGCATCAGCACCCCAGCGGTCCACACCGCATTCACCGGGGATCTCTACCTGACGCTGTTGAACATCGACGCCACCGGGATCCTGCTGCGGATGGACACCTCACCGGGCATCTGGCTCCTCTGGGTCGGCGGCCTCATCGCCGCCGGCGGGGGTGCCTGGTCGCTTACCGCGCGACGCCGGGCGTTGGTGACCGCCGGTGTCTGAGCGCACTCAAAGGTTGTGGTCGTGGACCGTCAGTGGCGCCCTGGCAGTGTTTGTCCTCATTGCGGTCCTGGTGGCACCTGATCCGAACGAAGACCGGGCCCGGTCCCTGGGCGAACGCCTTCGTTGTCCGGTTTGTCAGGGAGAGTCGATTGCCGAGTCACCCTCGGATGCTGCCCGCGACATGATGAACCTGGTGCGGAGCCGCATCGCCGAAGGCAGCACCGATCAACAGATCATCGATGAACTAGTCGCCTCGTTCGGCGCCACAGTACTGCTGGATCCGCCGGTTTCCGGGTCGACCCTCTGGCTGTGGCTCCTCCCGGTCGCCGCGGGGGCGGTGGGAGTGGGGCTGGTGTTGACCCGGGTCCGCCCAACCCGCGTGAGAGAAACTGTCGCCGCCCCTCCGCGTTTCCGGCGGAACACGGTGGGAGGAATCGTCGTGTTGGCCGCCGCCGCCATCACCGTGGTGGTAGTAGGCCAGTTCCGTCAGGCCCGGGTGGATGACCTCGAGCCCATCGACCCCGCAACCATTTCCAACGAAACCCTCGAAGCGGTAATCGCCGCCAACAGCGACGACCCCCAGATCTTGGGGATGCGACTGGGGTTGGCCAATCGTTACTTCGAGGACGGTGACTATCAGCGCGCCTTTCCTCATTACGAGGCGGTGATCGAGGGAAACCCGACCCCGGTTCAGGCGGGTGCCGCCCTCACCAGGCTGGGCTGGATGGTGTTTGACGGCAACGGCGAAGTTGATTTGGCCATCGATCTCATGGATCAGGCGCTGGAGGCGGTGCCCGCCGATCCTTTTGCCCTCTATCTCAAGGGCCGGGTCATCTGGTGTGGAAGGGCGGACGCGGCGACGGCCGTCGACCTCTTCGGGCAGGTTTTGGCCGCGCCAGATCTCGAGGCCGAAGTGCGAGAGAACGTCGAAGCCGACCTCACCGCTGCCCAGGCCGGGGACACCTGCTGATGACGTTCATAAAGTGGCTGGCGGGCGGCATGGTGGTGCTCTCGGTAGCGCTAGCCATGGTCTTCATCACCCGCTTCGGGAGTGACCCCGCGATCGTCGACTCGCCCTTGTTGGGTAAGCCCGCCCCAGCCATCAGCCTCCCTCTTTTGGATGGCCAGGGTGAGGTGAATCTCACGGACATCGAAGCCGACGTGGTGGTGGTCAACTTCTTTGCCTCCTGGTGTCTGCCCTGCCGGGAGGAACAACCCCAATTGGTGGCGGCGGCCAACGCTTTCGCCGACCGCGGGGTCCGTTTTGTGAGCATCGCCTACCGGAACGACCCCGCCGAAATCGCCGCCTTCCTCGAGGAGTACGGCAACTCTCCCTCGACTCTCTACCTGACCGATCCCGGGGGGCGGGCAGCCATCGCCTATGGCGTTTTTGGGATCCCCGAAACCTTCTTCATCGGGACCGACGGGGCGGTGGTGCGAAAGATCGTCGGGGCGGCCGACGCCCTGATCCTCGGCGCCACTATCGATGCAGTGTTGGCCGGCGAGGAACCTGGTCAGGTCGTGGTCGGAGAGACCTTCACCGGTCCCGGCGGCTGAGTCACCCCTCCGCTGGACGCAACACTTCGAGCATCACCTCGTCAAACGGGTTCTGTTCCACCGCCGCGGTGCCTGCTCCCAACAACGAACTGTCGAAGAAACCCTGCAGAAAACGGTCGATGATGGGCACCACCCGGCCTGCTGAGATGGGGCCCTTCATGCCGAGCCGCGCCGCCGCCGGAGAGATGAACGGAGCCAGGATGAAGTCATTGTGCCCGGCCCCTTCGATCCCTATCCAGTAGGTGACCGCTCCGCTCCGTTCGGCCAGCCCCCGCAGGCGGCCGTCGTTGGGTGTTCCCCGCCAGCCATCGGATCGCATGAACAACATGGGAATCGATGCCTCGACCGCGATGATCCGGTCTGGCACCGGCTCGACCCAGGCGTCCATTCCCAGGACTGCATCACATCTCTCGTCCGACAGGCAAAAACGCAGCGCTGCCCCACCACCGGTCGAGTGTCCGTAAGCCCCGATCCGGCCGAGGTCGACATGAGCAGCGATCGCGGCCAAAGGGCCGCTCTCCCCAAGGGCGAGCGCATCAATCAGACCCACCAGGTCATCGGTAAACGTATCGACCAGTTGCACTGCCCTGGTCGCATAGACCTCGGGCGCCACCAACTCCTCGGGGGGAAGGGCCTCGGGGTCGAACTCGATGACCTCACCATCGGGAAAGCGAGTGGTGATCGCCGCATAGGTGTGATCGGGGGCGATGACGATGTAGCCATGACTGGCCAACATCTCCATCTGGTTCACGGCAATCGATCGGAACCCCGTCCACCCGTGTGAATAGAGAAGCACCGGATAGGTGCCCGGCAATGGAGGCGCCGACGGGACGGCATGGGCGGAGGTGTATCGGGTGTGGGACAGGAAGAAACCCGGAAACCCGATACGCCGGGCAAGAGCCGGTCCCACCACGTCGAGATCATCGGTCCAGGGCACCGCGACCGGTTCGTTCGCCTCTACCGCCGGGTACCAAACCTGAACCATGATCCGACGTGGTCTGGTGTCGGGCTCCAACCCGTATGCCTCGAGACGTTCGGGAAAGGTCACCTCGAAGGTGAGGGTGCCCACCTCGAGGGGACCACCCGGCTCGGGAAGCTCCGGCACCGGAAGCAACACTACCGGCAACACCATCATCCCCAGACCCACCAGACCCAACACCGGTCGGGAAGCTCTTCTCCACCAGGGAAGGTCTCGCTCGACCGAGAGGAGGTCGCCCAACCCGAGGCCGAGCGCCACGATGTAGATCGGTAGCAGCTGCCAGCGATACCCCTCCACCATCAACTGGGCCATGGCCGTTCCCACCGTGGCCAGAAAGATCAGTCCACGTCGTGAGCGTGTTCCGAACAGGGCGGGCCAAACGATGGCTGCCGCACAGACGACCGTAAGAAGCAGCTCGAGACGCCTCAAAGCCGCCTGATGTTGGCAGGGTCGAATCCGTACGGGAGCTCGAGCCGATGACGGGACATCAGGTCGCGATCCGACAGCAGGGCGAACGTGTCCCCGTCGGCGACGATCCGGCCACGGTCGATGATGACCGCCCGGGCACATAGCTCCAGGGCAAATGGGAGATCGTGAGTAACCACCAGCTGGGTGGCGGGAAGGCTCGCGAGCAGCCCCACCAGCTCGCGGCGACCGGCAGGATCGAGGTTTGAGGTCGGTTCGTCAAGGACCAGGAATTCGGACTCGACTGCCAGCACAGTGGCAATGGCAACTTTGCGCTTTTCCCCTCCGGACAGATGGTGAGGGGCCCGATCGGCGAGGTCTTGTTCCCCCACAGCCCTCAACGCCCACACGACCCGTTCCGAAAGGGCGGCACCTTTCATCCCGAAGTTGGCCGGGCCAAAGGCAACATCCTGTTGCACGGTGGGCATGAACAGTTGATCATCAGAGTCCTGGAAGACCAGGCCCATCTTGTGTCTGATCTCAGTGAGGCTGTCATCAGCCAGCTCCACGCCCCCCACCCGGATGCTGCCCGCAGTTGCCCGCAGAACTCCTATCAGGTGGAGGATGAGAGTGGTCTTTCCCGCACCGTTGGGGCCGAGCATGGCCACCCTCTCACCTGCGCCGATGACGAGGTCGACACCGTCGAGGACCTGGGTCCCATCCGGGTAGGCAAAGCGGAGGCCTTCGACTTCGAGGACGGTCATCCGCCAACTCTGGAGGTTATGGCAATTCCTGCGGTGACCAGGGCCGGCACCATCGCCGGCCACCAACGGGCGATCCCGTCCGGCTCTGCCGCGGGCATGTCACCAGTGAAGCCGCGGGCCAACATTGCTTGATGGACCCGTTCCCCCCTCTCGTAGGTGCGGATAAAGAGGGCGCCCGCAGCGGTAGCCATTGGACGGGTCTGGGCCAGCCAGGATGGGCTGTAGCCGCGGGCGGTCATCGCCACCCGCATCCGGTGCAATTCCCCGGCGATCACCTCGAGGTAGCGGATCATGAAGGCGGCAATGGCGGTTATCGCCGCCGGAACTCGGAGGCGACGCAAACCGGCCAAGACCGCCGGCACCTCGGTCGTTGCCACCAGCAGCACCGAGGCACCGGCCCCGAGGGTGGCTTTGGCCAGGATGTTCCAGGCGCCCAACAACCCGGGCTCGGAAATCGAGAGCGGTCCGAGGTCCACCCGGGGATCGGCACCGACAAACGGGAGCAAGAACGCAAATAGCAAGAACGGCAGATCGATCGCCAAACGGGTCAGGAAGAACCTGACGGGTACGGACGAGGCTGCGAGGACTCCGAGCAACACGATGGCGTGGCCGCTGAAGGCCCATACCACCTGCGGGGGGGTCGCCACCACCGAAAACACGTAAACCAGCAGGACGACGAGCTTGACCTGCGGGGCCGTCCGATGAACCGGGCTGTGTCCGTGATAGTGGAGCGCGTGACTGTGGCTGCCGCTCAAGCGGGGCGCCGCCGGCGGATCAGGGCGATCAGGCCGAAACCGATCAGAAATGTGGCGCCGACGCCGATGGCCCCGGCAACCACCGTTTCCACCCGTTCGTTCTGGATTCCGGCCACTCCGTAGTCGGCCAACGGCCCTCCGATGGGATGCTCTTCGGCGGCAGCCGCAAACCCGGTGTCATCCGCAACAAACTCAAGACCGTCCGGTTCGGGCGACGCCATCGGCGCCACCACCAGCACCAGCAACAGGGCGGCGGCCAGACCGGCTGCGACAAGTCCTCCAACCGCCTTCCCGGAAGGAGCCGTGGCGGTTCGAGACAACCCGAGGTCAGCTGTCCCCAAAACAAGGTCGGACCGGACGGCCAGAACCGCTCCCACCACCACCGCCGAAATCAGACCCTCTCCGATTCCGATCAGGGCGTGGACACCGGTCATCGCCGCGAACACGGTTCCCAGGGGTGCTCCGCCCTGGCCGCCGATGGCGTATTCGATGACAAAAACAGTTGACGAGACGAACATCGAGATCCACCCCGCCACCATCGTCGCCCCCACCGCCGAGGCCGTCGTCGTCGGAAGAACCTTCATCAGCCAGCGGAACACTCCCCAGCCGACCGGTGCCGTGACGATTGCCATGTTGAGGACGTTGAGGCCCAGCGCGCTCACCCCGCCATCGGCGAATATCAGCGCCTGCACGATGACCACTACCGCCACCACCAGAATTCCCAGCGAGGGTCCCAACAGGATGGCGGCCAGAGCGCCTCCCAGCAGATGACCGCTGGTCCCTGCGGCCACCGGGAAGTTCAACATCTGCAGCGCGAACACAAAGGCGGCCGTCAGCCCGGCCAGCGGTATCTGTTTCTCAGCCAGCCGGCGGCCGGTTTGTTTGAGGGCGGCCCACAACCCGCCCGCCGCCACTACCCCGGACCCGGCCGAAGTGACCAGGTTGATGTAGCCGTCTGGAATATGCACCACACCTCCGTGGCCGTTACTGCAAGTCGCTTGCAACAATAGCGTCAGGTCGGGGTGCAGGAAACACAACGTCCCATAAGGGCAAAGTGAACCGATCCCACCCGGAAGCCGAATCGATGCTCAAGACCCTGCAGGAGCCGGCTCACCTCGGCGAAGGGGATGTCCTCGGTACGACCGCAGTTCTCACAGACAATGTGATGGTGATCGGGTTTCTCAACCAGATGCACCACTCCGGGACCGTGCCCGAAGTGGACGTGATGGAGATGGCCGGCCTGCTCGAGGACATCGATCGTCCGATAGATCGTCGACTGGTCCACCGCCTTTCCCAGCTCTTGTTCGACCCGGGCGCCGAGATCGGAGGCGGTGAGGTGATCGAGATGGGAGGCAGCCAGCACTCCGCAGATCGCTCGCCGCGCAGCCGTTATCCGCAACCCCTGGTTGCGCAGCGAAGCGACCAGTTCATCACTGGTGACGTGCATAACGAGAGGATAAGCGGGTCAGGCTTTTGCCAATTCAGTGCTGCGGTCGACCACCCGACCTAGAAGAGCCGCAGCAGCCCCGCTGTCGATGCTGTTCCGGGCGAGATCCACCGCTTCGACAAAGCCGGGGGCCAGCCCGGCCGCCACCAAAGCCGGGGCGGCGTTGATCAAAGCGGCATCGCGCCGGGGACCGGGCTCCCCCGCCAGGATCTGTCTGATGATGGATGCATTCTCGGCAGCATCGCCGCCCTTCAACTCGCCGAGGCTCGATCGTCTTATCCCGAAGTCCTCGGGAGTGAACTCGGCGTGGGTCACTTCCCCGTCGCGCAGGCGATAGATGTAGGTGGGTCCGGCCGTGGTG
The DNA here is from genome assembly GCA_040905905.1 of Acidimicrobiia bacterium. GTDB lineage: Bacteria > Actinomycetota > Acidimicrobiia > Spongiisociales > ZC4RG35 > JAICND01. The sequence continues at coordinate 108,440 of JBBDQN010000027.1, forward strand.
ATCTCATCGAGGCCGTCTTCACCGTGGAATACGAAGGAGTAGACCGAGTCGAGGCGCGCCAGGACGCCAATCACCCTTTCGGCCATCCGAGGGTCGGAAACTCCGATGGCCTGACGTCTGGTTCCAGCCGGGTTGGCCAGCGGTCCGAGAAAGTTGAACACCGTGGGAATGCCTAGTTCGCGCCGCACCGGACCAGCGTGCCGAAACGAGGGGTGGTAGTGGGGTGCGAAGAAGAAGGCGAAACCGGTTTCGGCCAGCAACCTGACATTGGCGGAAGGAGGCAGGTCGATGCGAACCCCGAGGGCCTCGAGCACATCGGCCGACCCGCATCGTGACGACACCGAGCGGTTCCCATGTTTGGCGACCCGGGCGCCGGCCCCGGCGGCGATCAGGGAGGCAGTGGTGGAAATGTTGAAAGTCCCGGAGCCATCACCGCCGGTGCCGACGACATCCACCAGACCGGGGTCGTCGACCTCGACTGACACCGCAACTGCCCGGATGGCCTCGACCAACCCCGTCATCTCCTCGACTGATTCCCCCTTCATCCGCAGGGCCACGATGAAGGCGGCGATCTGGGCGGGGGTGGTGGTGCCGGCCATCACCTCGGCCATGGCCTGGCGGGCCTCGGACCGGGTCAGATCGGTCGAGGAGGCCAGCTTCGAAAGGATAAATGGCCATTCCAAGGGTGGCGGAGTGTATCCACGGCCACTATCGGGGCCATCGGTACACTCCTAGAACCGATGTTCTATTTCGCCTATGGGGCTCTCTTGGACCCGGCCCGGCTCGAACAGGTGGCGCCGGGGATCAAAGTTGCCCTGGTTGCCCACCTCCCCGAGACCAGGCTCACCTTCCCCACCGCGGACGGCTTGCCCTCGGTGGAACCGGCCACCGGGCACACCGTCTGGGGCGGGATCTTTCAGGTCACAGGCAAACAAATGTCGGGAATCACCACAGCTGAGGCTGCGGAAGGTCGCCATCCCAGGGAAGACCTGAGAGCAGTCGACCGGGCCGGCAAGAAATACGATGTGGTCACCTTCGTTCATCCGGGCGGTGGGACAGACCATCCCCCATCCACCGAGTACATGTCGACGGTGGTGAGCGGCGCCCGTCACTGGGGGCTTCCCACGGGCTGGGTAGTCGGTCTACAGGAACTAGCCGAAGACGCCCACGCCTGAGCCATAGAAGTTCGGCGTCCATCAACCGTATTGTGCGCTGGTGCTGACGCCTCGCAGCTCGGGATTCGAGCCCGTCGACGAGCCTATCCGGGCCGAGCTCTTCAGCGTCGAACGGCTGGAACAACACGCCAGAAGTCTCGCCGAGAGCCAGGAGCTCAGTGATCGACAAGGACGACTGCGGCTCATCTCCAGCCGGCTGGCAGACAACGGCGAGGTTCTTCTCGCTTCCTACCGCGAGTTGTCCAAGGCCATCAGGGAGGAGGTCCTTCTAACCCCTGCTGCCGAGTGGCTGGTGGACAACTTCCACCTGATCGAGAGGCAAGTGCGCGAGATCCGGGAAAACCTCCCGCCTTCCTATTACCGCGAGCTGCCCAAGGTCAAGAACGGTCCGTTGGAGGGCTATCCGCGCGTATATGAGATCGCCTGGGCGTTCGTAGCTCACCTCGACAGTCGGTTCGATCCCGAGGCCCTGCGACGGTTCATAACGTCGTACCAGGAAGTCAAACCCCTGACGATCGGTGAGCTCTGGGCCATTCCCATCACCCTGCGGCTGCTCCTGATCGAGAACCTCCGCAGGATGGCCGAGCCGATCGTACGGGCTCGAAGGCTTCGTCGGGAGGCAGACAAGATCGCCGATGGGCTCCTCGGCATCGGTGACAGCCGATCCTCGGAGGCGCGGATAGCTCTCGAACGCTACAGCCTCGGGGAGGTGCCTCAACCTCTCGCCGTGCAACTCCTGCAACGACTACGAGACCACGACCCGGCCACCACCCCCGGATTGACCTGGTTGAGTGAGCAACTGGCAGCCCAGGGAACCACTCCGGATGAGGTGGTCAACGAGACCCATCGCCGGCAGGCGGCCACCAATGTCACCGTTCGCAACATCGTTACAAGCCTCCGCCAGATCTCCGCTTTCGACTGGGGGGAGTTCGTCGACGGGGTCAGCCTGGTTGACCAGGCGCTGGCCGCCGCCAGTGCCTACAGCGAGATGAGCCTCCCCACCCGGGACCGATACCGGCACGCAATCGAAGAGCTGTCCAAGGGTTCGAGCTTGTCCGAGCTCGAGGTGGCCCGCACCACGCTGCGGCTGGCCGGCGCCCAGCTTGCCGACCGGCGTCAACGCGATCCTGGCTACTACCTGATCGGAGAGGGCAGGAGCACGCTCGAGAGCGAGATGGGTTTCACCCCCGGGCGCGGACTGGAGTTGTCTCGATTCGTCAAACGACACGCGGCGGTGATGTATCTGAGCTCGGTCGCGGTCCTAACCGCTCTAGCGCTGGTGATCCCGCTACTTACCATCGAAAGTTCCTGGGGCCTGCGTTTGCTCATGGCCACCCTGGCTCTGATCCCCGCTTCGGACATAGGAGTGACGCTGGTCAACCGGGTGGTGGCGGCCCTGACCAAGCCGGAGGGGCTCCCCTCGCTGGCGTTGAAGCACGGGCCGTCGGAGGACTTGCGGACGTTGGTGGCGATACCAGCCATCCTCTCGCGACTCGATCAGGTTCAAGGCCTGGTCGAACGACTGGAAATTCACTTCCTGGCTCATCCCGAAGGCGAGTTTTACTTTGCGCTGGTTACGGATTGGCGCGACGCCGAGGGCCCGGAAATGGAAGACGACGCCGAGTTGCTGTCACAGGTCTCCATCGGGATTGACCGGCTCAACAAGAGGTATGGGCCGACTCCCTCAGGAACCGATCGGTTTCATCTCTTTCACCGACGTCGCCTCTTCAACCCCGGCGAGGACCGGCACATGGGCTGGGAACGCAAGCGGGGCAAGCTTCATGAGCTGAACCGGCTCTTGCGAGGGGCGACCAACACCACCTTCATCCGATCGGACCCCGAGCCCCTCGACAACATTCGCTATGTGATCGCCCTCGACGCCGACTCGCGGCTAGCGCCGGGGGCGGCCACCCGGCTAGTTGCAACCATGGCCCATCCTCTCAACCGGGCCCGCGTCGACGAGCCGCGCGGTTGGGTGGTGGAGGGTTACGGAATTCTTCAGCCACGAATCACCGCGTTTCTGGGAGCTCGGGGATACAGCTTTTTTCAACGGGTCTTCTTCCCGCCAGCCGGCATCGACCCTTATGCGGCGGCTGTTAGCGATCTGTACCAGGACCTGTTCGGTGAAGGCTCGTATGCGGGCAAGGGAATCTATGAAATCGACGCCTTCGAAGCATCGCTGGAGAATCGGATCCCGGAGAATGCCCTCCTCAGCCACGACCTGTTCGAGGGATCATTCGCTCGGGCCGGCCTGGTCAACACGGTCGAAGTGTTCGAGGAGTTCCCCAGTCACTACGAGGTTGCTCTTTCCCGTCAACATCGCTGGGTCAGGGGCGACTGGCAGCTTCTTCCCTGGATTCTTGGGCGGCATGGACCGCTCCCTCCAGTAGCCCGCCTCAAGATGTTGGACAACCTCCGCCGCAGCCTCAGTGTGCCGGCCATCCTCTTCACCCTGCTCGCTTCCTTCGTGGTCCCAGGGGTTTCGATGTGGCCCTGGACGGGATTTGTACTGATTGCCATAGCCCTGCCCGGTCTGCTGCCCCTCTTCGAGCGGGTCATTCCCCGCCGGACCACCACCCCCGGGGGGGTGCGGCTGAGACGATGGTGGACCGATACGGCCCGGGCGATCGGACGACTTCTGCTTCAGGCAGCTTTTGTGGCTCATCAGGCACTGCGCATGACCGAAGCCATCGTGGTGACGATGTGGCGCCTTACCGTCTCGCGCCGAGGGTTGCTCAATTGGGTTACGGCCGAAGAGGCCGAGCGACAGTTCGGGCTGGATGGAGCCGGCTTTGTCCAGAGGATGGCTCCCTCGATGGTGGTCGGTCTGGCAGCAACCACCGCCGCCGCATTCGTCAAGCCGGAGGCGTTCGTGGTCGCTCTGGCCTGGTCAAGCCTGTGGGTCTTGGCCCCCTTCATAGCTCATCGGGCCAGCATTCCCCGTCCCATCACGGTGTCGGACCCTCCCACGGCGGACGAAAGGGACACCCTGCGCCAGACGGCCCGGCGAACCTGGAGGTACTTCGAGCGCTTCGTCACCGAGCAGGAAAACTGGCTTCCGCCCGACAACTACCAGGAGGACCTGGACGAGGTAGCGCACCGGACCTCTCCCACCAATATTGGCCTCTATCTCCTGGCGGTGCTGTCTGCCCGGGAATTTGGTTGGATTGGCATGGACGAGACCGTAAACAGACTCGAGGCCACGATCTCGACCCTCGACAAGCTCGAGCGACATCGAGGTCACTTCTTCAACTGGTATGACACCACCACGTGTGAGCCCATGGCACCCCGGTATGTGTCAACGGTGGACAGTGGCAATCTGGCCGGGCACCTGGTGGCGGTTTCACAAGCATGCGCGCTTTTGCGACAGGTCGGACCCGGGCGCGAAGTTGCGGCCGGCATCAGAGACCAGGTGCTGCTCATCCGCGAAGCGGCTGACCGGCTGGCCGTCAACCTCGACATCGAGGTGGTCTCGGCCCGCGATCTCGACCTGGCAATGGTGGAACTCCTGACCTCGTTGAAGGAGGACGGAGCCATCGGGGAACGGCGGCTGGTCGAGCTCCTCATGCAAGCCGAGACGGTGGCCGATATCGCTCGAACCCTGGCCACCGGGAAAGGAGCCGATGAGCTGGCGGTGGTGGCGGAGTCGCTGGTAGCGGGGGTGCACGGACACCTGCGCGACGAACGGCAATTGAGTGACGCATCCAGCCGCGAGCTCCTGGCGATCCGCCTGTCATCGCTCGCCGAGAGGACCGCCGGTATGGCCGCGGCTATGGACTTCTCCTTCTTGTTGGATCCGGACAACAAGCTCCTGGCTATCGGATTTCGAATGAGTGACTTCGCCCTCGACCAGAGTCACTACGACCTGCTCGCCTCCGAGGCCCGGCTCGCCAGCTTCGTGGGCATTGCCAAAGGTGATCTGCCGCCGTCTCACTGGTTTCGCCTGGGGAGATCGATGACGCCCATGGGAACCGATGCGGCCCTTATCTCGTGGTCAGGCTCCATGTTCGAATATCTGATGCCACTGTTGATAATGCGGTCTCCCCCCGAGAGCATCCTCGACTCCACCTACCGGGCAGTGGTGCGACGCCAGATCGAGTACGGAAACACCCGTCACGTGCCCTGGGGAGTCTCGGAGGCCGCCTATTCGGCCCGCGATGTCCGCCTCGTCTATCAATACCGGGCGTTTGGAGTCCCGGGGCTCGGCTTCGAAAGGGGTCTCAGCGAGGATCTGGTGGTGGCGCCTTACGCAACAATGCTGGCGGCGATGGTCGAGCCACGGGAGTCGGTGGCCAACCTGGCCCACCTCGACAAGTTGGGAGCGCTAGGCCGATACGGTTACTACGAAGCCCTCGACTTCACTCCTACCCGCCTGCCGGAGAGCGGCGAGCCAGTCCTGGTTAAGGCGTATATGGCCCACCATCAGGCGATGTCACTGGTCGCTGTCGCCAACGTGATCTTCGCCGGATTCGCCCGCGACCTTTTCCATGCCGACCCGATGGTGAAGGCGGCCGAGTTGCTGCTGCACGAGAAGGTTCCGCGCGACGTCGAGGTAGCCCGACCCCGGGCCGAGGAGGTCGCCCAGGCGGCCTACCCGGTGGCGGAGGCCAAAGGTGTGGTCCGGCGAATCTGGTCGCCCCACGGGCCGACACCTGTTGCCCATCTCCTCTCCAACGGCCGCTTCACCACGCTGCTCACAGCGGTCGGTTCGGGATACTCCAGGTTCGGGCATCTGGCCGTCAACCGCTGGCGGGAGGACGCGACCCGCGACAACTTCGGCACCTATCTTTTCATCAAGGATGGGTCGGGACGCACCTGGTCAGCCGGCTATCAACCCACCCTGACCGAACCAGACGTCTACCAAGTGGCCTTCAGCGAGGACAAAGCCGAGATCTGGCGGCGGGATGGCAGTATCGCCACAGCCTTGACCGTCGTTGTTTCCGAGGAGGACGACGCCGAAGTCCGCAGGGTGAGCCTGACCAATCTCGGTTCGTTTCCCCGGGAAGTGGAGGTCACGTCTTACGCAGAACTGGTCCTGGCCCCTCCCCGGGTCGAGACCGCCCACCCTGCCTTCTCGAATCTGTTCGTGCAGACAGAGTCGGTGCCGGGCTACGACGCCCTGCTGGCTACCCGCCGGCCCCGTTCCGCCGAGGAGGAAACTGTGTGGGCCGGCCATGTCCTCTCCGTGACCGGTGAAGTGATCGGCGGGGTCCAATTCGAGACAGACCGGGCCCGGTTCCTTGGTCGGGGGAACCAGGTGCACCGAGCCGCGGCGGTGGATCGTCCCTTGTCGAACTCGGTGGGGAGAGTGCTCGATCCGGTCTTCAGCCTCCGCCGCAAGGTACGAATCCAGGCGGGGGCCACCGCTCACCTCGACTTCACGACGGTGATCGCAGCGACCCGGGACGAAGCTCTCGATCTGATCGACAAATTCTCCGACCCCGCTGCCTTCGAGCGCAGTCTCACCCTGGCGTGGACCCAGGCGCAGGTTCGCCTCCACCATCTCAACGTCGACCCCGACCAAGCCCATGTCTTCCAGCAACTGGGCGCCAGCCTGATCTACTCCGATCCGAGTTTGCGGGCCGATCAGAGTCAGCCGGACCGGGCTTCGGTCAGTCAGGACAGCCTCTGGCGACACGGAATCTCCGGAGACCTCCCGATCGTCCTCGTCCGGATCGATCAGCCCGAAGAACGCGGACTGGTGAGGGACCTCCTGCGGGCTCAGCGATACTGGCGCGCCAAAGGATTGCTGGCCGATCTCGTGATCATCAACGAGAAGCCGGGCTCGTACGCCCAGGATCTGCAAGCCGCCCTCGAGGAAATGGTCCGGGAAAGCGGCCGCCCCATCGGGAAGGAACACGACGGTGGGGTATTTGTCCTCAGCGGGCCGGTGCTGGCACCAGAAGACCGGGCCACTCTCATGTCGGCGGCGCGGGCGGTGTTGCTCAGCCACAGCGGGTCCCTCGCCGACCAATTGGTTCGCCCGTTGGTCAAGGAGCCGGTCGCCGCCGCCCGCTAAAAGCCGGTAGCGGCGGCGGCCAGTGTCTCCGGTGGACCCCAACCTCGTCCCGACCGCGAGTTCTACAACGGGCTGGGAGGGTTTGCAGCCGAGGGCACCGAATACGTCGTCGTGCTGGGCGAAGGCCAATGGTCGCCGGCGCCGTGGATCAACGTCGTCGCCAACCCCAGATTCGGGTTTTGTGTCTCCGAATCGGGGTCCGGGTACACCTGGGCGGAGAACAGCCGCGAGAACCAGCTCACGCCCTGGTCAAACGACCCCGTGGCCGACCCTCCCGGGGAAGTGCTCTACATCCGGGACGAGGAAACCGGCGAGGTGTGGGGACCGACCGCCTTGCCGATTCGGGATCACGCTCTCGCCTACGTTGCCCGCCACGGCCCGGGCTATTCCGAGTTCGAACACACGTCCCGGGGAATCGCCCTGCACCTCCATCAGACGGTGCCGGTGGATGACCCGATCAAGATCTCCCGCTTGCGGATCCGCAACCAGACCGCCCGCCGCCGGCGTCTCTCGATCACTGCCTACACCGAGTGGGTGCTGGGAACAACGAGATCGGTCTCATCGATGCAAATAGTCACTGAGCGCGACACCGCCACCGGGGCGATGCTCGCCCGCAATCCGTGGAACACCGACTTCGGGGAACGGGTCGCCTTCGCCGATCTCGGAGGCAGCCAACACACCTTCACGAGCGACCGGGCCGAGTTCCTGGGAAGACACGGCAGCCTCGACCGCCCGGCGGCATTGCAGCGCACTCGTGACCTCTCGGGCAAGACGGGGGTTGGCTTCGACCCGTGTGCGGCCATCCAAAGCCGGCTGGTGCTGGCGCCGAACTCGGAGGTAGAGGTGGTTTTCCTGCTCGGCCAGGGCCAGGACCTCCACGAAGCCCGGAGCCTGGTTGAACGCTATCGACGGACCGACACCAAAACCGTGCAGACCGCAGTAGCCACCCGGTGGAACGACGTCCTCGGCGCCTTGCGAGTGAAGACCCCCGACCGCTCCTTTGACTTGATGATCAATCACTGGCTTCTGTACCAGGCGGTCGCCTGCCGGGTGATGGCGCGGTCGGCCTTCTATCAGTCGGGAGGGGCGTTTGGCTTTCGTGACCAGTTGCAAGACGTGATGGCATTGGTGGTTCCGATGCGAAACGTGGTGCGAGAGCACCTCCTGCATGCAGCCAGTCGACAGTTTGCGGAAGGCGACGTCCTTCATTGGTGGCATTCGCCATCCGGCAAAGGGGTGCGAACCCGGATCTCCGATGACTACCTCTGGCTTCCCTATGCCGTGGGCCACTATCTCGAGGTCACGGGCGACCTGGAGTTGCTCGAAGAGGTGGTGCCGTATCTGCGAGGGGCCGAACTCGAGCCCGACCAAGAGGAGATCTACATCACACCCGAATCCGGGAGCACCGAAGGGACCGTTTTCGACCACTGTCGACGAGCCCTTGATCGGGCGTTGTCCAAGCTCGGGAGTCGCGGGCTCCCCCTGATTGGCACCGGTGACTGGAACGATGGCTTCAACCGCGTTGGGCGGGAGGGTAAAGGTGAGAGTGTGTGGCTCGGCTGGTTTCTCGAGGCCAACCTCCGACGATTTGCCGACATCGCCGACGGTTTGAAAAAGGCAAGGCTCGCCGCCGGTTGGCGAGAGGCGGCATCGGAGCTCCGGTCCAACCTCGAAGCCGAGGCGTGGGACGGAGACTGGTACCGGCGGGCTTACTTCGACGACGGGACCCCGCTCGGCTCGTCGATAAACCCCGAGTGCCGGATCGACTCCATCGCCCAATCCTGGTCGGTCATCCACGGTGGGGCGGCGCACCTCCGGGCTCAACGGGCGATGGCCTCGGTGGAGGAATATCTGGTACATCGCGGCGACGGCCTCGTGCTCCTCTTCACCCCCCCATTCGACAACTGGGACGTGGATCCGGGCTATATCAAGGGGTATCTGCCCGGGGTACGTGAGAACGGCGGCCAGTACACCCACGCCGCGATCTGGTGCGTCATCGCCTTCGCAACCCTGGGTGACGGCGACCGCGCCGGCGAGCTGTTCAGCCTGCTCAACCCGATCAACCATGCCAGCACCAGGGCTGGAGTCCACCGCTATCGCGTGGAGCCATATGTGGCAGCCGCGGACGTGTATTCGCAAGCGCCCCACGTTGGTCGAGGTGGATGGACCTGGTACACGGGTTCAGCGGGATGGATGTACCGCGCCGGGGTGGAGTGGATTCTTGGTTTTCGGCTGCGGGGAACCAACCTGGTCATCGATCCCTGCATACCACGCGCCTGGCGAGGTTTTGAGATCGCCTTCCGGTATCACTCGGCCCGTTATGAAATCCAGGTGAGCAACCCGAACGGAGTCACCAAGGGTGTGATTGGATTGACCATGGACGGTGTCGACCTGGCGCCGGACTCGGATCTAGCCCTGCTCGACGACGGGTCCACTCATCAGGTGCGGGTGATCATGGGGTGAGCCGGTCTTCGTCACCACCACCGAACATCCGCCAGAAGACCCAGGCGACGGCCGCTCCGGCCAAAGGGCCCACCACATATACCCAGAACCCGTCGAAATTGCCCCCGATGAGGGCGGGCCCAAACGACCGGGCGGGGTTGACCGAGGTACCACTAAACGGGACGCCGGCCACGTGGACAGCTACCAACGTAAGCGATATCACCACCCCGGCCACGGCGGGGGCTTTGCGGGTGACGGCCAGGATCACGAGCAAGAAGATCAGAGTCAGGACGAACTCTATGACAAGGGCGGCAATCCCTGAACCTTCGAAGCCGGTGATGGTCGTGGCCACCGCCTCCTTGCTCGAGACGGCTAGGACGACGGCCGAGGCCAGCAGAGCCCCGACGATCTGTCCGATCCAGTAGCCAATGAGATCCGATAGCGAGGTCCGTTTGTCGAGCCACATCGCCAGCGTTACCGCCGGGTTGAAATGACCACCCGACACGTGGCCGACGGCATAGATCGCAGCCAGTAAAGCAAGTCCGAATCCAAGCGGCACCACCACCAGCAGCGGTCCATTGGTCGCCTGGGTGCCCAATACCGACATCGAGCCGACAAACACCAGAATGAAGGTGCCTACTGCCTCGGCCAGGTACTTGTTGATGACCAATTCGAACTCCTTTTTCGACGCTCGTTGGTTCGGACACTCTCACACTACGCCCCCGAACCCCGGCGCTACGGGATCGTGATGCTGGGAGCGATCTCCCTTCGCGCCGTGTTGGCCGGGGTGGCCGTCGGCACCCTGCTGGCAGCCATCATGTACCTGTTCGGATTCGTGTTGGCCCCCGCGGCCGCAGGCGAGCTCGTCCTCTTGATCTCCCTGCTGGGTGGGTTGATCGGAGGGGGATGGATGGCCGGGCGGCTGCCTTCATTCAATGGGCGGTTCAACGGTTCGGTGTGCGGGCTCGGCATCGCCGCGGTAGTGGTGGTGGTGGCCCGCCTGGGAGGCAGCCCTGCTCCCAGTTCCCAGGTCTTGATCCTCGCTGTCCTCGCCATCGTGGTCGGTGGTGGGGCCGGGTGGTCGGGAGGGCGTCGCCGTTAGAATGTGCACCGCGAGCCCGCCGGACGGCCGCGGCACCCTTCCGGGTGTCGAGGAAAGTCCGGACTCCGCAGGGCAGGACGCTGGGTAACTCCCAGGCGGGGTGACCCGACGGAAAGTGCAACAGAGAACAGACCGCCGATGGCTCCATGAGCACAGGCAAGGGTGAAACGGTGGGGTAAGAGCCCACCAGCGAGCCGGGTGACCGGCCGGCTGGCAAACCCCGTCCGGAGCAAGGCCGAGCAGGGACACCGGTGGCCCGCCGATCAAGTCCCGGGTAGGCCGCACGAGGTGATGGGTGACCGTCACCCAAGATGGATGGCCGTCTCGGTGCCGCCCGGCACCGAACAGAATCCGGCTTACAGGCGGACTCGCAACTCGTGAGGGCCCCCGTTTGGGGGCCCTCACCTCTTCCCATCCGGTCTTCAGTACCGTCTTCTGGATGTGTGGGCGCTTTTCGTTGTCCGGTGAGATCGACTTTTACGCCGACTACTTCGGTGCAGGGGCACTCGGCACCGAGGCCGTCAAGCCATCGTGGAACGTAGCCCCCACCGACCCTGTCTACGTTGTCGCCGAACGCGACGGCCAGCGTCATCTCGAGACGATGCGGTGGGGTTTGATCCCCCACTGGTCCACTGACGCCAAGTCCATTCACATCAACGCCCGCTCAGAGACGGTCGCCACTGGTGCCACCTTTCGTGACTCGTTCAGCCGCAAACGCTGCCTGATCGCGGCTGATGGCTTCTACGAATGGGAACCGAAAGAACTGGGACGCACCCCGCACTGGATATTCCGAGCGGACGGTTACCCGCTGGGTTTGGCGGGGTTGTGGGCAACTTGGCGCAATCCCGCCGACGATCAGTGGGTCCGGTCCTGTGCCATCGTCACGGCTCCGGCAGCAGGCGTGATCTCGCCAATCCACGACCGCATGCCGGTGGCGCTCTCGCCCGAGGTCTGGGATACGTGGCTCGATCGCAAGGTGACCGATGCAGACGAGGCCCGTCTGCTCCTCCAGCCAATCGATCAGGAACTGTGGATGGAGCGGACAGTGTCCAAACTGGTCAACTCGGTCAAGAACAACGGGCCCGAGGTCCAGGAAGCAGAGCCGCAAACCCGGTTCCTGTAGCGGGGTACCCTCCCAGGGCTAGATGGCCCGTTTGTTGATGATCCGACACGCCCCGACCCCCGCGCCCGGCCGGTCGCTCACCGGCAGGCTGCCCGGCCACTCACTCAGCGACTCCGGCCAGGATATGGCGAATGCACTCGGAGAGAGGTTGTCGGGTGTAGCCCTGCACGCCATTTACTCATCCCCCCTCGAACGGACCCGCCAGACTGCCGAGGCGATTGCCGCCCGTCAGCCCGGCAGGAATGCCCGGCCGGTCACTGACCACGCAGGTTTGCTCGAGGTTGACTACGGCGATTGGTCGGGGCGGTCGCTGCGATCGCTCTACAAACTCGCGGCCTGGCGCGCCGTTGCGGTTGCGCCCTCGCGGATGCGGTTTCCCGGAGGTGAATCGTTGCTGGAGGCTCAGGCCCGGGCGGTCCAGACTTGTGAGGACCTGGCTCGCCGTAACCGGGGAAAGACGATCGGCGCGGTTACCCACGCCGACATCATCAAAGCGGTGGCCTCGCATTACCTTGGCCAGCCGCTGGACATGTTCAACCGGTTGGCTGTCAGCCCCGCCTCCGTAACGGTGCTGGATCTGCCATTGGACGGGCCGGTCCGATTGGTGACCCTCAACAGCAACGGAGACCCCGCCACATGGAACTAGAGGAACTGGGCCCGGCTGAACGCCTCGCCGCCGGCGCCATCGGTGAACCGGGACAGCGTCGTTTCTACCTCGCGGTCACCGCGTCCGGCACCACCCACATGTTTCCTTGCGAGAAGAACCAGGTGGGCGAACTCGCCCAACAGGGGTTGGCAATCCTGATGGCGGCGGGGAGCAGGCCCGATCAAGAAGCGGTCGATCGACTTGTGGCGACCGGACTCGAGGTAGAGGAACCCGAGGAACCCCGATTTCGCATCGGTTCGATCGGGATAGGGGTGGGAAGCAATGGTTTGTTGACGATGACCCTGGGTTCGGTGGACGAGAACGATTCGGTTAGCTTCGTGGTCAGCGCCGAGCAGTTCCAGGCAATGGCAGTAGTGGCGATCGATGTAGTGGCCGCCGGTCGACCAATCTGTCCGCGCTGCGGACTTCCGGAGGATCCCACCGGACACAACTGTCCCTGGGTGAACGGGCACCACCCTCCAGCAACTTGAGCGACCTGCTTCTTCTGACCGAAGTCGAGGGGCGGATGGCTTATGCCAGCAACGCCACCTTGCTCGCATCCAGCGCCGACGGTCGCCGCTGGATCTACAAACCGGAGGAAGGTGAAAACCCGCTTTGGGATTTCCCCTGGCGCACGCTCGCCTCTCGCGAGGTCCTCACCTACGAAGTGGCCGTCGCCCTCGGACTGGATCTGGTGCCCGAGACTCTGCTGGCCGAAGGCCCGTATGGGCCGGGCTCTGCCCAGGCTTTCGTCGAGGAGGACCCCGACTTCGACCCCCGCCCGATGTTCGTGCCCAAGCTCAGTCCCCGCTTGTGGCCGGTGGCCGTCCTGGACATCGTCTGCAACAACGCCGATCGCAAACTCGGCCACCTCATCCGAGAAACGGGCACTGACCGGTTGTGGGCGATCGACAACGGCCTCACGTTTCATGCCGAGCCCAAGCTGCGAACAGTCCTTTGGGGTTTTGCGGGACGCGACATCCCCCAACCTTTGGTCGAGGCTCTGCAGAGGTTGACCAGCGGGACCTTGATCGAGCGGGTCGCTGCACTCCTTACGAGAAACGAAGCCACTGCGTTCCACCACCGGGTCGACGATCTGGCGGCGCGGCCCGTGCATCCACCGCCACCCGAGGACAGACCGGCGGTGCCGTGGCCCGTCTGGTGAACATCTCAGACGTGGGATTGATGGCCGACCATCGCCAGAATCTCGGGCACCGACATGGCCTGACCCCGGGCGACCAGTTTCTCGGCTTCCTCCCTGCCCACTGCCGAGATGGCGTCCTCGAGGCTCGGCAGGCTGTCGGTCACGAAATCGAGCATCCGCGTCTCTGAAACAGTCTGCAGGAAGGCGGTGCTGCCTGCCAACAACAGGGCAGTCGCATTTTCGCCCCGCAACAAAGCGAGTTCGGAGAAGTCTCGAACGTGCAGGGCAAAGGCTGACATGTCCTCGGCCTCCACAAAGATGCCAAGCCCTCGCTGTAGATGAGACTCGGCCTCGTCGATCCGACCCAATTTGATCAGGGTCGACGCCATCATGCGCTCGTTCCAGCCGATCTGGAAGACAGCCCCGGTCCCCTCCAGGTACCTGGCTGCCTCCTGGTAGTGAGCGAGCGCGGCTTCGTAATCCTCGTCGAAATAGTCGCTCGAACCGACACCCCAGACGTAGGTGCCCAGCCGCTCCCGGTCACCAATTCTCTCGCCAATCTCCACAGCTTCGGCCAAAAGCTCCCGCGCGCCCTCGGCACCTTCGTACACGGTCAGCGGCACCGAAAAGTTATAGAGGGCATCGGCCAGACGGATCGGGTCACCGGCCTCGCGGGCGCACTCGATCGCTTGTCGATAGTAGGCGATCGTTGCGGCGCGATCCGCCTGCCAATAGGCAAGACCTCCAGCGGCTTCGAGGGCATCGCGCCGGCTCCCGGTCGAGCCGCCCTCGAGGGCCAGAGCCCGCTCCACCAGTCCACGGCCCTCCTGGAGCCATCCCCGCATTTGCCAGAACCGCCAGAGAGCGAAGCAGAAGCTGAAAGCGAGGTCGGCGTTGCCCTGCCCAATCGCAAAGTTGATGGCTGTCCGCAGGTTGTCGTGATCGAGCGCGATCCGATCGAGCCACTGTCGACTGTTCTCTCGGGTGAAATGAAATGAAACGTCCCTGGCCAACCCGGCAAAGACCTCGGCGTGGCGGCCTCGCAGAGCCGGCTCAAATGCCTCTCCATCGAGGTGGTCTTGAGCCAGTTCCCTGATCGTTTCCAACATCGCAAAGCGCGGTTCGTCAGAAGTGGCGACCGCCCGGAGAAGGCTGTGATCGACCAATGTGGCCAGACCGTCCAACACGTCAATCGCCAGGTCGGGCCCACAGATGGACTCGCACTGGGCCAGCGCGAAGCTCCCGCCGAAGACTCCCAGGCAATTGAAGAGCATCCGGTGATCAGAATCCAACAGCTCATAGCTCCACTCAATCGCGCCCCGCAGAGTGCGCTGGCGCTCGGGGAGATCGCGGGCGCCGCCCGTGAGCAGAGATAACCGGGAACTCAGGCGCTCGAGGATGGCCGCAGGGCTGAGTACCTTGATCCGGGAGGCCGCCAGCTCGATCGCCAGAGGTAGGCCGTCCAGGCGGGCAACGATGGCGGCGACGTGCTGGGCGTTGCCGATGTTCAATTCGAAGTCCGGTCGGGAGGCCCTGGCCCGATCCACAAACAGGGCCACCGACTCGTATGTGGCCAGGGTTTCAGGAGTGCCGATATCGTGGGGATTGGGAAGAAGCAGGGGTGGGACCGGATACTCCCTCTCACCCGAAATTCGAAGCGGGATCCGAGATGAAGCAAGGACCTTGAGGCCCAGCGCTCCCTGCAGCCAGACCTTGACCCTCTCTCCGGCCGTGAGGACCTGCTCGAGGTTGTCGAGGATCAGCAGGATCTCCTTACCCTTCAGATATTCGGTGAGCCTCCGGTCAGGATCTTCCAGGGATGCTTGCAACCCGAGCATGGAAGAAACGGTGGGGGTCACCAGGTCCGGATCGGTGATCGGTGCCAGAGGGACGAACCAAACCCCGTGGGCGAAAGAGCCGGTGAGCTCGGCCGCCACTTGCAACGACAAGCGGGTCTTGCCAGTCCCACCGGGTCCGGTGAGGGTCACCAGGCGTGACGAGCCGATGGCCGCGGCAACTCCCTCCACATCTCGTCGACCCACGAACGAGGTGAGTTGAATCGGGAGGTTGTTGGGAACGGTGTCAATAGTCCTCAACGGCGGGAAGTCGGCGGGAACCCCGTCGATGACGAGTTGATAGAGCGGCTCGGTCTGCTCGATGTCTTTCAGGCGATAGCTGCCCAACTCCCGCAAACTGGTCCCCACGGGCAGCGTTGACCCGACTATGAGGGCCGTTGCCTGGGAGAGAACGATCTGACCGCCATGACCGCAGGCGCCGATGCGAGCCGCCCGATGGACGTCAAGGCCCGCGTAGTTATCGCCCCCATGAGTCCCCTCGCCGGTGTGGACTCCCATCCTCACCCTGACTTCGCTCTGGTCCGGCCAGCTCTCTTGATTTAGACGCCGTTGAGCTTCGGAAGCGGCTACCAGTGCCGAGCGCGGATTGACGAACACCGCGAAAAAGGAATCGCCCTCGGTGGAAACCACCGTTCCCCCCGCTTGGGCGATTTCATCTCTCAGGATCCTGGAATGGGTCGCCAGGACGGACGTGTATCCGTCACCCAGTCGTTGGAGCAGACGGGTCGACCCTTCGATATCGGTGAACAGGAACGTGACGATCCCGGTTGGCAGTTCTGACATGCGATCCCCGGGCAGGGTAGTTCAGCCCAAACCCCGTTTTGGCTCGGACCACCGACACCAGGGGAGCAGGCCTACGCGCCAGAACGGGTTGGGAGCCGCATGGTGAAGGTGGTCGACCCGGGTTCGGAAGCCACTTCCAGCACACCTCGATGGGACTGGATGATCCGACGGGATATCGACAGGCCGAGGCCGGTCCCCTGGCCTGGTGGTTTGGTGGTGAAAAACGGCTCCCAGATCCGGTCCAGGATGCCCGCAGGAATTCCGGGCCCGTCATCAACAACCTGACAAACCACATAGTCTCCGTCGACGAGAGTCCTCAAGGTGACGAGACTCGCCGCCGCCTGGATCGCGTTGTCAACCAGGTTGGTGATCACCTGGTTCAACTCCGCCCCCCGAGCTTCGACGGCCGGTAACAGCGGGTCAAGTTGGAGTTCGAGCTTGATCCCCGCCAGTTTGTGGCGCAGCAACGCCATCGTCTGTTGGAGGGCGATGTTGAGGTCGACGTTCTGCACTGCCGCCTGGTCGAGATACACCCAGCTCTTGACGGCTCCGACGAGATCCGACAATCTGCCCGCCGCCATCGCCACCTCATCGGCAAGCTGGCGGGCGTGGATCAGGCGGACCAGGGTGATGATCTCGGTTGGTTCGCCGTGGCCAGCTTGTTCCAGCCCCGTGCGGTCCCGTCCTGCCGTCACAGCTGG
>JBBDQN010000028.1:0-34404 GCA_040905905.1 Acidimicrobiia bacterium
CAGGTCTTGTTGTTCGAGCCGGTCGATCAGGCCGGTGATGTTGGATCGGTCGCATGCGAGAGCCTCGGCGAGCTGACTCATGGGTATCGGTTCCTTGAGGGCGAGGAGTGCGGTCATCTGGGCGTGGGACACACCGGCTGTCTTGGCGACGTCGTCGAGGTGGGAGCGCACCGCGTCGGCCAGGTGGAGCAGCCGCGCGATGGTCGCCTGTTCGGTGTCGGTGAATGGAGGGAGATCCACGATTCTGCCGGTATGTTACATAGGCCTCAATAGTTGATATATTCAACAGTCGAACCACTCACGCGACTTGGAGGTATCCGACATGGCAGATGCAGAGATGATCACTAGACCAAAGCCCGGTGTATGGGAGTTGGAGCCAGCGCACACGTCGGTGAGTTTTATCGGGCGTCATCTCGGGTTGGCTCGGGTGAGAGGTCGCTTCGCCGATTCTGCCGCCAGAATCGAAGTCGCCGATGACCTGGATTTGTCGACCGCTGAGTTCTGGGTCGAGGCAGCCAGCGTCGATACCGGAAACACCATGCGCGACAATCATCTCCGCTCGCCGGACTTCATGAACGTGGAGAACTACCCGCAGATCCATTTCGTCTCCACCAAGGTCGAACGAACCGGAGACGGGCCGTGGGACGTCACCGGTGACCTGACGATCCGGGACGTAACCCGGCCCACCACCTTCGAAGTCGAACTTGCCGGAGTGATCGACGATGAGATGTACCAGACCCAACGTGCCGGGTTCTCGGCCAGAGCCGAGATCAACAAGGACGATTTCGCGATGACGTGGAACATGCCCTTGGGTCTCGGCGGGCTGGTGGCCAACAAAGTCGTGGTCGAAATCGACGCTGAAATACTCCTCACCCCTTATGTGACACCGCAGTTTCCCTCGGACGAAGCCGAGTGACGGGCTGAGGCTCAGGGGGTTGAGACCGCAGCACAGCCGCCAAGTCGGCTCCCGCGATCAGCTGCTCAGGGGTTAGCGGATCCACGCACAACTCGCGGACGCACGCAAATGAGGACGGTTGACCGTCGGAACGCCTCGGAGGTGAGCACAACTTCGGCTCCACGGCCGTCGTCTTCACACTCTTCGCGGCGGATGAGACCGCGCCGCTCGATGCGTCCGAGTGGTGGGAGAGTCGACAACTGCCTTCTCAGGTTATCGGGCGGATTATCGGCGGGCGGCCGGTCTCGATCGAGTTGACCGTCTGACGCGACACATCAAGCCGGTCGGCCAGGTCGGCTTGGCTCCACCGGGCTGGGGATCGCGGCGTGGGTCGTTGCCTCGCTGGTTCTCAAGCGACGGGCCGCGTGAACAACCGCCTCCATGAGCTGCGGGCGATCCACCGATGGAGCCCAGGCGAGAACGCCTGGATGAGCGAAAGGACCCGAGATGCTCGCTGACGACCTGCTGCTGTTGTTCCATCACCCCCGACACCGGACGACCGGCGGTCTCCTTCGACAAGGCCGACTTTGCCATCGGCGGCGCCCTGCTCGCTGAGCTGGTTGAACGAGGACCGTGGCTTCTCGTCTTCTCGGTAACCGGGTTCCGTCCAGCTTGCCAATACGTTGCGCGAGGCGAGTATCGCCATTCCGGTTGTGGGAGCCGCTGCCCTTTATGACATCAACTGGTTCTATCCGGCTTTCATGTTGGTAATGGGGGCGCATTACTTGCCGTTCTCCCATCTCTACGGGATGCGCATCTTCGTCCCCCTGGGAGCCGTAATGTGGCTGGTGGGTTTGTCGATCGGTTTGTCGGCGCCGGCATAGCCGCAGTCAGGGCGCTATTCACCGGGGCGGCTCTCGTGTGGGTGGGTGCTCGCGCCGCGATCGACTATCGGAAGGAGTTCTCGCGATCCGCGGCTGGCCAGCCATCGGGGCCAATGATCCCTGCTGGATCTGTGACCTTCGGCGCTTCCATTGCTCTCTGATGCCTCAAGATGGGACGCCAACGCGAGAAGCGAAGATTGTAATTTCGGTGTTACCTCAGTGTCGCAACTCACTGCGGTGACGATGATCCTGGGAGGTTGATGGCATTGGACCCGAACGAGCCTGGTTACAAGGGCTTCAAGGATTACACGCCCCGCTTTCTGAAGACATATAACCCATGGGTGTTGGGATTCATGGCCCCGCGTGTTTGGAAGATGGGAGCGGAACCTGGACTCGACCTCTACAGAAACTACATGGGGCGTCGGCACTTGGACGTCGGGCCAGGGACCGGCTATTTCATCGTCGAGAGCGACCCTCCCAAGGACATCGAGCTGACTCTCCTCGACGCCAATCCCCACGTCCTCGACTACTGCGCCGAGACGTTGGTCCAGTGGACGCCTACGACGGTCGAAGCGAACGTGCTCGAACGCCTTCCCGTAGAAGGACCTTTCGATTCGGCAGCTCTAGCTCACGTGATCCACTGCCTCCCCGGACCCATGGCAGCAAAGGCTGCGGCCATCAAACACATCGCCGCAGTCCTGACCAACGATGGCGTGTTGTTCGGTGGCACGGTGCTTGGATTGTCCGCGAATCACGCATGGGCGGCGCGCATGTTCCTTCGTCTGGCCAACCTTCAAGGCGGATTCGACAACCGCGATGACGACGTTGACGGTCTTCGGAAGATTCTCCAAGCTTCCTTCGGACAAGTCGAGATAGAGATCCCAACAGGCTCGTTAGCGTACTTTGTCGCCTCATACCCCCGGAGAGTTCCGCTCGCCTAGGGATGCTCCAATAGCGCTCCAAGCGGCGGCGAGGTAGCCCGCCCATTCCCGGCAATATGCGTGGTTCAGCGCTGGCTTTGTCGGGTGAATTCGGGAGGCTCCGTGGACCACCGCCGATGCGAATGGATATCCGAGTCGATCGCGGACAGGCGCCTAGAGGGAGTGCCTCATTCTGGTTCGGCACCGGACAGCCGCTCGGACCCGAGATCTGGTCCGCGTTTGGTCCGCGCAAGGGTGCGAAATCATCACCAATACCGCGCACCCTTGGAGGGTCAAAGGGGTGAAAGCCGTTGAGGTTTTCGCACATTTGCCCTGGTAGGGGAGGATGGCTTGCATTCCCTTACAAGGAAGAGGTCGGCGGTTCGAGCCCGTCAACGCCCACAACCAAAAAGGCCCCGTCCTCGAGAAGACCTGCCGGAAGGCGACCCGCGACGTCCTGGTGACGATGGCCGAGGATCCAGCGGTACGAGAGCGTCTCGCTCTCGGACTTGTGGAGCGGTTAGTTCCCGTGCGCGGCGTCCAACGACGACATTCGCATGATGGTCGACGCCAGCGAGGACGCCGGTTTCATCGAGCTCCGCTAGCTCTCCATCTACGACCTGTGGGGAGGCACCGATACCGCTTCCAGCGGGCGGTTAGATCGAGAAACTAGCCCACCGGTAGGCGTCTGAGCAGGGATGCCCGAATCGGTTCCCGTTTGACTATCTCGCCGCCACCCGATGCCAGGAGGTGGTGGATCGAGTCAAGCATGCCTTCAGGGATGATGCTTGTGCCGCCTTCCCACGCTCGCCGCTCCAGCCAGCCTTCTACGGTCGGGTAGTGCTCCAGCAAATCGAAAGTGTGCCGGCGTTGGGTGATGAACCAGCCGCGCCGTTCGACCAGGTTGAGCCGACTGCGTGCCTGTCGGATATCGCGAATGTCATCCTCGTCGTCGATCGGGCCGAGGGATTCGACCCGCCCCTCCTGCCAGACTTCCACTCGAGTGTTCTCCGGCTGCGGATGGATATCAAGCATTACTCCCGTGGGCCGCAGCGAGTCATGAATTTTCTTCAGGGCGTGCACGACGCCCCCCAGGTCCATGCATCAGAGAGAGTGAGAGAGGATGGCCACCTCGAACGCATCCGGGGGGAGTTCGAGGGCGGCATCGGTGATGTCGGCCACCACGAAACGCACTCTGGATCGGAGTTCCTCGGGGGTGTTCCCAACAGCGCGCTCGATCTTCTCTTCGTTGGTATCCAGTGCCAGAACCGAGGCCGTCCGTTCCGAGTAGCGCCATGTCATCCGCCCGTCTCCACATCCCACCTCTAACACCGTCTTGGTCGAGAAGTCGACCAGCTCGTGGATGACTCTGATTTCGGTTTCTTCTGGATCGATCGAAAAGCTCATCGTTCCTCCCTTCAAGTCATTGCCACGTGATCTTATGAACGATGAGAACACCCGCTTGAGGTGACTGCTATACGCAAGTGCAGAGGACGTCCGCCTGGCCGCAACGGCTGCACCTGAGTGTGCAGTAGCGGTCGGAGCCAACGTGCTGGTGCTGAGGGTCGTGATCTCGGGCCTCCGACCCACATATTGCACACTTCCAGCCATCCGCAGCACCGCCGCATTTGGCACAGAACATGCTGATTCGATCGGTCATACGCACCTCGTTGAAGGAGTGCCGGGACGGGCCGTCGGAATAGCGGCCCACCCAGGTGTCAACTCTTCCTCTTGGCCAAGATGTCGGGCAGGCTCCATACTGCTCCGGCCACAAAAATCGCGGTCGCCAGATAGATAGGTCCGAGGTGGCCCAAGGTGTCGAAATTGTTGGGATAGTGGGCGGGCAGGGCTATGGCCAATCCGAGGACTGGTGCAGCCACCGCTCCCACCCATGCCCACAGCTGTCCCCGTCGCACTCCGTACGCCACTAAGAAGAGAACGGCCAACCCCGTAGCGGCGATGAAACCGGCCACTGCGATGTGCAGGTGGCTGATGTAATGGAAGAGCGATGGGCTGAAGTTCTGGATGGCGTCCCTTCCGACATCGACCTGATCAGGACCGATTCCTAGCTCCAGGAAGTCGTCGGTGAAGTTGAGGACGAAGAAGATCGCCGCGTAGCCGATAAAGCCGACGGCGGCGATCCCCATCAGCCACGAACCAAGGTTGAGGCGTCCTTGGGCCGTGCTGATCCTCGGCCCGTTTGCGGATGTGGTGGTCATCGATTCCTCCTTTCTTCTCAAGAGACGTTGTTGGCCGCGGCCCGATTGCGGGTTTTTGGCGATGCAATAGATTCGCTCCGGTATGCGTCTCTTAGGGGTTAGATGTCTATGGTGCTCAACAGGTGATGAAGGGAGAGGCTCCCGACCGAGAGGCCGCAAGCTTCTCGCCCGCGGCAGATTCGATGAAGGATGCCTTTCAGGGTCTGGCGACGCGGGAGATTCCCGGTCTGTTCTCCCTGGCCCGCAGGCTCGTCCGTGACGGCGCGGAGGATTTGGTGCAGGAGACGCTGCTGCGCGGATATCGGGCATTTGGGTCTCTGAAGGAGGATGCGGCGGGCGGTCGGTGGCTGAAAGCGATCATGGTGAACGTCTATCGGGACCGTCTTCGCAAAGTGGGCCGGTCAATCGAAGAAATCCCGGTTGAGTCGGTGGAGGATTACTCGCTCTACCAAAAACTGGCGGAGGAGGATCCTCTCCCATATTCCGACGCCCTGCACCTCGACTTCCTACAAGCTTTTGGCAAAGAGGATGTACGTGAGGTGCTGATGGGGCTACCTGAGATTTACCGGACGTGTCTCATCCTTCGCTATATGGATGGATTCGCCACCAAGGAGATCGCGCGGATGTTGAGGATTCCGTTGGGGACGGTCCTGGCGCGGCTCCACCGCGGCCGAAAGCTGTTCGAGAAGCAAATGTGGACCTATGCCGAGGGGACTGGGCTCCTACTGAGAAAGGCTACGAAATGACCGAGACACCGAAGGCGATCCCTTGCTCCGAGGCGGTTCTGCGACTTTGGGACTACCTGGACAATGCCGTCTCCCCCGAGGATCAAGAGCGAGTAGATCAGCACTTGGCGTTCTGCCGGAAATGCTGTGGGGAGGCGGAGTTCGCTAAGGAGCTGCGAGCATTCCTCAACTCGAGTGCCGTTGGGGAAGTCCCCGTCGAGGTGACGGAGCGTCTGGAGCGTTTCGTCGAGGAGTTGTGAGCCCTATGACCCGTGATCTGATGTTCCAGGACGAAATAAGGGCATCCGTCCTGGAGGCTTACGCCGGGATCTCAACCGGTGGGGGAGAAGCGGTGGCCCGCCGCTTCTACAGCATCGAGGAGTTAGCCGAGGTTCCTCCTCGGTCGGTGGAATGGGCGCTGGGCGTGGGAAATCCGGTCCGTTATGCCTTCATCGAACCGGGTGAGACCGTTCTCGATGTTGGCTCGGGCGGTGGCATCGACACCATTCTCGCGGCTAAGCGGACAGGGTCGGAGGGGAAGGCCATTGGCCTCGACATCATGGAGGAGATGTGCAATCGGGCCCGGAACCACGCGGCCGAGGCAGGTGTCACAGAGTGGACCGAGTTCCTTCGCGGGGAGATGGAAGCCATCCCGCTCCCTACCGCTTCGGTGGATGTGGTTATCTCAAACGGGGTCCTCAATCTCTCTGCCCGCAAGAGCCGGGCCCTGGCGGAGATATTCCGGGTGCTTAGGCCCGGTGGCCGCATCTGTGTCGCCGACCTCACACTCGAAGGTGATCTGCCGCCGGAGGTCGCGAACGATCCAAGCGCCTGGGCTGGGTGAGTGTCCGGTGCCATGGCGGAGCGTGCCTTCGCCACCAAACTGCAAAAGGCGGGGTTTGTCGACCTGTGGATCGGTGGGCACCGGCCGTTTGGTATCGACGATGCGGCTCTGTACCCATTGTTCAGTAAAGAGGTCATCGCTCTGATGCGGGAAACCATCCACTCCGACCATCAGGACCACGTCGCCACCGGTGTCATCGTCAAAGCCCGGAGGCCCTAAGGCTTCGACACCGGACCCAATCGTCAACGCGAATCGAGTATCGGAGAACAGGTGGACATCGTCGCTATCGTTGATCGGGGACTGGGCAACAGCGCCTACCTGGTGGATCTCGGTGACGGGCAGGGAATGGTGATCGACCCGGAGCGGAATCCCAGCCGCTATCTCACTGCAGCCGAGCAGATGGGGCTGCGCCTCCGTTGGGTCGTGGAGACACACCTCCATGCCGATTTCATCTCCGGGGGCCGTGAACTTGCCGCCCAAGGAGCCCAATTGTTGGCGCCGACCGAGAGCGGGCTGAGGTTCGATCACCGGGGTCTGTCCGACGGTGATGAGCTAGACCTTGGGGGGCTCAAGCTGGCGGTGATCGCTACCCCCGGCCACACCCCAGAGCACTGTGCCTATTTGCTTACGGACGGAATGGAATCGCTTGCACTTTTCTCAGGTGGAACGCTGATCGTGGGCGGCGTGGCCCGCACAGACCTGATATCGCCGGACCTCACCGAGGATTTGGCCCGAGCCGCGTACCGGTCGATCAGGGACCGGCTAATGATCCTTCCTGACGACCTTGCGGTGTATCCGACCCACGGTGCCGGTTCGTTCTGCTCAGCTTCAGCCACAGGGGAGCGAACAACGACGATCGGCCGAGAGCGCATCTCCAACCCGCTTCTGCAGGCCACCGACGAAGACGACTTCGTCGTTCAACTCACTGAGCGCCTCGGAAGCTACCCGCCCTACTTCTTACGGCTGCGGGACTTGAACCAAGCTGGCCCGACGATCTACGGCTCGTCACCCCCGGCCATTCCGCGACTGACGCCTGACGAGGTGGCTCGCCTGATAGAGGCGGGTGCCGAGGTAATCGACGTTCGACCCATTCTCCATTTCGCCGCCGGCCACATCCCGGATTCTCTGTCGATCGAATTGCGTGACCAGTTCGCCACCTGGCTTGGTTGGCTGGTCGACCCTGAGAACGTTGTGGTTTTCGTCGCTGATCCTTACCAGGATCTGGCCTACGCAGTCATCCAATCCCTCAACATCGGCTATGAGCAGATCGGTGGTTATCTCGCCGGCGGAATTCCTGCATGGCAGCAATCGGGGCGTGCAGTCACCCAGGTTCGCGTCCTTGGCGCCGACGAGATTCCATCCAGGCTCGCGATCGTCGATGTGCGCCAAGAAAGTGAGTGGGACACCGGTCATGTCCCCGGGGCCATCCACGTTGAGCTGGGAGAATTCGCCGACCAAAGCGCTGAGCTCACCCGGGAGTTGGTCTTGCATTGTGGTCACGGGCAACGGTCGATGACAGGTGCCAGCCTCCTTTTGCGGACCGGTAACGCCGACGTCGCAGTGACCATGGCATCTGCCGACGAGCTCAGCCGGGCTATTGCGTCGCCTGCTCGATGACCGCAACATCTAAGCCGATTCGGCTGGGACTACGGCCCAACCTGGCCCAGTTCATCCTGCTCGTAGCGGTGAACGCACTTGTCGGGGGCTTGCTTGGTCAAGAACGTACGGTACTTCCACTCCTTGCCCGAGATGAGTTCGGGCTGACTGGAGTCACCGCCGCGATGACGTTCATAGTCGCGTTCGGGTTAGTCAAGGCGATCACCAACTTTTTCGCAGGAACGCTCTCGGACCGGTTCGGACGCAAGCCTGTGCTGGTAGCTGGGTGGCTTTTCGGGCTTCCGGTCCCTTTGCTGCTCATCTGGGCCCCGACATGGAGTTGGGTGGTGGCCGCCAACGTCCTGTTGGGAATCAACCAGGGACTGACCTGGTCCACCACCGTGATTATGAAGATCGACCTGGCCGGCCCCGAGCGGCGGGGTCTGGCGATGGGGATCAATGAGGCCGCGGGCTACATGGCGGTGGCGCTCACCGCCCTCGTCACAGGCCTCATAGCCGCCCAAGCCGGCTTACGACCCGGGCCGTTCTACCTTGGCATCGCCTACGCCGCCCTCGGCCTCGGGTTGTCGACCTTTTTGGTGCGGGAGACCAAAGCCTACGCGGCCCACGAGGCTGCTACTCACCAGATCCCACCCAGCATCCCCGAACACGACTTATCCGCTCGAGAGGTAGTCGCACGGACCAGCTTTGGTGAACCCTCGCTGTCGGCGGCGAGCCAGGCCGGACTAATCAACAACTTGAACGACGGCATGGCCTGGGGACTATTCCCACTTTTCTTTGCGGCGGCCGGGCTCTCGGTCGCTCGCATCGGCATCCTCGCCGCCGTCTACCCGGGGCTCTGGGGTCTCGGCCAGCTTCTCACCGGAGCATGGTCCGACCGAGTCGGCCGCAAATGGCTCATCGTCGCCGGCATGTGGATCCAAGCCGCCGCTATCGCGTTGGTCGCTCTCGGAAGCGACTTCACGATATGGGTGATCGCCATGGCGCTTTTAGGCGTGGGGACCGCCATGGTCTATCCCACCCTGCTCGCCGCGGTAGGGGACCTTGCCCATCCCAGGTGGCGTGCCACCGCGGTGGGCGTTTACCGTTTCTGGCGCGACGCCGGCTTTGCTCTGGGCGCCATTGTTACCGGCGTAATTGCCGATCTGGCCAATGGGTCCATCGCTATTTGGACCGTCGCCGCGCTCACCGCTACCTCGGGAACTGTCGTGGCAGTCCGGATGCGAGAAACCCTCAGCCGCGCTTGAAGTTCGCGACACACCAGATTGCGAACAAAGGGGTTGAGAATCTTGTTCGCGGTTTGTCCGCGGAAGGACGCAAATGCCGAGAGGGACCGCGAGGCGACGCAAGGTGAGAATCAAGCTAAACGCGCCTTTTTCCTGATTATGGCCTGATTGCCGGGCTTCCTCGCTTCCCTTACAAGGAAGAGGTCGGCGGTTCGAGCCCGTCAACGCCCACAGAAAACCGCGCTACTGCTTGGCTCTCTTCGTTTTCGGTATCCGGACGGCAATGCCCAGGACGCGGACAGGACGCGATTTGCTCGTCGAGTCGCTGTGCGGCTCCTGTGCGGCTCCGCCTCATACTGGACATTGTGGCTCTGGTAGGTAGATGACAGTTTATGGACGCGGTTCCGGTTGCTAGGCGTCGTGACGGTTGTGGACTACGACCTCGCCGGTCAGTTTTACGGCCGCGGCCAGAGTGTTGGTAATTGTCCCGAATTTGCGGACGTTGTGGTGCAACAACTCCACCCGATGGGGTGGTTCGTCGGTTACCAGCTCGAGCGTGTAGTGCATCCTGGTCATCGCCGGGAGGGCGTCACGCCGTTCGGCTTGCACGACGACGCTTGCCAGCTCGTATCGGAACGGGAGGATCTCTGAGTAGCGTTCCACGTTCTTGAGCAGACAGGCGGCCAGGGCGGCACAGAGGAGCTCGGCTGGGCCCGGGCGGAATCCATCCGAGATCGACCCGGTGTCGGCCTTGATATCGGTGGTGTTGCAGCTGATCTGGCCATGCCCTCCGGGTCTGCTCACCCCATGCACCCGATAGGTCTGAGCCGATGAGGTCTTCGCCTCCTCACTTTTGCCGGCTCCGGTCGCCCGTGCGGAGGTCATGGCTGTTCCAAGGTCGTCGGGTAGAAGCGGCGGCGAGCCCAAAGGGCGACGTAGACGAGTCCGACGAGGACCGGGACTTCGATGAGGGGTCCGACGACGCCGGCGAGGGCTTCGCCGGAGGTGACTCCGAACACGCCGATGGCAACGGCGATGGCAAGCTCGAAGTTGTTGCTGGCGGCCGTGAAGCTCATCGATGTGTTCTTGGGATAGGTCATGCGAAGACGCAGCCCGAGGGCGAATGAGAGTGCCCACATCACGACGAAGTAGATGAGGAGTGGCAGGGCGATACGGGCGACGTCCCATGGCTGAGCGGTGATCGTCTCCCCTTGGAGGGCGAACAGGACGACGATTGTGAACAACAGCCCATAGAGGGCCCAGGGAGCGATTGTGGGAAGGAACCGGTTCTCGTACCACTCCACACCACGGCTGCGTTCACCCCAGCGTCGTGTCAGGTATCCAGCGACGAGAGGGATGCCCAAGAAGACGAGGACGATCTTGGCAATCTCCCACATCGACACGTCGAGGCTGGCGGCGTCGAAGCCCAGCCAGCCGGGGAGCAACTCCAGATAGAAGTAGCCGAGGACGGCGTAGGCGACGATTTGGAACACGGAGTTGATGGCAACCAGCACCGCGGCGGCTTCCCGGTCGCCACAGGCGAGATCGTTCCAGATCAAGACCATTGCGATGCAGCGGGCCAATCCGATGACGATCAGTCCGGTGCGGAATTCGGGCAGGTCGGAGAGCAGCAGCCAGGCGAGGGCGAACATCAGGGCGGGGCCAACGATCCAGTTGAGGATGAGGGAGGTGGCCATGAGTTTGCGGTCGGCGGCGACCTCGCCGACCTGGGAGTAGCGGACCTTGGCCAACACCGGGTACATCATTGCCAGCAGGCCGATGGCGATCGGAAGCGACACACTGCCGATCTTGACGGTGTCGAGCCAGTCGTTGAGGTCGGGGATCAGGCGTCCCAGGACGATTCCGGCGATCATGGCGACGCCGATCCACACCGGAAGGAAACGGTCGAGGCTCGACAGCCGCTTGAGGACCGGCGCCTCAGTAGCTGTGGCCGAGTCGGTCACGACCCGATTCCGGCCAGGAGGCTGCGTAACTCGTCGACTGATGGGACCCGGCCCACCAGGACGACCTTGGCGTCGATCACGAGAGCTGGGGTCGACATCACGTCGTACGTGACAATCTGGGCGAAGTCGGTCACTTTTTCGATGGCCGCTTCGAGACCGAGCGAGTCGAGCGCGGCGACGGTGCGGGCCTCCAGCGCTTTGCAGTTGGCGCATCCAGATCCGAGCACTTTGATCTCCATGGTGTCGTCTCTTTCTCTTACAGGATCAGATTGAACAGAAAACCGACAGTGATGATGCCGGTCCCGACCACCGCCACGAAAACCGCGAGCAGCTTGGGTTTGAGCACCCGCCGCAACAGGATCAACTCGGGCAGCGACAGAGCCACTACAGACATCATGAAGGCGAGGACGGTGCCCATGGCCAGTCCCTTGGCGTGGAGGGCTTCGACCAGGGGAAGAACTCCGGCAGCGTTCGAGTAGAGGGGGATCCCGACCAGGGTGGCGACGGGGACGGCGAGGGGGTTGTCGGGTCCGGCGACATCGACGAAGAAGTCTTCGGGGACCCATCCGTGGATGGCGGCTCCGACGGCGATGCCGATGAGGAGATACCGCCAGATCTTGGCGATGATGTTTCGCACCTCTTGGCGTCCCATGGCGAACCGGTCGGACCAGCTCATGCCCGACGACAGGTCGAGGGGCCGGCCCCGCAGGTTTGTTTCGAAGACGAACGGTTCGACCAACGATTCGAGGCGGAGTCTTCCTATCGCCCAGCCGGCGACGATCGCTATCGACAGGCCGGCCGCGACGTAGAGCGCGGCGATCTGCCAACCGAACAGGCCGAACAGCATGACGATGGCCACCTCGTTGACCATGGGGCTGGCGATCAGGAAGCTCATGGTCACCCCCAGCGGCACCCCGGCGGCGACGAACCCGATGAACCCAGGGACTGCGCTACACGAACAGAACGGGGTGACCACACCCAACCCGGCTGCCGCGACGTTCCCGACTCCCTCGCGGCGGCCACCCAGGAGGGCACGAGTGCATTCGACGCTCATGAAGCTGCGCAGCATCGTCACCACGAAGATGATCCCGGTAAGTAGCAACAGGATCTTGGTGGTGTCATAAACGAAGAACTCCACCGCGTCCCCGAGACGAGTCCCGGATTCGAGGCCGGCAACATCGAACACCACCCACTCCCAAAACGTTCGGTTGAGGGCGTAGAAGGCGATCCAGAGGGCGACAGCAACCAGCACCTTTCCCCACGACCGGAGAATCGGTCGCCGGGAGACGGGAGGTTTGGCCAGGAGAGTCACGGTCGCACCCTCGACACCGCCCCAGGCAGGGTGTCGGCCAGACCGTCGATCACCCCCGGAGCAAAGTCGTAGTCGATCCAACGTCCCCGTCGGGAAGTCTTCACAAGGGCTGCCTCTCTCAACACCCGCAGGTGATACGACAACAGGTTCGGAGCAACTCCCACTGCCTCCTGGAGGTCACAAACGCAACTCGAACCAAGTGAGAGATGGTCGAGGATCCTCAGGCGAATCGGATCGCTCAGCGCCGCAAAAAAGCGGGCCCTCGTCTCAAGCGATCTTGCTTCAAGACCCATTGAAGTCATGAGCCAAGTCTCGGCTCAATCGAGAGTCCGGAGTAGGGGACAAGGACCCTATGAACAGTCCCAAAGCAAGGTGCTTCCAGTGATCGGCGAGCTCATTTGAGCCAACGAGGTCGAACTCAACGCCCCCGGGTCGAGGCTTAGAGCCGAATGGCGGAGGACCTCATCGAAGAGCTGGTGGGAGAGATCTACGACGAGACCGACCCAGACATCCTGTCGATGGAACGGTGACAATCCCTGCAACGCCTCCGTGTTCGTTCACTACTACCGCAAGCTGTTGGCGTTCCCTTTGCAGTGACTCTGACAGGTCACCACTTGCCTCCGCCTGCACCGGCCCGAGCGAAGCGGCTGCCGGTGCACCGACCATCGACCCGATAAGGATCAGTAGCAAACCCGCCATCAATGCGGCTAGGCAAAGCCAGCCAGGTCTCTCAGAGTGGTCGGAAGGAGAAGGCATCAAGGATTTGATGACGAGTCGACATAATAGGACCGCCTCCCCCAGGGAGGAGAGGCAACATTGTCGACGATCCGCCACTTACGCCGGTCAGGCGTTGCTCGGTGGTCCTAGAGTGCCGACAGGTGGACTGTGGACGACTATCAAGCGATTTTTGAGGCCACCGGTGAGCTGAGCAAGCTCCTCCTCGAGGAAACCAAACTCGAGACGACCCTGTTGGGCATCGGCAATCTCGCTACTTCTGTCATTCCGGCCTGTGAGGAGGCCGGAGTCACCCTTGAGAGCAACGGCAATGTCACCGCCAGGATCACCACTGGGGAGACGGCGAAAAGAGTTGATGCTTATCAGTATGAAATCGACGATGGCCCCTGCGTGGCGGCCGCCGATTCTCTCCGTCCTGTGCTGATCGAAGACATGGCCACCGAAAAACGTTGGCCACGGTTCGCGTCATTCGCCGCCGAACAGGGCGTCAAGAGTTCCTACGCCATCCCTATGGCTCTTAACGGTGAGGTGATCGGCGTGCTGAACCTCTACTCGACTGATGATGCCTTCGGACCGCCAGATGAGGAGATCGGAGTCCGGTTCGCGGAGCAAGCTGCGATGGCGGTCCGCCACGCTGCCACCTCCAACAAGACCAAAGAGATGATCGACCACCTCCACCGCGCCCTAGAGACAAGAGACGTCATCGGAGCAGCCGTCGGGATCATGATGCACCGGGATCGCTCGACAATGGAGGCCGCCTTTGCGCGGCTGAAAGAGATGTCCCAGCACGAGAACCTAAAGCTTTACGAAGTAGCCGAACGGATCATCACCCAATTCGATCGCTGAGGCGCAACGTCAAGCCTCCGCTTCGAGCGTGGTTGGGAAGATGGCGAATCGATCGTCCAGACCGGTCAACGACAAGAGACGCACCAGGATTCCACCCTCGGGGGCAACCAGTCGAAGTCGTCCCCCCGCCTGATCGGTCCGGTCCTTAAACCTCAGCAACCAACTGATAACGGATGAGTCCATGAACGTGACGGCGGACAAATCGACGATGGCGTTGGTCAGCTCGTCGTGAAGCGCGGATGCGACCATCTCATCGAGTTCGGGGGTGCGGGACATGTCCAGCTCGCCTGTCAAGTTGAACACGACCCAAGGCGAGTACGCAGGTTTCGGCACAGCGAGCCTCCTCCACATCACCGGAACAACAGGTTCGAGAAACGCAAAGGGCTAACTATCTAACCCGTCCTGGAAATGTAGCTGAAACGGGTTAAACCGCGCAAGGCCCTATTCGACACCGTCGGCGTCTCGGTCGAGGTGCTCGCTCACAGGTAGAAGGCTGTGGATGACCACCCATCCAAGGATCGTCCCGGTGATGGCTACGACATACAGCCCCATGCCTGTTGGTTGCAACACCGATGCCCGCGACGGTCCAGAGACCGGCTGCCGTCGTCAGCCCGCGTACCGAGTTGCCGGCCCGAAAGATCGTGCCTGCCCCCAGAAAGCCGATTCCCGTGACCACCTGGGCCGCCACCCGGCTCGGATCCTCACCCACCTGGAGCCCGACGATCGAGAACACGGCCGCTCCCAGTCCCACCAGCATGTGGGTGCGCAGGCCAGCGTCTCGTTTGCGTAGCTCGCGGTCGATACCGACGAGTCCCGACAAAAGAGTCGCTATCACAAGGTTGATAATGATCTCTACGGAGGTCATACCCGGCTTCTCTCTTACCCGTTTCGGCCCGCACCAAAACTCTCCGGACGGCTCTCCGGTACGGCCAGCCTTCGGTCTCGCTTGATGGCCCAGGCCACAAACAGAGCCGCGGCGGCAACCAACCACGGGCTATCGCGCTGGCTGTTGTTGGCCAATTCGTTGGAGGCTGTCCGGTTGGCCGCGGTGGCCGGTTGCGCTTTGGACCCCCGATGTGAAGCCCAGACCTGGGTGAACTCTGCTCCGAAGAACAGAATGAGCGCTGAGTAGTAGATCCAGACCATGATCACGATCACCGAGCCGGCCGCCCCGTAGGCGGACCCGACCTCGCTCACTCCCAAATAGAAGCCGATGGCGAACTTTCCAATGACGAACAGGACCGCGGTGAGACCGGCCCCGACCCAGACATCGCGCCATTGAATCGCCGTGTCCGGAAGGACCTTGAAGATCAGTGCAAATAGGCTCGTGACCACGATCAGCGACGCCAAAATGTCGAGCGCGGCGATGTAGGGGGCCAACAATTCGATGTCGCTGGTTGTATCGACAAGGGCGCCGATGGCAGCGCTCACTGTTAGGGACACCAAAAGCAGGAAGCCGGCGCCAAGGATCGTTCCGAACGACACCCACCTGGAGCGAACCAGCCTCCAGAATCCTTGTCCCTTTTTCGGTTCCACCTCCCACATCGTGTTGAGGGCGTCTTGCAACTGACCGAACGCTCCGGTGGCGCCCACCAGAAGTGTGAGGAGCCCTAGGAGGAGGGCGCCGCCCGTCCCGGTGCTCCGTTGGGCATCGAGCACGGCTTCACCGAGGGTGGCGGCTGACGTGGTCCCTACAAGACCGGCTACCTCAGACATGATCCTCTCTCGCACTTCATCGACGTCATACACCACTCCGGCAACACCGATGACGGCAACCAGAAGCGGTGGTAGAGAGAACGCCATGTAGTAGGACAACGCCGCGGCGAGGCGGGGAGCTTTGTCCTCGATGAAGTCTTTTGCCGCAGCAACCAACAAGCGAGTCACCGCTCTCTCCACTACCCGCTTCGATCCGCGCCGAAACTCTCGATCGGGGCCATCAGGTTTGAAACGGACTGTCGCCGGGTAGTCCAGGCCGAGTCTTCGAATCTGGAGGGAGCAATGACGAACATAACCGCAACCATCGATGTCGACCGACCCGTGCGAACTGTTTACAACCAGTGGACTCAGTTCGAGGAGTTCCCCGAGTTCATGGAGGGAGTGGAGCAAGTCCGCCAATTGGACGATGCCACCCTCGCATGGACCGCGCAGATCGCTGGAGTTGAACGGTCATGGAGAGCCCGCATCGTCGAGCAGGAACCTGACCAGGTAGTCGCTTGGACGAGCATCGGTGGCGTAGCGAACAACGGGCGGGTCAGCTTCGAGTCGCTCGGCCCCGACGCGACGCGGGTCCAATTATCGCTGGATGTTGAACCGGAAGGTGTCGTCGAGTCGGTGGGTGCAGGCCTCGGGCTGATCGAGCGCCGTGCCAAGGGAGATCTCGAGCGATTCCGTGAGTTCATCGAATCGCGACCGGTCGAGACCGGGGCATGGCGAGGCGAGATCGAGGATGGGAAGTCCTCCCCGGACCCGATGAGGGATAACTGATTGAGTGTCATGAGTATTGACACAGTGTCGGTGGGCGGGATGGTGGTGGCGCAACCCGGGTGGCGGGCCCGCTCTGCATGTCGTGACCTGCCGTCCAACATGTTCTTCTCTCAAGGGGTCCTGACTTCCGAAGAGGAAGGCGCGGCCAAAGCCACGTGTGGCACCTGTTCGGTCATCGACGAGTGCCTGGCATATGCCATTGCGCATGCGGTCCGCTACGGCGTGTGGGGCGGGTTGACCAGCGAAGAACGCCGCCCGATTCGCCGGGCCTGGCTTGCGCAGCGCGCCTACGTAGTGAACCCGGCGTCATGAGTCGTGAAGATCGGCCAGTCGTCCACTTCGAGAATTGTGTAGTCGCCATTGTGAAAGCCGATGACTCCCTGGAGATGGTCGAGGCCGTCCGATCATCGGGCCATGAGGTCATGCACTTCTCTAGCCCTGACGACGCCGGAACGCGAGCGTGAAGTTCGGTCTCACCGTCTCCAGCGAGGAGCACGCTCCCTGGAGGATGGTCGAGATTGCTTGCCTCGCCGAGGAAGCCGGCTTCGATTTCATAGCTGTTTCCGACCACTATCACCCGTGGGTTGGCGCCCAGGGCCACAGCCCATTCGTATGGACGGTATTGGGTGCCATCGCCGCCTCGACTCGCATTGACGTTGGAGTCGGTGTGACTTGTCCGATCATGCGTATCCATCCTGCAATTCTTGCCCAGGCCGTGGCGACCACTGCGGCGATGATGGAGGGTCGCTTCGTTTGGGGTGTGGGCACTGGTGAGGCGTTGAACGAACACGTCCTCGGCGATCCCTGGCCACCTCATGAAATCAGGGCCGAGATGCTCGAGGAAGCCGTTGGTGTTATCCGAAGGCTTTGGGCGGAGGAGTCCGTCACCCACTACGGGTCCTACTACACCGTGGAGGATGCTCGCGTCCTCGACCGCCCCGACGGGAAGATTCCCGTGATCGTCTCCGCCTTTGGCTCCAACGCGGCCCAGTTGGCAGCCTCCATCGGCGACGGCTTGTGGATCACCGGGGCCGCTGGCGAAACCATCGAGGCCTACCGGAAGGCGGGCGGAACCGGACCGGTCTATTCCCAGCTGACCTTGTGTTGGGCTCCGGATCGCAAGAAGGCAATCGACGCGGCTCACCGCCTATGGGCTTTCACCGCCCTACCCGGACAGCTTGCCCAGGACCTGCCGACCATGCTTCATGTCGAGCAAGCGACCGAACTCGTGACCAGGGAGATGATCGCTGAGCAGGTGCCGTGCGGCCCCGATCCCGAGCCCGTTCTGAGGGCCGCGCAGGCGGCCATCGATGCTGGCGTCGATCACCTCTACTTCCACCAGATCGGACCTGATCAGGAAGGCTTCATCGATTTCTGGCAGTCTCAGCTGCGACTCTGATAGTCGACGGCTTTTAGCAGTTGGGCCTTGGTCATCTTGGACCGGCCCTCGATGTTCAAGCGGCGGGCGTCCTCATAAAGCTGCTCATAGGTACGACCCTGGCGACCTTCGTGGGACCGCAGGCCCCCGCGCCGGCTGGATGAGATGTCCTCGCGGGAGAGGCGGGAGGACTCTCTCGCCTCTCCGGCCTGCGCCCTGGTCTTGTTCACCGTCCGCGCAGCTATCTCCTCGGCCTTGTCTTCGGATTCACCGCTCTTGAGGAGGCCTTCTTTGATGTGCTCGTACTGACGCTCGCGCTTCTTGCTCCATGCACGCTGAGGCATGTCGGCTCTCCCTCTCCTTAGTTTGCTGATGCGCCTTACCCGGCTTTGCTGTCGACCAAAACACCCCAAAAGCAGAAAGCCCTCGGAAGACCCGGGGCTTTCTGTAGACGGTCTTGGTCTGGTTGCTCAAGGAGCGCTAGTGGGTTCCGTCGGAACTTCGATAGTGACGTTAACTCCGCCGTCTTGTGTGTTGTCCGGGCGGAACCCGAAGTACCAAATCGCCAGGGCAATCAGCAACACCGCAATGATGCCGGTGACCAGCGCGCCAGCGCTGCTGCCCTGATTGGTGACGACAATGTCCTTTTCAGTCATAATTTCTCCTCCGTTGTTATGGACCCGCGGGTTACTTGAACCCGCGGGTCACTGTGGTCGCTGTGTTAAGGCGCCTAAACCCGGCTGCGGGCACCCATGCTCCGATAGATGAGCAGGGCGATCACCGCACCGATTATCGACCCGATGATGCCGGCAGCTTCCAACTCAAGTTGACCCTCGACAAAGAGATTGCCGAGAAAACCGCCAACCAGAGATCCGATGAGTCCCAGCACCAACGTGGCACCAACACCCATCGAGTCGGCTCCGGGCACTACGGCCCGAGCAATCAATCCGGCCAAAAGCCCAATGATGAGCCAAACGATGATTCCCAACATTCCTCCTGTTTCGGTGAGAAGGCCGAAATACCCACCGTTGGGAGGATCTAAACCTTCGGCGTTTTACGGACGGATCCGAAATGCCACGAGAGCAAGGTCGTCCCTTGCCCCCTCGGGATGGTCATCGAGCAGTTTCAACATATGGTCGAGCACGGAATCTGCGCTCTCGAAGTGTCGCCGTTTCAGTGCTTTGTTGATGCTCTCAGGAGGAATGTCACCCGGTAGGTTGAAACCGTCGGTGTAGACGACCACGATGTCACCGGGTGATAACCAATATTCAACCTCCACAGGATCAATCGAGGGCAGGATCCCCGCCGGAGGGCAAGGCCGACCCAGGTATTCGAGTTCGCCGTTGACGCGGAGAAGAACCGGCGTGGGGTGTCCAGCCAACGCGACCTTCAAACGGAACCGCTCGTGGTCTTGGTCAAGGAGGAGGTAGGCAACGGTACACATACGCTCCGGGTCATCATGAAGCAGCGCCTCGTTGAGCGCCCCCATCACCACCGCAGCTCGTTGGTCGAGGTTGACCGTTGATCGAAGTGTGTACCGGGCCAGTCCGACTGCGGCCGATGCACTAACGCCCTTCCCGGCTATGTCACCAACGATCACGGCACATCGGCTGGGGGAGAGTGATAGCACGTCATAAAAGTCCCCGCCCACATGACCGACCTGAGAAAGCGGCCGGTACCTGGCGGCAAAGTCAACTTGAGGCAGTTCGGGGAGAAACCTCGGCATCAATCCCTTCTGGAGGGTCTCGGCCATCTCGTGTTCGCGTTCGTAGAGCCGTGCGTTCTCGAGAGAGGTGGCCGCACGATCGGCTATTGCCGTAAGAAGCTCGAGGTCGTAGCTGTCAAACTCGAAATCGGGGTAGCCGCGAGCGACCGTGAGGGTGCCCATCACCCCATCCCTGACGAGGAGAGGCACACAGACGACCGAATGTATTTGCAGTGCCTCGACCAGAGCCGCGAACTCGGCTCCTTCCCGGGCTTCTGCCTCCCTCATCATCTCCGGTGGATCACTAGTGATGAGCTCCACATCGTGGGTAGACGCCACCCGTGCCTGTAATCGATCCGACCCGAGGGGCACCAAAGAATGCTCGCCGCTCAAGTGGACAAAGTCCTCACCCGTTCCAGTCTCTGGATGGACAGCGGCGACCAGGGCGAGGTTCGCCCCATCGACGAGGTGCACAGCGCACCAGCCCCCAACCTGAGGGACGATCACCCCGGCCAAGGCACCGAGATTCCGCTCGACGACCAGCGACGACCCCAGGGCCTTGTAGGCCGTAGCAAGAAGACTGCGAGCTTCTTCCCGTCGTACTTCCTCTGTTATGTCCAGAAAGAAGTTGATCACCATCTTGACCTCGCCCAGGTCGTTCTTCACCGGGCTGGCATGGACCCGCGACCACCGGGCTCTCGGAGAACCCGGTCGCCGGTATCCGATTACCTGTTCAACGAAGGGCTCGCCGGCGAGGACGCGACGTCCCGGCAACGTCTCGACCCCCAATACCTCACCGGACCTGTCGATCATCTCGAATCTGGCGATTATCTCGGACACGTCGGCACTGAGCATCTCCTCGCCGGTGTCAAAACCAACCATGGCGGCGGCGTTGTCGTTGGCATAAATCAGCCGGCCCGACTTCTCTTGAACGGTGACTGCCTCGCTGGCATGGCGGAATAGCACGTCGAGGACGCGCCTCCCGCTGGTCGCCAGCTCAATGAAACGGTCTCCAGGCATCAAACCTCGCCCTCGAGAAGACCTTTCAGTCCCCGATGGTCAATCCGAAGCATTGCAACGCTATCTCCTCGGCGCCTGTGATGTGTCCAAGATCCCAACAAACCGCGTGTTTAGCAGGTGAGCGGACGGGGTAGGCACAGACCTGAACCCCATAGGAGGGAAGCAAACCATGGTTTACGAACCACAACAAGATCATGTTGCCGCGGAGCGCGACAGAGAGATTTTGGTCACCGAGTCGGGGGGCAACACTGGAGTTGCCTTGCTAGCTGGTGCGCTGGTCGTACTGGCGATCGTCCTGCTCGTTTGGCTGCTGGGAGCCAACAACTCCGATCCGAGCGGTACAACCGGGGCGCCGCTGGAGACCACCGTACCGGTGGAACAGACCATCGCACCGACCGAAACAGTGGCCCCGTAGAGCAACCTACCGGGAGAGCTGGGGGGCGATCCCGAACGCCGAGTGGGGGAGTCCTCTCTAGGGGGCTCCCCCTCTTGGTCTGGTTGAGAGATCGTTCCCGGGGAGGACCCTGAACCCAAAGAACAAAGTTCGAAGGGTCCTGTCACCTAAAGTCGAAGGTTAGGGCAAAGGACATGGTCGTGAGGTCCGGCAAAGATCATCAAAATCCCACGGAACCTCAGGATTCTGGAGCGCGCCACATGATCGACTTCTCACTAGATGCCTACGCAAACTTTGATCCGACACCCCAGTCGGTTCCCCAAGCCCGGAGCTTTGTGCTCTCGCAGGAATGGACGACCGACGAGGACGACCGGGCGAGATTGGCAACCCTGACATCGGAGATCGTAACCAATGCGGTCCTTCATGCCCGTACGCCCTTCGTTGTCCGGGTTACAGGCGACAGCTCCTTTATCCGGGTTGCTGTTTCCGACGGCAACGCTCAACCTGTGGTGGTCAAGACCCACGGCCCGACCTCGCCGACAGGTCGTGGCTTACATATTGTTAAGGCGCTTTCCGATCGGTGGGGAGTAGACGAAACCGCCGGCGGTAAAACCGTCTGGTTCGAGCTCGACGAAGAGGTCAAATCGGCGTGAATGAGGGGAACCTGATCGAGGTGCGGGTAATCGGTGTGCCCGTTGACATCTGGCAACGGGCTTCCTCACACCAGGAAGCGATCCAGCGCGAATTCGAGATCATTAGTGCTGGCCAACCGGCCCACTCTGTGCCGAATCGCCTCCAGAAGCTGATCGAGGAATTCGACGGCCGGTTTGGTGAAGGCAACGAGCCGGACGAACTTCAGGCTGTCGGGCATCAAGGAGTCACAAAAAAGGACCTGTGCTTCCGAGTTCCTGAGCTAGCCGCCGTTGCGGCCCGCCGTTTTGGGTCGATGTTGGCAGAGGTGGATGCTTATTGCCGGAGCGGTGATCATCTCATGACCCTGGCCACCCCACCGGAGCTGGTGGCCTTTCGGGAATGGTTCCTGGGCGAATTCATCAAGCAGATAGAGACCGGCGCCGAGCCCACCCCCTGGGACGAGTTTGTACTCCCTGCCTCGTTGGAGGCTGAGCGGCCGGTCCGGGCCCCGGGCAATTCCGAGACGATCGTTTTCACAGGAACTCTGGACCTGGTTACGGCGGGCGAACTCCGTGACGCCATCCAGAATCTACGAAGCAAGGGTGTGGGCGAATTGGTGCTCGATCTGAGCAACGTGGGCCTTGTGGATTCGATTGGCATAGGCCTCCTGGTGACCACGCACAGTCGCCTCCGCCAGGAAGGGGCCACCATGAGGCTGATCGCTCACCCCAGGCTGCAACAGTTGCTGAGCTCGAGCGGACTCAGCGAACTTCTTCAACCCGAGGACCCACCCGCGTAGGGGTTCACTTAGTCCTCTTCCTGCGTAGATCCACGCCGTTTGCCGGCCCAGTTCTACGCACGAAGGAGGGTTGACTTAGCTGCTGCTGGCGGAAGTCACCGAGCCGCGCAGTCTTGGATAGCGAACCGGTGCGTGCTGATTGCAGGTCGAACGCAGGTTGTAACGGCTGAGGATCGTTTCGCAGCCTCGCATGCCACAGACCCTGCGCCTGCTGACCGCTGGCGGCCGGCGGGTCCCTCTAGTGACCATCGATCCCCGTACCGGATAAGTCTCTCGTGTTTCCATGCCGATCCCTACCCGGCGATACGCCATCCCAAACCCCAGCTGTAACCGATCACTCAACCTTCTCACGCAGCAGTTCGAGGGCTCGCGCAAGGAGTCGGGAAACGTGCATCTGAGACATGCCCATCTGCGCCGCGATCTCGGTCTGAGTCAAGTCTTTGTAGAACCTGAGGTATATAAGGCGTCGCTCCCGCGCCGGCAGCGAGCGGATTCCTTGTGACAGCTCATGCCAGTCCTCGGAGGGTACAGCCCAGTCGTCGTCCTCACGGATGGTCTCCGCAAGAGTCGTCCCCGTCTCTTCGTTGGGGGCATCGATCGACTCCCAACGATATGCCGAGTTGGCCGCGATAGCTTCGACCACTTCCTCCTCGGAGATATCGAGTTCCCTGGCTATGTCACCCGGCGTGGCCGCCCTGCCCAGTGACTGTGCAAGCGACTCGGCGGTTCTTCCGACCAGCAGCGACAGATCCTGGAGACCGCGAGGCACCCTCACCGACCATGCCCGATCTCGAAGATGACGTTTCAATTCTCCCTGGATTGTCGCGGCGGCGTAGGGCTCGAACGCCCCCTTGTCAGCGTCAAAACGGGTGATGGCGTTGAGCAGGCCCAAAAGCGCAACCTGCTCGAGGTCGGCGTCAGCTATGCCTTTTCCCCTGAACCGGCCCGCCAGTACTGAGGACAGGCTTCTGAACCTTGCCACCGCCTCGTCCCGAAACCGGACGTCGTCTTTCGATCTCGAGAGCACCTCTTCGTTGCTTAGCTCGGATAGGGCCGCACCTGTTCCGGCCGGACGAACCTCGAACCAGACTTCGGCTAGTCCGTCGGCCCATTCCACTCCCCACCGACGCGACAAACGATCGATCAGACTGAAGCCCAGGCCGGTGTGGTTGGATGCGATCGGTGCTTTCGCCTGGTGCTGAATCCCTATTCGCACCGCCACGACATCGGGTTCGATCGTGATCGACAGCTGATCCGACTCATGCAGCCCGGCGTGTTGGATGGCATTCGCCACCAGTTCTGTCACCATAAGCTGAGCTTCCGCTAGACGGATCGGATCGAGCGGAGCGCTGACGGCAATTGCTCGCCTGGCCGCAGCTGCTGTCTGGGCCTGGGCCGGGAAAACCAGGGTGTTCATTCTCGTGAAACGCGTATCACCCACGATGAGTCGCCCAGCTCCAGGCCATCAGGAGCGAGCATGCCAACCATTTTCGTGATGTCTGCCGGCAGGGGTGGAAGCGTTGTGGGCCCGCTGATGGCGGTCCGCAGGTCATGCTCATTCATGGTGAGCTCGAGCTCAATGGGGCCTTGGTTTTCCTTGACGAGAACCGTTAACAGCTCGGAAACGGCCAAGCGAAGGTCATCGATTATCGACTCCGGTTGCTCAAGGACTCTGAGGGCCGTTCCTATGAAGGTACGAGCAACGGCCAGGTTGGAGGCCTCTGCGGTGATGCGGAGCTGAAGGGGACCGGATGTCAAACCGTTGCCGCCTCCACCGAAGGGTAGACGTTCATGGTCGAACCAATCCCGGTGATTTCCAAGAGCCGCTGAACCGGTCCGCCAGCCACCACTACCGCCAGGCTCCCGCCCAGCTCTTCCAGCTTCGCGTGGGCGGCTAACAGTGTGCGGAGGCCGGTCGAATCCAGGAAGGAGACATCGTTGAGATCGATTACCAACCGTTTCGTCCCCTCGTGCAACACCGCCTCTATCGCCGACTCGAGCTTTCCCACAGTCGCCAGATCGATCTCTCCCGTGGCGGAGAGAAGGACCCAATCGGCCGCTTCCAGTCTTTGTATTTCGAGTTGAACCTCCACGTCGACGCGGATCGTATCATGGTGACCGATGAGGGTCCCATTGGAGATGTCTCTACCGGCCCGGCCTGAGTGGGATCTGGTTGCTAGATCGGTTGTCCTCTCCTTCGCCAGCGGCCGAGGGGTCAGATCCGTTTCATTGGGTGATTTGGGCATGGTCTGCGGTCAGATATGGGAAGAGATTGCCAATACTCCTGGAGTCACAACTGCCTCTGTCAAAGCCAGCCGACAGGGCGCCAGTATCCATCTTGAGGTCACGGGCACTGGTGAGGGGGAGCCGATCCCTGACGAACTTGGCGGCTGGTCTTCCCAGGTTGCCCGAGCGGTGGTCGGTCATCTCAGTCAAAACGTTTCGATAAGCCGATCCAGGAACTCGGTTCGGATCAAAGCGGATTTTCCGATCCAGGCCTAGCGACGCCGGACCCGCCGGGGGTTCGATTGTGTTGGTCGCCCCCCTGGCCGCCCACGAGGCCGTCGACCTTCGCCGTCCCCTTCCACCTATCGCATAAGATCGATCACCGTGCTCGATCCAATCAG
Source organism: Acidimicrobiia bacterium (assembly GCA_040905905.1). Lineage (GTDB taxonomy): Bacteria > Actinomycetota > Acidimicrobiia > Spongiisociales > ZC4RG35 > JAICND01. The sequence continues at coordinate 25,228 of JBBDQN010000028.1, forward strand.
CGTGGAGACCGCCGAGTTCAATAGTGGTCTTGAGGCATTGCTCCATCAGCATCCGCTGCTCACCAATCTCAGCCCGAATGAGGCCCGCCGGCTGAGACAAGAAGGCAAGTCCGCCTTCGGTCCGGTGGTGCGATCGGAGAGCGCCGTCGAACGGGAGGTGCCGGGCGAACAAGGGTCGCTCCGTGCCCGGGTGTTCGTGGCTGAAAGTCCCAGCGCGGTTTATCTCCACATCCACGGCGGAGGATGGGTGCTCGGTGCCATCGATCAGCAAGACCCCCGTCTGGAGGCCCTAAGCCAGGCTTGTGGGGTGACGGTCGTCAGCATCGACTACCGCCTGGCACCGGAGCATCCCTTTCCCGCCGGTCTCGAAGATTGTGAAGCCGCTGCGGCCTGGTTGGTCGACAACGCCGGCGCCGAGTTTGGGTCGGAGCGTTTGCTCATTGGTGGAGAGTCGGCCGGAGCCAATCTGGCGGTGGCGACACTGCTCCGTCTGCGCGATCGGCATGGCTTCACTGGTTGGGCCGGGGCCAACCTCGTTTACGGTGCGTTCGACGCCCGGCTCACGCCTTCAGCGCGCCATTGGGGCGAGCGCCTCCTTGTCCTCAACACGCCGATCATCGAGTGGTTTCTCGACCATTACCTCGGCGAGTGCCCTCGCGACGATCCATATGTCTCGCCCCTATTCGGAGACCTCAGGGATATGCCGCCAGCCCTGTTCACCGTAGGCACCGAAGATCCGCTGATCGACGACACCCTGTTCATGCACCAGCGTTGGCAGGCGGCCGGAAATGAGGCGGCGTTGGCGATTTATCCAGGTGGTGCCCATGGTTTCGATGCTTTCCCGATCGACATCGGGCGCCGGGCGTTGGCCAGAATGTACGGCTTCATAGAAGATTGCCTGGTTTCGCGCTCTGGGCTCACAAGCTAACCTCGCCGCACCGGTGATGCATGTGACGACCCCCCCCGAATTCCGATGGTTGATCGGCGTGGCGGTCTGCGCCTCCGTGCTGATCGGGTCGGCTTCGCCCGGCTTTGCGGCCGAAGCGGAAGCGGTGGGCTTGGTGGATCCAAACTCGGGCAGGTGGTTTTTGCGAGGCGCCGACGGCGCCACCACTTCCTTCTTCTTCGGCAATCCGGGGGACTCACCTTTCGTAGGGGATTGGGACTGTGATGGCACTGACACTCCGGGCCTTTATCGGCGAACAGACGGGTTCGTCTATTTGCGGAACTCCAACACCGAAGGTGTCGCTGACCTTCGGTTCTTCTTCGGGAACCCGGGTGATATCCCTGTTGCCGGTGACTTCGACGGTGATGGTTGTGACACCGTCTCGATCTATCGGCCCTCAGAGCAGCGTTTCTACATCATCAACAGGCTCGGTTCCGAGGGCGGTGGTTTGGGTGCCGCCGACTTCTCATTCATGTTCGGCAACCCGGGTGACGTCGCCTTTGTTGGTGACTTCGATGGCGATGACGTCGACAGCATCGGTCTTCATCGGCGTGGCAACGGAACCCTCTATTACTCGAACCAGCTCGTTGAAGGCTTCGCCGACAACGAGCTTGCTTATGGAATCGCGGGTGATGTCATGTTCATGGGCGACTGGAATGGCGATGACAGCGACACCGTCGGCATCTACCGCCCGGTCGAGGGTCGGTTCTACTTGCGCGATTCCAACACCAGCGGCATCGCCGACCTGACGTTCCCGTACGGGGCAAAACGGATGGTGCCGGTCGAGGGAGCCTTTGGCCCGCTCCCGGGCGGTGGCGCCGCCCCTAGTCGTGACTACTTCTTCGTCTCCAGCTTCACCACCCGTCACGCCTGCTGCCAGAACCGGGTCCACAACATCCAGTTGATGGCCCGGGTGGTCGATGGCACCTTGATCCCTCCCGGGGGGACGTTCTCGGTAAACGGCATCACGGGAGCCCGAACTGCTGGGAAGGGTTACAAGTTGGCCCCGGCCATTATCGGCGGCGAGTACGTGGACGTCTACGGCGGCGGCGTCAGCCAGTTCGGAACGACGGTATACAACGCTTTCCTCTTTGGCGGGTACGACGAAATCGAACATAAGCCTCACAGCGTCTACATCAGTCGCTACCCGGCCTGTCACGAGGCCACTCTTGGTACTCCCAAACCCGATGTGATATTCGTCAACGACACCGACAGCCTGCTCACGGTTGAGACCTCTTACACCTCCACCAGCATCACTGTCGCCATCTATGGCAACAACGAGGGACGACAGGTACGGGTGAGCACCAACCGGTCAATCAACCCCAACATCGGAGGCTCGGTGTCCTGCACCCGGACCATCACATTTGCCGATGGGTCCCGGTCCTCAGAAACCTGGACCTGGAACTACAAGCCCAGCTGACCTTCCCGTTGCCGCGGGCATTTGTCGGAAACCGACCCCGGGTACCATCAATACTGCATGCGAACTGTTGCCGAGATGCTCAATGCCCTCTCACAGCAGGCACATCGAGACCAAGCCGCTTCCTGGGACCGTCATGGTCTGCAGTTGGGTGATCCCGATGACCAAACCGGGGAGATCGGGGTTTGTCACGAAGTCACTACCTCAGTGGTGGAGGCGGCAATCGCAGCCAGGCTGGGCCTCCTCATCACCTATCACCCCCTCTTATTTCATCCTCTCAGCCAGGTTGTCGCCGGGGGAGGTCCTGGGGGGCGAGCCTTCCGCTTGTTGCGAGCCGGGGTGGCAGTGGCGACATTCCACACCGCCTGGGACGCTGCACGGGGCGGCACTGCCGATTCGTTGGCGAACAAAGTAGGACTGCGCGATTACCGGGGCTTTGCGCCTCTGGATTCAACCCCGAAAGTCAAACTTGTCACCTTTGTCCCACCTGATCACGTCGACGACGTGGCCGCGGATCTCGCGGCAGCCGGGGCGGGGAGGATCGGCAACTATGTGGGGTGTGGATTTCGCAGCGAGGGAATTGGCACGTTTTTGCCCGGTCCCGGTGCCAGCCCCGTGGTCGGCCGTACTGGCACGCTGAACTACGAGAAAGAGATCAGGCTGGAGATGGTTGCAGACAAACACCTGGAACCGGAGCTGGTGGCAGCCTTGATCAAGAGCCACCCCTATGAGGAGCCGGCCTTCGACATACATGACGTCCGCGCCAGCGGTGGCATGCTGGGACGGGTGGGTGAGCTCGAGGCTCCGATGTCACTAGCAACCCTGGCCGCGGCAGTTGGAAGGAGTCTGGCGACGCCGACCAGGGTTGCCGGTGCGGCTGAGCGAATGGTCGAGAGGGTGGCGGTCATTCCCGGTGCCGGTGGGAGCCTGGTGGCAGCGGCGGCTTCCACCCGGGCTGCTGTATTGGTCACCGGAGACGTCAGCCATCACCAGACCATGGAAGCCATTGACCTTGACCTCGGTGTGATCGACCCTGGCCATGCCGCCACCGAGAAACCCGGGGTGTCGGCTCTGAGGGAGGCGGTCGGCGCCCTCCATCCCGGAGTCGTGGACCTGACCGCTGATCCGACTCCCTGGACGAACTCATGATGGAGATCAGCGGTCTGGCCGATCTCCTCGATTTGCAAGACATCGATCTTGGCATCGACCGCCTCCTCCATCATCGCCAGACCTTGCCCGAGCTGGCGGCATATCAGGAGGCGAGTGCCCGGCTCGAATTGCTGGGGTCCGAGTATGAGAAGGTGTTCCAGGAAATGCGGGGACTGGAACGTGACACCGACAAGGCTGAGGGCGAACTCGAGCTCATAGAGGTCAGGCTGAAGGAGAGTGAAACTCGCCTGTACGCAGGAGGGATGAGCGGTCGCGAGACGGAGCAGAAGCGGCTCGAAGTGCAGGCCCTGCGCGGCCAGCAGGGGACCATGGAGGAGAGGGTGCTATTGCTGCTCGATCGGCTCGATCCCTTGCGGGCCGAGGTCGGCAGGCTCGAGCGGGAAAAGGCCGCGGAGGCCGAGGAAGCCAACCGATTGGAACAGCTGATTGGGGCTGCTTGGAAGGACATCGATGCCCAGATCGCCCGCCGGGAAGACCGCAAGGTAGACATCGCTGCCCCGATTCCCCCGGAGTTGGTCAAGCTCTACGAGCAGCTCCGAAAAACCAAGGAAGGTGTTGCTGTTGGTCGGCTGGAGGGAGGGGTATGCGGAGGCTGTCACCTTGCCCTGTCCCTTCCCGAACAGGCCGAAGCGGCCGAGTGGGACCCGCCCCGCTGCATTCATTGCATGCGGATTCTGGTCATCTGAGTGAGCGGGACCTTCCTCCTCTACACCGACGGTGCCTCGCGCGGCAACCCTGGTCAGGCCTCGATCGGGGCCGCCCTCTACCGGGTCGAGGAGGGCCGGCCGGTCCTGGTCGCCCAGGTGAGTGAGGCAATCGGCCATGCCACCAATAACGTCGCCGAGTATCGGGCTGTGATCGAAGGCCTGAAGACCGCGACCTCACATGAGCCCGATGAAATTGTCCTGCGAGCCGACAGTCAGTTGTTGATCCGACAACTTCAAGGCAGATATCGGGTCAAGAACCCGGCGCTGCAAGAGCTGTTCCTGGCCGCCAAGAAGCTGCTGCGGGCCTTCCCCGAATACCGGCTCGAACACATCCCTCGGGAGGACAACGTGGTGGCAGATGCGTTGGCCAACGCCGCCCTTGATCGATGATCTTCTGGCATCTGGGTGGGGCGATATTCCTCTTCCGATGGATCTTTCGCGACCCCAAGGTTGACCTACGGCTTCTGGGGTTGGGGGCGTTGTTGCCCGACGCCATCGATCTCGTCACGGGTTTGTTCATGGGTGAGCCGACCAGACAACGGTTGGGCCATACCCTGGTGCTACCAGCGGCATTGGCAATTCTCATCCTCACGACCACCCGGAGGGGTCGGCGGAGACGGCAGCTGATGACGGTGGTGGTGGCGTGGCTGTTTCACCTTCTACTCGATGGGACCTGGGTGCGGGAGGAAACCTTTCTGTGGCCATTCCTCGGACTCGAGTTTGCGCCCTGGCCATCGGGAGGAGTGATCGGACGAGCCTTGGCGGATCCGTGGCGCTGGCTGAAAGAAGGGGTCGGTCTTGCCTACCTGGTGGTGTTGTGGAGATCGCTCGCCCCCCGGGCAACTGCGGAGTGACTACTTTCACGCCATGGACCTCGCACTCAGCCCTTCGGCCCCTGGTCTGGGTGTCAATGACTTGGCCGACCTGTGCCGGTTCGCCGAGGAGTTGGGATACCGGCACGCATGGTTGTCCGAGGTGGCCGGGCCCGACGCTTTCGTCCTGGCCGCGGCCGCCGCTTTCCGCACCAGTGTGATGGACTTCGGAGTTGCCGTGGTTCCGGCCTATACCCGAACCCCCACTGCACTCGCAACGGCTGCCGCCTCCGTTAGCCAGGTGCTGTCGGGTCGCAGCTTCGCTCTCGGGATCGGGTCGTCGTCGGAGACGATCGTGTCGTCATGGCATGGGCTCGAATTCCAGTTGCCTCGGACCCGGGTGCTGGAGACTGTGCAGGCGGTGCGGGCTGCATTGACCGGGGATGGCACCTATCAGGGCACAACTGTTTCCATGTCACGCTTTCGGTTGGCTTCTCCTGCTGTCGGCCCGGTTCCCATCTACATCGGTGCATTGCGGCCCCGGATGTTGGAGGTGGCCGGCGGTTATGCGGATGGGGTTTGCCTCAACCTCATGCCTCCGAGGGTGGTGGACCGCCAGCTCGCCGCGGTCCGACAGGGAGCGGCGGCCGTTGGCCGGGTCCTGCCTTCGGACTACGGAGTCATGGCCCGGCTGCAAGCCGTCGTCACCGATGACGTGAGCGGAGCTCGCCAGTTTCTCCGTGACAACTTCATCGGCCCCTATTTTGCCCAGCCCGTTTACAACCGATTCCTGAGTTGGATGGGCTACCCCGAGGAAGCTGCCGCTATCGCCGCCGGTTGGGCGTCCCGTGACCGGGAAGCCGTCGCCCGGGCAACTCACGACCGTCTGATCGACGACATCGCCCTTATAGGCACCGCACCTATCGTCAAAGAACGTCTCGAAGAGTTCGCCGCAGCAGGGCTCACCGTGGCGGCCCTGATGGTCATGAGCCCGTCGCGGGTCGTAGTCGAGGACACCCTGCGGGCGCTGGCGCCATGAGGGTCAAGCGGGCGTCGCTCGTGACCCTGGCAGCTGTCCTGGCTCTGGCCTGTGACGCTGACCTCACCACTACCACAACCGATGCTGTATCCGATGGACGGGACGCCGCGGAGGTGGCGGAAGCATTGCTTGAGGCGATGAATACCGGCGACTATTCGGCGGCCGCCGCACTCACCTTTCCCGATCAGATGGCATGGGTGGTGATGGCCGAAGGTGGTTCGTTGACCCAGGCCGCCGATCTGCTGGATGCCGGTCTTGAGCAGGTGGCGGCCAACTACTGGCAGGGGTTCGCCGAAACTACGCAGTTGGCGGAGGTTGCGGTTCGCGGAGTCGAGGAGAACGAGATCAGGGGTACCAGATTTGCCTATGTTGCCCTGAATGGCAGGCTGCGGCTGATCCTGCGCAACTCCGACGGGTGGAGGGTGGACGTCATCGCCTCGTTCGCCCCGACCCTGGTCAATCGTCTCATCGAAGCGGCGCAGGTGGTCGATGCCAACCGGGGGGATCAAGCAACCACCATGAGGGAAATGCTGGCCGCGCAGCGACCATCTGTTGAGGCCGCCTCTGGTCAGCCGGGCCTGCCAGACGACACGAGAACCGATCTGTTGACACTCCTCGAAATGCTGGACGACCTCTCGGAGTAGCCATGTCGAGACCACGCACTTGACGCCCCCGTCGCTTCTAAGGTAAATCGGCGTGAAGAAGCCGGTGATCTTGGCCGTCGATGATGACCCGGGGGTCCTGGCCGCGGTGGAGAGGGACCTGAAGCGCCACTATCAGGACTACCGGGTGGTGAGCGCCAGCTCGGGAAAGGAGGCCCTGTCGACGCTGGGGGAAATGGTGGGGCGCGGGCTCGACGCCGCCCTGCTCCTGGCGGACCAGCGCATGCCGGAAATGACCGGGGTTCAGTTCCTTTCCGAGTCCCGCAACTTCTTCCCCGGTGCGGCCCGGGTGCTTCTGACTGCCTATGCCGACACCGAAGCCGCCATCGCAGCCATCAATGACGCCGGGGTCTCTCATTATCTCCTTAAACCGTGGCATCCACCCGAAGAGAGGTTGTTTCCAGTGCTTGACGACCTTCTCAATGCGTGGGAGGTGATCCATCTGCGGACCTTCGAGGGCGTACGCCTGCTCGGGGAGAGGTGGTCACCTGCTACCAATCAGATCAAGGACTTTCTTGCCCGCAACCAGGTCCCATACCAGGCGATCGAGGTGGGTGGTCATGACGGTCAACTCTTGCTGGCCATCGCCGGGGGGGAGATTCCCGCGGTGTTTCTGGAAGACGGTCAGGTTCTCGTCAACCCCGAAATACCAACTCTTGCCTCGGCCCTGGGCCTGCGCAAACAGCCCGAGCTCCCGACCTATGACCTGGTCATCGTCGGGGGCGGCCCCGCCGGTTTGGCGGCGGCCGTTTACGCAACCTCCGAGGGATTGAAGACCCTGCTGGCCGAGGAGGAGGCCCCCGGTGGTCAGGCAGGACAAAGCTCGAAGATCGAGAACTATCTGGGTTTTCCCTCGGGACTGTCCGGCGCCGATCTGGCGCATCGAGCGGTGACCCAGGCCCGTCGATTTGGGACCGAGATGCTGGTCCCGGTGAAGGCCACCGGATTGAGTCGCAACGACCCCTATCGGGTTGTACAACTCGACGGCGCCGGAGAGGTGAACTGCAAGGCGTTGCTGGTGGCGAGCGGGGTGTCCTACCGCATGCTGGCGGTGGAAGGCGCCGACCGATTTTTGGGGGCCGGGATCTTCTACGGAGCTTCGGCGGTGGAGGCGCAGCGCTACCAGGGTGAACGGGTTGCCGTCGTCGGTGGCGGGAATTCGGCCAGCCAGGCGGCTCTGTACTTGGCAGGTTTCGCACGCGAGGTATACATGTTGGTCAAGGGTGATTCGCTCGACTCCTCCATGTCCGCATACCTGGTCAAGAGAATCGAGTCGACCCCGAACATTACAGTCATTCTTCGATCCCAGGTCGTTGCTGCCCTCGGGGACAACCGGCTCCGATCGGTGACAGTGGAGACTCTCGACGGCGTTCATCAGCAGGATGTCGATGTTTCTGCCGCATTCGTGCTGATCGGCCAACAACCGCGGACCGAGTGGTTGTCAGGACTGGTAGCGCGCGATGAACGGGGTTTCATAGTCACCGGCGCCGAGGCAATAACGATGCGGGGGTTTGATCGGTGGCCGTTGGCCCGGCCCCCCTATCCACTTGAAACCAACATCCCCGGCGTGTTCGCGGCCGGAGACGTGCGGGCGGGGTCGACCAAACGGGTGGCATCGGCCACGGGTGAGGGAGCGATGGCGGTTCGCTTTGTCCACCAGCATCTCGAAACCTTATGAGCCCGTACGAGCTCCTCTCGCAGGTGCCTTACTTTTCCGAGCTCCCGGAGGCCGAGCTTGAGAATCTCTGTCGGGCCGCCGACATCATCGATGTTGAAGCCGGAGTGGTGCTGATCAACGAGGGCGATGAACCGGAGGCGTTGCTTGTGATCGCCGATGGGACGTTTGAGGCCGTCAGGCAATCGGCGGAGTCCGAGATCGTGATCGGCCTGGCCGGGCGGGGGGAGGTTCTGGGAGAGATGTCGCTCCTGGAGAAGCGACCGGCCTCGGCGACGATGAGGGCCTTGTCGCCGGGTCGGGTGGTGCGGGTCCCGGCGGAGAGTTTCGAAAAGCTGCTGACCCACAACCAGTTCCTCCGAGAAATGTTGCGAACTGTCACCCGTCGTCTGCGGGATCGGGAAGGTGCGCTAGTGGAGTCGGAGAAACTGGCCGCCCTGGGAACCATGACTGCGGGCCTGCTCCACGAGGTGAACAACCCCGCGGCTGCGATCAAGAGATCGGCGGCCGGACTTGTGGAGGCGGCGGACTCCCTGGTCGAGCAACGGGTCGGGGAGCAAATGTCACCCTTGCAGCGAGGCGATCGCGAAGAAGAGCTCGCGCAGTTTCTGGTTGGTCTGGGACTGGTGGAGGTGTCTGACCTGGCGTCGTCAGCTGTGACGGCAGGATGGGACCGCACGGGGCTGGAACAATCGGGCCACGGCGAACCAACCGAGATCATCACCCTGGTCCGCCTGATCCACGCCCGC